>NZ_JBKECZ010000160.1:0-45097 GCF_047975165.1 Mycobacterium sp.
CGGTGGGCACTTCCCTACGCCCGCCAAACGTGACTGCGGAGTCAGCACCCCCGTCGAGCGTGATTCCACAGTCACCCCCGCCGCCAAACGTGACTGTGGAGACACGCTCGGTGGGCACTTCCCTACGCCCGCCAAACGTGACTGCGGAGTCAGCACCCCCGTCGAGCGTGATTCCACAGTCACCCCCGCCGCCAAACGTGACTGTGGAGTCACGCTCGGTGGGCACTTCCCTACACCCTTCGAGCGCTACCCCACAGTCAGCACTACCGCCGAGCGTTACCCCACAGTCATCCTCGCCGCCAGATGTGACTGTGGTGTCACGCTCGGCGAAAGGGGGGATGCCTCACGCATATCATTTGCAACTTCTGTCCCACCAGTCACAGCGCGGCTCCCCGAAATCGGGTCGCCGATCGCCTACCCTGCACAGTCGATGCACCTTTTACGCTCCACGGCACGCCTGGCCGCAGCGGCTTTCCTGGTCGCCGGGTCGAGCGCACTCACCCTGAGCGCGGCCCCGGCAGCCGTCGCCGAACCCGGCCCACCGGATTGCCCCTACAAGATCAACACCCCGCCCGCCGTCGACTCCTCCGAGGTTCCTCAGGCCGGCGACCCCCCGATTCCGCTGGCGGTGCCGGCGTCCCCGGTCGGCGGCAACGCGCTGGGCGGCTGCGGGATCGTCGCAGCCCCCGACACCCCGCCGGTACCGGGCGACATCTCCGCCGAGGCCTGGCTGGTCGCCGACCTGGATAGCGGGGCCGTCATCGCCGCCCGCGACCCGCACGGCCGGCACCGGCCGGCGAGCATCATCAAGGTGCTGGTCGCAATGGCCTCCATCAACGAACTGGACCAGAACAAGACCGTCGAGGGCACCCCCGACGACGCCGCCTCCGAGGGCACCAAGGTGGGGGTGGCCGAAGGCGGCACCTACACCGTCAACCAGCTGCTGCACGGGCTGCTGATGGGATCGGGCAACGACGCCGCACATTCACTGGCCATGCAACTCGGCGGCATGGACGCGGCACTGCAGAAGGTCAACGTGCTGGCCGCCAAACTCGGTGGACACGACACCCGCGCGGCCTCGCCGTCGGGACTCGACGCTCCGGGCATGAGCACCTCGGCCTACGACATCGGCCTGTTCTACCGCTACGCCTGGCGCAACCCCGTCTTCGCTGACATCGTCGCCACCCGTGACTTCGACTTCCCCGGTCACGGCGACCATCCCGGCTACCAACTGGACAACGACAACAAGCTGCTCTACAACTACCCGGGCGCCATGGGCGGAAAGACCGGCTACACCGACGATGCCGGCCAGACGTTCGTCGGCGCCGCCAACCACGACGGCCGGCGTCTGGTGGCGATCCTGCTGCACGGCACCCGCCAGCCGATCCCGCCCTGGGAGCAGGCCGCGCATCTGCTGGACTACGGGTTCAGCACACCGGTGGGCACCCAGATCGGTTCGCTGGTCGAACCCGACCCCTCATTGGCCCCCGCCGTGGCCGCCGAGCCCGGCCGGCTGGCCACCATCAACCAGGCCTCCGGCGTGATGGCGCCGGCGGACTCGGCGCCCGTGCGGGTCGGGGTCGCCATCTTCGGGACGATCGTCGTCTTCGGGCTGATCCTGCTGGCCCGCTCGATCAACAGCCGCGACGGGGTACGAGCCTGACCGCCCAAGGTGTTCGGGTCGGGCTCACCGCCGCCTGCATCGGAATCATCTACGGCTACGACCTCGGCGGCATCGCCGGAGTGCTGCTGTTCATCGACACCGATTTCGGTCTCGACGATTCGCAGAAGCAGCTGCTGACCACCATGGTGGTGCTCGGCCAGATCGTGGGAACCCTCAGCGGCGGCGTGCTCGCCGACGCCGTCGGCCGCAAGAGGTCGCTCGTGGCCTGCCTGGCGGGATACGCGGTGTTCGCGGTGCTGGGTGCGACGGCTGTGTCGCTGCCGGTGCTGCTGGTCGCCCGGTTATTCCTGGGTGCGGCGATCGGAGTCTCGATCGTGGTGGTGCCGGTGTATGTGGCCGAGTCGGCACCGGCCAGCGTGCGCGGGTCGCTGCTGACCGCCTACCAATTCACGATCCTGGCCGGCATCATCGTCGGCTACCTGGCCGGCTACCTGTTCGCGCCGACCCAGAACTGGCGCTGGCTGCTGGGCCTGGCGGCCGCGCCGGCCGTGGTGTTGCTGGCCATGCTGGCGCGGGTGTCCGACACCGCCAATTGGTATCTGCTCAAAGGGCGCACCGAAGACGCCCGCCGCGCACTGGCCCGGATCGAGCCGGCTGACACAGTCGAAGCCACCCTCGACGGCATCGCGGCCGCCCTGAACGAACGCCGGGGCAGCATCGGCGACATGCTGCGCAAACCCTACCTGCGCGCCACCGTTTTCGTGGTCGTCCTCGGCTTCCTCGTCCAGATCACCGGCATAAACGCGATCATCTACTACAGCCCGAAGCTGTTCGAAGCCATGGGTTTTGAAGGCAACTTCGGGCGCCTGGCGCTGCCTGCGATGGTTCAGGTCGGCGCGCTGGCCGCGGTCGGCGTATCGCTGTCGCTGGTCGACCGGCTGGGCCGGCGTCCGATCCTGCTGGCCGGCATCGCAGCGATGATCGCCGCCGACGCGGTGGTGATCGCCGCGGGAACCAGCGACGGCACCGCCGCGCGGATTCTCGGATTCGGCGGTGTACTGCTGTTCATCATCGGCTTCAACTTCGGATTCGGCTCCCTGGTCTGGGTTTTCGCCGGTGAGAGCTTTCCCTCCCATCTGCGGTCGCTGGGCTCCAGCGCCATGCAGACCTCGAACCTGACCGCCAACGCCGTGATCGCCGGCTTCACCCTGACCATGCTCAACCGGATCGGCATGGCCGGCATGTTCGCCGTGTTCGGGCTTTTCGCGGTGATCGCCTTCCTGGTCGTCTACCGGTTTGCGCCCGAGACCCGGGGCCGACAGCTGGAGGACATCCGCTACTTCTGGGAGAACGGCGGACGGTGGCCCGCCTCGGACGCCGGCCCGACGGACCCGTCGTGACGCTGATCCACGCCGGTACCGTCGTCGCCGAAGGCGCGGTATTCGAACCCGGCTGGGTGCGGACCGAGGGACCGCTGATCGTCTCCTGCGGCACTGGCGACCCACCCGCACCGCCCGACGTGCGACTGCCGGATTCCACCGTGGTGCCGGGGTTCGTCGATATGCATGTGCACGGCGGCGGCGGGGCGTCGTTCAGCGACCCCGGTGGGGCCCACCAAGCCACGGACTTCCACCGCCGGCACGGCACCACGACGATGCTGGCCAGCCTAGTCACCGCCGCGCCCGGCGAACTTGCCCGCGCCGTAGCCGAACTCGCCCGAGCGGCCCGTGCGGGCGTGATCGCCGGCATCCACCTGGAGGGGCCCTGGTTGAGCGAGGCCCGCTGCGGTGCCCATGATCGCACCCGGCTCAGGCCGCCGGATCCCGCCGAAGTCGACGCCCTGCTCGACGCCGCCGACGGCGCCATCTCGATGGTGACCCTGGCCCCCGAGCTGCCCGGCGCCGACACCGCGATCTCTCGCTTCGTCGACGCCGGTGTCGTTGTCGCGGTGGGGCATACCGATGCGACCTACGAACAGACCCGGCATGCCATCGAGCTGGGTGCGACCGTCGGAACCCACTTGTTCAATGCGATGCCGCCGCTGAGTCACCGGGCCCCCGGGCCCGTCCTGGCCCTGCTGGGGGACCCGCGGGTGACGGTCGAACTCATCGCCGACGGTGTGCACGTGCACCCCGAGATGGTGCGCGCGGTAGCCGGGGCGGTCGGCCCCGAACGGGTTGCGGTGATCACCGATGCGACGGCCGCATCCGGCTGCGGCGACGGCGAGTTCCGGCTGGGCTCGGTGCCGGTCACGGTCACCGCCGGGGTGGCCCGGGTGCGCGGGACCGACACCATCGCCGGCAGCACCGCGACCATGGATCAGCTTTTCACGGCGATGGCCCACGGATGCGGACTCAATGCCGCGGTGCGCGCGACGTCGACGACCCCGGCCCGCGCCCTCGGCCTGCACGGGGTGGGCGCCATCCGGGCCGGGTTGGCCGCCGACCTCGTCGTGCTGGACCGGGATTTGCGGGTTGCCGCCGTCATGTCCGGCGGGCGGTGGCCCGAGCGCCGGTAAAGGTCAGCGTTTTCCCCGAACGAACCGCGAAATCGCCAGTGCGCCGGCCGCCCCCGCCGCCAACGCGGCGACGGCCTGCCGGACCGGCAGACCCTCATCGAGGCGGATCCACCGGCCGACCGCCGCCGGCACCGGCCCTTCGGCCGCCGTCGCGCAGGCATCTTCGGGGTGCATGGTGGCCGCCCACGCGGTGGCGAACAGCAGCAGAAGCCCGGCGACATTGATGAACACCATCAAGCCCAGCACCGGCCCGAACGTCGCACCCGCGGGGCTGCGCATCACCACCCGCAGGTACATCGACGCGACCTGCTTGAACACCTCGTATGCCACCGTCGCCAGTACCGCGGCGCGAATCGACGCGCCGAATCGGACCGGTTCCCGCGGCAGCCGGGCGATCATCCAGGCGAACAGCAGCCACGACACCAGCAGTGACACCAACACCGAGATGAGCCGGAAAATCCAGTCGAAGATCGACAACTCCGGCGCCCCAAGCCATTTCAGGACTGCGCGCATCGGTTCGGCGTGCCCCAGCGCCGTCAACCCCAATGTCGCGATGATAACCAGGAATGTACCGATCAAGGCCCACAGGTCGGATATCTTGCTGCGCACGAAACCGTCGTTGCAGGTCTGTGCCCACATCTCACTCAGGGCCACCCGCAGGTGCGACATCCAGCTCAACCCGGCCCACGTCGAGGTGGCCAGCCCGATGATGCCGACAGAAGTCCGCGCGTCGATCGCCGAATTCATCATCGCGAGCAGCTGGGACGCCAGCGGGCCCGATACCGTCTCGACGACCTTGACATCGATATCGTGCAACACCGCCGGGCGCCTGGACAACATGAACCCGACCGAGGCGAACCCGACCATGAGCATCGGGAAGAGTGCCAGGATCGTGTAGTAGCTCAGGCCGGCCGCGTAGAACCCGCCGTTGCTCCCACTGAATCGCTCGCGGGCACGCATCGCATGATCGAACCAGCCGTACCGGTCGCGAAGGCGGTCGACAAAGCTCGGTTCTGTCGGCTCGGCCGATCCGCTCACGGCCAATCCGCTCCCGCTGCGGGTAGGAACCCCAACCGGTCGTAGACCCGCTGCACGGTTCTGCCGGCGACCTCGCCGGCGCGCTGCGCACCGAGGGCCAGCGCGGCCTCCAATTCGGCGGGGTCGGACGTCAGCTCCTGCACCCGTGCCCTGATCGGGCTGACGAAGGCGACGACGGCGTCGGCGGTGTCCTTCTTCAGGTCGCCGTAGCCGCGCCCGCTGTAGCCGTCGACCAGGGTGTCGACGGCGATACCGGTGACCGCCGACTGGATGCCGAGCAGGTTGGAGATGCCCGGCTTGCCCTGCGGGTCGTAGCGGATCTCGCGTTCGCTGTCGGTCACCGCCGAGCGAATTTTCTTGGCGGACTTGCCCGGATCGTCGAGCAGGCTGATCAGCCCGGCGTCGGTGGCCGCCGATTTGCTCATCTTCGACGTCGGGTCCTGCAGGTCGTAGATTTTCGCCGAGACCTTCGGGATCAGGACGTCGGGCACCACGAAGGTGTCCGGGAAGCGGCTGTTGAACCGCTGGGCGATATCGCGCGCGAGTTCCAGGTGCTGACGCTGGTCCTCCCCCACCGGCACCAGGTCGGTGTCGTAGGCGAGCACGTCGGCAGCCTGCAGCACCGGATAGGTGAACAACCCGACCGTGGCGGAGTCGGCGCCCTGCTTGCTCGACTTGTCCTTGAACTGGGTCATCCGCGAGGCCTGCCCGAAACCGGTGAAGCAGCCCAGCACCCACGCCAGCTGGCTGTGTGCCGGCACCTGGCTCTGCACAAAAATGGTGGCCCGGGCCGGGTCGATGCCCAGCGCCAGGTACTGCGCGGCGGTGATCAGGGTGCGGCGGCGCAGCGCCTCGGGGTCCTGCGGGATGGTGATCGCGTGCAGGTCCACCACGCAGAAGAACGCCTCGTGGCCGTCCTGCAGCCCAACCCACTGCGCGACCGCCCCGAGCGCGTTGCCTAGGTGCAGCGAGTCGGAGGTCGGCTGCACACCGGAGAAGATCCGGCGAGGTCCGGTCGGGGTGCTCACGGTGCTCCCGGTGCTCCCGGGGCTCCCGATGCTTTCGGCGCTCATGGTGCCCCGATCTTTCCATGACCGGCGCACGCGCTGCCCCGGCCCGGCGGCCGACACCCCGAATCCGGCCCAGGATTGGCCGCACCGCGCCGCCATGCGCTAGGCTTCGAAGCGGTCATGAGCGCCAGCGTCAAGCCCCGGCTTGCTGGCCGGCAACCCTCCAACCGCGGTGGGGTGCCCCGGGTGATGACCAGGTTGAGTAGCCGAACCCGGCTACGCGGCAAGCGCGGGTCCGCCGTGACGGGCCCCTGAGCTGACAGGGAAACGTTGATTCATATTCGCTGTACGTCATTACTCCTGCCCGCGGTTCCCGCGGCGCAGGCGTGACCGCCGCACACCCGCATACCCAATTCCGGTACCCCATTTAGCAGAAAGCAACCAGCGTGAGCTCTGAGAACAACAACACCACGGCCGACCCGACCGCGAACTGGTCGTTCGAGACCAAGCAGGTCCATGCCGGTCAGCAACCCGACCCGACCACCAACGCCCGTGCCCTGCCCATCTACCAGACCACGTCCTACACCTTCAACAACGTCGCGCACGCCGCCGCGCTGTTCGGGTTGGCCGAGCCGGGCAACATCTACACCCGTCTGGGGAACCCGACCACCGACGTGGTCGAGCAGCGGATCGCCGCACTGGAGGGCGGGGTGGCCGGGCTGTTCCTGTCGTCGGGGCAGGCGGCCGAAACGTTCGCGATCCTCAACGTCGCCGGCGCCGGCGATCACGTGGTGTCCAGCCCCCGGCTCTACGGCGGCACCTACAACCTGTTTCACCATTCGCTGGCCAAGCTCGGTATCGAGGTCAGCTTCGTCGAAGACCCCGATGACCTGGACTCCTGGCAGGCCGCGGTGCGGCCGAACACCAAGGCGTTCTTCGGTGAGACGATCTCCAACCCGCAGACCGACCTGCTGGACACCCCGGGTGTCTCGGAGGTGGCGCACCGCAACGGGCTGCCGCTGATCGTCGACAACACCATCGCCACCCCGTACCTGATCCAGCCGCTGTCCCAGGGCGCGGACATCGTGGTGCACTCGGCCACCAAGTACCTGGGCGGGCACGGCTCGGCGATCGCCGGCGTGATCGTCGACGGCGGCACCTTCGACTGGACACAGGGCCGGTTCCCGGGCTTCACCACACCCGACCCCAGCTACCACGGCGTGGTGTACGCCGAGCTCGGGCCGCCGGCATTCGCCCTCAAGGCCCGCGTGCAACTGCTGCGCGACCTCGGCTCGGCGGCGTCGCCGTTCAACGCTTTCCTGGTGGCCCAGGGGCTGGAAACGCTGAGCCTGCGGATGGAGCGGCACGTGGCCAACGCCCAGCGGGTCGCCGAGTTCCTGGCGGCCCGCGACGACGTACTCTCGGTCAACTATGCGGGGCTGCCCAGCTCGCCGTGGCACCAGCGGGCGAAGCAGCTGGCGCCCAAGGGAACCGGGGCCGTGCTGGCCTTCGAGCTGGCCGGCGGGGCGGAAGCGGGCAAGGCGTTCGTCGACTCGCTGAAGCTGCACAGCCACGTGGCCAACATCGGCGACGTGCGCTCGCTGGTGATCCACCCGGCGTCGACCACTCACGCCCAGCTCACCCCGGCCGAACAGCTGGCAACCGGTGTCACACCGGGCCTGGTGCGGCTGGCTGTCGGCATCGAGGGCATCGCCGACATCCTCGCCGACCTCGAACTCGGTTTTACCGCGGCGAAGGCGGCCGTATCCAGCGCCGGCGACCCGCAATCCGTGGCGGCCTTCTGAGGACCCACCCGTGACGATCTCCGACGTGCCCACCCAAGCGCTGCCCGCCGAAGGTGAGATCGGCGTGGTCGACATCGGCCCGCTGACGCTGGAGAGCGGTGCCGTCCTCGACGACGTGCACATCGCCGTGCAGCGCTGGGGTGAGCTGTCGCCGAATCGGGACAACGTGGTGATGGTGTTGCACGCGCTCACCGGCGACTCGCACATCACCGGGCCGGCCGGGCCGGGCCATCCGACCCCCGGCTGGTGGGACGGGGTGGCCGGACCGGGCGCGCCGATCGACACCGGCCGCTGGTGCGCGGTGGCCACCAACGTGCTGGGCGGCTGCCGCGGCTCCACCGGCCCCAGTTCGCTGGCCCGCGACGGAAAGCCGTACGGCTCACGGTTTCCGCTGGTCACCATCCGCGACCAGGTGAAGGCCGACATTGCCGCGCTGGCCGCGCTGGGAGTCACCGAGGTCGCCGCGGTGGTCGGCGGCTCCATGGGTGGCGCGCGGGCGCTGGAGTGGATCGTCGGCCACCCCGACCGGGTTCGGGCCGGGCTGCTGCTGGCGGTGGGCGCCCGCGCCACCGGCGACCAGATCGGCACCCAGACCACCCAGATCGCCGCCATCACGGCCGACCCGGCCTGGCAGGGCGGCGACTACCACGACACCAGCCGGGCACCCCAGGCCGGCCTGAAGATCGCCCGGCGGTTCGCCCACCTGACGTATCGGAGTGAACTCGAGCTGGACAACCGGTTCGCCAACCATGCCCAAGCCGGTGAGGATCCGGCGGCCGGTGGCCGCTACGCCGTGCAGAGCTATCTGGAGCACCAGGGCGACAAGCTGCTGTCCCGGTTCGACGCCGGCAGCTATGTGATCCTGACCGAGTCGCTCAACAGCCACGACGTCGGCCGCGGCCGCGGCGGGGTGCGGGCAGCGCTGACCGGGTGCCCGGTGCCGGTGGTGGTCGGCGGCATCACCTCGGACCGGTTGTATCCGCTGCGGCTGCAGGACGAGCTCGCCGAGCTGCTGCCGGGCTGTGCCGGTGTACGGGTGGTCGAATCGCTGTGCGGTCACGACGGCTTCCTGGTGGAGTCCGAGGCCGTCGGTGAACTGATCCGCGAGACGTTGGATCTGGCCGAAGGCGCGGGTGCCCGGTGACCAGGGTGCGGCGGGAGCGCTCGCTGTCGTTCGGCTCAGCGGCGGCCGCCTACGAGCGGGGCCGACCCACCTACCCGCCCGAGGCGATCGACTGGCTGCTGCCAGACGGGGCGCGCGATGTGCTCGACCTCGGTGCGGGTACCGGCAAACTGACCACCCGGCTGATCGAGCGCGGCCTGGACGTGGTGGCCGTCGACCCGGTCCCGGAGATGCTGGACGTGCTGCGCGCATCGCTGCCGGCAACACAGGCGCTGCTGGGGACCGCCGAGGATATTCCGCTTCGGGACAACAGCGTCGACGCGGTGCTGGTGGCCCAGGCCTGGCACTGGGTGGACCCGGCCAGGGCGATTCCCGAAGTGGCTCGGGTGCTGCGGCCCGGCGGGCGACTGGGCCTGGTGTGGAACACCCGCGACGAACGGCTGGGCTGGGTGCGGGAGCTGGGTGAGATCATCGGCCGCGACAGCGATCCGGTGCACGGCCAGGCAACGCTGCCCGAACCGTTCTCCCGAGTGGAACATCACCGGGTGGAATGGACCAATTACCTCACGCCGCAGGCACTTATCGACTTGGTCGCGTCCCGCACCTACTGCATAACCTCACCGGCCGAGGTGCGTTCCCGGACACTCGACGAGGTCCGTGGGCTGCTGGCCACCCATCCGGCGCTGGCAAACGCGAAAGGCCTTGCGCTGCCGTACGTCACGGTGTGCGTGCGGGCGACGCCGGCCTGAGTTCTGCGCCGGCTGATCTGGCTGAGCTACTCACTGTTGAGGTAGGACATCTCCGGTGCGATGGTCTGCGGCATCGTGTTCAGCAGGAACGGCAGCAGTCCGCCGAACTTGGTGCCCCCCAGCGGGACTACCAGGTCGGGGAGCCCCGGAACGCCCACGACCTCGCTCAGCGGCACCGTCGCGGAAATGTTGTGCGGCGGGACCAGCAGCCCGGCCATGGGCAGTCCGGCGATCGTCGGCATGGTGAACGGAACGCCGAGCACCGGAAGGTCGACGGTCACCGGCAGCGGCTCCTGGACAATGACTTCGCCGTTGAGGAAGCCGTCCAGGATGAAGGCGGGCATATTGCCCAGGGCGTTGGCGGCTCCCCACAGATCGCCCTGGAGCAAGGCGTCGCCGAATACCGTCCCGCCATGCGCCCACCCGCCCAGCGCGGCGAACGGCGAACCCAGGAACGCGAATCCCAGCTGCAGCGGCATCCCGAAGAAGGCCTCGCCTGACAGTGTGGCGACGCCCAGGGAAGGATTCAGCGGGTTGGTGTCGAGGTTAAGCAGGTCCACCGTAAAATCCGCCGCGACGGTGGTGTCGGTGAGCACTCCGATGCCGTTGGCCAGGTTGCGCATGGTTCCGCCGGGCCAGCCGCCGGGCGGGAAGAAGCTCGCGCCGCCCTGCGCGTTCTGGCCGAGGGCCGTCAGGATCGGCATCAATGCTCCCGCGGGCCCCTCCAGGCCGATGGGTCCGGCGATATTCAGTGAGACATCAATGGGGGGTGGGAGGACATGAATATCCGGAGTTACCTCCAGCCCGCTGGTATCGAACCCCGAGATGAACAGGTCGATGAACGACTTGGCCCCGTACTCGACGGCCTGGCCGTAGTTGCCCTGCTGGATTTCCATCCAGGCGCTGTCCAAGTCGGCCCGGAATGCCGGATAGGTCTGTTGCAGCCCCTCCCCGACCAGGATCAGCTGGTGCTGCACCACGCTGCCCAGGCCGGTGATTCCGCCGACGAATTGGTCGACGACCGGACCCGGGGAGGCCGAGTTGGCGAGGGCCATGAAGAGATCGAGATTCGTCGACACATTGCCCGGGAAGCCGCCGAGGTTGTACGCGATGGCCTGCATGGCCTGCTGGGCGTAGTGGTTCTGGTTGATGACGACCTGGTTGAGCACCGGGAACGGCCGGTAGTCGGCCCGCAGGGTATCGAAGTTCCGCGACGAGTTCTCCACCAGCGTCACGTAGGGGTTCTGATAGGGCGCAGTGGTCGGTTCCGACTCCGATGGGAATCCGGCGAACAGCGGGATTCCCAGGGCATTTCCCAGACGGCCGAGCACCGGCCCGAGCGGCCCCAACGGCCCGGCACCGCCGAGTAACGGCCCCAACGGCCCGGCACCGCCGAGCACCGGCCCCAGCGGCCCGCCACCGCCGCCGCCGCCGCCGCCGCCGAGCAGCCCACCGCCGAGAAGCCCGCCGCCGAGAAGCCCGCCGGGCAGTCCCAGCAGTGCATCCCCGGGGGCCGCGGCCAATACGCCGCCCGCCGCACCCGCCCCGCCCAAGCCACCCAGCAGAGCGCTCCCGGCGTTGGCCAGTTCGGCGTTGGCATAGGCGGCCGCGCCGCCGTTGAGCAGCCGGGCGAATTCGGCGCTGAAGGCGCTCGCTTGGGCGTTGATGGCTTGGAATTCCTGCCCGAAGGTGCCGAACAGCCGGGCTACGGCGGCCGATATCTCGTCACCGGCCGCGGCGGCGATTCCGGTGGTCGGCCCCGCGGCCGCGGTCGCCACCTCGTTCAGCAGGGAATTGACGCCCGCCAGCTGCTCCGTTGCGGCCATCACCAGATCTGGTCGGACAACGACGAATGACATCGGACTCTCCCCTCGAAGACAAGACGCGCACGGGCCTCGACTACCCGCTTGGACCAGAGATCAAACTTCAGCGAAGCCTCCAAGTCGCCAGCGTAGCCTCATTTATCCCGGCGGCAACCCCGTGACGCACATTTTTTTGCCGGCGTCAATCCGCTCCGCTGGATCGGGTACGAAAGGCTAGGTCAGGGCTCAGAAACTGAGCCCTGAATACATCAGTCCGGCGGGGTCGTACTGCCGGCGGACGGCGCTCAGCCGCGGCAGGTTCGACCCGAAATACCGCGCCGCCGACATGTTCGATTCGAGGTAGTTGACGTAGCCGCCCACCGAGTGTTCCTTCACCGTCTGGTGGGCGGTGGCAACCCAGGTGCTGGCGGTCGAGGTCTGCCCGTTGCCGGTTTGGACGTACCACTGCGCAACGGCCGACTGGCGGCGCCACGGGAAGGCCGTGCCGGCCGGGTCCACGTCGCTCACCGCGCCGCCGATGGTGTCGAGGATGACCGCAGCGGCTCCCCCTCCGGGCGGCCACTTCCCGATTGCGTCGACGATCGCCTGCGCGGCCGCGGAATTCATGGTTCCGATCACGTCGGATCCGGCAACGAAGCCGCGCGGGGAATTCGTCGAGCTGCCGCCGGCCAGGTAGGTCACCAGTTCCATTCGGCTCAGCGTCTTGCGTTCGATCGCGGTGGGTTGCACCCCCACAGCGGACGCGATGTCCTGGGCCACCGTCGCACCGGAGCCGGCCGGACACGTCGCCAGCACATGACAGTTCCCCTCGGTCCCGTTGACCGAAAGATCGACCAGGCCCCAGGTGTCGCGATCGGCCGCCGCCAGCCACGCCTGCCAGCCGGTCAGCGCCTGCGCGCCCGCCGACGTCGGAAAATCGACGCGCACCACATCGCAGGCGCCGACGGGGAAGGTCGCGAACGTCAGCGACGTCGTCACCCCGAAGTTGCCGCCGCCTCCTCCCCGCAGCGCCCAGAACAGATCGGGGTTGTCCTGGGCGGACGCGGTGACCGTCTGCCCGCTGGGCAGCACGACCGTCGCCGACCGCAGCGCATCGCACGTCAGGCCCGCCCGCCGGGAGTCCGCGCCCAGCCCACCGCCCAGGGTCAGCCCGGCGGTTCCGACGGTCGGGCAGCTGCCGGCCGGAATCGCCCGGCCGGCGGCGGCCAGCCCCTGGTGGACGCTGAACAGGTCGGTGGCGGCCGGCACGGTCACGGTGCCCGCCGCGTTGTCGACGTGCACCCCGCCCGGCATGCCGCGCAGGTCGAGCACCATGGCTCCGGTCGCGGTGGAGGCTCCGGTGTAGGAGTGCCCGCCGCCGCGCGGGGCGATCTTGAGTTTGTTGGCGGCGGCGAAGGCCACCGCTTTTTCGACGTCCGCCTGCGAGCTCGCCACCACCACCGCCGCCGGGGTGGAGCCGTTGTAGACCGAGTTGAACACCTGCTTGCGTCCGGCGAATGCCGGATCGGTCGGCAGCAGCACTTGGCCGCCGATGGCCGACGCCAGGCTGCTCCAACCCCCGGCCGGGTCCGCCCGAGCCCGCGTCGAGGTGAACAGGGCCGAGGTCGCCAACGCTCCGGCGGCACCCCGAAGAAAGACCTGGCGAGAGATCATGAGCCGCATTGTCAACCGCCGCGGGCGCAAATCGGGTGACGACAGGCCGTAAGAGCGGCGACCGGCCAAACCTTTACCTTGCCGTGTCTGCGATGAGACTGCCGGGGAGAAAGGTTCCAAGAGTCAAGAGCCCCCGGAAGCAATGCTCCAACATCGCGAGGAAGTCGAACATGAAACCATGGCGTGACCTGCCGCTGCCCCTACGCTTGCTCGCCGTGACCGCGGGAGTGCTCACCGCGGCGGCGGGCTTCACCGCCCCCGCCGAGGCGGACACCATGGACGACCTGTTCATCGCCGCGCTGCAGAACGCCAACATGGATGACGGCGATGAGGCCGCCGAGGCGGCTCTGGGCGAGCGGATCTGCCCGATTCTCAGCGAGCCGGGCGGGTCGTTCAACTCTGCGGTGGGCACGGTGATGGCCTCCCAGAGCGGGATGTCCCCGCAGATGGCCAGGACATTCACCAGCATCGCGATCTCGGTGTACTGCCCGTCGGTGATGGGCAATATCACCGGGCAACTGCCCGGGGCACTGCAACAGATCCCGGGGATATCGGCGATCCCGGGCTTGGCGGGCACCTGACCCCTGCCCCCCGCAACCAGCGCCGCCCCTCGCCGAACGTGCAACTACTGCGGAAAAACGGCCAAAAAACCGCAGCCATTGCACGCTCGGCGCGCACCGCGGTCGTGCGGGGGGCGGTACGCCGGATTGCCGGTACCCGCTGCCCTAACCCGTTCCCAGCGGGTCGATCGTCCAGGCGATGTAGACCATCGCCGCACCCACCGACGCCGTGGTCAGGAAGTCGGCCCCCCTGCTGCGCACCACCAGCAACCCGGCCCGATTGTCGGGCAACACCAGCCGCAGCGACGCGGCCACACCGGCCCCGATGCCGATCAGCAGCGAGCCGCGGCGCCAGAAGTTCGCACCCGCCAACCCGAATGCCACCGCGAATATCAGCCCGACGAGCACGATCGGCCACTGTGCGCGAAGCAATCGGCCGAGGGCGGCCCGAACGGTCACTGCCGCTCGGCCCGCTCGACGACATTGGTCAGCAGGAATGCCCGGGTGAGCGGCCCCACCCCGCCGGGGTTCGGCGACACGTGCCCGGCGACTTCCCACACGCCCGGGTGCACGTCCCCGGTGAGCTTGCCGTTCACCCGGCTCACCCCGACGTCGATCACCGCGGCACCCGGGCGCACCATGTCGGGTGTCAGCATGTGCGGCACGCCGACCGCGGCCACGACGATGTCGGCCTGGCGGGTCAGCGCGGGCAGGTCGCGGGTTCCGGTGTGGCACAGCGTGACGGTGGCGTTCTCGGAGCGTCGGGTGAGCAGCAGCCCCAGGGGCCGCCCGACGGTGACGCCGCGGCCGATGACCACCACGTGCGCCCCGGCGATCCCGACGTCGTAGCGCCGCAGCAGGTGCACGATGCCGCGCGGGGTGCACGGCAGCGGCGCGGGGGTGTTGAGCACCAGCCGACCCAGGTTCGTCGGGTGCAGACCATCGGCGTCCTTGCCGGGGTCGATGCGCTCCAGGGCGGCATTCTCGTCGAGGTGCCGCGGCAGCGGCAGCTGCACGATGTACCCGGTGCACTCCGGGTTAGCGTTGAGTTCGTCGATGGCCGCATTCAGCGTGGCGGTGTCGGTGTCGGCCGGCAGGTCGCGGCGGATCGAGGTGATGCCGACCTTCGCGCAGTCGGCGTGCTTGCCGCGAACGTAGGCCTGCGATCCGGGGTCGTCGCCGACCAGGATGGTGCCCAGCCCGGGGGTGCGCTCCGCTGCGGTCAGTGCCGTCACCCGCTGCGTGAGGTCGGTGAGGATTTCGTCGCGGGTGGCCTTGCCGTCCAGGGTGATTGCGCCCACGCCACACAGTCTGACATGCCCGACGCGTAGGCTCGTCGGATGCCAGCCGAGAAGGCCCCGCCGGCTGTCCCGGACGTGTTCAGCACGGCCAGGCTCGGCCCGCTGACGCTGCGCAACCGGATCATCAAGGCCGCCACTTTCGAAGCCCGTACCCCCGCGGCATTGGTCACCGACGACCTGATCGAATACCACCGTCGGCACGCCGCAGGCGGGGTCGCGATGACCACCGTCGCCTACTGCGCGGTCTCCCCCGGCGGCCGCACCGGCGGCGAGCAGATCTGGATGCGCCCGCAGGCCGTCGACGGTCTGCGCCGGCTCGCCGAGGCGATCCACGCCGAGGGCGCCGCGGTCAGCGCGCAGATCGGCCACGCCGGGCCGGTGGCCGACGCCCGCTCCAACAAGGCGACCGCGCTGGCGCCGGTTCGGTTCTTCAACCCGATGGCGATGCGGTTCGCCCGCAAGGCCGACCGCGACGACATCGACGGCGTGCTGACCGACCACGCCAACGCCGCCCGGCTGGCGGTGGAAGCCGGCTTCGACGCCGTGGAAATCCATTTGGGGCACAACTATCTGGCGAGTTCGTTCCTGTCGCCGCTGATCAACCGTCGCGACGACGAGTTCGGCGGGTCGCTGGCGAACCGGGCCAAGGTGGCCCGGGGTGTGGTGACGGCGGTGCGGCGGGCAGTCGATCGGGGACCGCGAAAGATCGCGGTGACCGCCAAGCTCAACATGGCCGACGGGGTGCGCGGCGGCATCGGCATCGACGAGGCGCTGACCACCGCGAAATGGCTGGAGGACGACGGTGGCCTGGACGCCATCGAGCTCACCGCCGGCAGCTCGCTGGTCAACCCGATGTATCTGTTCCGCGGCGACGCGCCGGTAAGGCAGTTCGCCGGCGCCTTCAAGCCCCCGCTGCGCTGGGGCATCCGGATGACCGGCACGAAATTCCTACGCGAATACCCCTACCGCGAGGCGTATCTGCTGCGCGAGGCCCGGCTGTTCCGCGCCGAATTGTCGCTGCCGCTGATCCTGCTCGGCGGCATCACCAACCGGGAGACGATGGACACCGCGATGGCCGAGGGGTTCGAGTTCGTCGCCATGGCCCGGGCGCTGCTGGCCGAGCCCGACCTGATCAACCGGATCAGAACCGACGGCACGCAGGTGCGCTCGGTGTGCACGCATTGCAACCAGTGCATGCCGACCATCTACAGCCGGACCCGCTGTGTGGTTACCGGCGCCCCCGACTCCGGCTGAGAACCGGTCGGGCCAGCGCGTACTCGCTGAGTGCGATCAGCGCACCGGTGGCCGACGTTCGGTCGCGGGCGTCGACGGCGATCACCGGAACGCGCTCGGGCAGCGCCAGCGCCGCGCGCACCTCGGCGGCCGGGTAGCGCGAGGCGCCGTCGAACTCGTTGACCGCGACCAGGAACGGCAGGTTGCGGTGTTCGAAGAAGTCGACGGCGGCGAAGCAATCCTGCAGGCGCCGGCAATCGGCCAGCACGATCGCGCCGGCCGCGCCGCGCACCAGGTCGTCCCACATGAACCAGAACCGCCGCTGACCGGGTGTGCCGAACAGATACAGCACAAGCTCGTCGGCCAGGGTGAGGCGGCCGAAGTCCATCGCGACGGTGGTGGTGCGCTTGTCCGGGGTGGCCTCGATCATGTCGACGCCGGCCGAGGCGTCGGTGACCATCGCTTCGGTGCGCAGCGGCATGATCTCCGAAACCGTGGCGACGAACGTGGTCTTGCCCGCCCCGAAGCCGCCGGCGACGACGATCTTCACCGGTGCGGCGCCGTGAGCTTCACGCTGCCCGAGAGCCACCCGGGGGCCTTCCTGCCGGTGCGCAACGGATCATTGCGGCCCGGATTCCGCCCGGCGGGCCGACTGCACGACGTTGCCGACCTGCTCAACCAGGACGGCCATCTCGTATCCGATCTGGCCGATGTCGCACGACGGCAGGGCCAGGGTGGCCAGGTGCGAACCGTCGCCGACCCGCATTAGGAGCAGAAAAGCGTTCTGCATCTCGACCACCGACTGCAGCACGTGCCCACCTTCGAAGAGCTGCGCGGCGCCGGCGGCCAGACTGGCCAGCCCGGAGGCCACCGCGGCCAGCTGGTCTGCACTCTCGCGGGGTAGGCGCTCGCTGGCGGCGACCGGAAGTCCGTCCACCGACACCAGCAGTGCGTGCGCCACGCCCGGGACTTCGCGGACGAACTTCGACACCAACCAGTCCAGCGGGTTCGGCGGCGACGGGTCCGTCATGACCGGTCGGTGTCCCGGCTGGTCTCGCCTGCCGCCCGGCCGGCACGCACACCGGTGAAGTGGCTGCCGAGCGAGGTGCGGACGGCTTCGGGGTCACGCGCCGGGGCCACGTCTTCGGCCTGCCGGGCGGAGTCGGGTCCGTCGTCGGTGGATTCCGGCTCGTGGGCTGTGTCGCCCCGGTTGGCCTCGGGGGATCCCGGCACCAGCCGGGCCCCGGGTGTGCGCACCGCCAGTCCCGCCTCGGTCCGATTGTCGACGGGCGCGTCCTCGGCGTCGGCGGCCATCGTCCAGCCGCGGTCCCACACGCTGCGCCAATCCAGGTCCGGGCTGGCCAGCAGATCATGCGGGTCACCGGTCATCTCGGTCAGCATCCGCTGATAGATGGCGTCGTCATCGACGGGACCCGCCGGTGTGCGGTCCGACCGCGACGGTGCCGACGGGGCAGGCGGGGCAGGCGGGGCCGAGGTGCCTGCGGCCGGTCCGGCCTCCTGCGGGGACTCGTGGCCCGGGGGCGGCGCGGTTCCAGGCCGGGTCGGCAGCTCGGTTTGCCGCTGGGGCGCCTTCTGCCACCACGGTGTCGGCAGCGGGCGTTCCTGCTTGGGCGGCACCTCCCGCCGGGGTGCGGCACCAGTGGCACCGCCGGGACCCCGGCCCGGCAGCGCGGTCACAGCCGTTCCGGACTGCTCACCGGGCAGCGAGACGGTGGGTGCGGCAGGATCGGGTTCCGCCCGCGGCGGGGTCACCCTCAGGTACCGTCGCGCCGGGGGTTCGGCCGGTTCGCCGTGCTCGCCCTCCAGGACGGCTCGCGGCAGGTACACCTGCGCGGTGGTGCCGCTGCCGGATTCGTCGCCGGCCGGTCGGCGCAGCTCCGCCTGCAGGCCGTGGCGGGCGGCCAGCCGTCCGGCCACGAACAGCCCCATATGCCGTGCGTTCTGCGGGGTGGGGCCGGGCGCGTCCCGGTGATCGGCTTGCAGTCGCATGTTGGCCGTCCGCCGGTCGGCCTCGGTCATGCCGATACCGGCGTCGACGATGCGCAGCAGCACCCCGCCCTCGCTGCCCCGCACCGCCGAGACCGTCACCGCCGTGGCCGGCGGCGAGTAGCGCACCGCGTTGTCGGTCAACTCCGCCAGCAGGTGGATGACCGCCCCGGACGCCGAGCCCAGGACAGCAGCCTCGGGCACCTCGGTGACCTCGACTCGCCGGTAGTCCTGCACCTCCGACAGCGCCGCGTTGATCACCGTCGCCAGCGGCACCGGTTCCCGCTGGTCCCGGGTGATCTGCGCACCGGCCAGCACCAGCAGGTTGGCGCTGTTGCGCCGCAGCCGGGCCGCCAGGTGGTCCAACCGGAGCAGGCCGTCGAGCCGCTCGGGATCTTCTTCGCCGCGCTCCAATTCGCCGATGATCACCAGCTGCTGATCGACCAGCGACCGGCTGCGCCGCGACGTGGTTTCGAACATGTCGGTGACCAGCGCCCGCAGCCGAGCCTCGTCGCGGGCCAGCAGCAACGCCCGGGTGTGCAGTTCGTCGACGGCGCCGGCGACTTGGCCGATCTCGTCGGTGGTGCGGATCGCCAGCGGTTCGGGGTGCGGCTCGGCGCCGCCGCGCACCCGGTCGACGTCGCCGTCAAGGCCGGTGCGGGCGACGCTGACCGCACCGTCGCGCAGCAGCCGCAACGGCTTGACCAGTGCGCGGGCCACCAGCAGTGCTATCCCGAGCGCGGCGGCCAGCACGGCCAGCACCAGCACACCCTCGCGGATCGCGGCGCGACGGCGTGCATCGGCCTGCGCCGCCACCGACCCGGAGATCTCGGCGACGGCATTGCGAACGTTCTGTTCGGCGGCTGCGCGCGCGGTCGCAATCGAGTCCAGGAGTTCGGTGTCGCCCGGCAGGTCGGTGCCGCCGGTCGCCAGGAGCCGCTGCACGGTCATTTGCCCGCGGGTGCCGACGGCCCGGCTCAAGGCCCGCACCTGGGATCGGAGTCGTTCGTCGCCGATGGGCGCCGACGCGTCGATCGCCTCTTGGGCACCCAGCAGCAGCGGCACATAGGCGGCGATCCGGTTGGGTACGGCGGCACTGTCGTCCGGGGCGGCATCGGCCAGCGCCTGCCCGTCGTCGAGCAGCCTGGCGACACCGGAACGCAGGTCGGGGGTCACGTCGGTGTCCGCCAGCCGTGCCCGCAGCTCGGAGGTGCGCGCGGCAAGGTTCTCGCGCACGCCCTGCGCAGAGGCTCCGGTAGCGCCCGTCGACATCCCAACATCGACCGCAGACATGTAGTTGGCGATCGCCGGGGCCATCTCCGCCCGCGCTTCCGCCAGCTCCAGGCCGTGGAAATCGGCGAGTGCGTCCGCGATCCGCGCCGCCCCGAACGCCGTCGCCACCAGCAGCGGGGCCAGTGCCAGCACCGCGACCTTCCACCGCACCGGCCAATTGCTCAGCGACCAGGGGCGCGGGAGTTTGCCGGGTGGCGACGTCGGCGCCGGCTCGGGTGCAACCGCTGCGACCGGGTTGGCCGGGCGCGCGAACATGCTCACCTGGCCACGCCTTGGTGCGTCATGGCGGGAGACGACGGGCTCATGGGACTTCCTGCTTGGTTCGCCGGCAGCTGCCCGGGCACATGGGCGCCCAGCAGCTCGACGAGTATGACAGCCCACGGGGGCCGTCTGCAGAATCGTTACTGACTAGTTAGGGATGCGACGCTGTCGGCCTGGGTGCGCCTACACCGGTCGCAGGACCGCGACCAGGAAATCGGAATCCTCGGAGAACGGCCGCACATCCCAGGCCGACAGCAGCACGTCGGGCTCCAACGCCGCATCGGCCGCGTCGCGCAGGAACCGGTCGAACACGTACCCTCGCCCCGCCCCGAAGCCGATCACCACCCGGCCGTCGTCCGCGACGTGCGCCCGCAATCGGCGTACCACCTCGGCGCGGGTCCCCGGCGCCAGGAATGCCATCACGTTGCCCGCCGACACGATGATGTCGAACGGCTCGGCGATGCCGCGGGCGGGCAGGTCGAGCTCGGCGAGGTCCCCGACCAGCCAGCGCGGCCCCGGATGGTCCTGCTCGGCTGCGGCGATCAGCGCCGGGTCGACGTCGACGCCGAACACCTGATGCCCCAGCGCAGCCAGCTGCCCGCCCACCCGGCCGGGCCCGCAGCCGGCGTCGAGGATGCGCGCCGATCGGGGCGCCATCGCATCCACCAGGCGGGCCTCCCCCGCCAGATCCTCACCGGCGCGCTCCATTTCCCGGAATCGCTCGATATACCAGCTGGAATGGCCGGGATCGGCCGCCACCTTCTGCATCCACAGGCTCTGCTCGACCATGGACGCATTATCGCAAGACCCGGCCGGTCCGGTCGCCCCAAGGGCTCGGCGGGCGGGGAAAATACGGTTGTGTTCAAGCTGATGTTCGTCTCCCCCCGCATCGCACCCAACTCCGGCAATGCCATCCGGACAGCGGCCGCAACCGGCTGCGAACTGCATCTCGTCGAGCCGCTGGGCTTCGATCTGAGCGAACCGAAACTGCGGCGGGCCGGCTTGGACTACCACGACCTGGCCTCGGTGACCGTGCACGAATCCCTGCACGCGGCATGGCGGGCGCTGGCACCGGCGCGGGTATTCGCCTTCACCACCCATGCCGCCAGTCGCTTCAGCGACGTCTCCTACCGGCCCGGCGACGTCTTGATGTTCGGCCCCGAACCCACCGGCCTGGATGCGGCCACACTGGCCGACCCGCACATCACCGCCCATGTGCGCATTCCGATGCTGGCCGGACGGCGGTCGCTGAACCTGGCCAATGCCGCGGCCGTGGCGGTCTATGAGGCCTGGCGGCAGCAGGGCTACCCCGGGGCCGTCTGAGGCCCCGTCGACTCATGGCCGCATGTCCGGCTACGGCTCGACGGTGAAGTTGAGCATCATGCCGCTCTCGTGGTGTTCGGCGATGTGGCAGTGCATCATCCACATGCCCGGGTTGGTGACCTCGAACAGGATGTCGGTGGTCTGCCCGGTCTACACCAGCACGGTGTCCTTCCACACCAGGTTCGGCTCGACCACACCGTCACGGGTGAGCACCAGGAAGCGTCCGGCCCCGTGCAGGTGGATCGGATGCTGCATCGGGTGATCGGAGTCGGTTGTGTTGATCAACCGGATCTTCACCTGGTCGCCCACCCGGAATCGCCAGTCGATGGTGTGGCCCTCACCGCCAGTGGCGGGCTCGACCAGCTTCCAGCGCATGGTGGCATCGGTCGACGTCCGGTTCATCTCCACCATGTGGTCTTCCCACTCGATCGGGGGAAGCGATTGGTCGTGGTCGCCGCCGGCACTGTGGCAATGGTGGCCCTGCCGACCCGCCGCCCCCACCGCCCCCACCGTCCCCACCGTCACCAACGTCCCCGCCCCACCGCCCCACCGCCCCACCGCCGAGCGGGAACGGATGGTCACCCTCGGCGGCGAGTGCGACTGTGGTGTCACCCTCGGCGGGTGGTATGAGCGTGTGGTCCATCTCGGCGACCAGTTCGAGCGTCTTGTCCGGCTCGACACCGAGATATTCGGCTAGGCGGTGCCGCTCTGCGACCATGTCGTCGCTGGTGCGCAGGTCGCCGAATCCACGGGCCGCCGAGGGGTCGGACGCTTCGCCGGCCACGGTGATCGCCCCCAGCACGTAGGTGTGATCGGGTGTCCGGTGCTCGAATGCGACCGGGCCCGGCTCGTCGAACAGGACGTCGATCACGGCAC
This sequence comes from Mycobacterium sp., assembly GCF_047975165.1. Lineage (GTDB taxonomy): Bacteria > Actinomycetota > Actinomycetes > Mycobacteriales > Mycobacteriaceae > Mycobacterium. The sequence goes on from NZ_JBKECZ010000160.1 coordinate 22,198, forward strand.
GTTCGGATGGCGAGATCATCACTTCCTCGACGATCCGCTCGAACTCGTAGTGCCCGCTGTCGCCGCCGACGAGTTTCATCCGCGCACCGGCGAAGGTGACGTTGAACGTGCGGGTGTTGGCCGTGTTGACCAGATGGAAGCGCACCACCTCACCTCGGCGGGCCGTGGTCGAATAGTCGGATTCGCCGTTGACCAGCAGGACATTTCCGTAGCGGCCCATCGCCGCGTAGGTGGTCCGGTTGCGGCTAAACGGGGCGGCCTGCCCGTTTTCGATCAGGAAGTCATCCAGGGTGAGTGCGACCTCGCGGTCGACCCGCGGCCAGTAGTCCTCGTCGCCCGGAGCGACGACGATGGCGCCGTAGGAGCCCATCTCCAGGTTGTAGTCGTGCCGAACGTGCGGGTGATACCAGTAGACGCCGGGGTCGGGGAATCGGACGCGGTAGGTGAACCGGCCCCCGACCGGGATCGGCACCTGCGTGTGCGGCGTCCCGTCGTAACGGTTTTCCAGGCGCAGCCCGTGCCAGTGCACGGTGGTCGGGGTATCGCCGTCGTTGATCGCGGTGACGATAATCTCCGATCCCTGCCGGACGCGCAGCTGCGGGCCGGGCACCGAGCCGTTGTAGGCCAGCAGCCGGACTGTGGTGTCCCCCAGGCGCTTCGCCACCGGGGCGACCCTCAGCTCGTAGCTGTCGCCGTCACGCAGCTCCACGATCTGTGGCGGCACAGCCTCGGGCAGCCCCGCGGGGTCGGTGGGGAAATGATCGAGAACGCTGACAACGGTGCTTGCGGGTGTGCTCATGGCGGGTATCCCTTTCGGGGCGAGTCGGCTACCAGCCAACGCCCGGCGAGCACCTGAGCGCCTGAGCACCCGGGTTGCCCGGGCCGCAGATTCCGCTGCGGCCTGGTGCGTCCGGCCTTTCGGGGAGCGTTGGACTGGAATCAGGCTCTACCCCCTAGGGGTATATGGCAAGGGGTTCGGCGGGCCGACGAGGGCGGATCAACGGGCATCCTGGCCAACCCGAGGAACACCCGGAGCGAAGGAAAGCTGCGCGCCCCAACACCCGCAAATCGAAAACGAGTGCTGTGTTCTACAGCCGGCCCGTAGTCCACGCACCAGCCGCCCGCACTACCACCGATCCCAGTGCGTCAGACTCTCCGCCGGCAACCGCTTGGCCGGCCGGAAGTCGGTGCCCTTGGTGTAGGCGATGGGGAACAGCCCGCCCTGGCTGTAGTCGTCATAGGGGATTCCGAGGATGTCGGCGGCTTCCCGTTCTCCGTCGCCGACCAGGTGCAACGTGGTCCAGCAGGAGCCGAGGCCGCGCGAGCGCAACGCCAGGCAGAAGCTCCAAACCGCCGGAAACAACGACGCCCAGAACGAAACCCCGCCCAGCGGCGACTTCTCCTCCCGGCCCTGAATGCAGGGGATCATCAGCACCGGCGCCTGGTGCATGTGCTCGGCGAGGTACATCGCCGAGTCGCGGACCCTGCCCATCCGCTCGCCGCGGATATCGCCGACGCCGTACTCGGGAGCGGGCGAACTCAGATAACCCCGCGCGTTGGCCAGGTAGACGTCGGCTATCGCCTTCTTCTTCGCGGCATCCTCGACAAACACCCACTGCCAGCCCTGCGAGTTGGAGCCGGTCGGCGCCTGCAGCGCGAGTTCCAGGCACTCCATCAGCACAGTGCGCGGCACCGGCTTGTCGAAATCGAGGCGCTTGCGCACCGAGCGGGTGGTGGCCAGGACTTCGTCGACGGTCAGGTTGAGGCTCATGTTCGCAGGCTACTGCTACCGGAAATCACGTGACCGTGAACCGACCGACAGGGCGATCCGGCCCATCCGTTCGGCCACGACGGTGACCGCGCCGCTGGCGTTTTGGACCTGACCGCGGATCAACAGCGCCGAGGCCGTCTGGGCCAGCTTGCGGTACCGCGCCCACAGCCCGGGCGTGCACAGCACGTTGACCATGCCGGTCTCGTCCTCCAAATTGACAAACGTCACCCCCTGGGCGGTTGCGGGCCGCTGCCGGTGGGTCACCGCCCCGGCGATCAGCACCCGGTCACCGTCTGGCACCGACCCCAGCTTTTTTGCGGGCACCACCCCCAGCTTGTCCAGGTCCGTCCGCAGGAACTGTGTGGGAAAACTGTCCGGGGAAACGCCGGTGGCCCACACGTCGGCGGCCGCCAGCTCCGGCTCGCTCATCCCCGGCAGCGCCGGAATGTGCGAGGACGACCCCACCCCCGGCAACCGGCCTGGCCGCTGGGTGGCTGCCGCCCCGGCCGCCCACAGCGCCTCGCGTCGGGCCATCCCGAAACAGCCCAGCGCCCCGGCTGTCGCCAACGCCTCGGCCTGCGGCACCGAGAGCTGCAGCCGCGATGTCAGGTCCAGCAGCGAGACGAAGGGGCCGTGGGATTCGCGTTCATCGACCAGCTTTTCAGCCAAGGCGTCACCGATATGGCGCACCGCCCCCAGCCCGAGGCGGACCTCCATGCCCTCGTTCTCCAGGGTCGCGTAGCCCAGGCTGGCGTTGACGCACGGCCCGTGCACCACCACGCCGTGCCGCCGGGCGTCGGCCACCAGCGACTGCGGTGAATAGAAGCCCATCGGCTGGGCCCGCAGCAGCGCCGCGCAGAACGCCGCCGGGTGATGCAACTTGAACCACGACGAGTAGAACACCAGCGACGCGAAGGACAGCGCGTGACTCTCGGGGAAGCCGAAGTTGGCGAACGCCTCCAGTTTTTCGTAGATCCGGTCGATCACCTCGTCGGGGGCGCCGTGCAGGGTGCGCATGCCGTCGTAGAACCGGCCGCGCAGCCGCTGCATGCGTTCGGTCGACCGCTTGGAGCCCATGGCGCGCCGCAGCTGATCGGCCTCGGCGGCGGAGAAGCCGGCGCAGTCGACCGCGAGCTGCATCAGCTGTTCCTGAAAAAGAGGTATCCCCAGTGTCTTCCGCAGGGCCCGCTCCATGGAGGGGTGGTCGTAGACGACCCGGTCCACACCGTTGCGCCGCCGGATGTAGGGGTGCACCGACCCGCCCTGGATGGGCCCCGGGCGGATCAGCGCGACCTCCACCACCAGGTCGTAGAACACCCGCGGCCGCAGCCGCGGCAGCGTGGCCATCTGCGCCCGCGACTCCACCTGGAAAACACCGACCGAATCGGCCCGCGCCAGCATGTCGTACACCGCGGGCTCGGATAGGTCGAGCCTGGCGAAGTCGACCTCGATGCGTTTGTGTTCGGCCACCAGGTCCCGCGCGTAGTGCAGCGCGGACAGCATGCCCAGCCCCAACAGGTCAAACTTCACCAAACCTATGGCCGCGCAGTCGTCTTTGTCCCATTGCAGGACGCTGCGGTTGGGCATGCGCGCCCATTCCACCGGGCACACGTCGGCGATCGGGCGGTCGCAGATCACCATGCCGCCGGAATGGATACCCAGGTGCCGCGGCAGGCTCCGAATCTGTTCCGCCAGGTCGATCACCTGTTCGGGGATATCCGCCATATCGGCGGGCCGCGGCGACCAGTGACTGATCTGTTTGCTCCACGCGTCCTGCTGCCCCTGCGAGAAACCCAGGGCGCGGGCCATGTCGCGCACCGCGCTGCGACTCCGGTAGGTGATGACATTGGCCACCTGGGCGGCATAGTCGCGGCCGTACTTGTCGTAGACGTACTGGATCACCTTTTCGCGTTGATCCGACTCGATGTCGATGTCGATGTCGGGGGGGCCGTCACGGGCCGGTGACAGGAACCGTTCGAACAGCAAGTCGTTGGCAACCGGGTCGACAGCGGTCACTCCCAGGGAATAACACACAGCGGAATTGGCCGCCGATCCCCTGCCCTGGCACAGGATGTCGTTGCTCCGGCAGAACCGGGTGATGTCGTGCACCACCAGGAAATAGCCCGGAAACTTCAGTTGGGCAATCACTTTCAGCTCCCGCTCGATCTGCGCGTAGGCTTTCGGCGCCCGTTCGGCCGGCCCGTACCGGTCGAGGGCTCCCGCCATGGTCAACACGCGCAGCCAGCTGTCCTCGGTGTGCCCGCCGGGCACCTCGAACGGCGGCAGCCGCGGCGCGATCAGCGCGAGAGCGAATGCGCACCGCTCACCGAGTTCGGCGGCCGCGGCCACCGCCTCCGGCCGCTGCGCGAACACCCGAGCCATCTCATCGCCGGATCGCAGGTGCGAGCCCCCCAGCGGGGCCAGCCAGCCCGCGGCGGCATCCAGGGATTGCCGGGCCCGGATCGCGCCCATCGCCATGGCCAGCCGGCGGCGGGACGGATGGGCGAAATGCGCCCCGGTGGTGGCGACGACCCCGACCCCGAAGTGCGGGGCCAGCCCGGCCAGCACGGTGTTGCGTTCGTCGTCGGCGGGCTGGCCGTGATGGGTCAGCTCGATGCTGACCCGGCCGGGGCCGAACCGGTCCACCAGGTCGGCCAGCGCGCCTTTCGCCGATTCCGGGCCGCCGTCGCAAAGCGCTTGGCGTACAGCTCCTTTACGGCATCCGGTAAGGATGTGCCAGTGGCCTGCGGCCGCTTCGGTCAACGCCTCGATGTCGTAGCGCAGTGCGCCTTTCTCCCCGCCGGCCAGATGTGCGGTGGCCAGTTGCCGGGACAACCTCCGGTACCCTTCCGGTCCGCGGGCCAGTACCAGCAGATGCGGTCCGGGGGGATCCGGCTGCTCGGTGCGGGCCTGGCAGCCGAGCGACAACTCGGCGCCGAACACGGTGTGCAGGCCGAGCTCGGTGGCCGCTTCGGCGAACCGCACCGCCCCGTACAGGCCGTCGTGGTCGGTCAGTGCCAGCGCGCGCAGATCCAGCCGCACGGCCTCCTCCACCAGTTCCTCCGGGGTGCTGGCGCCGTCGAGGAAGCTGTAGGCGGAATGCGCATGCAACTCGGCGTAGGCCACCGACGACCGGCCCCGGGGCCCGCCCGGCCCTGTCGGGTACGCGCCGCGTTCGCACGACTGCGGACCCTCCCCCGCCCCGCCGGGCGGAACAGACGCCCCGCCATGGCGCGGCTTGCCATCGAGGACCCGTTCCATTTCCGCCCAGCTCGGCGGACCATTGCCCCAACCCATAGCCACACTGTATCGAACATATGTTCGATACATCAACATGCCGGCGGAGGCATTGCCCACCCGCCCCGTGAGAGGCTGGGTCCATGGCGGTCACCATCGATCCACGACGCCACGACACGGTGCTGTTCGACGCCGCCCTGCCCGGCCCCCCGGACACCCGCGACGCGCTGATCACCCGGCTGCGCCAAGCCCGTCTGGGCGTCGATGTCTTCGGCTCCGGCAACGACTCCCCGACCAACGCCGCCGAACGACTATCCGCGCAGCCCGGGCGCGCCGCCGTCATCGCCGCCGACCCATCGGCTGTCGCAGCGGCCCGTGCGGCCGGCTTCGCGCTGGTGATCGGACTCGGCGAGGACAGCTCCGCGCTGGATGCCGGGGCCGATGATGCCGGGGCCGATGCCGTGGTGGCCGGCCTCGGTGAAATCGACGTCCGCACCGGCGACCACAGGATGTCGGAGCTTCCCGACGCGCTGCACACCCCGGACCTCGCCGCTGATCTCGCCGCACGGCAACCGGCGGTGTTCTTCGACTTCGACGGCACCCTGTCCGACATCGTCAACAACCCCGATTCCGCCCGGCCCGTCGAGGGCGCCGTAGCCGCCCTGCGCGAGCTCGCCCGGCACTGCCCGGTCGCGGTGCTCAGCGGCCGCGACCTCGCCGATATCGTCGAACGTGTTGGGATACCGGGTATCTGGTATGCCGGCAGCCACGGTTTCGAGCTCACCGCCCCCGACGGCACCCACCACCAGAACGAGGCCGCCGCCGCGCTCATCCCGGTGCTGCAACACGCCGCGGCGCAGCTTCGCACACAACTGGCCCCGATTCCCGGAGTGGTCGTGGAGCACAAGCGATTCGGCGTTGCCGTGCACTATCGCAACGCCCCGCGCGACCGGGTGGGTGAAGTGGCCGCCGCTGTGCGAGCCGCCGGCCGCCACGACGCACTCCGGGTCACCACGGGCCGCGAAGTCATCGAGCTGCGCCCCGACATCGACTGGGACAAAGGCAGGACCCTGCACTGGATCATCGGCCGGCTCCCAGGCCGGGACAACGCACCGCGTCTGCCGATCTATCTGGGCGACGACATCACCGACGAGGACGCCTTCGATGCCGTGCGGGAAGCCGGTGTGCCGATCGTGGTGCGCCACAACGACGACGGCGACCGCGCCACCGCCGCGCTGTTCGCACTGGCCAGTCCCGTCGAAGTCGCGGAGTTCACCGGGCGGCTGGCACGTCAGCTCGACGACGCCGGTAAGAGCTGACGGGTGACCCACCCGGCAGGGGGCAAACTCGGCTTCCGCAGCGTCGTCATGCTCGGAATCAACGCCATCATCGGCGCCGGCATCTTCCTGACCCCCGGCGCCGTCATCAAGCTCGCCGGCCCGCTGGCGCCGCTGGCCTATATCCTGGCCGGTCTTTTCGCCGGAACGATGGCGATGGTCTTCGCCACGGCGGCCCGCTACGTCACGACCAACGGCGCCTCCTACGCCTACACCAATGCGGCGTTTGGCCGGCGTCTGGCCATCTACGTCGGCGTCACCCACGCGGTGATCGCCTCGATCGCCTGGGGGGTGCTGGCCACACTGTTCGTCTCGACACTTCTCAAAGTGGCTTTTCCGCAACATGATTGGTCAATCGACACAGACCCCTTCAGCATCAAGACATTGACGTTCCTGGGCTTCGTCGCCGTGCTGCTGGTCATCAACCTGTTCGGCAATCGCGTGATCCGGTGGGCCAACGGAATCTCCACGCTGGGCAAGGTTTTCGCGCTCGCGGTCTTCATCGCCGGCGGGGTGTGGATCATCGTCACCGAGCACGTGAACAATTACGGCGCCGCCGGCTCATCGCTGGTCCACCACCCGCAACCCTACGCACTGTTCGGCTTCATCCAGATAGGACAGAACAACACGCCGGCCACGCTGGTGCTGGCCACCATGTCGGCACTGTATGCCTTCACCGGCTTCGAGTCGATTGCCAACGCCGCCGAGGAAATGACCGAGCCAAACCGGAACCTGCCCAAAGCCATACCGATTGTAATTCTGGCCGTCGGCACCATCTATGTACTCGCGGTAGCCGTAGCAATGCTGCTCGGGTCGGACAGGATCGTCGCGTCGCACGACACGGTGAAACTGGCGGCGGCGATCGGCGACGACACCTTCCGGACGGTCGTCGTCCTGGGCGCGCTGGTTTCGATGTTCGGTATCAACGTGGCCGCCTCGTTCGGAGCGCCGCGGCTGTGGACCGCCCTGGCCGACACCGGGGTACTGCCGACCCGGCTCTCGAAGAAAAATCGCTTCGGCGTTCCCATGGCCGCCTTCGCCGTCACCGCGTCGCTGGCGCTGGCCTTCCCGCTGGCACTGCACTTCGACAACGACCACCTGACCGGTCTGGCGGTGATCGCCCGGTTCATCCAGTTCATCATCGTCCCGCTCGCCGTGATGCGGTTGGCGCGCAACCGAGCCGGCACCGATCCGGCAATCACACCGACTCGGTTCACCCGCACGGTGCTACCGGTCGCGGCGGTGACGATCTCGGCGGCGCTGGCGGTGTCCTTCGACTACCGGACCATCCTGCTGGTGCCGGACGGCGGCCCCAACTACTTCTCGATAGCGCTGGTCGTTACGGCGTTCGTCGTGGTGCCGACGGCCGCCTACCTCTACTACTTCCGATCCGCCGACCGATCCGCCGACCGATCCGCCCGCATTGGCCCCGCCCCCCACTAGCCGGAGTACTCCACCTCCCCGTCGTCGAGCACCAGACGGGGGCCCAGCCCTTCCGCGCCGGAGGCCTCGGTGCGGAACAGTGCCCTACCCGGCTCGGTCTTCCAGATCGAGGTGGACAGTGTCTCGCCGGGGAACACCGGTTTGGTGAACCGCGCCGCGATCGAGGTGATGTTCGCCGCGACGCCGTTGCCCAGCTCGGCGACCAGGGCCCGGCCCGCGACCCCGTAGGTGCACAGGCCGTGCAGGATCGGCCGGGGGAACCCGGCCAGGTTGGTGGCGAACCAGGGGTCGCTGTGCAACGGGTTGCGGTCGCCGGACAGGCGGTAGATCAGCGCCTGGTCCTCGCCGGTGAGCAGGTCGACTCGCGCATCGGGTTCGCGGTCGGGAAACTCCGGCGCCGCCGGCCGCTGGCCTTTCTCGCCACCGAAACCGCCCTCGCCCCGGATGACCAGGTTGGTCAGCGTCTCGACGATCAGCGTTCCGCTGTCGGGATCCCGACCCAGGCCGCGCAGCATCAGGACCGCGTTCTTGCCCTCGCCCTTGTCCTGGATATCGACCACCTCGGAGACCACGGACAGCGCACCGGCCGGCGGCAGCGGAGCGTGCAGCCGCACCGTCTGCGACCCGTGCAGCAGCATCGCCCAGTTGAACGATCCGACCTTGCCCGCCGCCCCGAACGCCGGGCAGCAGATCACCGCATAGGTGGGCAACACCTGCTGCGGAGTGTCCCGGCTGTTTTCGGTGGTGAAAGCCAGATCGCCGACGCCGGCACCGACGCCGAGCGCGTAGAGCAGCGTGTCCCGGTCGGCCCAGTCGAACAGCTGGGGTTCCGTCGTCGCTCCGACGGCACTCGGGTCGATCGCCATCTAAAGTCTCCTTCCGATTCCAGATTTACGAATTTTCTCCGACCTAACCATCGCAAACCCTTCCCTCCGATGGTGTCGACAAGGCAGGCTATCGCCATGGCTAAGCGCACCACGATGTGGAATATCTCCAAATTCGCAGCCCTGCTCGCCGCGACGATGCTCGTCGGCGCCTGCGGCGGTGGCGAACCACAGGCCCGCAGCATCACCCTGACCTTCATCCGCAGCGCACAGTCCCAGGCCGAAGCCGACGGGGTCATCGACACCGAAATCCCGGGTCCCGGCCTTACCGCGGACGGAAAAGGACAGGCCCAGCAGCTCTCGCGCGGCGACTTCGACGGTATCTACACCTCGCCCATGACCGCAGACCAGCAAACCGCAGAAACGTTGGCCGCCAATTCGAGCCAGCGAGCCGAGGTCGTGCAGGGACTCCGATCGATCAACGCCGGCTGGTACAACGGCAAGCCGCAGTCGATGGCCGATTCGACATACCTGTTGGCGCCGACGATGTGGGTGAAAGGCGACGTCAATACGAGCATCCCCGGATCGGTCAGCGGTGAAGACTTCAACTCCCGGTTCGCCGACGCGGTCCGCACGATCTACGACAGCGGCAACAAGAAGCCGGCCGCGGTCTCCCAGGGCACGGCGATCATGGTGTGGACGCTGATGAACGTCAAGAATCCCAAGGTCAGTCTGTTGGACAGCCACCCGCTGCCCAATGCCGGTCGGGTGGTCATCACCGGGAGCCCGGCCAACGGCTGGACACTGGTGGAGTGGGACGGCATCCGTAACTTCAACTGATCCGGGGTCACTCATAGGCTCCTTCGAGATACCACTTCCGTTGCCGGTAGCACAGCAGCAGTGCACGCTCGCTGTCCAAAAGCACCTGGGCGCGGGCTGCCCGATTTGCCGAACCGGCTGAGCCCGCCTCCGGGTCCCACCAGCGCTCATCGACCGGCCAGGGCCCGGCCCACCAGCGCAACCGTTCGGTGCGTCCGCGGGCAGTCAACCGCGCGGGATCGGCGGAGAACATTCCCCGGCTGGTCACCCGGACCGGGTTGCCGTGAGCGTCGAACAATTCCACCGGGGCATCGAGCAGCACCGCCGGCGACGGATCGGGCAGCCGGCCGGGCCACGGCCGGTCCGGGTCGGCCCGCGGCAGCGGTTCGTCCCCCAGGGAGACCAGCGTGATGCGTTCGCCCGGGCCCCGGCCGCCGGACAGCACCGGAACCCGTACCGCCTCCGGGCCGAGCAGGCCCTGAACCCGCACCAGCGCCCGTCGGGCACGAACCCTGTCCTCATCCCCGAGCCCACCCCAGAGTGGTAGCTGCAGCGCACCGGCCGAGATCACCTCGATCGCACACAGCCGCAACAGCGTCACCGGCGCGTCCAGGGGGCGACCGCAGGCCATCCGACGGCTCAACCACCCGTCCAGCTGCCAGCGCACCCGGTCCGCGGTGGCTTCCTCGGTCAACGGCTCGGCGCACCGCCACACCCGTTCCAGCTCGTCACCACCGGCGGTGACCGCGTGAATGGCCAGCCGGGTGCACCCCACCCCGGCAGCCAGCAACGCCTGATGCAGCGCGGCGGCCAGTGAGCGGCCGGCGAATGCCGCGGCATCGACCCGCTCGATCGGCGGGTCGCAGTCCAGCACGGCGTCGAGTTCGGTGGGCAGCTCCCTTCCCGAGGGGCCGCGTTCTGGCTCACCACGGGCGCACCGGTGAGCGACCACCGCGTCGGGGCCGAACCGGGAGGCGACATCGGTGCGCGACAGCGCGGCAAACTGCCCGATGGTGCGAATCCCCAACCGCCACAACAGATCCGTCAACTCGACCCGGCCCGGCCCGGCCAAGCTCGGTTCCACGGCTAGCTGCCGGATCGACAGCGCGGACAAGAACCGCGCGTCGCCTCCCGGCTCCACCACGCGGCCCGCGCGCGCGGCGAATACCGCGGTGGATAAACCGTCGGCGATCCCGATCCGGCACTCCGCGCCGGCCGCGGCCACCGCGTCCGCCAGCAGCTCGCCGGCCTGCTGTTCGGACCCGAAGAACCGGACCGCCCCGCGCACCGGCAGGACCAGTAGTCCGGGCCGCAATACCTCGGCGCGGGGCACCAGATCGTCCACCGCGGCGATCACCCCTTCGAAGAACCGGGCGTCGCGGTCCGCATCGGCGGCGGCGATGTGCAGTTGCGGGCATCGCGCGGCCGCGTCCCGGCGCCGCAGGCCGCGCCGCACCCCGGCGGCACGGGCCGTCGCCGAGCAGGCGATCACCCGGTTGGCCACGGTGACCGCGACCGGTGCCGTCGCGGGCAGGCCGGCCGCCGCCCCCGCCGCCACTGCGGGCCAGTCCATGCACCAGATCGCCAGCACACGTGAAGCAGGCACCCGAACTCACCCGGTTCGCGATCGACCGGCCGTCCGCCCGGAGCACACCTGCGTGCGGACACCGCCGATGCGCCCGAACCCGGGGACGGGTACTCCCGCGCGGCCCGCTGTGATCTCGTAACCGCGGACTCGGGCCTCCAGCCGCGTCGATGCTCCCTCCCAGTCGCCGTCGGTGACCAGCACGGTGCACCCCTTGTGACGGGCACGCGCGACCACCGCTCGCGCCCGCGTCCGGGTCACCCGCCGCCCACCGAGGCCGAGAACCACCAGGTCCATGCCGTCGATGAGCACCGCGGCGACCTCCACAGGATCGTTTCCCGGGTCCGGTATCACCGCGATCCGGCTCAGATCCGCCCCCATCTCGACCGCGGCCAGCAACCCGAGATCGGGCTGCCCCAGGATGGCCGCGTTACCCCCGTCCGCCGTCACCGCGGCCACCATGCGCAGTAACAGCGACCGCGCCCCGGACAGCACCGCCACGCTTCCCCGGGGCACCGGCGCCGGCCCCGCCGGTAACAGGTCGTCCACACACCCGGCGTCTTTTCCCGACAGTGCGGCGATCTTCTGACGTAACTGTTTAAGCTGGTCGGCACGGTTTTCCCGCCGTTGATCGGAAGGGGAAACCGCAGTCATGATCAACCTTCAATTGTTTCGAAAATATGTTCGAATCAGTAGTAAACACCCAGCCGGCAACAACGTCAAGGGGCCTGTCAAGGAACCCGTCACGGAGCCCCGCGCGAACCGCGCGAAACCAGCCTCATTGCCCCCGTATAGCCGCCCGGAAGCTCAGATGGTGGCCGGGACTCCCGTCGGGACTCCCGTCGGAACCCTCTCCGTAACCGCAACGCCCGGCATGTAACGCTGAGAAAGCACGGTGGCGACGGCCCCGATGTCATCGGACAGCGGATACATGTGGCGATACTGCAGCACCTGCTTGCCGATCAGCCCGAGCCGCTCGGTGAACGACGGCACCCGATGGGGATCCAGCAGCGGGCTGTTGAACGCCGGGCGGTCGGCGCGCTGAAACTCGAAGGCGGCGCTGACCCGCGGCGCGGACCCCAGCCTGCTACCTCGTCCACCCCAGTGCAGAACAGCCTGATTCCAGGCGAAAAAGGTTCCGGCAGTCGCCGGCAGCGCCCTGATGTCCTGCGGGTTGTAGACGACGTTATTGCCCTCCCCGTCCCATCGACGTTGCCGGAACCGGTCGTCGAGATGCGCGGGCAGCATATACATGCACCCGTTCAGCGGGGTAGCGTCGGTGAAAGGCAGCCACACGGTCAGCGTGTGCGGCGAGTTGTCGGCATCGAGTGTCGGAATCACCCGGTCGCGATGCGGCCCCCAACCCGCCGAATTCTCGCTGGGGTTGACATGCCAAACCCAGAAGTCGGGCAGTGCCCGGTAGTCCACACCGAGCACGGTGGAAAGGAACCGGGACAGACTCCGGAATGCCAGCCACAATTCGTCGTAGACGAAAGCGAACGGCAACGGGATTCCCCGCTGGAACAGCGTCGACACCGCCTAGCGGATCGGTGCGGTGGTCACTTCCGGCAGAGCGCCGGGCACCTGGACGTAGCCCTCCCGTTTCAGGTTCGCCAACAGCGGGTTGATCTCGCCCAGCACGGCAGGGGCGCCGACACCGCCGGACTCAATCGACAATCCCGGACACAGCGCATTCCAAAACTCGCGACGCTCGACATCCGCCACCGACAGCATGGTCATCATTACGGCATTGTATCTCAGTAGCCACCTCAGCCCAGACCCCTTGACCAGCCAAGATGGCGCCCCCGGCTACTCCCACTCGATGGTTCCGGGCGGCTTGCTGGTGATGTCCAGCACCACGCGGTTGACCTCGCGCACCTCGTTGGTGATGCGGGTCGATATGCGTTCGAGCACCTCGTAGGGCACCCGGGTCCAGTCGGCGGTCATGGCATCCTCGCTGGACACCGGACGCAGCACGATCGGGTGCCCGTAGGTACGCCCGTCGCCCTGCACTCCCACCGAGCGGACGTCGGCCAGCAGCACCACCGGGCATTGCCAGATCTGCTGGTCCAGGCCGGCCGCCGAGAGTTCCTCGCGGGCAATCGAGTCGGCGTGCCGCAACGTCTCCAACCGCTCCGCGGTGACTTCGCCGACGATCCGGATACCCAGCCCCGGCCCGGGAAATGGCTGGCGCGCAACGATCTCCTCCGGCAGACCCAAGTCCCGGCCGACCGCGCGCACCTCGTCCTTGAACAACAGCCGCAGCGGCTCGACGAGGGTGAAATTCAGGTCGTCGGGCAGGCCGCCGACGTTGTGGTGGCTCTTGATGTTCGCCGCACCGCTGCCGCCGCCGGACTCCACCACGTCCGGATACAACGTCCCCTGCACCAGGAACTCGACGCCGACGTCCTCAAAATCACTGTCTTGCACCAGGTTCCGGACCGCACCCTCGAATGCCCGAATGAACTGGCGGCCGATGATCTTGCGTTTACCCTCGGGGTTGTGCACTCCCGAGAGCGCATCCAGGAACGTCTGCGCCACATCGACGGTGACCAGATTGGCTCCGGTGGCGGCGACGAAATCCCGTTCCACCTGAGCGCGCTCACCGGCCCGCAGCAACCCGTGGTCGACGAACACGCACGTCAACTTCTCACCGACGGCGCGCTGCACCAGCGCCGCTGCCACCGCCGAGTCGACCCCGCCGGACAGTCCGCATATCGCGCGGCCGGCACCGATCTGCGCACGCGCCTGCTCGACCAGCGCACCGGCGATGTTGGCCGGCGTCCAGTCCGCGCCGATCCCGGCGAATTCGTGCAGGAACCGGCTGAGCACCTGCTGGCCGTGCGGGCTGTGCATCACTTCCGGGTGGTACTGCACACCGGCCAGCCGACGCTCCGGACACTCAAACGCCGCTACCGGCGCACCCGAGGTGGCGGCTACCACGTCGAATCCGGCCGGCGCCGCCGTGACCGCGTCGCCGTGACTCATCCAGACCGGCTGAACCGCGGGTAGGCCCGAATGCAATTCGCCGCCAAGGGATTTCAAATCGGTGCGACCGTACTCGCTGGCGCCGGTGTGCGCGACGGTCCCGCCGAGCGCGGCGGCCATGGCCTGGAACCCGTAGCAGATGCCGAACACCGGCAGGTCGAGGTCGAACAGCTCCGGATCCAGTTGCGGAGCATCCTCGGCGTAGACACTGGCCGGACCGCCGGACAGCACCAGCGCCAACGGCCGGCGGGCCCGGATCTCCTCGATCGACGCGGTGTGCGGGATCACCTCGGAAAAGACCCGCGCCTCGCGGACGCGCCGGGCGATCAGCTGCGCGTACTGTGCACCGAAGTCGACAACCAGGACGGGCCGCGGCGGGGCTGCTTCCACGGGCACCGAGTGTAGTAGCCGCGGACACCCGACCGCGCACCCCGGCCGACGTGGTCTCTCCGGGGGGTCGGACGTCTTTGCCCAGCCGAGCCTCGCGGCGGTTTCCCATCGCAGCGTCCACTTCAGCAAGCCGGTGACCGACTGTATGATCACCGAAGCGTTGGAGGCGTGGAAAAGGGGTAGCAGTTGCGGGTCGCAGGAAGAATCGTCCGTTTCGACGGCGTGCGCGGATATGGCTTCATCACGCCCGATACCGGCGGTGAGGATGTCTTCCTACACGCCAACGACCTTGAGATGGAAAAGCATTCGGCTGTACGCGGCGCCAGTGTTTCCTTCGAGGTCGACGAAGGAGACCGGGGAAAGTTTGCGCGCGCAGTACGTTTGTCGGACACCCCCTCGGCTAGTTCCGGCGATGCCAACCCGATCGGCGACGAGTATTTCGACGTCGTTTCGGTGCAGGAATTCCGGAATACCGTGACCGAAAAGCTGTTGCACACAACTCCACCGCTTACTGCTCCGCAAATCCTCGCCGTGCGGGACGCCTTCGAAGGGATTGCCCGTGGCCACGGCCTGATCGACTAGCCGTTGTCATCGGCGCCCCTGCCGGGGACTGCACAGTGATATCGGTCGACGACACCCGAAAGCGAGGTTCAGCCTGTGGGCTCTGCGTTCGGTCTGCCCGAGAAGGTGCACGCCTGCTTGTTCGACCTTGACGGTGTGCTCACCGACACCGCGGGAGTGCACACCAAGGCCTGGAAGCAGATGTTCGACGCGTTCCTGTCCGAACGCGCCCAACACACCGGAGGCGAGTTCGTCCCGTTCGACCCCGTCGCCGACTACCGCACATATGTCGACGGTAAGAAGCGCGAGGACGGGGTCCGGTCGTTCCTGGACAGCCGGGGTATCGACTTGCCCCAGGGCAGCCCCGACGACACCGGCGACGCCGACACGGTGTACGGGCTGGGCACACGGAAAAACGACATGTTCCAGAAGGTCCTGGACGACGACGGCGTCGAGGTGTTCGAGGGCTCCCGCCGCTACCTGGAGGCCGTGACAGCCGCCGGCCTGGCCGTCGCCGTCGTCTCCTCGAGCGCCAACACCCGCCAAGTCCTGGAGATCACCGGGTTGGACAGGTTCGTCCAGCAGCGGGTGGACGGCGTGACGATGCGCGAGGAACACATCACCGGCAAGCCCGCCCCGGATCCGTATCTGCGCGGGGCGGCGCTGCTCGACGTCGAGCCCGGCGCGGCCGCGGTGTTCGAAGACGCCATCTCCGGGGTGCAGGCCGGGCGGGCGGGCAACTTCGGGATCGTGGTTGGCGTCGACCGGGTGGGCCAGGCCCCGGAATTGCTGCGCAACGGGGCCGACATCGTGGTGACCGATCTCGCCGAGCTACTCGGCGACAACCGTGGCCAGGCTGGCCACCACACGCAGGAGGTTCGGTCATGATCACCGAGGAAGCATTCCCGGTCGAACCGTGGCAGATTCGCGAGACCCGGCTGAACCTGAATGTGCTGGCCCAGTCGGAATCGCTGTTCGCCCTGTCCAACGGGCACATCGGGTTGCGCGGAAACCTCGACGAAGGCGAACCCTACGGCCTGCCGGGCACCTATTTGAACTCGTTCTACGAGATCCGCCCCCTGCCCTACGCCGAAGCCGGATACGGCTATCCCGAAGCCGGCCAGACCATCGTCGACGTCACCAACGGCAAGATCATCCGGCTGATGGTCGACGACGAACCGTTCGACGTGCGCTACGGCGAACTGCTCGACCACGAACGTGTCCTGGACCTGCGCGCCGGAACGCTGACCCGCCGCACGCATTGGCGCTCCCCCACCGGCAAGCAGGTCAAGGTGGTCTCCACCAGGATGGTGTCCCTGCGCCACCGCGGTGTCGCGGCCATCGAGTACATCGTCGAGGCCATCGACGAGTTCTCCCGGATCACAGTGCAATCCGAACTGGTCACCAACGAGGATCAGCCGCAGACCTCCGACGACCCGAGGGTGTCGGCGATCCTGGACAAACCCCTGGAGGCAGTCGAGCACGAACGCACCGAACGCGGCGCGATGCTCATGCACCGCACCCGCAGCAGCGCCCTGATGATGGCCGCCGCCATGGATCACGAGGTCGAGGTGCCCGGACGGGTAGAGATCACCACCGATGCCCGCCCGGATCTGGAGCGCACCACCGTGATCTGCGGCCTGCGGCCCGGACAGAAGCTGCGCGTGGTGAAGTACCTGGCGTACGGCTGGTCGAGCCTGCGGTCACGTCCGGCACTGCGCGACCAGGCCTCCGCGGCGCTGACCAGCGCTCACTACAGCGGCTGGCAGGGTCTGATCGACGGCCAACGCGCCTACCTCGACGAGTTCTGGGACACCTGCGACGTGGAGGTCGAAGGCGACCCGGAATGCCAGCAGGCGGTGCGCTTCGGGCTGTTCCACCTGTTGCAGGCCAGCGCCCGCGCCGAACGCCGGGCCATCCCCAGCAAGGGACTCACCGGCACCGGCTACGACGGCCACGCCTTCTGGGACACCGAGGGCTTCGTGCTGCCGGTACTCACCTACACCGTCCCGCACGCCGTCGCCGACGCATTGCGCTGGCGGGCGTCGATCCTGGACCTCTCCAGGGAACGCGCGGCCGAACTCGGCCTCGACGGAGCCGCCTTCCCGTGGCGAACCATCCGCGGTCACGAATGCTCGGCGTACTGGCCGGCCGGCACTGCGGCCTGGCACATCAATGCAGACATCGCGATGGCATTCGAGCGGTACCGGATCGTCACCGGCGACGACTCGCTGGAACAGGAGTGTGGCCTGCAGGTGCTGGTCGAGACCGCCCGGTTGTGGTTGTCGCTGGGACACCACGACCGCAATGGCCTCTGGCATCTCGACGGCGTCACCGGCCCAGACGAATACACCGCGATCGTGCGTGACAACGTGTTCACCAACCTGGTCGCGGCCAACAACCTGCGCATCGCAGCCGACGCCGCCAAACGTCATCCCGAGCAGGCGGGCGCGTTGGGTGTGACGACCGAGGAAATGGCGGCCTGGCGAGATGCGGCCGACTCCGCCCACCTCCCCTACGACGAGGAGTTGGGTGTTCACCAGCAATGCGAAGGCTTCACCACCTTTACCGAATGGGACTTCGAGACCAACACCACCTACCCGCTGCTGCTGCACGAGGCCTACGTGCGCCTGTACCCGGCCCAGGTGATCAAACAGGCCGACCTGGTGCTGGCCATGCAGTGGCAGAGCCACGCATTCACCCCCGAACAGAAGGCGCGCAACGTCGACTACTACGAGCGCCGCACGGTCCGCGACTCGTCGCTGTCGGCGTGCACCCAGGCGGTGATGTGCGCCGACGTCGGACATCTGGAGCTGGCGCACGACTACGCCTACGAGGCGGCGCTGATCGACCTGCGCGATCTGCATCAGAACACCCGTGACGGCCTGCACATGGCGTCGCTGGCCGGGGCCTGGATGGCGTTGGTCAACGGCTTCGGCGGACTACGCGACGACGAAGGCATCATGTCCATCGATCCCCAACTGCCCGAGGGCATCTCACGCCTGACGTTCCGGTTGCGCTGGCGCGGATTCCGGCTGACCGTCGACGCCGACCACCAGAACGTCACCTACACGCTGCGCGACGGGCCCGGAGGTGAGTTGGCGATCAAGCACGCGGGCGAGAAGGTGAGCCTGAGGACGGAATCGCCGTCGACCTTCAGGGTGCGCCCGCGCACAGCCTTGTTGCCCCCGCCGCCCCAGCCGCCTGGCCGCGAACCGCTCCACCGGCGGTCCCTGCCCCGGCTGAGGACCGCCACATAATCTGTGGGTCGCCGTATCCTGCCGCCTGTGGCCGGGTTCACATACACTCCAGGGGCGGGATGTGGGCGGTGCGCATGACGGCCGCACGATTGGAATTCTTGCGAAAAGCGGTACTGGTCGCCGCAATCGTGATCCTGACCCCGATCGCCCTCAGCTACGGGGTGGCGCCGGCCCGGGTGTTGCCGCACCTGATGCAAGTCGATGTGCATACCGTCGACGAGGCCAACACCATGCGGGCGGTGGCCGGAATCATCTTCGCGATGATCGGGCTGTTCGCCTGCGGCCTTGCCCGCGAGTCGATGCGGCTGACCGCGCTGTACGCACTGCTGGCGTTCACCGGCGGCCTGTCATGCGGCCGGATCGTCAGCATGCTGGTCGACGGGGTACCCACGGCTGTGCCCCTTGCGTATCTGGCACTGGAGTTCTCCACCGCGCTCACAGTGCTGGCGCTACTACGAATCCACCCCCGCGACACCTGAGGATCTCCCTCCGGTTGCAGCACCGGGCCGGCACAGACCGAGGTCCGGGCGGGGCGGCAAGGGGTCGACTGTGACACCTGGGTGTTGAAACTGACATCAGTGCGGCTGCAGCATCCGCTCGGCTGCATCGAGGATCGCCTGCCGCAGATCCCCGTCTTCCAGCGCTTCGAGACCGGTCGCCGAGCGCAGCATCGGCTCGAACAGCCGCCAGCCCAGCCGCAGCGCCAGCGCATTGCCGACGGCCAGCCGCGCGGCACGGTCGGACATGCCCTGTTCGCGGTACTCGCCGCGCACCGATTCCAGCAGCGGGGCGACGTTGGGGAACCGGGTCTGCAGATGTTCCCTGGGATACCCGTCCAGCAGAATTCGCGCCCACACCCGCATCTGCCGGTCCATCGCCGTGTCGAGGTCACCGACGGGAGCCCCGGACTGCAACAGCTCGGTCAGCTCGGTCGCCAGGTTGTCCAACACCGCGCCGACCAATTGTTCCTTGGTGCCGACGTGGCGAAACACCAGGCCGTGATTGACCTTTGCCCGCCCGGCAATGTCTCGGATCGAGGTCGCCGCCGGCCCACGCTCGGCGAAGAGTTCGGTGGCGGCCCGCAGGACCGCCGCCACCACTTCGTCCCGCCCGGTGGGAATCCCTTCGCGAGATGTGTTTGCCGTCGGTGTAGTCATTCGTCTACAGTAGCGGGTGCAGTCAATTGACTACACTTAGATCCGCAGAGGACGACCATGACAGGCCGGATATCAGTTCGCCAGCTCGCCAGCCGTATCGGCGCCGAAATCGACGGGGTCCGCTTGGGCGCCGACCTCGAACCCGCCACGGTCGAGGAGATCCGCGAGAGGCTGCTCAAGCACAAGGTGATCTTCTTCCGCAATCAGCACCACCTCGACGACCATCAGCAACTTGCATTCGCAGGCCTATTGGGCACCCCGGTCGGCCACCCCGCCGCCGCGGCATTGTCCCCGGAGGCCCCCATCATCACGCCTATCGATTCCGAACTCGGCAGCGCCAACCGCTGGCACACCGACGTCACCTTCGCCGCCAACTACCCGGCGGCCTCGATCCTGCGAGCCGTCACGCTGCCCAGCTACGGCGGCTCGACGATCTGGGCCAACGCCGCCACCGGCTACACCGATCTACCCGAACCGCTGAGGCACCTGGCCGACAACCTGTGGGCATTGCATAGCAACCGCTACGACTACGTCCGCAGCGGCGCCGCACAATCCCTCACCGAAAACCAGAAAGCCTTCCGTCAGGTGTTCGAGGCCCCCGACTTCCAGACCGAGCATCCGGTGGTGCGGGTACACCCCGAGACCGGCGAGCGCACCCTGGTGGCCGGCGACTTCGTCCGCAACTTCGTCGGACTGGACAGCCAAGAGTCGAGCGCGTTGCTCGAATTGCTGCAACGTCGAATAACCTTGCCCGAGAACACCGTTCACTGGAATTGGACACCAGGTGACGTGGCCGTCTGGGACAACCGGGCAACCCAGCACCGCGCGGTCGACGACTACGACGACCAGCCCCGGCTGATGCACCGGGTCACCCTGATGGGCGATGTGCCCGTCGACGTGCACGGGCAGCACAGCCGGGTGGTCAGCGGGGCGCCGCTGGCCTTGGCGGGCTGACTCAGCCCGTAGGGCCCACCGGTTCGATCGGGAGCCACCGCAACGCGCCCGGCGCCTCTGCCGGCACAGCGGGACGCTGCGGCGCAACCGGATCGATTCGTCGATACGCGGCACCCTGTCGAGGCCGCTGGTCGTCCTGCCCCTTGTTGGGCCACAGCGATGCGGCCCGCTCCGCCTGCGCGGCGATGGACAGCGAAGGGTTGACGCCCAGGTTCGCCGAGATCGCCGCCCCGTCGACGACGAACAGCGTCGGATAGCCGTAGACCCGGTGGTAGGGATCGATAACGCCGGCCGCAGGGCTGTCGCCGATCGCGGCTCCGCCCAGGAAGTGCGCGGTCAGCGGGATGTTGAACAGTTCACCCCAGGTGCCGCCCGCCACCCCGTCGATCTTCTCGGCGATACGACGGGTGACTTGATTGCCGGCGGGAATCCACGACGGGTTCGGCTCACCGTGCCCCTGCTTGGACGAGAACCAGCGGACACCGAGCCTGCCCCGCTTTGTGAAGGTGGTGATCGAGTTGTCCAGATGCTGCATGACCAGTGTGATCACCGTGCGCTCACTCCACTGCCGCGGGTTGAGCATGCGCAGGATCAACCGCGGCTGCTGCCGCGCCTGGATCCGCAGCTGCCGCCACCGCGGCACGTCGGTACCCTCCGGCCCGGCGCCGTCGGTCATCAGCGTCTGCAGTAGCCCCATCGCGTTGGAGCCCTTGCCGTAGCGCACCGGTTCGATGTGGGTGTCCGACGTGGGGTGAATCGACGACGTGATCGCTACCCCGTGCGTCAGGTCCAGGGCGTCGGGCACCTGCAACGTCGCCGCGCCGAGAATCGACTCGGAATTGGTCCGGGTCAGCACCCCGAGCTGTTCGGAGAGCCGCGGCAGCTTGCCCTTGTCGCGCATCGCGAACATCAGGCGCTGGGTACCCCAGGTGCCCGCGGCCAGGATCAAGTGTCCGGCGGTGAAGGTACGCCTGTCGCGGCGCACCCAGCTGCCGGTTCGTGCCGTCGCCACCTCCCACAACCCATCGGAGCGCTGCTCGAAGCCCGTCACCGTTGTCATCGGAATAACCTGGGCCCCAGCGGATTCCGCGAGACCAAGATAGTTCTTGACCAAAGTGTTCTTGGCACCGTGGCGGCAGCCGGTCATACATTCGCCGCATTCGATGCAGCCGGTGCGCGCCGGGCCGGCGCCGCCGAAGTACGGGTCGGGCACTGTCACGCCCGGGGTCTTGGCGCCGTCGGACCCGAAGAACACTCCGACGGGAGTGGGCACCCAGGTGTCCCCGCAGCCCATCTCGTCGGCTACACCCTTGATGATCCGGTCGGCGTCGGTGAAAGTCGGGTTCTGCACCACGCCCAGCATCCGTTGAGCCTGGTGATAGTGCGGCATCAGCTCCTCGCGCCAGTCGGTGATGTGCTTCCACTGCTGGTCGTTGAAGAACGGATCCGGCGGAATGTAGAGCGTGTTGGCGTAGTTCAGCGAACCGCCGCCCACCCCGGCCCCGGCCAGGATCATCACGTTCTTCAGCGGGTGGATGCGTTGGATGCCGTAGCAGCCCAATCGCGGCGCCCAGAGGAACTTGCGCAGGTCCCATGAGGTCGCGGCGAATTCCTCGTCGGAGAACCTGCGCCCGGCCTCCAGCACACCGACCCGGTAGCCCTTTTCGGTCAGCCGCAGCGCGCTGACACTGCCCCCGAAACCCGATCCGATGATCAAAACGTCAAAATCCGGTGCCATCGATGCAGTATGACCCGCTTTACATCGGCCGCCTCACCAAGCCACCCCTAAATCCGGCGCGGACCGTCAACTTCCGACGGTCAGGCCGACCTTCTGAAACTCCTTGAGGTCGCAGTACCCGGCCTTGGCCATCGACCTGCGCAGCCCGCCGACCAGGTTCAACGTGCCGAACGGGTCGTCAGACGGACCGTTGAGCACACATTCCAGGTGCGGACGCTCACCGACGGCGATCTGTAGCAGCGCACCCCGCGGCAACGACGGATGGGCGGCCGCGGACGGCCAGTACCAGCCCTGGCCGAAAGCCTCGGCGGCCTCGGCCAGCGGCGTGCCCAGCACCACCGCGTCCGCGCCGCACGCGATGGCCTTGGCCAGCTCACCGGAGGTGTGGATATCGCCGTCGGCCAGCACGTGCACGTAGCGGCCGCCGGTCT
This sequence comes from Mycobacterium sp., assembly GCF_047975165.1. Classification (GTDB taxonomy): domain Bacteria; phylum Actinomycetota; class Actinomycetes; order Mycobacteriales; family Mycobacteriaceae; genus Mycobacterium. The sequence goes on from NZ_JBKECZ010000160.1 coordinate 44,693, forward strand.
CGTCGAGGTACTCGCGCCGGGCGGCGGCGGCATCGGCAATCGCGGTTGCCATCGGCACGCTGATACCCAGCACCTCGTCGGTCGACGTCACTCCCTCGGTGGCGCCGTATCCCACGATGACGCCGGCCGCTCCGGTGCGCATCAGGTGCAGCGCGGTGCGATGGTCCTGCACGCCGCCGGCGACCACCGGGATGTCCAGCTCGGAGATGAACGTCTTGAGATTGAGCGGCTCGCCGGCCCCCTCCCGTTCCCGGACCACCCGTTCCGCGGTGACGATGGTGCCCTGGATGACCAGCAGATCCACCCCGGCCTGTACCAGCACCGGGGTCAGCGCCCGGGCATTCTGCGGGCTGACCCGCACCGCGGTGGTCACCCCGGCGTCACGCACCCGCGCCACCGCGGCAC
>NZ_JBKECZ010000002.1:0-4014 GCF_047975165.1 Mycobacterium sp.
TTCTACTAACCCTAAGTACTTATCTGTACCTTCTATTGAAAAAAGAAATTCATTATCCTTTGCATTTCTTTTTACTGGATTAATACTAGTAGGTTCATCAATAGTAGAACTGGATACTCATTCTATATCTCCATCATCATAAGAAAATAAGAGTGGATCATCATATAAATTTAAACCATTTTCTGGTATTCATCCTAAAGATAGATCATTACTATCGTCTAATACATGAAAGATGAGTGTACCAGAAGCATTATTCCTATATGTAGAAAACTTAGAATCTCCTTCATCATTTGGACTTGTTAAATATACTCCTTCACCATTTTCGTATATTAAGAACTCTGTATCATCAGCTACAAATCCATTAGCCTCAGTTAATTGTTCTTGTCCATCAATAAATTCTATAGCTTTACCAAATAGTATTACTATTGGAACTATTATAATCATTGCAATTACTCCAATGATTCCTAATAGTAATGCTACTAATCCAAAGTTATTTCTTTCAAAGTGTTCATTAGCTAAATCTGCATCATCTACTTGATCAATAACTACATCAAGAATTTGTTCTAGTTTATCTACATCATATTCTTCATGTATTGCTTTTGATAATGCTGCAGATACGGCTGTAGAAATATTAGCTTCTGATTGTGGTGATTTTTCAATTTGAGTAAGAGGGTTTTTATATTTCTCTTCATTCAAGTTAACAGCTTTAGTAGGAGTTTTTACATCCTTAACTGTCAGCTTCTTTTGTTTCTTTTTCTTAGAAACTGGAAAATTATCAGAAGAAGAACTAGGTCCTTGTCCTGATTTTCAATCTGCTCAGATGTCTGTGTTTTTATTCTTAGCCCTTGTTTTCCTCTTTTAATTGATATCACAAAAAAAATATTTTATACCTTATCACAAATTTATGACATATATTTCAAATATTTATTATCAATAATCAATCTATATAAATCAACTATTAATATAATATTACTCTCATAATAAATTACATTGTTGTTGTAGTAGAAAAAAATATGCTTTCGCATATTTGATTAATTATTTTGCAGTGTTATTAATAAAGTAATTATTTACATCTGTTATATCTACCTCAGCTGTTCTTGGCGTGCTAAAATTTACTTCTAAATCTTCAAATTCATAATAAGAAAACGTGTAGCTAGACGCTGTAGTATGATTATCAACTTCAGTGGATAATTTTATTCAGTTTCTCTTCGCATTTTCTTCTTTACAATGATCTATCGCAAAACGAACATCATCATTATATTCATCTTGCTTGTCAGAATCTTCCTCTATATAACCTTCAGCAGAAATTGAATAAAGTAAAGTTTCTAAATTTCTTCATTCATTTTTTTCTTCGTTTCATTCTAGTGAAATTTCTCCATATTTATCTGTATAAGATGTTGAAGAACCATCACCTACTATATTAGTCGACACAAGTCCGAGAGCTTTTCAATCACCATCGTCCCCATTTGATCCAATACCATTTGAGTTTCCTCCACCTGAAAGTCCGATTCCTAATATAACACCTAGTCCAATTACTGCAGCAATTGCCACACCTATAATTAACATTGTCATTTTTTTCATTTTTTTTATTTATATAGCGAGATCTTCGCATTTCCTTTTTTATATTTGCAAATTCGTTGATATTTTATCTTCATAGAAATTTTCTCAAATCTTTAAATTTTTTTATTATTTTTGCAAATTAATAACACAAACACTAAACGAATTAAACCTCCTAAGTAGGAGGTATATAAAACGCTTAGTGTTTATCAATTTTTAGTAATAGATAGTTATAAATTTTCACAAAGAAAAAACCAGACTAGCTGGCTTGTTCATATAATTATCTTCTCTTTTTAGTTATATCTGTAGAATCATTTATATCTATGTTTAATTTCTCTCTACCTAAAGCAACAAATACTGCAGCAATTATATATAGTATTAGTGGTAGGAACTGAAATATTAATATTGATAGTACTGCACAAATAATTGAAAATACTACTAATATTCATTTTCTAGTTCCTCTAGTCATATATCCTGCTGATCAAATAATCATTAATATAGATAGAACAATTATTGTTATAGATATAATTAAAAACCAATTCCCAACACCATCTGCTCCTGCAACAGAAAATAGTGCTCCAAAAAAAGCCATAAAAACTCCATATAATATTCCAAAACCTGAAGCTACTATTGCTAGGATTCCTCCTGCCTTTCCTATTCCGTTCATTTATTTATCTCCTTTATTATTTTATTCACTAATTAAATAGATATTTAATTAGTGAAAACATAAATAATAAAAAATTAGACGTTTAATTAAACATCCAATTTTTTAAAAATTATTATTACTGGTAATATAGATTATTCAACCTTCTCTTTACCTAGAGCAATAAACACTGCTGCTAATACGTAAAGAATGATTGAAATGATTCCAGGGATTGATAGTACTGCACAAATAATTGATAATACTACTAATAATATTTTTCTAGATCCTTTTGACATGTATCCTGCACATCAAACAATCATTAAAATTGAGATTGCTGTAACAGCAATTCCTAAAATTAATAGAAGTGTTGAGAATCCTCCGAATATTAATGTTACAAGTAAACCATTAATAATTCCAAATGCTGATGCAATAATAAGTAGGATTCCTCCTGCCTTTGCCATTCCGTTCATATTTTACCTCCTTAATAATTTTCTCAAATCCTAAGCTTTTTTTTTTTTTTGCAAATTAATTACACAAACACTAAACAAATTAAGCCACCCAAGTAGGTGGTGAGTAAAATGCTTAGTGTTTATCAATATTTTTGTAATGGATAGGTATAAATTTTTGGGCAAAGAAAAAACCAGACTAGCTGGCTCTTACATTTTGATTATCATGTTAAACTTTAGACTCTACACTTATTTGTTCTCTAAATAATTTCATTTGAATTTCAAATCTAAATTTAGTAAACTCGTCAAATTTTTTCTGTCTACTATCAGCATCATATTTCTCAAAGTCTTTAATATAATTAATTTTGTTTTTATATTCCGCTTCAACTTGATTTCTCAAATCTTGATTTTGGATTTTTTTCAGATGCTCTATTATCATTCTATCTTATAATAAATTAACCAGATTAACATCAGCACATTTTTAGTCATTATCATTTGACTCAAGTTCTCAGCAATTACATATTAAGTGAATACCAGATTTAATATCAAGATCCTTTAGTGCACTCTTTGTAAATATATGATCAAATTGATATTTTTTAGGTTGTTGAGTTCTCAGTTGTTTGTAGATTATTGAAACTATAAATTTAATAGTACTTTGGAAACCATCTTTATATTCAGTATATATTCTTTGTTTTTCATTTACACGATCTATTGTTCTTTCAATCTCATCCAATGTCAATTCACCTTTAAGATAATTTTGATTCACTACATCGACTTTTAATTGTACGTCAGTAGATTGTGCAAAATCTCTATTTAAAATAGCATTAATGAAATAGTATTGAAGCTTATCATGGACTTCATAATTAGGATTCTTAAGTCTTTCATAGAAAACTTGAGCTCCCATAGAAATAAATAGGTTTTTTGAAAGTGAACTAACTATTGTTTTATAGTCTTTAATAGAATCTATAATTGGTAATTTTTTGGTTACATCAATTCAAACTTTTGATAGAATTTCGACTTTACTTTCTAAATCATCAAAATCTTCGTTTGCTTTGTATGCAATAAATTTACCAAGATCTTCATCAAAGTCATCATTAAAATTAAATTCGGAAAGTTTTTTTGGTTTAGGTGATTTCAAATTTAATTCATGAAAATATCAAACTCTAAACAATCACAACATAGGAGTTAATATTCCTTTGTCAATTTCAAATTTCTTGTGACCTGAAGCTCAAAATTTGTCTTTGAATATTTCGGCCCCAATTGAATCTAGTGAATTCTTTAAGAATAAACAGTAAATTTCTGATGGTGTATAAACTCCCTCTCTTGTCTCAACGCCCGAAATAACATTATCACTATACATAGCATCAA
>NZ_JBKECZ010000161.1:0-1727 GCF_047975165.1 Mycobacterium sp.
CCACCACCGCACCCGCGCCCGGCCCCACCACCACACCCGCGCCCGGCCCCACCACCACCGCCGCGCGCCGCATCTTCCGCGCCGCCACCGCGCCGGAAAACCGCCCCACCCGGGCGAGCGCGGCACCGTCGCAAACGTCACCGGCTTCGCAACGCGGCACGGTGCCTGCTGATCGCGTTGCTGTTGGCCGGTGTCGGCATCGCGGGCGTCGTGCTGTGGTTCGAAAGCGCCGTGCACCACAAGGCGGCACTGGCCGACTACCCTGACCGCCCTCCACCCGGCCGAGGCACCAACTGGCTGCTCGTCGGCTCGGACAGCCGCGAGCACCTGTCGGATGAGCAGCAACAGGAGTTGGCGACCGGCGGCGACACCGGCGGCGCGCGCACCGACACGATCATGCTGGTCCACATCCCGACCCTGGGATCCGACGCCCCGACGACACTGGTCTCCATCCCCCGCGACTCCTACGTACCGATACCCGGCCAGGGTCGGGACAAGATCAACGCCGCGTTCTCCCTCGGCGGTGCGCCGCTGTTGGCGCAGACAGTCGAGCAGGCCACCGGATTGCGACTCGACCACTACGTCGAGGTTGGCTTCGACGGCTTCGCTGCCCTGGCCGACGCACTCGGCGGGGTCACCGTATGTCCGACCGAGCCGATGCAGGATCCGCTGGCGGGCCTGGACCTGCAACCCGGCTGCCAGCGGCTAGACGGCCGCGGCGCGTTGGGATACGTCCGGACACGCGCCACCCCGCGCGCAGACCTGGACCGAATGGTCAACCAGCGCCACTTCATATCGGCCCTGCTGGACCGCGCCACCAGTCCGGCGGTGTGGCTGAATCCGTGGCGTTGGTATTCGGTTCCCCGTGCAGCCGCCTCCGCCCTGACGCTGGACCGCGGCGACCATGCCTGGGACCTGGCCCGGCTCGGCTGGGCCCTGCACGGCCCCAACACGGTCACCACCGTGCCCCTTGGCGAGTTCATCGACAGCGACGTGGGGTCTGTGGTGGTGTGGGATCACGCCGCCGCGGGCGAGCTGTTCGATGCGCTGGCGGCAGATGCACCGCCCCCGGATCCCGCCCAGCCCTGAGTCCCGATCGACGCACTTCCGAATCGGTGGCGACGGAATGCGTTCGGAGACTCCGGTTAAATTCAGCAGGGCTGCCGTGCCCGATCCTTCTGATCGAGGGTGTGGTCGCGGTTTGAATCCACCGACAGGGGGTCACCGCGCCGAGGGTGAAACCTGGGGCCGGGCACCTGATTTCGGATATTTTGCTCAGTACCCAGGTGTGAGGCCGAATTCGGGGCAGGTGGCCTCAAGTCGTTCGCGAGCGTAACGTGGTTGCGATTTTGCGCTCCGGATTTCACCCTGGCGTTACGCTCGCGAGCAAGCGGGCTCGGCCAGCGCGCCGCGCCCGAGGTCGTGCGCGCCTTCCGCACGTACGCCACCGCGCGAACCTACCCGCCTAGTACCCCACACCGGCCACCCGACCAAGCAAACCCACAGTTCAACGACCTAACGAAGCAGAATCTCGGAGAGCGTGTCCGACCTCAGGTTTGAATCCACCGGCAGGGGATCACGGCGCCGAGAGTGAAGCCTGGGCACCGGGCAACGGGCACCGGGCAACGGGCACCGGGCATCGGGCATCGGGCATCGGGCATCGGGCATCGGGCATCGGGCATCGGACCCCGTCCAAACAGACCGGTGAATTCAGCCGCCGGATTCAG
>NZ_JBKECZ010000162.1:0-6823 GCF_047975165.1 Mycobacterium sp.
GGAAGCACCACATCCTGACCCGCAGCTGCTCGGCAGGCGTCCGGCTGCGCAACACGATCTGGGAGACCGAGATCAGCAGGTAGACGAACAGGATGATGGCACCCGAGGAGTTGAGCAGGATGATGAAGACGGTGTCCGGAGCCACCCAGGCCATCACCACGCACAGAAAACCCACCAGCGACGATGCCAGGATGGCCAGATGCGGGACCCCGCGGCCGCTGACGGTGGCCAGCCGGCTCGGCGCCTCCCCCCGTTCGGCCAGGACGAACAGCATGCGCGACGACGTGTACAACCCCGAGTTCAGACACGACAACACCGCGGTGACCACCACCGCGTTCATGATCTGGTCCGCGCCGGGAATTCCCATCTGCGCCAGCGCCGCCACGTAGGGGGACTCCCCGGGTTCCAGGGAGTCCCAGGGCTGGACCACGACCAGCAGGAAGACCGAGCCGACGAAGAAGACCGCGATCCGCGCGACCACCGTGCTCATCGCGCGTTGCACCGCTTCCTGCGGATTCGGCGTCTCGGCGGCGGCGATGGTGACGACCTCGGTTCCGGTCATCGAGAAGATCGCGGCCACCACGGCGGCGAATACGGCCCCGGCGCCCATCGGCAGGAATCCCCCGTGCGAGACCAGATTGGAAAAATCCAGGCCGTGTCCGGGCAGCAGCCCCAGGGCATACAGCAGCCCGACCGCGAGGAAGACCACAATGGCGGCCACCTTGATCCCGGCGAACCAGAATTCGAACTCGCCGAACGAGGACACCGATGCCAGGTTCGTCGCCGTCATCAGCACCATCAGAACCAGCGAGAGCAGCCACAGCGGTGCGTGTACCCAGTAGGTGAGCACCTTCGCCCCGGCCACCGCCTCGAAGCCCACGATGATCACCCAGAAGTACCAGTACAGCCAGCCCACCGAGAATCCCGCCCACTCGCCCAGCGCGTCGGCGGCGAAGTCGGCGAACGACCCGGTGCTCGGATTGGTGGCGGCCATCTCGGCCAGCATCCGCATGACCAGCACGATGACCACACCGCACAGCGCATAGGTCAGGAACGCCGCCGGCCCGGTGGCGAGGATGACCACACCGGATCCGACGAACAGCCCGGCCCCGATGACACCCCCGATGGCGATCATGTTGAGCTGGCGCTGCGTCAGACCCGGGCGCAGTCCAGACCCGTTTTCGATGGCTCCTGCCTCCGTCTCGGAGAATCCCGCTGGTAGTGATCACGGGCATTTGTCACGGGCATTGCTCAACAGCCGATACCCCACTCAAGTTAGCCGGTACCAGCCGCGGCCGGCCACCCGCATGATCAGCGGCCCCCATATCAAGTCCGTGTCACGAATCACCGGCGACACGGCGTGGCATGACCGGAAAATCCCCTCGGGCGCGGCATCATTGGCACTCGTGGTCGAATTGTCGCGGCGCGCGATGCTGCGCATGGGCGCCGGTGCCGGTGCGGCCGGCATGTGGGCGCTCAACGCCCTTGCCGACCCGCTCAAGCCGATGGCCGCGCCCACGGGACCGGCTCCTTTCGACCCACCCGAGGCCGGCAAGACGCTGCCGACCACGCTCACCGGTTCATTCGTCTCGGCGGCCCGCGGCGGCGTCGAGACGAATTGGGTGATCGCGATGCCGCCGGGGCAGACCAAGATGCTGCGCCCGGTGATCGCGCTGCACGGCAAGGACGGCAACGCGAACATGATGCTGGAGTGCGGCGTGGAGGACGCCCTGGCTCAACTCGTCGCCGACGGCAAGCCGCCGTTCGCCGTCGTCGGTGTCGACGGCGGCGCGAACTCCTATTGGCATCGCCGAACCGACGGCACGGATTCCGGCGCGATGGTGCTCGACGAACTGCTGCCGATGCTCACCACGATGGGCCTGGACACCTCGAAGGTGGGGTTCCTGGGCTGGTCGATGGGCGGCTACGGGGCACTGCTGCTGGGATCCCGGCTGGGCCCGGCCCGCACCGCGGGGATCTGCGCGATCAGCCCGGCGCTGTACATGACCTACATCGGCGCCGCACCCGGTGCGTTCGACAGCGCCCAAGACTGGAGAAGCAACTCCGTGTTCGGCTTGCCCACACTGAACTCGATCCCGATTCGCGTCGACTGCGGCATCGGCGACCGCTTCTTTTTCGCCAGCAGCGAATTCGTCAGCCAGCTGAAGCGCAAACCGGCCGGCAGCTTCTCCCCCGGCGGCCACGACGTGGACTACTGGCGGGCGCAGCTTCCGGGCGAACTGACCTGGATGGCGACCTAAGACGTGACCGAAGCGGATACCACCCGGCTGCCCCGCACGGCGGAGCGGCCGATCAAGACACCGTTCCGCCCCGACGTCGAAGGATTGCGCGCGGTGGCGGTCATCGCCGTCGTGGCCTTCTACGCGCGAATTCCCGGGATGGCAGGCGGCTATATCGGCGTCGACATCTTCTTCGTCATCTCCGGCTTCCTCATCACCGGTCAGCTCTGGCGCGAAGCCGCAACCACCAGGACCATCGCACTGGGCCGCTTCTACGCCGGCCGCGCCCGCCGCCTGCTGCCGGCGGCGGCCACCGTCGCCGTCTTCACCGCTATTGCCACAGCGGTCGTGCTGCCGCCCTTGCAGGCACGCCGCGCCTTCGTCGACGGTATCGCGAGCATGCTGTATGTCGGCAACTATCGGTTCGCCGCCCAGGGGGCCGACTACCTGACTTCAGACCGGCCGCCGTCGCCGTTTCAGCACTATTGGGCGCTCGGCGTCGAAGAGCAGTTCTATCTGGTGTGGCCGGCGCTGATCATCGGGACGGTGTGGTTGCTCGGACGGCTGCGCCGCCAGATGGTCTCCGGCACGGTCCCCTACGCGGTGGCCCTGGCGACCGTCGGGGCATCCTCGCTGGCAGCGGCGGTCATCTGGACACAGGTTTCGCCGTCCTGGGCATTCTTCTCGCTGCCGACCCGCGCCTGGGAGCTGGCGGCGGGCGGTTTGGTGGCCCTGACCATCGACCAGTGGAAGCGGCTGCCCCTGCTGCCGGCCGCGGTGGCCGGCTGGGCAGGGCTGACGTTGATCCTGCTCACCGGCACCCAACTGGTTCCGCATACTCCCTACCCGGGCACCTCGGCGCTGCTCCCCGTGCTGGGCGCCGTGATGATCATCGGCGCCGGCAGTGTCACCGGCGGTATGGGGGTCGGCCGGCTGTTGTGCCCTCCGCCGATGCGCGCGATCGGCCGGATGTCGTATTCGTGGTACCTGTGGCAGTGGCCGGTTGTGCTGCTGCTGCCCCGGTTGCTCGGTGATCCGGGCGGACTACCGGGCCGGCTGGCCGCGACCACCGTGTCGGCCGGGCTCGCCGTTATCACCATGCACGCGGTGGAGAACCCTGGTCGCTTCGCGGCCGCCCTGCGACGTTCGGTGAAGAACAGCCTGGCGGTTGCCGGGGCCGCCAGCGCGGCCGCGGTCTGCGCGTGTGCGGCGTTGCTGACGGCCGTGCCCGTCCCGATGGGCCTCGGGAGCCCCGCCCCGCAGGCTCGCACAGATCCGATGCCGCCCGACGCCGCAGCCCGGGAAGCCGCGGTACACCATGCGTTTGCGAAGGTCCGCCAGCTGGTTGCCACGTCCGCCGGCTTGCGCGCCGTGCCTTCGAACCTGTATCCGCCGCTGTCGGTGGTGCCCGTCGACAAACCGGCGGTGTTCGTCAACGGCTGCCTGCGCTCCTGGCGCGAGGTTGGCCAGGACGAATGCGCCGGGGGCGACACCGCCTCTTCCACGACGGTCGCCCTGATCGGCGATTCGCACGCGGCGATGTGGGAGCCCGCTCTGCGTCAGGTGGCCAAGCAACGGCACTGGCGTTTGGAAACGATGACCAAGGTCACCTGCCCGTTCCTCGATATACCGACCCGCAGCCCCTATCTGGGCCGCAGGTACACCGAGTGTGAGAAATGGCGCGGCGAGATCATGGGCCGCGTGGCCGACGAACACCCGCCCCTGGTGGTGCTCGGCATGAGCCGCCGCTACCGCTCGGGCTTCGGTTTCTCCTCCTACGACCACGCGTGGATCGAGAAATTGGCCCTGGTGGTGAAAACGTTGCGCGCCATGGGGTCCGACGTTCTGGTCCTGGGGCCGGTCGCCGACCCGCAATCGTCGGTACCGACGTGCCTGTCGGCGCACCGCAACGCCCCGGGCGCCTGTGCGCCGAAGCGATCGGTGGCCCTCGATGCCGACGGTATCGCCGCCGAGCAGCGCGCGACACACACCGCCGGCGGGACCTACGTAGATCTGACCGATCTGTTCTGCATCGCGGACGATTGCCCGGTGATCGTCGGCAACACCCTGGTTTTCCGCGACGACAACCACATCACGACCGAGTATTCGCACCTGCTGGCGCCAGTCGTCGATGCGTTGACCGATCGCATCCTGGCAGCGGGCTGATTCTTGGGACTAATTTTCGGAAAGTTCGTCAACTACCAGTGGATTCGCGCCGGTTGTGCTACCAATGGAAGGGGTCGGGAGGTTTGTAATGAGCCCAATATCGTGGGTGTTTTTGACGGTAGTCGCACCAGCCATCGGGGCGGGGCTGGTGCAGATGCAAGCGCGACTCGAACGCTGGGATTACGAACGGCACGCAGAGGACTGAAGCGCTGAGGGGATTCGTCCCGCTACCGTTTCGGCCGCTGAGGCCCGGTCCCGGTCCTTCAGGTGGCTCTTCAGGACAATTGGTCTTCAATCAGCCCGGCGATCTTATCTGCCATATAGGCGTGCCCGGCGTCGTTGGGGTGCACGCCGTCGGCGCCGATCAGATCGGGCCGGTCGGCGAACCAGCCGAGTTCGATCGGATCGACGAATGTCGCGCCGACGACGCCGGCCCGCAGACGCAGCAGGTCCCGGATCTGCAACACGTCCGCCGGAACGTCGGCAGTCGGCCACGGCGGACCGATCACCAGGAATCTCGCCGAGGGCGCCAGGTCCCGCGCCAGTCCAAAGGCGATGCCCACGCGATCGGAGAGCGTTCCCGGATCCACCCCCTCGTCGTTGCGGGACCCGAAGAACAAAACCAGGACATCGTCCGACCTGGCCGCTTGGGCGGTTAGGTCGGCGAAGATGCCGCCGTGGTCGCCGGGCATGCCGTAACCGGCGCCGGCCTCCGCCGCCACGTCCGCGTCGATCCGCATCCCGCGCTGCAACAGCAACTGCCACGCCCGCTCGGTCCACGAATTCGGGCCCAGGCCGCCCTCGTTGGTGCCGGTCGTGTACGAATCGCCGATCACCGCGATCTGGCTCACCCGCGGATCCGAACCCAGTAACCGGTAGCGCCCGGCGGTGCCAGGCACTGTCGGGCCCTGCACCGCCACGCCGACCGCCAGGGCAAGGCCGATGATCACCGCGGCCAGACGACTCACCGCCACCTCCAGAACGCTTGAGCCGATGTGCGACCACTGAATCCTAAGGGCACAAGCGCCCCGCCTGCCGTCAACTCGCTGCCGAACCACGCGAAAGCTCTTCCCCCGCAGCATCTATGGGATGAATCCCGGTGCTCGGCGAGTCGTCGGGCCGATGGCCGGCCGGCACCGCCCGGGCACCGGCCATCCGGCGCATCCAATGCCGGGCCGGCTCCTCGACGAGGTGGTACATCAGGCTGGACAGGGCCAGCGCGATCACGATCAGGGCGACGACATTCCACTTCCACGGGGTGTCCTGCGGAGTCAGTTCGAACTGCGCCACCGACCATCCCCAGACGGTGTGCACCAGTTCGTGCACCATGTACAGCGAAAACGAAATCTCGCCGCCATACACCATCAATCGGGTGGACAGGATCCACGGCAGGCCGCTCAAGCCGACCGCCAGGAGGATCACCAGCGGAACGAACAAGACGTCCACCACCCCTCCGCTGTCGACGACGCCGCCGATCGGATGCGCATCCAACCAGTAGAAGGCCCCCACCATTGCCGCCATCAGCAGCAGCCCCAGGTAGCCGGCGACCTGGCGGACGAGCCGGCTCAGCCGCAGCCGCCGCACCGCCGCGCAGGCCAGCGCACCCGCGACGAATTGCGTGACGATTCGCGGCAGCCAACTCCACGGCGTATAGAACTGGCCGCTGGCCAGCAACAGCAGTATCGGTGGCAGCGACGCAAGGAAGGCCAGCAGCATCAGGCTGCGGGCCCGTGTCGCGCGTTCCATCCGCAGGATCACCACCACGATCAGTGCGAACAGCAGATACGCCAGCCACTCCGCGCTGATCGACCAGGCCGGCCCGTTCCAACTCGATTCGTCGAAGAAGGGCTGATACCACAGCTGCACCAGCAGAACCTGTCGCACATAGCTGACCGCGGTGAGGTCCCGTACCTCCGGCAGCGGCACGTGACCGACGTGCAGGCTCAAGATCACTATCACCGCGGCCAGGTGCAGCGTCACCAGATATACCGGCCAGACCCTGGCCAACCGCAACCACAGAAAATGCAGGGTGTCCCGCGCCGACCACACCAGCCCCATCCGGTCCAGATAGTTCCAGGTCAGCACGAATCCGCTGAGAATGAAGAACAGATCCACACCCTGGGCGCCGCTGTCGAGCACCGGAGCGAGCGTATCGCTGAGTTCGGGTGACAAGTCGGCCAGCATCGGCCGGTAGTGGAACAGCACCACCCACAGCGCGGCGACGATACGAAGGCCCGTGAGCGCCCTGATCTCACCTGTGATCTGGGCCTTCATTTCTGCGCTGCGCACGACGTTCTTCCCGCCTGGACCATCTGCTGTTCGGCTCCGCCAACCGTGGGGTCTCACCGTGGTGCGGACCCCCGGGCGCCGACGCCTGGCCCCCGGCCCCCGGCCCCCAGCCCCCGGCCCCCGGCCCC
>NZ_JBKECZ010000163.1:0-2930 GCF_047975165.1 Mycobacterium sp.
ATCTCCAGATGTGCGACAGCACCTTCGCCGCCCTCGGCCGCCAGTTCAACGACGAAGAACTGGCTCACTTACGCGAGGTCCTGCGCAACCAACTAACCGCGGCCTACACCGAATCACAGCGGTCCAACATCGTCATCACCTACAGCACTGACGCCGGGAAGAACCTGCAAGACCAGGTCAACACCCGGTTCTCCACCGTGGCCGAGGTCTACGAAAACTGGGTCGCCACCAGAAAACCTCCGCTGTTCGGCACCGAACCCGACGCCCGCGTGTGGGCACTGGCCAACGAAACGGCCGATCCCAGAAGTTTTCGGATTCTCGAAATAGGGCCGGGACCCGGCCGCAACACGCTTCCACTGGCACGCCGCGGACATCCAATGGAAGTGGTGGAGATAACCCCGAAGTTCGCCGAGATCCTCCAGTCGGAGGCCCACCGGAACGCCCTTGATATACGGGTCATTGTCCGCGACGTTTTCGAGACCACCGCCGATCTGCGCAACGACTACCAGATGATCCTGGTGTCAGAGGTAGTGCCCGACTTCCGGACAACCCAGCAGTTGCGCAGCGTGTTCGAACTCGCCGCACAGTGCCTCGCACCCGGAGGTCAGTTGGTGCTCAACACCTTCGTGTCGCGTCTCGGCTACCAGATCGAGGATGTCGCGCGGGAGTTCGGGCAACAGGCCTACTCGTGCATGTTCTCGCCCGAGGAGACGGCGGCCGCAGCAGCTGGGTTGTCACTGGAGCTGGTCTCCGACGAGTCGGTCTACGACTACGAGCAGGCCCACTTGCCTCCCGGGGCCTGGCCGCAAACCGGCTGGTATGCCAATTGGGCCAGCGGTCTGGACGTATTCCCCGGTAAGCGTGAGGAAAGCCCGATAGAACTGCGCTGGCTGGTGTACCGCAAGACGGCGTGACGCCGCTCAGCTACACCGACAGCAGCTGGTCGATCACCGCGGCCAGTTGCCTGGCCGATCGGCATTCGTGCATGGTTATCACCTCTTGGTACCGCGGCACCGCCGAATCTCCGCTGCCCCAAAGGTGTTTGGGCTCGGGGTTGAGCCAGTGCGCATGCCGGGCGGCGGTCACCATGTCTTCGAGCACATCGCTGGCCGGGTTGCGGTAGTTGGTGCGTCCGTCGCCCAGGATCAGCAGGGAGCTGCGCGGTGACAGCACGTTCGGGTTGCCCTGCATGAACGTGATGAACGCGTTGCCGTAGTCGGAGTGGCCGTCGCGAGCATAAACACCCGCTTCCCGCGTGATGCGCTGAATGGCCACCGCCAGATCGGCTTCCGGGCCGAACATGTGCGTCACCTCGTCGGTGGTGTCGATGAAGGCGAATATCCGGACCCGGGAGAACTGTTGCCGCAGAGCGTGTACCAGCAGCAGGGTGAAGTGGCTGAATCCGGCGACCGAGCCCGACACGTCGCACAGCACCACCAGTTCCGGACGCGCTGGCCTCGGTTTCTTCAGCACCACATCGATGGGCACCCCGCCGGTGGACATCGACTTGCGCAGCGTCTTACGCAGGTCGATCGATCCGGCCCGCGCCCGGCGCCGTCGCGCGGCCAACCGGGTGGCCAGGGTGCGGGCCAGCGGGGCGACCACACGGCGCATCTGGCGCAACTGATCACCGGACGCGCGCAGGAACTCGACGTTCTCGGAAAGCTGCGGGATACCGTAGGTCTGGACGTGTTCGCGGCCCAGCTGTTCGGCGGTGCGCCGCTTGGTCTCGACATCCACCAACTTGCGGATCTGGGTAATACGCTGGGCGGCAAGCGCTTTGGCGATCTGTTGCTGGCTGGGCGTCGGCTCGCCGCCATAAGGTGCCAGCAATCCGGCGAGCAGTTTGCCCTCCAGCTCGTCCAGGGCCATCGCCTTGAGTGCCTGGTAGGACGAGAACGACGGCCCGCGGCTGGAGTTGTACTTGCCGTAGGCCTCCACGATCCTCGCGATCATCTGCACCAGTCGATCGTCGAGGCCGGCGAGGTCCGGGTTGTCGGTGAGCAGGTCCAGTAGCAGCTGCCGCATCGCCTCGACGTCGTCGGCCGGCAGCGAGTCGTCAACCCCGCCGTCCCCTCCCCCGTCCGCCAGCACCGTGCGCGCACCCAGCGCGGCGGGGAACCACAGGTCGAACAGGGCGTCGTAGGTGTCCCGGTGATCCGGCCGGCGCAGCACCGCACACGCCAGGCCCTCGCGCAGCACCGCGCGGTCGTCCAGGCCCAGGGTTGCCATCACCCGACCGGCGTCCACCGTTTCCGACGGGCCGACGGAAATCCCGCTGGCCCGCAGCGCCTCCACGAAGCCCACCAGGTGACCGGGCAACCCGTGCGGGGCGAGCGGGCGGGAGGGGCGGATACGCCGGGTGACCATGGTGCTTGAAGCCTCTAATTCAGCCTGAGTTCGCCGGTCGCGCGCTGCTGGTCGGACTGGTGTTTGAGGACCACACCGAGGGTGGCGGCGACGACGGCGTCGTCGATGGTGTCCATGCCCAGCGCGAGCAGTGTGCGCGCCCAGTCGATGGTCTCGGCGATCGACGGCACCTTCTTCAGTTGCATGCCGCGCAGCACCCCGATGATGCGCACCAGCTCTTCGGCGAGGTGTTCGGGCAGTTGCGGGACGCGCGACAGCAGGATGCGGCGCTCCAGCTCCGGTGTCGGGAAGTCGATGTGCAGGAACAGACACCGTCGTTTGAGTGCCTCGGACAGTTCGCGGGTGGCATTGGAGGTCAATACCACCAGCGGCTTGCGGGTCGCGGTGATGGTGCCGAGTTCGGGCACCGTCACCGCAAAGTCGGACAGCACCTCCAATAGCAGGCCCTCGATCTCGATGTCGGCCTGGTCGGTCTCGTCGATCAGCAGCACGGTCGGGGCGGTGCGCCGGATCGCGGGCCGCAGGGGGCGCTGCAGCAGGAACTCCGCGCTGACCACGTC
>NZ_JBKECZ010000008.1:0-3230 GCF_047975165.1 Mycobacterium sp.
GGCTGCTCCGGCGTCGCCCGCGCCCGCTGCCCCGTCGCCCGCCGCACCCTTGCCGCCCGCTGCGCCCGCTGCACCCGCCGCACCCCTGCCGCCCGCTGCGCCCGCTGCATCGGAGCCCGCTCCCGCTGCGCCCGCTGCGCCCCTGCCTCCTGCCGCGCCCGCTGCTTCGGAGCCCGCGGCGCCTGGAACACCGCATCTGGGCGGTCACCCACCGGATCTGCGTGGCCAAACTCCGGATCCAGCTGGTCAAACCGCGAATTCGTCCGGTCAACCGTCGAATCCGGACGATCAGGAGCCCTAAGCCGGTGGATCGGCAACGCTTTGCGCGGGCCGGCGCGGAGCAGTTGAGTTCATCCTGCGCTCACGGCGGCGACACGCCGACGATCAGCGCCCTGCGCGCAGAATCAATATCACGGCCCGCCGCCCTGAATGCTGACTCTGCGTCGGTGGCGCAAAAGTGCGAGTGGAGGGCGCCCTCAGTGCAGGGTCAACGGGGGTGGATGCGCCACGGGCGCAGATTTTCGTACGGAGCACGCCCCATCGTCGCGGATACCCGACGATCAACCGAGCGCCCCGCCAGGCGTGTTACCGACCCACGCCCCTACCGGGCGACGCGGATTCAGAGGTGGCGGCGATAGCCGTCGGCGTCCGACGTCGCTTCGTTGAGCGAGGCGTCGGCGTATCCGCGGCAGTAATCCCAGGTGACGTAGGTGTCCGGTTCAGGGTCGTAGGCCGGCTCGTGCGGGCGGACGGTCCCGTCGATCAGTAGCTGCAGCAGGTTCGCGCGCAGCATGTCCCAATCGTGGTAGTGGTCCTGCTGGCAGTCGTCGCAACACACCACGAGCCCGCGGATTCCGCGATGGGCCAGCAACGACTCGTAGACAGTCAGATCGGCCAAGTCCGCTTCCACCGCCAGACGTTCCTGCTGGTCCAGCGGCTGCCCCGGCTCCACGGCTTCCAGCGCCGTCGACGGGTCGGACGGGTCGTCGGCGAACGGATCGGGCGGCAAACCCGGCGGGAGGTGGTCGCGCACCCCCAGAGACTACGCAGGCCGACAGCGTTCACGCCAGAAAACGGCGAGGTCCGCCGCCGCACCGCGATTTCAGTCGAGCGGCTCGGCGAAGCCGTGAACCCGGCCGCAGCGGGGTGCCGATAGGATGAGTTCTCCACCCACGCATGCATTTGGAGGGCCTCGCCGATGTCCCGTGGCATGTCCGGCCTCGAACACAGGTCCGACCTGGTCGAGGGCGCCTACGTGCGCGTCGGCGACCTCGGTGGGGACCCGGTGCCCACAGGTGGCGACGACCCGCACAAGATCGCGATGCTGGGGTTGACCTTCGACGACGTCCTGCTGCTGCCGGCGGCCTCGGACGTCGTGCCCGCCACGGCGGACACGTCCAGTCAGCTCACCAGGAAGATCCGCCTCAACGTGCCCTTGGTCAGCTCGGCGATGGACACCGTGACCGAGGCGCGAATGGCGATCGCGATGGCCCGTGCCGGCGGAATGGGTGTGCTGCACCGCAATCTGCCGGTTGCCGAGCAGGCCGGCCAGGTCGAGATGGTGAAGCGCTCGGAGGCCGGCATGGTCACCGATCCCGTCACCTGCCGGCCGGACAATACGCTGTCCCAGGTCGACGCCCTGTGTGCGCGGTTCCGGATTTCCGGCCTGCCGGTAGTCGACGACGACGGTGCGTTGGTGGGCATCATCACCAACCGCGACATGCGCTTCGAGGTCGACCAGTCCAGGCCGGTCGCCGAGGTGATGACCAAGACCCCGCTGATCACCGCGCAGGAAGGGGTCAGCGCGTCGGCGGCGCTGGGCCTGCTGCGCCGTAACAAGATCGAGAAGCTGCCGATCGTGGACGGACGGGGCCGGCTGACCGGCCTGATCACCGTCAAGGACTTCGTCAAGACCGAGCAGCACCCGCTGGCCACCAAGGACAGCGACGGCCGGTTGCTGGTGGGCGCGGCGGTCGGCGTCGGCAACGACGCCTGGGTGCGGGCGATGATGCTGGTCGATGCCGGGGTGGATGTGCTGGTGGTGGACACCGCGCATGCACACAACCGGCTGGTGCTCGACATGGTGAGCAAGGTCAAACTCGAAGTCGGCGACCGGGTGGACGTGGTCGGCGGCAACGTCGCAACGCGATCGGCGGCCACCGCCCTGGTCGACGCCGGCGCCGACGCGGTGAAGGTCGGGGTGGGACCGGGTTCGATCTGCACCACCCGGGTGGTGGCCGGGGTCGGCGCACCCCAGATCACCGCCATTCTGGAGGCTGTGGCGGTGTGTGCGCCGGCGGGCGTTCCGGTGATTGCCGACGGGGGGTTGCAGTACTCCGGCGACATCGCCAAGGCATTGGCCGCGGGCGCCTCGACGGCGATGCTCGGCTCACTGCTGGCCGGTACCGCGGAAGCCCCGGGCGAGCTGGTCTTCGTCAACGGCAAGCAGTACAAGAGCTATCGCGGAATGGGGTCCCTGGCCGCCATGCAGGGCCGCGGTGGCGGCAAGTCCTATTCCAAGGACCGCTACTTCGCCGATGACGTGCTCTCCGAGGACAAACTGGTGCCCGAGGGTATCGAAGGCCGGGTGCCGTTCCGGGGCCCGCTGGGTTCGGTGATCCACCAGCTGACCGGTGGTCTGCGGGCGGCGATGGGCTACACCGGCTCACCCTCCATCGAGGTGCTCCAGCAGGCGCAATTCGTCCGCATCACAGCGGCAGGCCTGAAGGAAAGCCATCCGCACGACGTCGCGATGACCGTCGAGGCGCCCAACTACTACGCGCGGTGAACAGCGAGTTGGCCATGGTCGAGATCGGCATGGGCCGCAACGCCCGTCGCACCTATGAACTCAGCGAGATCAACATCGTGCCGTCGCGGCGCACTCGCTCGTCGCAGGACGTGTCCACGGCCTGGCAGCTCGACGCCTACCGGTTCGAGATACCGGTGCTGGCCCACCCGACCGACGCCCTGGTGTCACCGGAGTTCGCCATCGAGCTGGGGCGGCTCGGCGGCCTGGCCGTGCTCAACGGCGAGGGGCTGATCGGCCGTCACCCGGATGTGCAGGCTCAGGTTGCCCGGCTCGTCGAGGTGGCCGGCAAGGAACCGGAGCCGGCGGGGGCGGTGCGGCTGCTGCAGGAGCTGCACGCGGCCCCGCTGGACCGCGACCTGCTGGGTGCCGCGGTGGCGCGGGTGCGTGACGCCGGGGTGACCACCGCGGTGCGGGTCAGCCC
>NZ_JBKECZ010000164.1:0-101536 GCF_047975165.1 Mycobacterium sp.
CAGGGTCAGTGGGCAGGGCTCGCGTCCAAGAGTGGTGCTACCGGTGGTGGTTCACCGGCGCCGCGGGCGCCGGCTCACTCCCCCTCGCGGCCTGATTCTCGGCTACGTTCACCGGCGCCGCGGGCGCCGGCTCACTCCCCCTCGCGGCCTGATTCTCGGCTACGTTCACCGGCGCCGCGGGCGCCGGCTCACTCCCCCTCGCGGCCTGATTCTCGGCTACGTTCACCGGCGCCGCGGGCGCCGGCTCACTCCCCCTCGGTACCGAAGTTGCGCGTGACCGACGGGTCCACCGGGATCCCCGGCCCCGTCGTCGTCGACACGGTCACCTTCTTCAAGTAGCGCCCCTTGGACGAGGACGGCTTGTGCCGCAGGACCTCGTCGAGTGCCGCACCGTAGTTCTCGGCCAGCTGCTTCTCATCGAACGACGCTTTGCCGATGACGAAGTGCAGGTTTGCCTGCTTGTCGATACGGAAGTTGATCTTGCCGCCCTTGATGTCGTTGACGGCCTTGACGACGTCGGGGGTTACGGTGCCGGTCTTCGGATTGGGCATCAAGCCGCGGGGACCCAGCACCCGGGCGATTCGCCCCACCTTGGCCATCTGGTCCGGAGTGGCGATCGCGGCATCGAAATCGAGGAATCCGTCCTGGATCTTCTCGATCAGGTCATCGCTGCCGACGATGTCGGCCCCGGCGGCCGCAGCCTGCTCGGCCTTCTCGCCCACCGCGAACACCGCAACTCGAGCGGTCTTGCCGGTACCGTGCGGCAGGTTCACCGTGCCGCGCACCATTTGGTCGGCCTTACGCGGGTCGACACCGAGCCGGATCGCCACCTCGACGGTAGCGTCCTGCTTGGTCGAAGACGTCTCCTTGGCGAGCTTGGCCGCCTGCAGAGGTGTGTAAAGGCTGTTGCGGTCGATCTTTTCAGCCGCAGCGCGATATGCCTTGCTGTTCTTGCTCATTTCGATATCCAATCTGTGTTGGGTTCGTGGTCGTCAAGCGGGCCGAAGCTGGCCCTCCCACGTTTTCCTCAGGCCGGTACTACTCGACCGTGATACCCATCGAACGGGCGGTACCGGCGATGATCTTGGCTGCCGCGTCGATGTCGTTGGCGTTGAGGTCCACCTTCTTGGTCTCGGCGATCTCGCGTACCTGATCCCAGGTGACCTTGGCGACCTTGTCCTTGTGCGGCTCCGCCGAACCCTTGGCGACGCCGGCGGCCTTCAACAGGAGTTTGGCGGCGGGAGGCGTCTTCAGCGCGAACGTAAAGCTGCGGTCCTCATAGACCGTGATTTCCACTGGGACGACATTGCCGCGCTGGTTCTCCGTCGCGGCATTGTAGGCCTTGCAGAACTCCATGATGTTGACGCCGTGCTGGCCGAGCGCCGGGCCGACCGGCGGCGCAGGGTTGGCCTGCCCCGCCGCAATCTGCAGCTTGATCAGCCCGGTTACTTTTTTATTCTTCGGGGCCATGAGATGTCGAGTCCTTCCTGGTTCTTCAAAGCTTCGGCGACGATGCCGGCCAGCTAGATCTTGGAGACCTGGTTGAAAGTCAGCTCCACCGGTGTTTCGCGTCCGAAAATGGAGACCAGCACCTTCAGCTTCTGCTGTTCGGCGTTGACCTCGTTGATCGTGGCCGGCAACGTGGCGAACGGCCCGTCCATCACCGTCACCGATTCGCCGACCTCGTAGTCGACCTCGATGACCGGGCGCTCCAGCCCACCCGCCTCGGCCACGACTGCCGTACTTGCCGCCCCCTTCACGGGCTTCTTTGCCGCCCCACGCGGCAGCAGGAACTTCACCACGTCGTCGAGTGTCAGCGCCGACGGCCTCGACGTCGCACCGACGAACCCGGTCACTCCCGGGGTGTTGCGCACCGCGGCCCAGGAGTCATCGGTCAAGTCCATCCGCACCAGGATGTAGCCGGGCAGCACCTTGCGGTTGACCTGCTTGCGCTGCCCGTTCTTGATCTCGGTGACCTCTTCGGTGGGAACCTCCACTTGGAAGATGTAGTCACCGACGTCGAGGTTCTGCACACGAGTTTCAAGATTGGCTTTCACCTTGTTCTCGTAGCCAGCATACGAATGGATGACGTACCAGTCGCCGGGTTTGCTGCGCAACTCCGCCTTGAGTGCAGCGACCGGGTCGACCTCTTCCGCCGCTTCTTCCACGGGCGCATCGACATCCTCGGGCTTGTCGGCCTCTTGCACGTCGACCGCCTCACCCGCGAACGCGTCACCGGTAGTCACGGTATCAAAGTCCTCTCTATCACTGGAACGCCTCAGCCGAACACCAGCAGCACAAGTTTGCTCAAGCCCACGTCGGCACCGGCCACCAGCGCCACCATGAAAACCAGGAAAACCAGCACCACCGACGTGTAGGTGAGCATCTGCTTGCGGTTGGGCCAGATCACCTTCCGCATCTCGGCAACGACCTGCTTGAGGTAGTTGTAGACGAATACGAACGGGCTCAGCACACTCGACGAATCCGCCTTCTTGGACTTCTTCCCCGACTTCCGGGCCTTATCTGCCTTGGCTTTCTTACCCGCGCCGGACGGCGAATCCGAAGCCGACTTCGACGCACCCTGCTGCCCGGCCGCCTCGGACTCGGCCGCGTCGCCTTGGTCGGATTCCGCGGCTCGCTGCCGCGACCGTTTGCCCGTCGGGCGCTGGGGTCGCGGGACCGTCTCGGTCGCGACCACCGCCCGGGTCTCGCTATCGCGGTTGCCCCCGGTGTCGCCGCCGTCGCTTGCGGCGTCGTCGGCAATATCGCCTTCGTCGCTCACCGCATGCTCCTTCGTTCGCTGACTATCCGACGTGCCGTGCCACTGCGGCTGGCCACATTCCCAGTGTCCACCATGGCACCCTACCTATGCCTGCCTATGCGCCCGCTCCTCCTCAAACCGACCCGGTCCGCATCTTCGCCGGGTGGCCAGCCTCAGCAGGGGCGACAGGACTTGAACCTGCAACCTGCGGTTTTGGAGACCGCTGCTCTGCCAGTTGAGCTACGCCCCTTCACGGGCCTACACAACTCGCGCGCTCCCCGATCGCCCCGGATGGACCGACGGACAGCGCGCTTCTACTGGGAAAACCCGAGGTCCGAGTGTACATCGACCCGGGACCCAGATACCAATTAGCCGGTCCTGACGACCTGACCGGTCTCCTTGTCCCACCGAAGTTCGATCGAGTTGTCGCCTTCGTGCCCCATCATCGTGGTGAAAGCCTCCAGGACCACTTCTCCGTGCTGGTTGACGCAGGTGTTCCTGGTGACCACGATGTCGGCGCCGAAACGCTCGTTGACCGAATCGACGACCATGGTGGCGACGAGCCGGTCTCCGACTTTCACCGGCTTGCGATAAACGAACTTCTGATCCACCTGAACGATCTGCATGGTTTCGAAGCCCACATCGACGTTCCGGAAGAAATCGTCCTGGACAAGCTTGGCGACGATCGCTACGAAGGTCAGCGGCGCCAACAGGGCGTCGTGGCCGAGTTCGGCGGCAGCCTGCTCGTCGAAACTGGCCGGATCGGTGGCTTTCACCGCTGTTGCGAACTGGCGGACCTGCTCGCGGCCCACCTCGAAATAGTCGGGGTATTGCCAGCTCATCCCTCGGATATCGGTTTTGAGGGCCATCGGCTACGCCAGCTTCGCCGAGGCGGTGGCCCGACCGAAGATCTTCTTGCCGCCGGTCGTCGCGGTGAGGGCGACGGTCACCGACTTGCTCTCCGGATCGACCGACTTGACCCGGCCGTTGAACACCAGCTCCGCGCCTTTGCCGTCGTTGGGCACCGGTACGACCGCGGTGAATCGCACGTTGTATTCGGTGACCGCGCCCGGGTCACCGACCCAGGATGTGACGTAGCCGCCACCGATGCCCATGGTCAGCATGCCGTGGGCGATCACCGTGTCCAGCCCCACCACCTTGGCGATCTCGTCGTCCCAGTGAATGGGGTTCAAGTCACCCGATACACCCGCGTAGCTCACCAAATCCTGCCGGGTCAGGGTGTAGATCTTCTCTGGAAGCCGATCTCCGACCTGCACCGAACTGAACTCACGCACCGCCATCAGAAAATCCCTCTCCGCCGTCTTCCCCGGCACGACCGGCCAACGTCGTGTACGTCTCCTGCACGATGTCACCTTCTTGGTTGCTGATGATCACCTTATTCACGATCAGCTCGGCACTGTGGGCGGCACGCACGGACTCCACGTACACGTCGCAGTAGAGCTTGTCGCCGGCCCTGATCGGCCCGAGGAACTTGAGCACCTGATCGACATGGACGATCTTCGCCTCCATCAATCCGATGCCGGCGTCATGGAAAAAAGCCAGCTGCGCCTTATAGCCCAGCACGCTGGTGAACGTCGGCGGCACCGGCAGCGCCGAGTAGCCGAGTTTGGCTGCCTCGTCCTCGCCGAAGAAAAAGCGGTCGTCGTTCTTCACCGCCGTCGCGTACTCGCGGATCTTCTCCCGCTCAACGACGTAGTAGTCGGGGTAGCGGTAATGCATCCCGACGATCTTCTGGCCCAGTGACACTGGCTATCGCACCTACCTACGAATCCGCTGCGTTGCGCACATCCGGGGCTCAGCGTGTTTCGCGGTGCGCCTGGTGTTTGCCGCAGTTGGGGCAGAACTTCTTGAGTTCCATCCGGTCGGGGTCGTTTCGTCGATTTTTCTTGGTGATGTAGTTGCGGTGCTTGCACACCTCGCAGGCCAAGGTGATCTTCGGCCGCACGTCGGTACTGGAAGCCATATCTGTTCTCTCTCGAATCTCTGTCGAAGCCGCATCTTGTGTTGTAGCGATGGCCGGACTCGAACCGGCGACCTAACGATTATGAGTCGTTCGCTCTAACCAACTGAGCTACACCGCCTCGGAACCCGCCCATCTGCAAGTTCGGCGCCACCTCATCGGCATCCGCCGAGCCCCCTAACGGAATCGAACCGTTGACCTTTTCCTTACCATGGAAACGCTCTACCGACTGAGCTAAGGGGGCCGTCCGCCCGTAGCGACCAGTCGTGCCGCGGGCCTAGAAGAGGGTACAACCTGCCCCGCAACGGCACCAAACCACCGACGACCTTCACCGACCCGATAGGACGCCGGGCTCGCTCGAGGCGCCGCGATGGCCGGCCTGGTTCGCAGTCCGGTGGACAACCAATACGCTGTTGAAATGTCAGACTCAGACCGGCTGTACTTCCGTCAGCTGCTATCCGGCAGCGATTTCGCCGTCGGCGACCCGGTCGCGACGCAAATGCGCAACTTCGCCTACCTGATCGGCGATCGCCGGACCGGCGACGCCATGGTCGTCGACCCGGCGTACGCGGCCGGAGACCTCCTCGACACCCTCGAATCCGACGGCATGCGACTGTCCGGTGTCCTGGTGACCCATCACCACCCCGACCACGTCGGCGGCTCCATGATGGGTTTCGAACTCAAAGGGCTGGCCGAGCTGTTGGAGCGGGTGAGCGTGCCCGTCCACGTCAACACCCACGAGGCACTGTGGGTTTCCCGGATCACCGGAATCCCCCTGCCCGATCTGACCACCCATGATCACCGGGACAGGATCGCCATCGGCGACATCGAGATCGAATTGCTGCACACTCCCGGCCATACTCCCGGGAGCCAGTGCTTTCTACTCGACGGACGGCTGGTCGCCGGCGACACACTGTTCCTCGACGGATGCGGGCGCACCGACTTTCCCGGGGGTGACAGCGACGAGATGTACCGCAGCCTGCAGCAACTCGCGGCGCTGCCGGGCGACCCGACCGTCTACCCCGGGCATTGGTACGCGACCGAGCCCAGCGCAGCACTGTCGGAGGTCAAGCGTACGAACTATGTGTATCGCCCCGCCAGCCTCGAACAGTGGCAGACGATGATGGGCGGCTGAGGGTTCCCGACGCGGTATTCGGCGGGAATATCCGGCCGGCAGCCGGCCGCGGCTGCACGCTGCGGGCCACCACTCTACGATCGTCTCAACCGCATTCCTGAGGGGAGTTGGCCGGTGGGATGGATTCAAGCGCGTTGGGATGACATCACCAACGTCGAGTCCAGTACGTGGCTCGCGTGGGCCGCATGGGTCGCTATCGCACTGGGCGTGGTCACGCTGATATTCACCTACCGGCAACTGCAGCGCAATCGCGGGCTGGTGACGAGCAAGACGAGGCCTCATGTCGCCATGCTCATGGAGCCCAACGTCACCGACTGGCACATCATCGAATTGGTGGTACGGAATTTCGGCCGCACCGCCGCCTACGACGTCGGGTTCAACTTCCCCAAGCCCCCGACGGTGGCCGCGTACGAGAACGCGTCCGCTGGCTACGCCGACGTCGTCGAACTGCAACTCCCCGCGACCTTGCCGACACTGGCGCCCGGCCAGGAGTGGCGGATGGTATGGGATTCCGCACTCGACCGCGCCGAAATCGGCCACAGCATCGATTCCCGATTCGACGGCACGCTGACCTACTACGACAGCCCGGAGCGGCCGCGCGGATGGAAATTCTGGCGGCGCACCCGGCGTCCGCTGGAGACCAAGGTGGTGCTGGACTGGGACGCCCTGCCGCCGGTTCAGCGCATCGAACTGATGACAACGCACGACCTGGCAAAGCGGGAGAAACAAAAACTCGAGTTGTTGCGCAGCCTGCTGACCTACTTTCACTACGCGAGCAAAGAAACTCGCTCAGAGGTGTTCCGCAGCGAGATCGAACGCATCAACCAGGCAATTCAGGAAACTCAAGACAGGTGGCGCACCCGGCAGGCCGACGAGTCCGCCACTGCCGGCTCGAACTGGGGCGGCACCGACACCGACCCGGGTAGGCATCGCGGTCAGCCCGCGTGACCGACCGACGGGAACCCCCGGCAGCAGGCACCGGAATCGGTCCCGGCGTCGATCTGATCCAATCGAAAACCGCAGAAGAGGAGCAGCACCCATGAGCGGCCCGGTTACCTACACCCACGACGGAGCCATCGCGGTCATCCGGATGGACGACGGCAAGGTCAACGCGTTGGGACCGGCCATGCAGCAGGCCCTCAACGACGCCATCGACCAAGCCGAAAAGGACAACGCCGGGGCGTTGGTGATCACCGGGAACCAGCGGGTGTTCAGCGGCGGATTCGACCTGAAGATCCTCACCTCCGGCCAGGCGCAACCCGCGATCGACATGTTGCGCGGGGGCTTCGAACTGGCCCACCGGCTGCTCTCGCATCCCAAACCGGTGGTGATGGCATGCACGGGCCCCGCGATCGCGATGGGCTCATTCCTGTTGTGTTCCGGCGATCACCGGATCGCCGCCCCCACCTACAGCATTCAGGCGAACGAGGTCGCGATCGGAATGGTCATCCCCTGGGCCGCCCTGGAGATGCTCAAGCTCCGGCTGACCCGGGCGGCCTACCAACAGTCCACCGGGCTGGCCAGAGCCTATTTCGGGGATACTGCACTGGCGGCCGGCTTCATCGACGAGATCGTCGAACCCGACATGGTGGTGGCCCGCGCCGAGGAGTCCGCGCGCGAATTCGCCGGCCTCAACCAGCCGGCGCATGCGGCAACCAAGCTGCGTGCCCGCGCAGAGGCGCTCAAGGCGATTCGTGCCGGCATCGACGGGATCGAAAAGGAATTCGGGCTCTGACGCCCGACTAAGGGCAACGTGTCGGCCGCCCGGTCTAAGGTGGCCCGCGATGGCACTTCACCTCCACCGGGCTGACCGAACCGACCTGCTTGCCGACGGCTTGGCCGCCCTGCTGGCGGAGCCGCCGGCGGACCCGTTCGCCGGGGAAATCGTGCTGGTTCCCGCCCCCGGGGTCGAGCGTTGGCTCAGCCAGCGCCTGTCGCACCGATTGGGCGCGTCGGTGCGTCGAAGCGACGGCGTCTGCGCCGGGGTGTCGTTTCGCAGTCCGGCATGGCTGATCGCCGAGATCACCGGCACCGCCGACGACGATCCGTGGTCACCGGAGGCAATGGTGTGGCCGCTGCTGGAGGTCCTCGACCGCTCGCTGGACGAGCCGTGGTGCCGCACAGTGGCACAGCACCTGGGCCATTTCGACTCCGGCGACGAATCCGAGCTGCGGCAGGGGCGGCGCTATTCGGTGGCGCGACGGCTGGCCGGGCTGTTCGCCTCCTACGCCCGGGAGCGTCCCGAACTGCTTGCCGGCTGGCTCACCGGAGACACGAGCGACCACAGGGATCTCGACTCCGACCTGACCTGGCAACCGCAGCTGTGGCGCGCGCTGGTAAGGCAGGTTCCGGCCGACCCGCCACATATCCGCCAGCAGCAGGCCCTGGCCCGGCTGCGCAATGCTGCTAGCGACCTGCCGGCCAGATTGTCGCTGTTCGGCCACGCCCGGCTGGCGAGCAGCGAGGTGGCGCTGCTCACGGCGCTGGCGACCCACCACGAGCTGCACCTGTGGCTGCCGCACCCCAGCGAGGCGCTGTGGCGGTCGTTGGCCGGCGGGCACGGCGCGGTGCCCCGCCACGAGGACGCCACGCACCGTGAGGTCGCCCATCCGCTGCTGGCGACACTCGGCCGGGATCTGCGCGAGCTGCAACGCGGCCTGCCACCGGATCCCGCCACCGACGAGTGTCTCGACGGAATCGATCGGCCGCAAACCCTGCTCGGCTGGTTGCAGTCCGACCTGGCCGCCGACGCCGTCCGGCCCGAGGGCCGCACGTTGGCCGCCGACGACCGATCGGTGCAGGCACACAGCTGCCACGGTCCGGCCCGCCAGGTCGATGTGTTGCGCGAGGTCCTGCTCGGTCTGCTCGCCGACGACCCGACGCTGGAGCCTCGCGACATTCTGGTGCTGTGCCCCGACATCGAGACCTACGCGCCGTTGATCGTCGCCGGATTCGGTGTCGGCCTCGCCCTGGCCCCCGGCGACACGGCGCCCGGCGCACATCCGGCGCATCGCCTGCGGGTGCAACTGGCCGACCATTCACTGCTGCAGGCCAATCCGCTGCTCGCGATGGCATCGGAACTGCTGGCGCTGGCCGGCGGCCGGGTGACCGCGGGCGAGGTGCTCAACCTTGCCAAAACGCCTCCGGTGCGCGCCCGGTTCGCCTTCGACGACGACGATCTGGAGGACATCGCCGGTTGGGTGCGGCAGTCGAACATCCGCTGGGGTTTCGATCAGGCGCACCGCGCACCCTTCGGCGTCGACTTCGTGCACGACACCTGGCGATTCGGCATGGACCGGATACTGGCCGGGGTCGCGATGTCGGACTCGTCGGCGGCCTGGATCGGCTCAACACTGCCGCTGGACGACGTCGGTAGCAATCGGATCGAGTTGGCCGGCCGATTCGCCGAGTACATCGACCGATTGCGGCGGGTGGTCGCTTCCCTCACCGGGACGCAGCCAGTGCGCGACTGGCTGGCCGCCTTGGCCGACGGCATCGGCCTGCTGGCGCTGGTGCCCGACGACGATGCCTGGCAGACCGCCCAGATGCAACGAGAATTCGCCGAGGTACTGAACACGGCGGGCCCGAGGTCGCACACCCCGATGCGGCTGACCGATATCCGCGCGCTCTTGCGGCAACACCTTGCCGGGCGTCCCACGCGCGTCAACTTCCGCTCCGGTTCGCTGACCGTGTGCGCGATGACGTCGCTGCGGTCGGTCCCCCACCGCGTGATCTGCCTGGTCGGCCTTGATGATGGCGCGTTCGGACGGACCGGAGTCGTAGACGGAGACGACGTACTGGCCCGGCACCCGTTGACCGGCGAACGCGACCCCCGCTCCGAGGACCGCCAACTGATGCTCGACGCCATCGGTGCCGCGACCGGCAGCTTGGTGATCACCTATACCGGCGCGGATCAATACTCGGGGCGGCCCCGCCCGCCGGCGGTGCCCCTGGCCGAGCTGCTCGACACCCTGGACGTGACCACAACCGGGCAGATCCGCTCTCGTATCCTCACCGAACATCCCTTGCAGCCGTTCGATGTTCGCAACGTCGAGCCCGGCAGGCTGGTGCCCGGGGTGCCGTTCAGCTTCGATCCGACCGTGCTGCGGGCGGCCCGTTCGGCCACCGGCAACCGCGGCGAGCGACCCAAGTTCGTTTCCGGGCCGCTTCCGTCGCCGGCAATCGGCGACGTCGACCTGGACGACCTGGTCTCCTTCTTCAAGGATCCGGTGAAGGGCTTCTTCCGGGCACTGGACTACACACTGCCGTGGAAGGTCGACGGCACCGTCGACGGCATGCCGGTGGATATCGACGCACTCGGGAAATGGACGGTCGGCGAACGGATGCTGCACGACATCCTCGGCGGCATGGACCCCGACCAGGCAAGGCAGGCCGAATGGCGGCGCGGCACCGTGCCGCCCGGCCGGCTCGGCTGGCGCACGGTGACCGAAATCCGCGACCAGGCCGCGCTGCTGGCCACCGCCGCGCAGGAGTTCCGCCGGGCTGATCCGGTGGCCTACGACGTCGACATCGACCTGGGCTCCAGGCGGCTGACCGGCACGGTGCCGCAGGTGTTTGCCGACGGCCTGGTGTCGGTGACGTACTCCAAACTGGACGGCAAGCATCTGATAGAGCCGTGGATCCGGCTGTTGGCGCTGTTCTCCCATGCCCCCGATCGGGCCTGGTCGGCCATCTGCATCGGTCGGGCGAAGCAGGACACCACCCCGCGGGAGAGGGTGCTCGGACGGGCGGACCGGGAGGCCCGCGACGTCCTTGCGGAGCTGGTGGCCATCTATGACGCCGGACGACGCGAGCCGATTCCGTTGCCGCTCAAGACGTCCTACGCGTGGGCGGAGGCCAGGCACACCGGAGATTACCCACAACGGGCAGCGAATTACCGGTGGCAGTCGGGCCAGTATCCCGGCGACGACGCTGAACCCGCCCATGTCCGCGCGTGGGGCCGGCAGGCGCCGCTCGCCGACCTCATGCAGCCGGTGCGGCCGGGCGAAGAATTCCCGGGCGAGGACAACCGGCTGGGCGCCTACGCCGCTCGCCTGTGGCTGCCCATTTTGCGCGCCGAATCGCCCGCGGGAAGAAACCGCCGCTGATGGAGCCTTTCGACCTGTTGGGACCACTCCCAGCCGACGCCTCCACCACCGTACTGGAGGCCAGCGCCGGAACCGGCAAGACGTTCGCGTTGGCCGGACTTGTCACCCGCTACATCGCCGAGGGCCGGGCGCGGCTGGACGAAATGCTGCTCATCACGTTCGGACGGGCGGCCAGCCAAGAGTTGCGGGACCGGGTTCGCCGCCAGATCAACGACACGTTGGCGGCTTTCGACGACCCGGCCACCGCGGGCGACAACGACTTGACGGCCTATCTCATCCAGGGCGACGACGCCATTCGCAGCGAACGCAAGCAACGACTGCGTGATGCGCTGGCCGGAGTCGACACGGCGACGATCGCCACCATTCATCAGTTCTGCCAACTGGTGCTCAACTCACTTGGGGTAGCAGGTGATTCGGACTCCGGCGTCACACTCGTCGAGGACTTCGGCGACCTGGTCACCGAGATCATCGACGATCTCTACCTGGCCCGGTTCGGCCACGATCGCGACGCACCCACATTGGGCTACGACGATGCGCTGAACATATGCCGTGCAGCGGTGAAGAACCCGTCGACGCAATTGCGGCCGGCCAGTCCACAGCCGGGCTCACCCGAAGCCACCCGGGTCACCTTCGCCCGGGACGTGCTCGCCGAACTGGAAAAACGCAAGCGCCAGCGCGGCATCCTCGGGTATGACGACCTGCTGAGCCGGTTGGCCGATGCGCTGAGCGCCGACGACTCCCCTGCCCGGCTCCGCATGAAACAGCACTGGCCCATCGTCATGGTCGACGAGTTCCAGGACACCGACCTGGTGCAATGGCAGGTCCTGGACCGGGCCTTCAACGGACAATCCACGCTGATCCTGATCGGCGACCCGAAGCAGGCCATCTACGGGTTCCGCGGCGGCGACATCGCCACCTACCTGCGTGCGGCAGCCACCGCGGGGGACAAGCGCACGCTGGCGACGAACTGGAGAAGCGACAGCGCACTGGTCGACCGGCTGCAGGTCGTATTGGGCGGAGTCGAATTGGGCGCCCCGGAGATTGTCGTTCGCAACGTGCGGGCATCCCGCCGAGGCCACCGGCTGACGGGTGCCCCACGCAACGATCCGTTCCGGCTACGGGTGGTGCGACGAACCACCCTGGGCCACAATAAAACTCAAGACGTTCCCATCGACAAACTACGCACCCACATCGGCCGTGATCTCGCCGCCGACATCGGCGCGCTGTTGGCCGGTGGAGCGATGTTCGACGGTGAGCCATTGCAGGGCCGTGACATCGCGGTGATAGTCGAGCGGCACCGGGATGCCGCCATCTGCCATCAGACATTGACCGAGGCGGGGATTCCCGCGGTGCACACCGGCAATTCGGACGTCTTCCAATCGGAGGCCGCCGAAGACTGGCTGGCCCTTCTGGAGGCCTTCGACCAGCCGCATCGCCCCGGCCTGGTGCGCGCCGCCGCAGCGACAATGTTCTTCGGACTGACCGCCGAGGACATCGCCACTGGGGGTGACACGCTCACCGATGAGATGGCCCAAACCTTGCGCGAGTGGGCCGACCAGGCCGGCCGGGGCGGGGTCGCCGCCATCTTCGAGGCAGCCCGGATACGGGGAATGAGCGACCGGGTCCTGTCGTGCCACGGCGGCGAGCGGCGCATGACCGACGCGGCGCAGGTGACCCAGCTCTTGCAGGCGGCCGCGCACCGCGAGCATTTCGCACTTCCCGCGCTGCGGGACTGGTTGCGCGCCCAACGCGATGAAGGTGACAGCAGCGAACGCAACCGCCGCCTGGACAGTGATGCGGCGGCCGTCCAGATCATGACGATCTGGGCGAGCAAGGGGCTGCAATACCCGATCGTGTATCTACCGTTCGCGTTCAACCGCTACGTCCGGCAGCGCGGCCCGGTGCTGTTCCACGACCGGGATGTGCGGTGCCTGCACATCGGTGGCAAATCCAGCCCGGACTTCACCGCCGCCAGCCCCCTCGGGCTCCGCGAAGCCGCCAACGATGCCAGCCGATTGACCTACGTCGCGATGACTCGCGCCCAGTCCCAGGTGGTGGCGTGGTGGGCGCCTGCCAAAGACGAACCCAACGGCGGACTGTCGCGGCTGCTCAGGGGACGTCGACCCGGCGAAGCCACCCTCCCCGATCGTTGCGAACCCGCCAGGATCACCGACGATGACGCGCGGGCGCGGCTTCGGGAGTGGGAGGATGCCGGCGGTCCGGTCCTGGAAGATTCCGTGATCGCCTGCGCGCCACCTGCTTCCGTCACCGCGCCGCCGTCGGATCTCGCTGTCCGCCAGTTCCAGCGAACCATCGACACCGGATGGCGACGCACCTCCTACTCGGGGCTGGTCAGGGCGGCCGAGACGGCAGGTGCCGGCGGCGAGCCCGAGGTGAGTGAATTGGACGACGAGGCCGCGGAGATCCCGATCGGCGAAGCCGCGGCCGCACCGGGCGTGCCATCTCCCATGGCCGAGCTGCCCACCGGAGCAAAGTTCGGCTCGCTGGTGCATGCGGTCCTGGAAACCGCCGACCCGCTGGCCGCAGACCTCACCGCCGAACTCGAGGCCCGGATCCGAACGCATTCGGTGCGGTGGCCGGTGAATGTTGCCGATGCCGAACTGGCGGCGGCCCTGGTGCCCATGCACGACACCCCGCTGGGGCCGCTGGCCGGCGACCTGACGCTGCGACAGATCGGTCTCCCGGATCGGCTGCGGGAGCTGGACTTCGAGTTTCCACTGGCCGGCGGAGACCGCTGCGACCGCGACACTGACATTCGGCTCGCCGATGTCGGGAGGTTGGTGGGTTCCCACCTTCCCGCCGGCGACCCGCTGGCATCTTACGCCGACAGGCTCCTCGACGAACCACTGTGCGACCAGTCGCTGCGCGGGTATCTCAGCGGCTCGATCGACGTGGTGTTGCGCATTCCCGACGGGCCGGGGCGGGGGCCGGGGCACCGCTACCTGGTCGCCGACTACAAGACCAACTGGCTGGCCGGACCGGACCGCCCGCTGACCGCTGCCGACTACACCGGACCGCGACTGGCCGAGGCGATGCTGCATTCGGATTATCCATTGCAGGCGATGCTGTACAGCGTTGTGCTGCACCGTTTTCTGCGTTGGCGGCAGCCCGGCTACGACCCTGCGCGACACCTGGGCGGTGTGCTCTACCTGTTCGTTCGCGGGATGTGCGGGCCGGGCACGCCGGTGATCGATGGCCATCCGGCCGGGGTGTTCAGTTGGGCGCCGCCGACGGCGCTGGTGAGCGATCTGTCCGAACTGCTCGATGCGCGCGGGGGGGCCGGATGAGCCTCGACCCCGTAGACGTCCTCGACGCCGCGGACCGAAGGCGCACTGTCGGCGCCACCGGGCTGCTGCGGACCTTCAACGAGGCCGGCGTGATCGAGGCCGCCGATGTCCATGTCGCACAAAGGCTTACCGAGATGGCGGGTGAATCGAATCCGGACGTTGCGCTGGCGCTCGCGCTGGCGGTGCGTGCGCTGCGGGGCGGTTCGGTGTGCGTGGACCTACGCTCGGTGGCCGCGCAAGTCGGCATCGCCGATCTGCCCTGGCCGGCGCCCGAGGGGTGGCTTGCCGCGGTACTCGCCAGCCCGCTGGCGGGGTCGCCTCCGGTGCTGCGGATTTACCACGACAACCTGTATCTCGACCGGTACTGGCGCGAGGAGCAGCAGGTCACCGACGACCTGTCGCACCTGTTGGCCACCCGGACCTCGGGGCGAGCACCCGGGATCGGGCGGCTGTTTCCGCCCGGCTTCGATGAACAACGTGTGGCCGCGCAGGTGGCGTTGGGGCAAGGCCTGACGGTGCTCACCGGTGGGCCCGGGACGGGCAAGACGACCACGGTGGCACGGCTGTTGGCCCTGTTCGCCGAACAGGCGGAACTGGACGGCAAGCCGCGGCTGCGGATCGCGCTGTCCGCACCGACGGGCAAAGCCGCCGCGCGCCTCAACGAAGCCGTGCAGACCGAAATAGACAAACTGGATCCTCTTGACCGGCACCGGGTTTCCGGCCTGCGGGCCACCACCCTGCACCGCCTGCTGGGCAGCCTGCCGGACAGCTCGTCGCGGTTTCGCCACAACCGCGGCAACCGGTTGCCGCACGACGTGATCGTGGTCGACGAGACCTCGATGGTGTCGCTGACGATGATGGCTCGGCTGCTCGAATCGGTGCGTCCGCAGGCGCGGCTGCTGCTCGTGGGAGATCCCGATCAGTTGGCGTCGGTGGAGGCCGGCGCGGTGCTGGCCGACCTGGTCGAGGGGTTCGGGGCCGCCGCGGGTTCTCCGGTAGCCGCGCTCAAGACTTCCCACCGGTTCGGCAAGTCGATAGGCGCGCTGGCTTCAGCGGTCCGCAACGGCGACGCGGATCGGGCCGTCGAGGTTCTGCGGTCCGGCGGCGATCACCTCGAGTGGATCGACACCGACCAGCCCGCCGATGTGCTGCGCAATCCCCTGGTGTCCCACGCACTTCGGATCAGGCAGGCCGCGCTGCTCGGTGATGCCCGGGGTGCACTGGCGACGCTCGATGAGCATCGGCTGCTGTGTGCGCACCGGCGCGGACCCTACGGAGTCCAGTACTGGAATCGGCAGGTAGAACGCTGGCTGGCCGAGGCGACCGGCGAGCCCATCTGGTCCGCGTGGTACGCCGGCCGGCCGGTGCTCGTCACGAAAAACGATCACGGAATCGGTGTGTACAACGGCGACACCGGCGTCACCGTCTTGCACCGCACCGGTCGCCGGGGCGCGCTGCGCGCCGTCATCGCCGCCGCCGACGGCATGCAGGAGTTCACGACCAGCCGCCTGTCCGATATCGAGACCATGCACGCCATGACCATCCACAAGAGCCAGGGAAGTCAGGCCGACGAAATCACCGTGCTGATGCCACCGGAGGATTCACGGCTGCTGACCCGGGAGCTGTTCTATACCGCGGTCACCCGGGCCATGAGCAAGGTGCGGATCATCGGTTCCGAGGCCACGGTACGTGCGGCGATCCAGCGCCCGGCGGTGCGGGCCAGTGGGCTGGCGCATCGGTTGCGGGCGGGCGCAGGCAACTAGGCGACGTGTCGCCCGCCGGGCGCGGGGTTCGGCGGGCCCGGACTTGTCGTACCCCTTTGTGATGATGGGGTCATGTACTCGATCGCACCCCCGGGTGACAGTGATGCGCTGCCGTTTCCGGCGTCGGTGTCTGATGGCCGGCTGGAAGGACTGTTCGAGGAACTCGCGGAGTTGACCGGGCAGCGCAATGCCATCGATGGGCGGATCGTTGAGATCGTCGCCGAAATGGATCACGACGGGTTGTGGGGCAACACCGGGGCGCGGTCGGTCGCCGCGGTGGTGGCCTGGCGCACGGGTTGTTCCCCGGCGAACGCGAAAACGGTCGCCACCATCGCCCAACGCTCCGCGGAGTTCCCGCAGTGTGTGGCCGGGTTGCGGGAAGGCCGGCTCTCGCTGGATCAGGTCGGCACCATCGCCGCCCGCGCGGGGGACGGCTCCGATGCCCACTACGCGCAGCTGGCCCGGTGCGCCTCGGTCACCCAGCTGCGCACCGCGATCAGCCTCGAACCACGACCGGATCCCGACCCCGCACCGGAACCGAAACGTTCGATCCGCAAGACCAGCGACGAAACCTCCACCAGTTGGCGGATCACCCTGCCGCACCTGGAGGCCGCCACCTTCGACACCGCCCTGCAAGCCCACCTCGATGCACTGGTCACCAACTGGAAAGCCGACCGCGAAGAAACCGGTACCGGCGCCGGCCAGGGGTCCGGTGAGGACGCTGACGAGGGTGCCGGCGGCTGGCCGGGTGACAGGGCCGGCGGCAGGCCCGGCGGCGAGGCGAACGACGGCGAGCAGATCCCACCTATGCCCACCACCATCGACGCGTTCCTGGCCCTGGTCGAGGCCGGCTGGGACACCGAAGCCGCCCGGCGCCCGCATGCCCAGCGCACCACCGTCATCGCCCACCTCGACGTCAAAGACAGGGCTGCCGCCCTGCACCTGGGCCCACTGCTCTGCGATGCTGACCGCCAATATCTACTGTGCGACGCCACTTTCGAGGCCTGGTTCGAACGCGACGGCCAACCCATCGGTGTCGGGCGCACCAGCCGCGCCATCCCCCGCCGGCTACGCCGCGCCCTGGAACACCGCGACCGCACCTGTATCGTCCCCGGCTGCGGAGCCACCCGCGGCCTGCACGCCCACCACCTACGGCACTGGGAAAACGGCGGCCCCACCGAACTAACCAACCTCGCCCTGGTCTGTCCCTATCACCACCGAGCCCACCACCGCCGCCTGATCACCATCACCGGCCCCGCCGAGAACCTCACCATCACCGACAGCGACGGCCACCACCTCACCAACGCATCCGGGGCCCACCCACCCACCAAACCCCCACCGGAGGTACCCCCTGCACCGGACCCACCGGCGAACGCGCCCAATGGTGGTGGTACCAGCCCTACGAACCCAAAACGCGAGAACCAGCGGCCGAACCCGAACCCCAGCCGGAACCCACGGCAGAACCACAGCCACCACCGTCGGCAAGCTGACCCCAGCCCCAGCCCCAGCCCCAGCCCCGGCCCCGGCCCCAGCCCTGACCCCAGCCCCAGCCCCGGCCCCGGCCCCGGCCCCGGCCCCGGCCCCGGCCCCAGCCATACCGGAACCGGTGCGACCGGAAGACTCACCATCCACGGCAACCGGCGCCGGGCGGCGATCCCGGGCGTCGCCACCGGAGAATGATCCGGGATACCAATCCCCAGGTGCCGCAACCGACTGTCACCGCAGGACAGCCGCTACCGACCACGGGTCACCGGCCGCGCGTGATCCCGGCCCCTCGGTCACCTTGGTGCGGAATCGCACCGTGGCGAACGTGACGACGTCGTCTTGCCACTGACCGGTAAGTCGGGCGATGGTAGTGACCGACAATCCCGCACCCGTGCCGAGGAACTGCTCCAAAGCTGGGCCGAAGTCGCTGGTCGACAGCCCATGTAGGTACAGCAGCGGCAGCACCTCACGTGGTTGCCAATTGCCGTTGCCCACCACCAGCCGGTGGCCGTTCCCGTCGAGCTGATCATTGAACTGAGCAACGTAGGCGGCAAACTCAGCCTGCAACGCCGAGGCCGACATCTGCCGAGTGTCCACGCGGGCGAAGTCATCGATCACCGACGACACCGGGCCCGCCAACACGACCGGCGCAGCAGAACCAACACGATTGCGGCCTCACGGACTGCGTTGGGCATGGGGCCTACCTTCCCGAACCAGCGCGCCAACGCCGGCCGTTGATCAGACAACTGGACTTCAGATCGCCCTCGGGACGGTGCACCCAAATTCGTCGCCTCGCCGAGGCTCATCCACAGGTTCTGATCAGTGCTCGCGCCGCGTTCGGCAACCTGAGTTGCACGATCGCCGGCGTGGGATCGAATCCACTGGCCTACCCAGCGCAACCGCGTGGTCGCGGCGGCCCGCGGCATCTACCGGAGCCAACCGCCCACCCTGGTGGAATCGCATCGGCGATTCACCCCGCCCGCGGTCAGCACCAACCAGGACCGTTGCAGCTAAGCAACCGCGGCACGCGAGGCCACGAACACCTCGGTGGGCATCGGGCGGCGCAACCGCCAGGTGATCGCCATCGGTCGATCGCCCTCGTGCGAAACATAGTCGGCCGGACCGAGGAACACATAGGGTGCCGCTCCCAGCTCATTGGTCTTCGAGTCGCGGACGAAAAGCAGGATGCGCGAGCCGCGTTCGCGATGATGAATGTAGCGTTGCCCGGTCGGCGACGCCGACGACGTCGTCGATTGCGATTCCCAGTGGAAAAGTTCTGGGCTGAGCGCGAAGTCGCGATACATCGTCGTCGGCGAGTAGTCCGTTTCGGTCTTGCTCAGAGTGATCAGGAAGGCGTCGGCGTTCGCCGCAGCGCACCAGGCCACACCTTCTCGCATGGTGCTCGGGGTCCGTTTCATCGATGCGAGCCCCAGTGCCGACAGAATCTCTTCGCGCGAATAGGTGGCATGCACTTCCAGCGGCACGTCACCGAAATCAGGACCGAAACCACCCAGGGGATGAGTAGTGCGATGCGCTCGACCGAACGCGATGTCGATGACCTCTCGCAGTTCGTCGACAACCGGCTCCTGAGCGAGCGCGGCCAATCCATCCGCCGCACTGGGAAATTCGCCGCCGTCCGGGAAGAGCGAAAAGAACAGCATCGCGGCCAACCGCTCTTCCGCGGCACTTGGTGGCTCACCCGCCAAAATCGCCTGATAGGCAGCCCTTCGCTGAGGATCATCGACGTGCGCAAAAACGCGCACCCGCTTGACCAACGCCCGCTCGTAGGGACCCGGTTCGCCCGCGAGTTTCCCGGCCTCGCGGCACAACGTCGTCCAGGACCGTCCCGATCCGTCCGAACGCAACACGTCTTCCAGGCTTCGGCCGAATTCGTCGAGGTAGGACGCGAGGTCGCTGCCCGGGTGCGAGCGCACCTCGGAGACCAGCTCCGTCCGGCGGGTCGACACCTGCTGGCGGATGTTGTACAGCACGACTTTCCGCGCCACCTCATCGAGCACAATCTGACTACCCGATGGCAGGAAAGGAAAACCCTGCTGAACCTGGCGCTCCAGAGATCTGCGGCCCACCCCGGTCAATGCGCGGAATCGCAGATCGAAGCGGAACTCACGGCGTTGGTTACCGACGAAGTCCAGCGCGGTCAGCACCGTCTTGCCCGGCGTCAGCCGCAACCCGCGGCCCAGTTGCTGCAGAAAGACGGTGGCGCTTTCAGTCGGACGAAGGAACAGGACCGTGTCTACCTCGGGAATGTCCAGTCCCTCGTTGAATAGGTCGACCGCGAAGACCACGTTGATCTCCCGATTACGCAACGCGGTCAGCACCGACCGGCGTTCGGCAGCCGATGTGTCCGCCCACACCGCTCGCGCCGGAATGCCCGCCGCGACAAAATGTTCCGTCATATAGCAGGCATGGTCGACGCTCACGCAGAAACCGAGTGCCCGCATCGCCGAAACATCGTCCACCTTGTCGCGCAGTTCCTTCAGCACGATGCGGGTCCGTGCGTCATTGCCGGTATAGAGATTGCTCAGCGCCGCCAGATCGTATCCACCCCGTTTCCAGGCCTGGCCGTCAAGATCCGTCCCGTCGCCGATGCCGAAATAGTGGAACGGACACAGCAGGTTCTGCTCCAGCGCCTCCCACAGCCTGAGTTCGGTGGCGACCCGACCGCCGAAGAAGTCGCGCACGTCCACACCATCGCCGCGCTCCGGCGTCGCCGTAAGGCCCAGCAACTCCAGCGGCCTCAAATGATCGAGCAGACGGCGGTACGAGGATGCCTCGGCATGATGGAACTCGTCGACGACGACAACGTCAAAATGCCCGGGTTCCAACGTCGACAGACGATCGGCAGACAGTGACTGGACGCTGGCGAACACGTGGCGCCACTGCTCCGGAACGTTGCCGTCCACCAGCAACTCGCCGAACGTGGCGTCAGTCAGTACCTCCTGATACATGCGACGGGCCTGGGTCAGGATCTCCTTGCGGTGCGCGACGAACAGCAGCGTCAAGTCACGGCCGTGGATCTCCCGGGCGAGGCGCCGATAGTCCAGTGCGGCGACGACGGTCTTGCCGGTGCCGGTGGCCGCGACAATCAAATTGCGGTGGTTGCCATGCAGAACACGCTCGGCATCGAGCTCCTCGAGCATCTCGGCCTGGTAGGGCTTGGGCTGCACCTCCAAACCCGACAGGGTTACCGTGAGCCGGTCGCGTTGCCGACCACCGGCCGCGATATCGAGGGCGGCCCGTAGCTTGTCCCCATCCGCATCTGGCTGGTACTGCTCGAATTCGCGATTCTGCCAATATGATTCGAAAGTAGTCCGGAATTTGTCCAGCAGATGCGGTGTCGACACCGCCGACAGCCGCACATTCCACTCCAGGCCGTCCACCAGTGCGGCATGCGACAAATTGCTCGAACCCACATAGGCGGTGTGAAAGCCCGTGTCGCGCCGCAACAGCCAGGCCTTGGCGTGCAGCCGGGTCCGGTCGGTCTCGTAGTTGACGCGGACCTCGGCACCGAAGTCGCGCACCAGCGCATCCAGCGCCCGCGCGTCGGTTGCACCCAGATAGGTGGTCGTGATGACTCGCAGCGGCACACCGCGCGCCTTGAGATCATTGAGTTGACATTCCAGCAGGCGCAGCCCCTGCCACTTGACGAACGCGCACAGCAGGTCGACACGGTCGGCGCTGGCAAGCTCGGT
The DNA here is from genome assembly GCF_047975165.1 of Mycobacterium sp. Classification (GTDB taxonomy): domain Bacteria; phylum Actinomycetota; class Actinomycetes; order Mycobacteriales; family Mycobacteriaceae; genus Mycobacterium. The sequence goes on from NZ_JBKECZ010000164.1 coordinate 21,255, forward strand.
ACGCAATTCCGCCGCCAGCACCGGTTCGTTGCGTGCGTTCGTCATCAACGCGGCGTCGGACAGCGGGGTGGCCGGCCGCGGCAGTCGACGATCACCGAGCCTGTTTGCCGGGGCTACCGACTCCAGCCGGGTGATCCTTTTCGGATCGTCCTGATCCAGGCGTTCGTCCATCACTGCCGGGTCGGCCAAAACCGACAGAATCTTGGACACCAACTCGGCCCGCGCCTGCGGGCCGACCGTCATCCGCAGCGCCCGCTCGATGAGCGGCGTCAGGTGCCGCGCGATGGTCAGCGGCTGCTCGGCCTCATCGACCACTCCGATACCGGGATCGAGGTCGGCACAGGCGGCCAATTCCGCTTTCAGCCGCTCTGTCAACAGTGACTCATAGAGGCCTTCCCGCACGCCCGCACCGTAACGCACGGCCCGACAACCCGCCCGCAGGCGCGAGGCCCCCAGCCATTTCCGGCCGAGCCGACTTGTCACACCCCGGTTGTAGCGTTCGCGCCATGTTCCACTTCGCGCCAAGGAGGATCCGATGACCGCGCCCCTGCCAGGCTGGTACCCCGACCCGCCCGGGGCACCGGGGCAGCGCTATGTCGATGGTCGGCGGTGGACCTACCGCGCGCCATCTCCATCACCGCCGCCAACGCCACCCCCGACGTCAATCGTCATCAACAACACCGTCGCCGCCCCGACGCACCTGGTTGTCAGCCCGGGTCCCAACCACGCCTTGCACCTGGTGCTCACGCTGCTCACCTGTGGCATGTGGCTACCGGTCTGGCTGGTCGTCGCCGTCGCCGGCGGCCGGCAGCCGGCGAACGCCGGTGGCAGGCCGCTCCGCGGCGTCGAATGCCGGCGTCATAATTTCCAGCACAATCGGCGGCCTGTACCTGCTGGGCCTAGCGACCAGTTACCCCGCCGTGTTCCTCGGCCTGGTCGCGCTGGCCGGTCTCGGCTACCTGAGATACCGGGCCTACGAACGTTCGCTGGACCGCCGCGCCGAGCAGGCCAAGATCGCCGCCCGCGCCGAAGGCCAGCACCAGGCGTACATGTCAGGTGAACCGCGGGGCATCTACGGCCAATATCCACCCGCACCCCTCACCGTATCCACGATGAGTGAGCTCTCCGGTCAATCGGAGCACCCGACCGCTACGGCCAACGCGGCGCAAACCGCGCGCATCCGAGTGTCCGCGAGCCGGCCCACTCGACTGACCAGAACCGATACCGAGACACTTTCGACGGAGTCCAGGTTGACCGCGCAGCGACGCGGAATCGGGTCGGCGTCGGGTTCGAGGACCACCTCGCTGGCCAGCCCCCGAACGTTCGTCGTACACGGAGCGACCAGAGTTCGACGCAGCCGGGGGATCGCCGCGTCCCGCGACAGCACGACCACAGGACGCCGCCCGATATCCGCCAACTCGCACCACCACACTTCGCCACGGGCGGGTAACCCGCTCACACGTTTCCCACCGCCCGGCGCCACGCCGCCAGATCGCCCCACGCGTCGGGTTCGCCGGCAGGGTGCTCGTCATAGACCAGATAACTCGCGTCGATCTCGGCCGACCGATGAGCCGAGACCAACGCGGCGAGTGCCTCATCGACGAGCGCGGCGTCGGTCAGCCCCGCGCGCAGGCTGCGCGCACGCCCGAGAAGCCCACCGTCGACCGTTGTGCTCAACCGTATGCGTTTCATGCCACAATTATGGCATCATCATGTGATCATTTCGTCGGTGGCGTGGCCGCATCACGCAATCTCTGATCTCGTCACAATCGTTTCGACGACGTGAAGCGACGGAGGGTTCCCGCCGTTTCGCCGACGGGATCGCAATGGACTCGCTCGACCCGCGCATTCCGAGGATCGGAATCCGAGCCGGCTACACCCGCTGCGCCGCAACGAACTGCGTGCGGGGCGAGGTGTCCTCCACCCCGTCGGGTATCCCCCGCCCGAACCCGGCCATCAGTTCGGCAGCGGGCGTCACGCTCGTCTCCCAGCCGTGGCGGCGCAGCCAGGCGCCGACGTCTTCGCGCTCCTCGAAGTACCAGAGTTCGTCGGTACGCGGCATAACCCGTTGCGGATCGACCTCGGCCATGATCCCGCGGAGGCGGTCCATCCGCTCGCGCCGCCGCGCACGAAGATCCGGATCCAGCCATTGGGCCCCGGGCGCTTCGACGGCAATCCTGCTTCCGGCCGCCGCGAGCACCTGGATGCGCTCGAACAGCAGCTCATGAGCGGCGGCGGGCAGATACGACAGCAGCCCCTCCACCGACCAGGCACTCGGTGCCGACGGGTCAAATCCTGCCTGTCGCAACGCCTCCGGCCAGTCCTGGCGCAGGTCCACCGCGACGGCGATCCGCTTGCACGCCGGCTCGGTTCGCAACCCGGGGCCAGATCCGGCACTCGAACCCGCAACAGACCCCGCAATGGCCGACACCTTGAACTCCAGCACCTTGGCCTGGTCCAGTTCGTAGACCGCGGTGCCATCCGGCCACGGCAACCGCCAGGCCCGCGAGTCCAGGCCGGCCGCCAAAATCACCGTCTGCCTGATCCCCGGGCCCCCGGCCTCCACTGCCTGCCCCCCGGCCCCGGCCCCGGCCCCGGCCCCGGCCCCGGCCGCATCGAGGAAAAACCCGTCGAAGAACGCCGTACGCGCCGCCATGTAGTCCACCATCGACTGCATCTGCACCGGCAGGTGCGGCTCGGCTCGCAGAAGTTCGTCGGGCAGGTCCGGCTTGGCGAACCAGTTCCATATCCCGTCGCCCACGACATCGAGGAAGACCCGCGCGTACGGATCGCTGATCAGCGGATTGTCGCTCTCGGTTTCCGCCGCCCGGGCTGCGGCCACACCCCATGCGGTCGCCCCGACGCTCTCGGTGATTTCCCAGCTGTCGTCGTCGCTGCGTGCCACTGTCACATCCTCAGTCGTTTTCAGCCGCCCGGTGCCAGCATGCTCTGCCAACCCCGGTCGCCGATGTGTTCGGAGCTCTCTACCGAATACACCGCACCGTCGGGCCCTACGACGGTACCGCTGGTCACGTCGTAGAGCGCGGTAGGTGCGACATCGGGTGTGTAGACGCACGGATTGGGTTGTTGGCCATTGCATTCGACGGTTCCGGACCCCGGACGTTGCAGCGGATCGCTGGACGGCGGCGGCGTGCCCGGAACCCGGTCCGCGGGTAGCGGGTTCTCGCCGGTGTTGACCGACGGCGCCGGCATCACCTGGCCGGGCTTCACCGGCTGATCACAACGGGCTGCCGGCGCCGGACAGGTGAGCAGCTGGTCGGGGTCCCCGTACCAGGGGTTGGTGCCGAGCGGCACGTAGGGCTGGTCGCTTCGGCACTCCCGGGGGGTCGCGGCCCGTTTGCCCGGCACGTCGACGCAGGGGTAATTCCGCGCTCCGCGAACCACATTCTGCGCATCCATGGGAATCTTGCAGTACGTGTTGCCCGGCAGTGGCGCCGCACTGGTGTCGGCCGGCGCCCGCCACTGCGAAGCCGGCAGGAAACCGGTCAGGCACGGCGGCGGTTGGTTGAGCGCAATCACCCCCACTCCCAGCGACGCCTGGCCGGGAGCACCCGAGGTAACCGACTGGGCGATGGCACCGGCCTGCGGAAGGAACACCAACGCCTGTTCGACGCCATTGCGGTAGCGCTTGAGCATGTCGAACACGATCTCGAGATTGGCCAGTGTCTGCGGCAGCGACTCCCGCACATCGCCGAACGCCGCATTGACCTGGTCGGCGGTCGGGGCCGCGTTGCCCAGAATGTGCCGTATCGAATCGTCCTGCTGCGCGGTCTGTGCGGCCAGCGTGTTCAGATTCGCCGCCCAGCGACCGATGTCGTCGCCGGACACGACCTGACTGTCGATGATGGCCGAGGCCCGCTCGACGATGTCGTCGATGTCGGTCAGGCTGCCCCGGAAGTCGTGGGCGATCGCCTGGGTGGCATCCACCAGCCGGCGCAGCGATGGCCCCATTCCGCCCACGGCCAGCGACGTCTCGTGCAGAAGATCGGCGATCGTGTCCTTGGGCAGCACCGCCAGCCCCCGATAGGCGGCGTCCAGCGCCGGACCGATCCGACCTGGAACGCTGGTCTTGGTGATGGTCTGCCCGTCGTGCAGATAGGGACCACCGCCGTGGGTTGCCACCAGGTCGAGATACTGCTCGCCGATCGCCGACACCGAGTGCACATCGGCCGACGCGTCCGACGGGATCCGGTAGCCGTCGTCGATGCTCATCCTCACCCGCGCACCGCGCTCGGTCGGCTCCACCTCGGTCACCGTTCCGATGGTGATGCCCCGGTAGGTGACGTTCGCGGTGCGGTACAGGCCGCCCGATTGCGGCAACTCCGCGTACAGCGTGTAGCGGCCGACACCGACGAGGCTGGGTATCCGCAGGAAGTACCACACCAGGACCACCACCGCGGAAACGGCCAGCAGAACCAGCACGGCGAGCTGGACCTTGATGAACCGGGTCAGCATCACTCCCCCCTTTCCACCAGCGGTCCGCCCGGCGCATCGTTGGGGTTGGGCGTGTAGCGCACATCGGGAATCATGGTGTCGGGGTCCCGGCCCCAGGACTGCTCCAGCGCCCGCAGCATCCCGGAGAACCCGGTTGCACTCAGCAGCGAATTGTCCAGGGTGGACAGCGTCATGTCGAAAGCCCCGGAGATGTTGATGTAGTCGCCGCGAATCACCTTGGCGACGTCGTCAATATTGAACGGCGCGGTCAGTCCCAGCCGCAGGGCGTCGACCACGAACGGGGCGGCCCGCAGCAGCTGCCGCAGCGGCCGTTGCAGTGCCCTGAGGTTCTCGTCGAGGTCGGCCCGGGAATCGGTCAACGCGGTGCCGGCGATTTCGCTGAGCCGGCCCAGAGACAGCATAGCGTCGGCGAACAGATCACGTGTGTCCGCGAAATGCTCTATCAACGGGGGCATTTCGGTGAGGACTTGGTCCAACGTGTCGCGCCGGTTCGCGACGGCGGCCAGCAATTGGTTCGACGAGTCGATGGCGCGGGTGAAATCGTCTCGCCGGCGGTTCAGTTCGGTCGAGAACGTGGCCATCCGCTGGAGGAATTCGCGAATCTGGTCGACGTGGCCGTCGAGAATCCCCAGAATTTCGGTTTGAATCAAATCCAGGCTCGGGATACCGCCACCGTTGAGGATCACCGCCACACTGGCCAGCGTGCGTTCGACTGTCGGGTAGGCAGACGAATTCCCCAGGGTGATCGTGTCTCCGCTGCGCAGAGGTTTCGGCGACGGCTCCGGCGGTGCGGCCAGCTCGACGTGCTGGGTTCCCAGCAGGCTGGTCTGACCGACCTTGGCGGTGGCGTTCTCCGGCAATCTGACGGTCGGGTCCAGACTCAGCGTCAGGGTCGCGACCCAATCCCGGCCGATCCTGATGTCGCGCACGGTGCCCACCCAGACGTCGGCGACCCGGACACGGCTGTTGGTGTTGAGCGCCAGGGTGTCGGGGAGCTGCACGTAGACGGTCATGTGATCCGGCCCCGCACCGTGCCCGACCGGCAGTGGGACATTGGCGATTCCGCGCCAGTCGCACGATGTGACCAATGCCGGCACCATTGCCAACACCAGCGCGTACAGTGCCCCGCGGCAGCCTCGGCGCACCCCGGCTCGCAGCAGCGCGCTCATCCTGCGCCTCACCGCCCCGGTCCTGCCGGGGAGGCGGCTCCGGGAGGCCCGGGCGTGGGAGCCGGTGGCAGATACCAGGGCGGCACCGGCGGATTGGACTCGTCATAGGAGTTCGGCGGTCCGGGCAGGTTTGTTCCGGGCGGCGGCGGAGCGATGTCGGGACCACCCATCAGCTCTGAGAGTGATTCAGGTGTAAGAAGATTCGATGTTGCCCTCTGAACCTGCATGCCCTGCATTCCCGGCGCGACAACCCAGCCCGGTTCGTGATTACCGTGAGAGAGCAGGGTATCCGGCGAGAATATTCCCGGCACCGTCGTGTCCTTGTATCCCGGCGGCGGCCGCAACCGATCCTCGGAGTAGGCGACCTCTTTGGGTAGAGCGGCCGCGGAACTGAAGAAGTTCGCACCCATCGGCAGATAGTTGAACTTGATCGTGTCCAGCACCGGTGTCAGGTACTGCGCGCACAACTCGGCGGAATCCTGATAGCCCAGCCGGCTGCCGGCCTGGATGGCACTGCAGATGAACTGCAGCGGATTGGCGAAGTTCGGGAATGCAAACAACCCCACCAGGGAACCGTGCAGAGGGTAGTAGATGTTGTTGAAGTTCGCCGCAAACGTCGGCAGCACGTGCAGCGCAGTTTCCAAACCGTCCCGGGTATCGGGTTGCAGGATCGTCGTCGTCACATCGGAGATGTTTCCCAGGTCATGGGTCAGGTCGGATCTGTTGTCCTCGACGAACGTTCGAACCTCGGCAAGCACATCGTCGACACGGCCGGCCATATCCGCGACGTCGTGATCGGATTCGGCGAACCAGTCGGTGAAATCGGCCAGGTTGTCGTTGAGCGCGACGAACTGCTTGTCGTTGCGGTAGAGGGCGGTGACGAACTGCGCCAGGCTGCGCGTGATCGCGACGAAGTCCCCCCGGCCCTCGTTCAGGGCGGTCAACGCCTGCGACAGGCCGTCCAGTGTCTCGCGGACCTGCCGCCCCCGGTGAGCGAGATTGTCCCCGGCCGAGTCGATGATGTCGCCGAACGGCCCCTTGGGCTGCGCCTCGGTGGGCCCGAGTTCCCGCAGGATGCCATTGAGGGAATCGCGCAACTGATCCCACTCCACCGGCACCGTGGTCCGCTCGACCGGGATCACCGCCCCGCTCCGCAGGGCCGGACCACCGGTGTAGGGCGGCGAGAGTTGGATGGTGCGGGAAGCAACCAGGCTGGGGTTCAGTATCGTCGCTGTCGCGCCGGCGGGCACCAGATACCGGCTGCTGTAGTGAAATTCAACCCGCATCTGGTCGCCGGACGGCTCGATCCTGTCGATCGATCCGACCCGCACCCCCATGATCTGCACCTTGTCGCCCGGGTAGAGGGCAAGTGTTTCGCTGAAGTATGCGACAACCCGGGTGTTGGTCAGCTTCCGGTAGATCTGCACCCCGGTCACAGCGGCGACAGCGGCCAGCACCATCGCCGAAACGGCCACCAGGATCACCGTTCGGGACAGCTTCGGCAGCCGAATGCTGCGGATGTCGAAGATCGTGCTCATTTGGTGCCACCTCCCGTTGCTGCCGGCCCCACCGGCTCCGTCCGGGCACCCGGTGGTGCGTCTGCCGGGAACGGAACCGGCATTCCGGGCACACTCGGAGGTATCTCGCCGGGTCGACCCGCAGCCGGCACACCGGGTGCCGCCGGAGGCGCCTCGGACGTCGGCGCCGACACCCGCACGTCCAGGGGCGCCGGGAAACCACCCGCGATCGGACCGAACGGACCCTGGTCGGACATGGCGCAGGGCAACGGATTTTCCGGCCCCGGGCGGGCGTCGGCTGAGGGTGTATACGAACAGGGCGAACCCGGCGGCACGGCCGGCAACGGATGCTCGGGGGTACCCTCCAGGACCACCGGGCCCGGCGGCGGTGCGCCGTTGGCGGACCGAGTGCCATTGGGATCGGGGAACCGGAATGCCGGCAATCCCGCGCTGCGCCAGAATTCCTCGGGATCGATGCCGCGCTTCTTGAATGCCGCGTCGACGAATGGCTGAAGCATCTGGGGGGGTATCAGATTGACGACGATCGCCTTGAAGTACGGCCCCGAGCCGACGGCCTCGGTCAGTGCCGCGGAGTACCTGGCGAAAAGTGTCAGCACTTCGCTGAGTTCGGTCTTGCGCTTGACCAATTCGTCGCTGACCGTGCCCAATTCCCGCAGCATGCGATTGATGTTGGGATTCTCCTGGAACATCGTCTTCAGCTGCTCGGAGGCCTCGGTGACATTGCTCAGCAGGACCTTCAACGCCTGGGAGCGCTGCTTGAACGCGGCGAGCAGTGTCCCGGAGTTCACCAGCAGGCCGTTGATCTGCTGGCTGCGGTCGCCGAGCACCCGGCCGATCTTGTTCGCGTTCTCCAGCAGTTGCTTGATCTGCTCTCCCCGTTCACCGATGCTGCTGGAGAATTCCTTGATGCCATCGAGGGCCGCGCCGAGATGTGGAGCCGTCTGGTCGAATGTCTCCGACAGCACCTCCAGCGACCGTTTGACGGCGCCGATGTCCCACCCGGTGGCCGCGTCGGTGGCGTCGACGAACGCGTCGTACACCTGGTACGGCGTGCTTGTCTGCGATGGCGGCAACACACCATTGGGCCGCAGGACTTGCGAACCCCGAGGCTCGATCTTTATGTTCCGCCGGCCGAGCAGCGTATCGGTCCGGATCGACACCCGGCTGGCGGTGCCGATGGTCTTGTCCGCCAAGGTGAATCCGATCAGGACTTTGTCACCCTGAATGACCAGTGACCGCACCAGGCCTACGTTCACACCGGCGATCCGCACCTGATCTCCGGTGCTGATCCCCCCGGTGTCGGCGAACTTCGCGTAGTACATCGGCGTCGCGAAAAGTACCGGGACACTGGTGAAGCTCTGCGCCACAGCAACAACCAGCAGGGTTACCGTCATTCCCAGCAGGCCCACCCGGCCTCGGTTGAATTCGGTCAGCACTCTCACTGCGGCGTGCACCTTCCGGTGGGCTGCCCGAAGAACTTGATCACCCGTACCGGCCCCCCGGGCTGCAGTCCGTTGACCTTCACCGAGACGTCGCAGAGGTAGAAATTGTAGAAGTCTCCGTAGGTGCCTCCGGCCCGGCCGATGGTGCGATAGGCCTCCGGGAGTTTGGCCAGCACCTCGTCGAACGGGGGAAGGTCGGCCACCATGGATTCCTGAATCCCTTCGAGATATCCGACGGTGTCGTGCAGCACCGGCCGGTTCTCCCCCAACAGGTCGGAAACGGTTCCGGCGGCACTGCTCAGGTGCGCCGCCGCGGCCGCCAGCGGGTCGGCGCGATCCTTGAGTCCGGTGATCAGGGTCTCCAGCTTGTCGACGGTCCGATCGAAATCCTTCTGGTGCTTCACGGCCGTCGTCAGCACGATGTTCAGGTTGGCGACAACCTCGCCTATCGCTTCGTCCCGGTCGGCCAGCGCTGTGGTGAACGACGCTGTTTGATCCAGGATTTCGTTGATGGTGGCACCCTGGCCCTGAAACACGGTGAGGATCGATCGGGCGATGCCGTTCACCTTTTCGGGACTCATGGTTTGCAGCAGTGGACGGAACCCGCCGATCAGCCCGTCGAGATCCAGCGCGGGCTGGGTCTGGTCCAACGGAATCGTCGCGCCCGCTGCCAGCTGTCGTCCGCTGTCGCCTCGTTTGAGTTCCAGATATCGATCCCCGATCAGGTTCAGGTACCGAATCGACGCGGTTGTCGCTCGATCCATCGGCAGCCAACGGATCACGTCGAAGGCCACCAGCACCCGGGTATCGCCATCGATCAGGGTCACCTTCGAGACTTTGCCCACCTCCACGCCGGAGGCGCGGACGAACTGGCCTGGCCGCAGTCCACTGGCGTCGCTGAACAGTGCCGAATACCCCGTGGTCCGGTCGAATCGCAACTGCCCGAACACGATGACGATCACCCCGGTGAACGCCAGCAGGACCAGCCACACGGCGCCCAGTTTCAGTGTTGTGATTCTCATGGGTTGATCGTGTTCTCCCCGTATTGGCGGCCCCATACGTACTCGGTGAGCATGGGCTGACCGAGTTCGACGTGGTTGTAGGGCGTGATGCTGGCGCCGGTGTCCATCACCAGATAAGGCGCCGGCCACAAGTCGCGGGTGATGGCCTGCCAGCAGCCCGGTCGCCCGCCGGGTCCACCGCGGGCATTCACCCGCGGCAGGTTGTCCGGATACACATACGGGTTGGGCGCCCCGAGGATCGTTCCCGCCGCCGACAGCGAATATCCGTTTCCGCCGATTGCCTCCGAGACCTTCGGGGCGGCGTCGTGGAAATTCCGGACCAGGCAAAACAGCTCCGGGCTGTAGGTGTCGAGCAGCCGCGCCGTGGGAACCAGGTCCGCCGCACCCCGGGTCAGATACGGTGCGCTGCGGGCGAACACCTCTCCCCCGGTCTTGCCGACGCCGACTGCCGCCAGCAAGGCCGCGTCCAGATTGCTCTGCTGGCTGTTCAGTGTGCGCACGGTCGTCACCGCGTTCTGAAGGAAGGCCCACAGATCCGGAGAGGCGTGGGTATAGACGTCGGCCAGGTCGGCAAGTCGCTCAACGTCGTAGCCGAGCTGTGGAAGTCTCGGATTCAACTGGGCCAGAATCTCATTGCCGTCGGCTATCGAATCGCCGAGCTTGGCGCCGAGCCCGCCGAGGGCTTCTGCCATCGCTGACAGCGTGGCATTCAGCTCGACCGGATCCACCTTTTCGGCCAGTGCGGTCACGGTTTCGAAGAGCGTATTGAACTCCGTGGTCACCGACTGGGCGTCGATTACGTCGCGCGGCGAGATTCGCCGGCGTTCGGGATTCTCCGGCGACGACAACGCCACATACTTGTTGCCGAACAGCGTTGCGGCCTCGATGTCGGCGACCACATTGGCCGGCATGTACCTGATGTATTTCGGATTCACGTCCAGTAGGAGCTTGGCGGCGGGCCGGCCGTCGCGGGAGAACTCCGAAATCGCCGACACCCGACCGACATCGACGCCGTTGTAGGTGACTTTCGAGCCCTCCTCCATCACCAGCCCGGCGCGCTGGGTCACCAGCGTCAGGGTGGTCTTGGCAGTGAAATCGCCGCGAAACTGCTTGTACACCAGGGTAAGAACCGCCACACCGACCAGTAGGGCGATCACACCCTCCGCATAGGCCCAGGCCCGGCGACGGTTGCGGGCGGGCAGGATCGGCACCGGGACTACACCGTGAGGTTGAAGTTGGGGTCGACGCCGTAGAGCGCAACCTGGGCCAATAGGACCACGACCACCACCGAAACCAGCGACAGCCGCATCGACCGGCCGACGGCTTGGCCGACACCGACCGGACCACCGGTGGCCGTGTACCCGTAGTAGCAGTGGCTGATCATCACCACCACCGCGATGATCACCACCTCCACCACCGACCAACCCACATCCTCGGGCCGTAGAAAGGTCCGGAAGTAGTGCTCGTAGGTGCCGTTGGATTGGCCGTACATGATGGTCGTGACCACCTGGCCGGAAGTGAACGCCATGTCCAAGGCCAGCGCGTACAGCGGAATGATCACCAGCAGCCCGCCCAGGATCCGGGTGGAGACCAGAAACGAGATCGACTTGATGCCCATGACTTCCAGTGCGTCGATCTCCTCGCTGATGCGCATGGCGCCCAGTTGGGCGGTGGCGCCGGCGCCGACCGTCGCAGCCAATGCGACTCCTGCGACGATGGGTGCCGCCACGCGGGTATTGGCCAGCGCGGCAAAGAACCCGGTGAATGCCTCGACGCCGATGTTGCCCAGGGACGCAAACCCCTGAATGGCGATCAGCGAGCTGCCGGACAGTGTGACGAAACCGATGATGGCCACCGTCCCGCCGACAACCGCCATCGCACCTGTGCCCATACCGATTTCGGCGGTGAGCCGGAGCGTCTCCCTACGGTAGCGGTACAGCGCCCACCAGATCTGCACGACCGCGATCCTGGTGAACTGTGCGAAATTTCCCAGGCCCTCGAGGGCGCCCGTCTTGGCCCGGCCATAGCGGTCGACGCCGGCCGCCGACCGCGGATAGCGGACGGGCGGTGCGGCAGGCGCTATCGACCACACCATGTCAGTGCCCTGTCCCGAACCGGACGCCGATGGTGGTCAGGACCACGTTGACCGCGAACAAGCCAATCACGCACAACACCAGCGTTTCGTTGACCGCGGTGCCGACGCCCTTCGGCCCGCCCTGGGTGGTGAGCCCGCGGTAGCAGCCGACGAGGCCGGCGATCGTTCCGAAGATCGCCGACTTGACCACCGAGATGATCACCTCGGGCAGACCGGTGACCATGGTCAGCGTTCCGACGTAGGCGCCGGCCGACACGTGCTGAATGAAGACGCCGAAGACGAATCCACCCACCAGCCCGATGGTGATGACCGCGCCGTTGAGCAGGGTGGCCACGATGGTCGCGGCAACGACACGCGGCACCACCAGCCGGTGAATGGGGTCGATTCCGAGGACCTCCATCGCGTCGATTTCTTCGCGCACGGTGCGCGCACCCAGGTCGGCGCATATCGCCGTCGCCCCGGCCCCGGCGATGACCAGGACGGTGGTCAGCGGGCCCAATTGGGTGACCGCCCCCAGCGCCGCACCCGCGCCCGAGATGTCGGCGGCACCGAACTCGGCCAGCAGGATGTTGAGGGTGAAAATGATCAGCACGGTCAGCGGTATCGACACCGCCAGGGTCGGCAGCAATGAGACACTGGTGATGAACCAGCCCTGGTCGATCATTTCGCGCCAGTGGAACGGCCGACGGGTCATTGCCTTGCCGGTCAGTACACAGGTGCGATAGAACCCACCGACGGCATCGATCCCGGGCTGGACCTGGGCGCGAACGAAATTGGCGATCTCGACGTGGGTTGTCACGTGCGTCCCAAACGGTCGAGCTCGGCCATCAGCGTCGAATTCGTGGCCTCGAGCATTTTCTCGGCGACGGTCTTCGCCTCGGCCGAATCGCCGGAGCAGATCGCCTCGGTGAGCTCGCGGTAGGCGGCCGGCTGCCTGAGTTCAGGGGTCTGTGTGGCACCGAGCGCCACCAACGCCGGTTCGTAGGTCAGCCGAAATACGTTGTACATCAGCTGGAATACGATCGATCCGGCGCCTTCGACCACATGATCCCAGAACTCCAGCGCGTGGCGTTGCCACGCGATCGGGTCATCTTCGCTCTCCAGCTCGCGCACGGAATTCTCCAGTAGCGCGGCCAGGCCGGGTCCATGGCGCTGGGCGGCCAGCTCGGCGATCTGCGGCCCGCTACGCGACCGCACCTCCAGGATGCTGCGGAAAACGGCGCCGTCCAAATTGCCGTCCCGGAACAGCAGCTGCGGCAGCAGATCCAGGCCCGCGTGCCGCCGAAAGTCACGCACGGTGGTGACGTCGCCGTGACGCACCTCGACCAAGCCCGCCGCCGAAAGCCGCTTGAGCGCCTCGCGGACGGCCGGCCGTGAGATTTCCAGCATCTCCGCCAGCTTGCGTTCACTGGGCAACGCCTCGCCGGCCCGGATCTCTCCGCTGAGCACATCGGCGGCGATCTGCTCGAACACCGCGTCGGGTACCGATCGGCGAACTACCGGCTGGAGCACCACGGGCCAAGTATGGAGCTCGAAAAGGTATGAGGTCAAGTGGCCATACCAATAATCCTCGACTTTGTCGCACCCTCCATAGGCGGACACTCAGAAGTTCGCGCCGGGCATCCATCGAATCAGCCGCCCGGGAAATTCGGCGTCCGGCTAAGTTGTCTGCAGACAGCCGGTACACCGGGCCGCAGGAAAGACACCGCCGATTGGATCCGAGGATCTGCGCACATGCGAGTTGACGGGCGCGACATCACCGTCTCCGGCAGCTTGCTGCAACCGCTTACCCGGCGCACCACCGACATCATCCGGCTGGCCCTGGCCACCGCCGCCCTCGTTCTGGCGGTGACCAGTTCGCTGCTCACCCGGCCCGGATGGGTGGCACTGGAGAAGTCGATCTCCGAGATCGTCGGCGTCCTCACCCCCGCTCAGGCCGACCTGGCATACCTGGTGTACGGCGCCGCGATGCTCGCGCTGCCGTTCATGATCCTGGCCGGACTCGTGCTCTTCGGGCAATGGAAGCTACTGGGCGCCTACGCGGTCGCGGCGTTGCTGGCGACGCTTCCGCTGTCGATAAGCAGCAACCGGATCTCGCCACCACGCTGGCACTTCGACCTCTCGGAGAAGCTCACCACGCTGCCGGCCCAGTTTCTCGACGACCCGCGCTGGATCGCGATGCTGGCGGCAGTACTGACCGTGTCGGGTCCCTGGCTGCCCGCGCGCTGGCGGCACCGGTGGTGGGCCCTGCTGCTGGCTTTCGTACCCATACACCTGGTCATCAGTGCCATCGTGCCGGCACGCTCGCTGGTGGGGCTGGCCGTGGGATGGTTCGTCGGCGCGTTCGTGGTTCTGGTGGTGGGGACACCGGCGCTGGAAGTACCGCTGGAGGGCGCGATCCGCGCCATGGCGGACCGCGGTTTCGAGGTCACCAGGCTGGTGGTGGTGCATCCCGCGGGATCAGGCCCGCTGGTCCTGGCCGCGGAATCGGGGAATCCCCAACCGTCGGGGACGGTCGAGTTGTACGGCCCGCACCAGCGCAGCGGCGGCGCGCTGATACAGCTGTGGTGGAAGATGCGCCTGCGCGGGACCGAAACCGCTCCGCTGCAGACATCGCTGCACCGCGCCGTCGAGCATCGTGCCCTGATGGCCATCGCCGTCGGCGACGCCGGAGTGGCCAACACATCGACCATCACCCTCGCCACCCTCGACCGCGGCTGGACCCTGTACGCACACCAACCCGTTCAAGGGACTCCGCTCGATGAGTGCGCAGACACCACCGCCGTCTCCGAGGTGTGGGAATCGCTGGGCGTACTGCACCGCCAACGGATCTCGCACGGCGACCTAAGCTGCAATCAGATCACCGTGGCAGGCGACGCGGTGCTCTTCGGCGGTTTCGGAGCGGCCGAATACGGCGCCACCGACGCACAGCTGCAATCCGACCTCGCCCAACTCCTGGTCACCACGGCGGCACTCTACGGCGCCGAGCCGGCCGTTACCGCCGCTATCGGTGCGTTCGGCCGCGACAGGATCCTCACGGCGTCCCGTCGGCTCACCAAATCTGCTGTACCCAAACGGATCCGGAAATCTGTAGCCGATGCCAAGAGCGTGATTTCCGCCGCCCGCGCGGAGGTGAAACGTCAGACCGGCGCCGACGAGATCGAATCCGAGACCATCACCCGCTTCAGCCGCAGCCAGTTCATCCAGCTGATCCTGATCGGAGCACTGGTCTATGTCGCCTACCCGTTCCTGAGCACCGCGCCGACGTTCGTCTCCGAACTGCGCAAGGCGAACTGGTCGTGGGCACTACTCGGACTGCTGGTCTCGGCGCTGACCTACGTCGGGGCCGCGGGCGCACTGTGGGCCTGCGCAGACGGATTGGTCAGCTTCTGGAAGCTCTCGATCATGCAGGTGGCCAATACGTTTGCGGCGACCACCACACCGGCCGGGGTCGGTGGACTGGCCTTGAGCACCCGGTTCCTGCAGAAAGCCGGCCTGACTCCGTTGCGGGCCACCGCGGCGGTGGCACTGCAGCAATCGGTTCAGGTGATCGTCCACGTGGCGTTACTGGTCTTTTTCAGCGCGGCCGCCGGGACATCGACCGACCTGTCGCATTTCGTGCCCACCGCCACGGTGCTGTACCTGATCGGTGGTGTGGCACTGGGTATCGCGGGAACCTTCCTCCTGGTGCCCAACCTGCGGCGCTGGCTGGCAACCGAATTGCGTCCCAAGCTGACGGAGGTGGGTCGTGACCTGCGCGACCTGGCCCGGGAACCCAAGCGACTCGCGCTGATCGTACTGGGTGCCGCCGGAACGACTCTCGGTGCGGCCCTGGCGCTGTGGGCCAGCGTCGAGGCTTTCGGCGGTGGCACCACTTTCGTCACGGTCACCGTGGTCACAATGGTCGGCGGGACCCTGGCCTCGGCCGCACCCACCCCGGGTGGCGTCGGCGCAGTCGAGGCGGCGCTGATCGGCGGGCTGGCCGCCTTCGGCGTGCCGGCGGCCATCGGGGTGCCGTCGGTCCTGCTGTACCGGGTGCTGACCTGTTGGCTTCCGGTGTTCGTCGGCTGGCCGGTGATGCGCTGGCTGACCGAGAACGACATGGTCTGAACAGCCGCCAGCTGTCCGCCGGAGTTCTTCCAGCAAGCTATTCCTCATGGTCGGAAGTCGAGACTATAACCAAAACCATACTGCGTCTGCTGGTTTCACCTGAGGTGGTGATCAGGTCCAGCACGTAGGAATCGTAGGGGACGGACGGCGCCACCGTGATCGTCACATCGGCCGTCGCCGATCCGTCGTCGCCGAACTTCGCCGTGACCGATGCAACGGTGATTCCGTTGACAGGTGCCGTCCCAGTGACCGTGTACTCCGCCGCGGCATCGCTCATCCGTTGCGCATCCAATGTCACGGTCCCGGTGCTGCCCGGCGTGATGGTGACGATGGGATCGGAGATATTAACGGCCACAGTCGAACTGCCAATTCCAAACGATGGCGGAGCCGAGAGTTGTCCGTCGCCCCACGCCTTGTCCGGCTCGCCCGCAAGCGCAAAGTCGACGTTGCCGCCGGAGACGATGATCGATTCGGGAAGATATGTCCGATCGCTGGGCTCTCCGTCGACACGTAAGCCCCTGATGTACTGCATTCGGTTTCGCCCGGACGCCCCCGGCGCGCTGACCCGGATGAATTTCCCGTCCGGCAAGGCGATTTCGGCGCGATCGAACAGCGGTGTGTTCACCGTGAGGATAGGTGTGCCAGGGGTGATCGGATACATTCCCAGCGCGGCCCACACGTACCAGCTGGACATCGCGCCCAGGTCGTCGTTGCCCGGCGCACCATCGGGACTCGGACCGAACAGCCCGCGCACCCGGTCGACCGTGAGCTGAGTTCGCCACGGTTGTCCGATGTAGTTGTACAGCCACGGAACTCCGAAACACGGCTCGTTACCGGCCCACAGGTAAGGCTCGTTGGGGCCCACGTTCAGCTTTTCGGTGAACCGGTCGAGCCGCTCGGCCACCTCGGCACGACCGCCAAGAGCAGCCACCAGGCCGGCGACATTGTGCGGAACCAGCCAGAGGTACTGCTCGGCATTGCCCTCGTCGAACCCCGGCTGGCCGAACCCCCTGTCCGGAATGTCGAACCCGGGGCCGCCGCTGAAGAATCCGGTCGGACTGCGCGGCGAGACGTACCCGGTACTGGCATTGAACAGGTTCTGCCAGTAGTGCGAGCGGCGCTGAAACTCGGCCGCTGTCGCCTCGTGGCCGAGTGCCCGGGCGAAGCGGGAGATGGCGAAGTCGGCCACCGACCACTCCAGGGTCACCGATGCGCCCGGGCCGAATTCCGGCAGCTGGGGGGCATACCCCAGCTCCCGGTAGGTGACCGCCCCCGGGCGCTCCACGTACCCGTGAACACCGGCACCGCCGGTGTTCGCCGCCCGCACCATATAGCGCAACGCCAACTCGGCATCGAAGTCCTTGGCGCCGAACGCATAGAAGTTCACCAGAAGCGGCACCACGGCGTCGCCGGTCATCTGGCTCGTCGCACCGTTGGCCAGCGCCCAGCGCGGAAGCGCTCCGCTTTGCTCAGCGTCGTTCACCAGCGACTGGGCCATATCACCGGCCCGCTCCGGGAACACCAGTCCCTGCAGTGCGGCAAGGCTGCGGTAGGTATCCCAGTCGGAGAAATTGGCGTACTGCGTCCGCCCTGCGGCCAGCGTGTGAATCGTGTCGTCGAATCCCAGATAGCGACCGTCGGCATCGTTGAAGGTGTTGGGGTGCAGTAACGACCGGTACAGGCTGGTGTAGAACGTCACCAGGTCCCCGGGGTCCCGGCCTGCCACCCGGATGCGCGACAAGGCGGCATCCCACGCGCTCGACGCACTCGCCCGGTCACCATCGAAGCTCCCGTCGCCCTCAGCCCCGAGGTTGGCCAGCGCGCCGCCGATTCCGACATAGGAGAGGCCCGTGCGGACTTCGAGCACGGTTCCCGCCGGGAACTGGACATACCCGCCGCTGTACGGCGAATTCGATTGCCGGGCACCGGCGTAGACCGAGGAGCCGTCCCAGGTGCCGTAGCTGGTGAACGGCTGGCTGAACTTCATTGCGAAGTACACCGTGTAGGTGTTCTTCTTGCCGCAGAACGAACCGCTGGTCGCCCAACCGGTGATGGTGGTGTTGTCGTCGCCGATCCGCAGGGCGGCGCGAGAGTTGCCGGCCAGCGAGGCGCCGGCCCGCACGTGAAACACCGAGGGCCCGCGATCGATCGGATAGCTGAACCGGCCCACACCGGTACGGGTGGTGGCGGTCAGTTCCGCTTTCACCCCGGTGTCCGGGAACTGGACCGTGTAGTACCCCGGTACCCCCACTTCGGTGTCGTCGTGAGCGATTCGCTCCCAGGCTTCCCACGGTTGCACGCCCACCGGGGTGGTTGTGGGAAGCATGGAAACGTCGCCGAACGCCGGGCAGCCGACCGAGGCGTGGGTCATGCTGAACCCGGTGGCGCGCGCGTTCGCATGGTCGTAACCGGCGTAGTTGTTCACCGTGTCCGGCGAGTACTGGACCATGCCGAACGGCATCGCCGGCCCGGGAAAGTTGTTGATCTCGCCCACCCAGTCACCCCCGGTCCCGGTGCCGATGAGGGTGTCGACGTACTTCGCCGGATTGACGACCAGCAGGGGTTCGCCGTCGTAGGCGGTCGGTGAACCCAGGATCAACGGCACAGCAAGGACGGGCACAGCCGCCGCTGCGAAGACGACCCTCAGCGACCTTCGAGACCGCATAGATTTCTCTTACTCCACGCGAGCACTTTCGGCGGGCATTTCGGCCAAACTGCGCGCGTCTAACTCTCGAACAAATCCCGCGAGCGTAGCGCCACGGCGACGTCAGCCGGGAATTTCAGCGACCACGTTACGCTGGCGGCACGTCCGGACGGTGAGACGACCAGGGATGCGCCGATTCCAGTTGCGCGGCCACCCGAATCAGCACGTCCTCGCGACCGTAGCCGGCGACCAGCTGGACCCCTATCGGCAGGCCATCGGCATTGCGGTGCAGCGGCAGGCTGACCGCCGGCTGCCCGCTCATGTTGAACGGTGGTGTGAAAGAAGCGAATTGCGCGCCGCGCCGCATCGGCGCCGTAGGATTCTGCGGATCGTTGTCGAACTCGATCAGCAGCGGCGGAGGTTCGGCCACCGTCGGCGTGAGCAGCAGGTCCCAGCCGTCGGCCCACCACTGTTGCACCTCACGCCGAAAGGCATACATCGCGGCTTCGGCCACCGCATAGTCCACGGCACCGACGTGCCGCGCCCCCTCGATCAACGCCCAGTTCACCGGTTCGATGTCGTCGGAGGTCAATTCCCGCCCGATGGTCTCGCCGAAGCCGCGGGCCGCCATCGCCAGCTGGGTAGCCCACAGCGCCATGAACTTCTGCTGCAAAGCCCTATCGCCCAGGCACGCCGGCCAGGCCGGCTCGACCACGTGTCCGAGCCTCTCGAGCATCCCCGCCGCGGCACGCACCGCCGAAACGCAATCCGGGTCCAGGAACTCGCCCCGCGGGTGGACGTCCAGCAGGCCGATTCGCAGCCGGCCGGGGTCGGCCCCCACCTCCTCGCGGTAGGGGCGCGACGGCGGGGGTGCGATCACGGTGTCCCCGATACCGGGGCCGCGTACCGCGTCGAGCAGACCGGCGATATCGCGGACCGTGCGGCTCAGGCCCAACTCCACGCCAAGACCCACCTCGGCGCGTTTCGGTCCGACGGTGATCCGCCCCTGACTGGGCTTGAGGCCGACCAGACCGCAGCACGATGCCGGGATCCGGATGCTGCCGCCCCCGTCCGAGGCGTTGGCAAACGGCACCATTCCGGCGGCGACCGCTGCGGCGGCACCCCCGCTGGAGCCGCCCGGCGTGCGGTCCAGCGCCCAGGGGTTGCGGGTCGCTCCCCACGCCAACGGCTGAGTGGTGGGCAGGCTACCCATTTCGGGGCTGTTCGTCCGCCCGGCGATGACGAGTCCGGCCGCCTTGAACCGGGACACCAGGCTGGTGTCGGCGGTGTCGATGCGGCCGGCATTCTTCAGGGCAACGTTGCCGTTGGTCAGTGTCTGACCGGCGAAACTGGTGTAGAGATCCTTCAGCAGAAACGGCACCCCCCGGAACGGGCCGTCGGGCAGCCCCGGACCGGCGGCAACTGTGCGGGCGTGGTCGAACCACTCGATGACGACGGCGTTCAACGCCGGGTTGAATCGTTGGATCCGGTCGATCGCCGCTTCCAGCAATTCCGTGGGTGTGACGTGTCCGTCGGCCACCAGTGCAGCCTGGTCGGTTGCGTCCATCCAGCGCGTCTCGTCAGTAAGAGCACCCATAGCCCTAGCCCTACCACGCCCGATCGGGCTCAGGCAACGCAGTGATCCGCCCGGTGGTGGCAGGTACAGGATTCGAACCTGTGAAGCTTTCGCGACGGATTTACAGTCCGCTCCCATTGGCCGCTCGGGCAACCTGCCGCCTAGCAGGGTACAACGACGGGGTAGACAGAGCACAAACGGCTAGCAACCCAGGAGGCAGGTACCCCATGGCGGATTCATCGTTCGACATCGTCAGCAAGATCGATCGCCAGGAGGTCGACAACGCACTCAACCAGGCCGCCAAGGAGCTGGCCACCCGATTCGACTTCCGCGGGACCGACACCGGGATCGCCTGGAAAGGCGAGGAAGGCATCGAACTGACGTCGTCCACCGAAGAGCGCGTCAAAGCCGCCGTCGATGTGTTCAAGGAGAAGCTGATCCGCCGCGACATCTCGCTGAAGTCCTTCGACGCCGGCGAGCCGCAGGCCTCGGGCAAGACGTACAAAGTGACCGGCACCCTCACGCAGGGCATCAGCAGCGAGAACGCCAAGAAGATCACCAAGCTCATCCGCGACGACGGCCCGAAGACCGTCAAAACCCAGATCCAGGGCGAGGAGGTTCGCGTCACCAGCAAGAAGCGCGATGATCTGCAGGCCGTCATCGCGATGCTGAAGAAGGCCGACCTCGACGTCGCACTGCAGTTCGTCAACTACCGCTGACTGCTGACTACTGACTACCCCGACCTCGGAGCGCACCACAGCGGCCACGGCCACTGGCCGACCGGGCAATGGGTACCTAGGCTGGGTGCCACCACCCGCGTACCGGGCGTGACACCACCCGAAGTCAAGCGAGGTTCACGATGACCGCGACTCCCCAGGAAGCCGCACACAACCCAACCGCGACAGAGTTCGTCGACGTCGTCATCGTCGGCGCCGGTATTTCCGGCCTGGGCGCGGCCTACCGGATATTGCAGCGCAACCCATCGGTGACCTACCGGATCCTGGAGCGGCGCGAACGCATCGGGGGCACCTGGGACCTGTTCAGATACCCGGGTGTTCGCTCGGACAGCAGCATCTTCACCCTGAGCTTCCCCTACGAGCCGTGGACCCGCGAAGAAGGTGTTGCCGACGGCGAGCACATCCGCGAGTACCTCAACCACGTCGCACACAAGCACGGGATCGACGAGCACATCGAGTTCAACAGCTACGTCCGCGGAGCGGACTGGGATTCGACGACCGACACCTGGACCATCACCGTCGAACAGGCGGGGGTCACCAAACACTGCCGCAGCCGGTTCGTGTTCTTCGGCAGCGGCTACTACAACTACGACCAGGGCTACACTCCCGACTTCCCCGGTATCGAGGACTTCGGCGGCACCGTGGTGCATCCGCAGCACTGGCCCCAAGACCTGGAC
Organism: Mycobacterium sp.; assembly: GCF_047975165.1. Classification (GTDB taxonomy): domain Bacteria; phylum Actinomycetota; class Actinomycetes; order Mycobacteriales; family Mycobacteriaceae; genus Mycobacterium. The sequence goes on from NZ_JBKECZ010000164.1 coordinate 42,741, forward strand.
TACGCGGGCAAGACCGTGGTGGTGATCGGCAGCGGCGCCACCGCGGTGACCCTGATCCCCGCGATGGCCGAACGCGCCGGCAAAGTGATCATGCTGCAGCGTTCGCCGACCTACATGATTTCGGCATCCAAGTACAGCAAGTTCGCCTGGGCATGCCGTAAGTTGTTGCCCCGCAGGGCGGCCCACCTGGTCATCCGCCTCTACGCCGCTCTCACCGAGGGCCTGTTGTGGTTCCTGTCCCGCAAGACGCCGGCATTCATGAAGTGGCGGCTGCGCCGCAAGGCGGTCCAGACGCTGCCTGCGGGCTACGACGTCGACGTCCACTTCAAACCCCACTACAAGCCGTGGGATCAGCGGTTGTGTCTCATCCCGGATGCCGACCTGTACAGCGCCATCGCCGACGGTCGCGCAGACGTGGTCACCGACCACATCGACCATTTCGACACCACCGGCATCGCACTGAAGTCCGGCCAACACCTCGATGCCGATATCGTCGTCACCGCCACCGGCCTGCGGCTACAGGCACTCGGTGGCGTCGACATACGCATCGACGGCGCCGAGATCAACCCCACCGACCGCTTCGTCTACAAGGCACACATGCTCGAAGACGTACCCAACCTGTTCTGGTGCGTCGGCTACACCAACGCTTCCTGGACACTGCGAGCCGACATCACGGCCCGCGCCACGGCGAAGCTGATCGAGTTCATGGCCGCGCACGGTTACACCCATGCCAGCCCCCATCTGGGCGGCCAGTCGATGCCCGAGAAGCCCTCCTGGGACATCCAGGCCGGCTATGTCCGTCGGGCGCTGCACGCACTGCCCAAGTCGGGCACCAAGCGGCCGTGGAATGTGCGCCAGAACTACTTCGCCGACGCGATCGACTATCGGTTCGACCGCGTCGAGGAGGCAATGGCCTTCGGTCTCGCTGCGAACCGCACTCCGCTCGCCGGATAGGCACCCCGCTCGGGCACTGTCAAATGCCCGGCGACCGCAATAGGGTGAACTCATGGCAGTCAGTGCGCGCGAACCCAAAGTCGTCGTCCTCGGTGGCGGTTCCTGGGGCACCACGGTGGCATCCATCTGCGCGCGCTGCGGTCCGACGTTGCAGTGGGTGCGCTCCGAGGACACCGCCAACGACATCAACGACAACCACCGCAACACCCGGTATCTGGGAGAGGAAGTCGTCCTCAGCAAGTCCCTGCGCGCCACGACCGACTTCGCCGAAGCCGCCAACTGCGCCGACGTCATCGTCATGGGGGTGCCCTCCCACGGCTTCCGCGGCGTCCTCACCGACCTCGGCAAGGAACTGCGTCCGTGGGTGCCGGTGGTGTCACTGGTCAAGGGTCTCGAGCAGAGCACCAATATGCGCATGTCGCAGATCATCGAAGAGGTGCTGCCCGGCCACCCGGCAGGAATTCTCGCCGGACCCAACATCGCCCGCGAAGTGGCCGAGGGCTACGCGGCAGCCGCGGTGCTGGCGATGCCCGACCAGCACCTGGCCACCCGGTTGTCCACTCTGTTCAGCACGCGGCGTTTCCGCGTCTACACCACCGACGACGTGATCGGTGTCGAGATGGCCGGTGCGCTGAAGAACGTGTTCGCCATCGCGGTCGGCATGGGTTATTCGCTGGGGATCGGCGAGAACACCCGCGCACTGGTGATCGCCCGGGCACTTCGCGAGATGACCAAACTCGGTGTGGCAATGGGTGGCAACACCGAGACGTTTCCCGGCCTGGCGGGCCTGGGCGACCTGATCGTCACCTGCACCAGCAAGCGCAGCCGCAATCGCCATGTCGGTGAGCAACTCGGCGCGGGCAAGACCATCGACGAGATCATCGCGTCGATGAATCAGGTCGCCGAGGGGGTCAAGGCCGCCAGCGTGATCATGGAGTTCGCCAACGAATTCGGACTCAACATGCCGATCGCCCGGGAAGTCGACGCGGTGGTCAACCACGGTTCCACCGTCGAGCAGGCCTACAGCGGCCTGGCCGCCGAGACACCCGGGCACGAGGTGCACGGAACGGGCTTCTAACCCGGCTGTCGCCACCGTCACACCGCATCGACGCCCTCCGGAGACGTCACAGCGAAAATTTGCGTTCGCTATGCACCTGGCCCGCCCGGTTGCCGGCACCCACCAACCCCCATACCGTCGTAGGCAGGTCGTCCGGCGATTGAACTCAGGAACACAGTTGTTCTAGGGGAATGGAATTCGCCTATGCACCAATACGTTACGACTTCGCAACAATGCGCGATCCGGGGTGGGACAGCCAAAACTCACCGGCCGGGCACGACGCCCCGGCCTCTGACGCGCTTGACCTGACTGGAGCCTCCGATGCCGAAACTCGACCGAACCCGAACTACCCAGCACGATGGCAGCCGACGAAACGGCTTGCCCCAGGAGGATATCGACTCGACTCAATCGCGTTCGCGATCCGACGGGTGGCGATCGGCGCTGCGCCACGACCTGCCTGCCTCATTGGTCGTATTCCTGGTGGCGCTTCCGCTGTCACTGGGCATCGCGATCGCCTCGGACGCGCCGGTGCTCGCCGGGGTGATTGGCGCGATCGTCGGCGGCATCGTCGGCGGCGCACTCGGCGGGTCTCCGCTTCAGGTCAGCGGCCCCGCGGCCGGCCTCACCGTGATCGTCGCCGATCTGATTGCCGAATTCGGCTGGGGGTTAACCTGTTTCATCACGGTGGCCGCCGGTGCTATACAGGTTCTGTTGGGCCTCAGTCGTGTTGCCCGTTCCGCACTTGCGATTTCACCGGTGGTGGTGCACGCGATGCTGGCCGGTATCGGGATCACCATCGTCCTTCAGCAGGCGCATGTGCTGCTGGGCGGATCCTCGCACAGTTCGGCTTGGGAGAACGTCAGCGAGTTGCCCGCCCAGGTAGTCGGCGCTCACCGTCCCGGACTGTTCCTGGGCCTGATGGCCATCGCGATCATGGTCGCCTGGCGGAAGGCACCGGCCAAGCTGGCCGCCATTCCCGGCCCACTGCTGGGCATCGTCGTGGTCACCGTTGTCTCACTGGTATTTCCCTTCGACGTTCCGCGGATCACCCTGAACGGATCCCTCGTCGAGGCGTTGCGATTGCCGGCGATTCCGCACGGGAACTGGGGTGCGGTCATCGTCGGGATCATCACCGTCACGCTGATCACCAGCGTGCAGAGCCTGTTGACGGCCGTGGCAACCGACCGGATGCACAACGAGGCGCGCACCAACCTCGACCGTGAACTGGTGGGTCAGGGCGCGTCCAACATGGTGTCGGGCGCGATAGGCGGCCTGCCGATCGCGGGTGTGATCGTGCGTAGCGCCGCCAACATCAAGGCAGGTGCGAAAACAAGTACGTCGACGATCCTGCACGGCTTCTGGATCCTGTTGTTCGCGGTCCCGTTCGCCGGCTTGATCGAGAAGATTCCCAGCGCCGCATTGGCCGGCTTGCTCATTATCGTCGGTATTCAGCTGTTCCAGCCCGCTCACATCGAAACCGCGCTCAAAACGGGTGATCTCGGCGTCTATCTGGTGACCATCGTCACCGTCGTCTTCCTCAACCTGTTGCACGGCGTCTTGATCGGACTCGCTGTGGCGATTGCGATAACGGCTTGGCGGGTAGTCCGAGCCAGGGTGGAAGCCATTCCCCACGACGACGGATGGCTGGTAACGCTGGAAGGCGTCTGCACATTCCTCAGCCTGCCCAGGCTGACCCGAGTTCTCAGCTCGATACCCCAGGACGCCACGGTGACATTGCATATCGGTGTCAGCTACCTTGATCATGCCGCGCTGCAATCGATTACCGATTGGCTGGACCGCTACGAGAAGACCGGCGGGCGGGTGATCGTCGACGGGCTGCTCGAACACGGGCACCCGCCGCGGCGGCGCCACCCCGGCCACCTCACCGCGGAACCGGCAGTCGCGACCCGAGTTCCCCAGGTGGTCGACTGAGAAGGAAAAGAGGTAGCCGTCGGCGGCCCCGGCGTCAGCCCTGCGTCATCGCCTCCAGCCGGCGAATACGGTCTTCTATCGGCGGATGCGTCGCGAACATCGATCCGATCCGGTCACCGGCACGGACCGGGTTGGCGATCATCAGATGTGCCTGGCTGACCAGCTGAGGCTCCGGGGGCAACGGCGCCATCCGCACCCCACCGGAGATCTTGCGCAATGCCGAGGCCAGTGCCAGCGGGTCACCGGTCAGCACCGCACCCGATTCGTCGGCCTGGTACTCCCGTGAGCGGGACACCGCCATCCGAACCACGGTTGCGGCGATCGGACCTAGCAGCGAAACCAATAGCATGGCAAAGGGATTGGTCCCCTGGTTCCGGTTGCCGCCGGCCGCCCCTAACCACATCGCCATGTTGGCCAGGGAGGTGACGACCGAAGCCAGCGCACCGGCCACGCACGAGATCAGGATGTCGCGGTTGTAGACGTGGGACAGCTCGTGACCCAAAACGGCGCGCAACTCACGTTCGTTGAGGATCTGCAGGATGCCGGTGGTGCAGCAGACCGCGGCGTTGCGCGGGTTGCGACCGGTGGCAAACGCGTTGGGCGCATCGGTGCCGCTGACATAGAGCCTCGGCATGGGCTGATGGGCCGCGGTGGCCAGTTCCCGAACGGCTCGGTACATCGTCGGTTCCTGCAACTCGGAAACCTGCTGTGCGTGCATGGCCCGCAGGGCCAGCTTGTCACTGTTGAAGTAGGTGTAGACGTTCATCCCCACGGCGAATATGGTCGCCATGATCAGCGTCGTCCGGCCGAACAACGCGCCGATGAACACGATCATCGCCGACATTCCGGTCAACAGCAGGAACGTCTTAAACCTGTTCGAATTCGGGTGCCAGGTCATGGGCGCACGTCCTCCTGAACTTGTTCTGGTTGCTGTTGGGTAACGACTAAGACAACTCTGGAGTTCCACCCCCGCCGGAGTCAACCGTGCCGGCGCACGGTGTAGTCCACCAACGCCTGCAGAGCGTTGCGGCCCGGCCCGTCGGGCAGTAGGTTCACCTCGTCGTGGGCCCGCGCAGCGTACCGCGCCAGGGTCTCCTTGGCCCTGATCAAGCCCCGTGATGCGCGCAGCAGAGTCAGCGCCTCCAGGACCAACGCATCGTCGTGAAGTGGACCGGCCAGTAGCTCGCGCAGACGCACTGCGTCGGATCCGTTCTCCCGTAGGGCGTAGAGCATCGGCAGCGTGTGCACGCCTTCACGCAGGTCGGTGCCCGGGACTTTTCCCGACTCGTCGGAGTCGCTGTCGATATCGATGATGTCGTCGGCGATCTGAAAGGCCGTGCCGACCACGGCTCCGAGCCGGCTCAGCCGGTCGACCTGCTCGGCGCCGGCTCCGGAGAACATCGCCCCGAAACGGCCGGCGGCCCCGATCAAGCTGCCCGTCTTCTCGTGAACAACCGTGAGGTACTGCTCGATGCCGTCGACTCCCTCGGGGACACCCTGGGTTTCGCGCATCTGGCCGGTGACGAGTTCGGCGAACGTCTCGGCGACTATCCGCACCGCCCCCGGCCCCAGCCGCGACACCAGCCGCGAGGATGTCGCCAACAGATAGTCACCGGCGAGGATCGCAACATTGTTGCCCCAGCGGGCATTCACACTGGGGGCACCGCGGCGGACGTCCGCCTCGTCCATCACGTCGTCGTGGTACAGCGTCGCGAGGTGGATAAGTTCGACGATCGCGCCGGCCAGCGTGACGTCGGGGTTGACCGGGTTCGGCCCGGTATGGGCGGCGAGCACCGTGAACAGCGGACGGAACCGTTTTCCGCCCGCCTTGAACAGGTGCAGCAGCGATTCGGTCATCACCTCATCGGAGCCGCGCAGTTCGGCCTCCATGAGCTCTTCGACCCGGGCGACGCCCTGGCGCACGGTGGCGGCGAACTCGGCGTCGCCGAAGTCCACACCCGCCACCACGCTCGCCGGAGTCCCCATTGAACCAACATACTGGGGAGCGTGAATACCGCAGACTTCCAGGCCGACGTGGTGGTGGTGGGCGCCGGTCCGGCGGGGTCGGCGGCCGCGGCCTGGGCCGCGCGGGCGGGCCGGGACGTACTCGTCATCGATTCGGCGGAGTTTCCCCGCGACAAGGCCTGCGGAGACGGGCTCACGCCACGCGCGATCGCTGAACTGAAGCTGCTCGGCCTCGGCGAATGGCTGGCCGGCCGCATCGAGCACCGCGGCCTGCGGATGAGTGGATTCGGCAACGAAGTCGAGGTCGAGTGGCCCGGCCCGTCGTTCCCTTCGCACAGCAGCGCGGTGGCCCGCCTCGAACTCGACGACCGGATCCGCCAGGTGGCGCAGGACTGCGGGGCGCGCATGCTGCTGGGATCCAAAGTTGTCGATGCACATCACGATTCGTCGAGACGCGTGGTGTCGCTGACGCTGGCCGACGGGACCGAGGTTGGCTGCCGCGCGCTGATCGTCGCCGACGGAGCGCGCTCCCCGGTGGGTCGCAAGCTGGGGCGCCGCTGGCATCAGGACACCGTGTACGGGGTAGCGGCCCGCGGCTACCTGACCACGCCGCGCGGCGACGAGCCGTGGCTGACATCGCACCTGGAGCTGCGCTCCCCGGACGGCGCCGTGCTGCCGGGCTACGGCTGGATCTTCCCGCTGGGCAACGGCGAGGTGAACATCGGCGTCGGAGCGTTGTCGACGACCAAGAGACCCGCCGACCTGGCGCTGCGGCCGTTGATCTCGTACTACACCGACCTGCGTCGCGACGAGTGGGGGTTCCGCGGGGCGCCGCGGTCGGTGGCTTCGGCGCTATTGCCGATGGGCGGCGCCGTGTCGGGTGTGGCCGGACCGAACTGGGTGCTGGTCGGCGACGCCGCGGCCTGCGTCAACCCGCTCAACGGCGAGGGTATCGACTACGGCCTGGAAACCGGGCGGCTGGCCGCCGAGATGCTGGATTCCGCCGATCTGTCGCAGCCGTGGCCGGCGCTGCTGACCGACCACTACGCGCGGGGCTTCTCGGTTGCCCGCCGGCTCGCGCTGCTGTTGACGTTCCAACGGTTCCTGCCGGCGACCGGACCGGTCGCGATGCGTTCGTCCGCGGTGATGCGCATTGCCGTGCGGGTGATGGCCAACCTGGTCACCGACGACGACGCGGATTGGGTGGCGCGGGCGTGGCGCAACGGCGGGCGGGCATCGCGGCGGATCGACCGGCGGCCGCCGTTCAGCTGAACACCATCTCATTGGACGCTTCACCGACGGCCGTCGACAGCACCTTGTTTCACTCCATGCCGGTCGAGTTGCGCGAGGGCTATCAGCGTTCCATCGTGCGGTCAGCGGCGCCGGGGGCATCGTATTTCGTGCTGGTGTTCGACCGGGATGCCCGGCTTCATCGCTCGTGACGAGGGCGGAGGCCGCAGATCCGTCGGGGCGTGCCTGTTGTCAGCGCATCCGGGCTGATCGCCGGGCAAGGGTCCCAGCGCGAAGCAGCCAGGTGTATAGTTCAGCTAATGAACGCAAAGAGGCTGGTGGCGGCGACCGCACTGACGGGAGCCGGCATCGCGCTGGCGGCCCCGGCGCAGGCCGATGACTACGACGCCCCGTTCAACACCCAGCTGCACACCTACGGCATTTACGGCCCCCAGGACTACAACGCCTGGCTGGGCAAGATCAGCTGTCAACGAATCGACCGGGGCGTGGACACCACGGCCTACAACTCGGCCACCTTCCTGCAACGGAATCTGCCGCTGGGCACCACCCAGGGGCAGTCATTCCAGTTCCTCGGTGCCGCAATCGACCACTACTGCCCGGAGAACCTGGACTTCCTGCGGCGCGCCGGCATCTGAGCCGAGCGCTCAGCGCAACGTTTTGCTCGCGAGCGTAGCGCCATGGCGAAATCCGGAGCGCGAAATCGCAGTCCCGTTACGCTCGCGAACGATTCGCAGCCTCACCCACCACATCGCCCGATCCCTGCTGGACACCGGTGTGCAATGCGACGATGCCGCCGCTGAGATTGCGCCACCGCACCGCCGACCACCCGGCCCGGGAGATCTCATTCGCCAACGCGGCCTGGTCGGGCCAGGCCCTGATCGACTCGGCAAGATAGACGTAGGCTTCGGCGTTGCTGGACACCGCTTGCGCCACCCGCGGCAGTGCCCGCATCAGGTATTCCTTGTAGGCGGTGGCGAACAACGCGTTTGTGGGAGTGGAGAATTCGCACACCACAAGCCGGCCACCGGGCCGGGTGACGCGGGCCATATCGCGCAGTGCGCCGGGGAAGTCGACCACGTTGCGCAGCCCGAAGCTGATGGTGACCGCGTCGAACACCGCGTCGGCGAACGGCAGCCGGGTGGCATCCCCGGCGACTTTGGGCACCTGGCGGGCGCCGCCCGCGGCCAGCATCCCGACCGAGAAATCGGCCGCCACACACCACGCCCCGGATTTGGCCAACTCCACCGTCGACACCGCGGTGCCGGCGGCCAGGTCCAGCACCTTCTGACCGGGGCCCATCCGCACCGCGGTTCGGGTGGCACGGCGCCAACGCCGGTCCTGACCGAAGGACAGCACGGTGTTGGTGAGGTCGTAGCGGCGAGCGACACCGTCGAACATCGATGCGACGGCCCTGGGATCCTTGTCGAGGTCGGCGCGGCTCATCGGGCAAACGCTACCCGCCGCCGGGGTTGTCCGCGCGCCTGTTCAACCGCCTGTCCAGGACGGCGAGTCCGGCCAGCACGGCTGCCGCCACCACCCAGGCCACCACGGCGATGGACCCGGCGGGGATGATCGCCAGCTTCGCGCTGCGGTGCCGGACCCGGACCAGGTTCGGATCTTTCTTGTTGTATTCGACGTAGATCCGCATGCCCGTTGCCAATTCGGACGGATAGAGCACACCGAGCTCCGGGCGGTAGGTGATGCGATCGGGGGTGACGAACTCGATGGTCGACCGGCGAGGGCCCGCACTGAGCACCTCGGCCTGCGCGACCCCCATATTGCGCTGGATCGCCAGATCGTTGCGCCAGGCCCCGGCCACCAGCAGTACCGACTGAAACGTCACCAGAATCGCGACGATCAACACCGCGATCCGAACCCATCGGACCGCGACCCTGGGACCGGTATCGGGGAGTTCTTCGCTGGTTCCATGGATCAGTACGCGCGACACCGTTTTCAGCGGTCCGGCGACGGACGGAAGTCTCACAGGGCCGTCCTGATCGCCGCGTGCAGCCGGCGCAGTGACGACCGATCGGCCTTGACCTCCAACACCCGCACGCCACTGGCGGGTTCGGCCAGTGCGCGCGACAACTCGCCGACTTCGATCTGCCGGCTGTCCACGTGGTAGGCGCGGCAGAGCGCACCGACATCCACATCGTGCGGGGTGCCGAAGATCCGCGCGGAGACATCGGCGAACCGCGGATCACCCTGTTCGAGCAACTCGAAGATCCCGCCGCCGTTGTCGTTGGAGACCACGATCCTCAGATCGCCCGGCGCGGGCTCGGTGGGTCCTATCAGCAGACCGGAGCTGTCGTGGAGGAACGTCAGATCCCCGAGGAGCGCAATTGTTCGAGCGGGTTCGTCCCGGGCGGCGGCGACCTCGTGCGCGAGCGCCGCGCCGATGGCGGTGGATACCGTGCCGTCGATACCGGCGACCCCCCGGTTGGACAGCACTCGGATGCCCCGCGGGTTCAGGCCGACAAGAGCCATGTCGCGCACCGGGTTTGACGCCCCGAGGATCAACTGGTCACCCGGCCGCAGCGCGTCGGCGACGGCGGCGGCGACATGCAGACCGGTGGTCAACGGGTGTTCGGCGAGTTGACCGTGCACCGCCGCGAGCGCCTGTCGGTCCGCCGCCGAGCACCGGTGCAACCATGCCGGGTCGGGTGCGCCGGTCGTCACCGCCCTGGTCCCGGTGGCCTGCGAGTTGCCCGAGACATCGGGCCAGCGCGGCCCCGTCGTCAACGCATATACCGGAACTCCCGGGTCGGCGAGCAGCGCGGCCACCGGACGGTGCAATGTCGGCCGGCCCAGCATGATCACCTGCCGCGGTCGCAGCTTCGTCAACGCCAGTGGATGCAGCGGGTTGCCGCCGGCGGGCGGACACTGCGCGGTCGGCTCGGCCACCGTCGGCAGCTGCGCCAGGTTGGGGTGGCTGCCCGCTCCGTGCCCGGCGATGACGACGGTGTCGGCGGAGATATCGATGTCCAGCGGTTGGTCGAAGGTGACCGGCGGCGTGTACGTCCACGGCTTGCCGTCGGCCCGACCCTGCGGAACCGCCTCACCGCAGGGCTCCGGGTCGGGCACCAGGGGCTCTCGCAGCGGGATGTCGAAGTGCACCGGCCCGGCGTTGGCGCTGCGAGAACCCGTGGCGGCCACCAATACTCGACAGGTGGCCGACCGCCAGATCGCGTTGAGCTCGGCAAGTCGTTCCGGTGCATCCTCGGCCAGTCCGAGGCTGATGCTGGCACGCACCTGGGTGCCGAAGTACCCCAGTTGCTCCATCGTCTGGTTGGCCCCGGTGCCCAGCAACTCATACGGACGGTTTGCCGACAAGACGATCAGCGGAACCCGGGCATAGTTGGCCTCCACCACCGCCGGACCCAGATTGGCGACCGCGGTGCCGGACGTCATCGCGATACACACCGGCGCATCCGCACCCACCGCCAGGCCGATCGCCAGGTAGCCGGCGGTGCGCTCGTCGATGCGAACGTGCAATCGGATCCGGCCGGTGGCGTCGGCGTCCCGCAAGGCGAAAGCCAAGGGTGCGTTGCGCGAACCCGGGCACAGCACGACATCGCGCACACCCCCGCGAATCAACTCGTCAACGACGACGCGAGCTTGTGTCGTCGACGGATTCACCCCTACAGGGTGTCACAACCGGCTAGCCCTTTTCGGCCGCTTCCCGCGACGGTGGGGTCTTGACGAGACTGATCTTGTCCCGGCGAATAGCGGTCTCGATTCTGCCCTGGATATCCCGCAGCGCCGAAAGAACATCCCCGCGCACCTGCGCGATCTCTTCGGTCAGACGTGTCCGTTCCGTCTGCACCCCGGAAGCATCCTGGCGAAGCTGCCGGACTCGTCCTTCAAGGGATTCGATCTCCCCGTGAAGGCGCTCGACGTAGTCGATTACCTGATCGCGATTGAAGCCGCGCACTTGCACCTGAAAATCAGGGAATTCCGTTGACATCCGCATTTCCGTATTCCCGACGAGTTACGTTACGTCGTCCAAAGGGCGGCCGGTCACACTGTTCTCCTACCGCCGACTTCATTACTACCCGACGCCACCGAGCTCTCCATGAGTAACGTCATCGTCCTCATCCGAGTGCGCGCCATCAGGGGAGTCGGAATCCGAGGGCGGCGCCAGCACGGAAACAGACCCGATCTGGCCAGGCGGATCCAGTTGCTGCTCCAACGAATAGAATTTGTCGTAGAAGTGCTTCAGCTGGGCATTGATTCTGTCACGCACCTGAACCAGATCATTCAAGTTCTCTCGTGCCGCCGCGCACTGCGCCTCGGTATCCCTTTTGACCTGCGCCAAAATCTCTTCCGCCTGGCTGGTGGCCGAGGCTACCCGCGCCGCGGCATCGCGCGAGGCCTGCTCCAGCTGCCGGTTGATATCCGACCGGGACTGCTTGCTCCGGTTCTCCATCTCGACCCGCAGGTTCACCGCCTGTTGACGTTCGATCTTCGCTTCGTCGAGAAGTTCGACTGCCCGCTCCTCGGCGTCGCCTCGCACGGTCTCGGCATACCGATGCGCCTCGGCTCGAATCTCCTCGGCTTCCACCGTCGCGGCGTTCAGAATTCCGGAAAGCCGGTGTTCCATATCGCCGATGTCGGCGGGGATGCTCCCGGCCATCTCCACAAATCGCGCGGACATCGATTCCAGCTCGGCCTGGGACCTTCCCAGCTCGTCGCGGAGCTCCCCGATGCGTGAATCACCCCCGGCCACCCCGAAGAGATCGCCAATAGGCTAATCCAGCCGGTCAGCCCACCGAGAGGGCTGCCCTATGCCGTACCTCGGGACAATGCGTCTCCGAATACCCTCATGCAACTCCTCCGCTGCCACGGTGCACAGAGTAGCCGATCAGCACCGGGATTGATGCAGGCGGCAAGCTTATTTAGTGAGTCTAGGTACAACTTCATCTCGACGGCGCGGCCCAGATCTGTGCACTGGCAATCCCGGGCGCGATGGACTAGATAGGAACGATGACATCCCGCACATGGACGGTGATCGGCGCCGGACCCGCCGGCATAGCCGCCGTCGGCCGGCTGCTCGACCAGCAGATCGCACCCGATGAGATCGCCTGGATCGATCCGGCATTCGCCGGCGGCGACCTGGGTCGGCTGTGGGGAGCGGTCTCCAGCAACACCATTGCCGGGACGTTCCTGGAATACCTCAACGGATCCCCGTCCTTCCGATTCTCCGAGGCGCCCCCGCTGCCGCTGGGCGAGGTCGACCCGAATCAGACCTGCGCCCTGGGGTTGGTGACCGATCCGCTGCTGTGGATCACCGGACATCTGCGCGAGCGGGTCGCCGTGTTCGAAACGACCGCGACTGCCCTGCGCCTGAAAGGGCGCAAGTGGCACATCGACACCGAGAGCGGCGAAATCCTCTCGGAGAACGTCATTCTCGCCGTCGGCGCGGTACCCAGGAAGCTCGACTATCCCGAGCTGGACGAGATTCCACTGGAAGTGGCGCTCGACCCGGGACGCCTGACCGAGGAATCACTCCACGGCGCGACGGTCGCTGTCTTCGGATCCTCGCACTCGTCGATGATCGTGCTGCCGAACCTGCTCGCACACCCGGTGGAGCGAGTAATCAACTTCTACCGGGGGCCATTGAAATACGCTGTCTATCTGGATGATTGGATCCTGTTCGACGACACCGGACTCAAAGGCCGCGCGGCAGACTGGGCCCGGGAGAACATCGACGGGGCGCTTCCGGACCGCCTGGAGCGGCACTCAGTCGGCGATGCCGGATACGAAGAAAAGCTCCGCGAGTGCGACCGCGTTGTCTACACCGTCGGCTTCGAGCGCAGAGCCCTGCCCGCGACTCCGCAGTGGGGCCCGCTGGACTACAACCCGCAGAACGGGATCATCGCGCCGGGACTGTTCGGGCTGGGTATCGCGTTTCCCGAATACGCCGAGGATCCCTACGGCTACGGGCAATACCGGGTCGGGCTAAAGAAATTCATGGATCACCTCGACGCCGTCCTGCCACTGTGGCGTGCCTACCACACATAGTCGGCGTGGCCTGCGGCTAGACCCCGCCGAAGAACTTCAGCAGCGCCGCGTTGACGGCCTCCGGCCGCTCCAGGAACCCCAGGTGCCCGGCATCGGGAATCTGCAGGTAGCGCCCGCTCGGCAGTGCGTCGGCGACCTCGCGCCCCAGGTAGGGAGGTGTCACCACGTCGTCGGAGAAACCGATCACCAGCACCGGCGCGGCAATGTTCCGGTAGGCGGACAAGCGGTTTTCCTGCGGCGCGATGTCCAGCTGAGTGCGAAAACCCGGCGTGAGTCTGGTCGGCCACATGCTGAACATGGCGATCCAGTCCTCGACTGCTGTGTCGTTGTTCAGTGTTTTGCGCGAAAAATTCTCCAGCAAACGGCTTTTCGCAACGTAACTGGGCGGCAACTCCACATCTGCCGCACCGAGGTCCGCCTCGGCCTGGTGAAAGAACTGCCGGCAGCGGTCCAACCGGCCTCTGGTGGCCATCAGGACCGCAGAGCTGACCAGCTCGGAACGCACCACCATGAGCTCCTGGGCGATGAACGCCCCCATCGACACCCCGACCAGCCGGACCGGGCCCAGGTCCAGCGATTCGATCAGCTCCGCGGTGTCGGCGACCATGGTTTGCGTGGTGAAGCCTTCGGCGTTCTCGGTGGCGCCGATCCCCCGATTGTCAAACGTGACGCATCGATATCCGGCCGCCAGGAATGCCGGAACCTGGTGCAAATGCCAGGTACGGCCCGCTCCACCGCGTCCGGCGATGAAGACGACCGGTTCGCCGGTCCCCTTGTCGTCGTAAGCCAGGTTGGTCACTCGAACGACCGTACAACCAGCGGGTAGCAGACCTCGACCCGGTCGATCCACCATTGCCGCCGGTGTTGCGCGGCGCTCAGTGCCCGCAACCGCGCGGGATCCGGTGCTCGCGACCCGACCCGCAGAAATCCGTCGACGGGAGCCGGGGAGTCGGCGACGTCGTCGACGAACAACCTTCCCGTGCCCAGTCCGCACGCGTGCCGCAACTGCGGCAGGGCCGCGGCGGCGAGCAGCCCGCGGCCGATACCCACCGCCGAATCGAGCGCACTGGAGACCACGATGGGGACGTCGAATTGCCGGGCGATCTCCAGGAACCTCGAAATCCCACCCAGCGGAGCAACCTTGAGTACGGCGATATCGGCTGCGCGGGCACGCACCACGGCCAGCGGATCCTCGGCTTTGCGAATACTCTCGTCGGCCGCGACCGGCACGTCCACCCGCCGGCGCAGTTCGGCCAGTTCCCCGACGGTGGCGCAGGGCTGTTCCAGATACTCCAGCGGGCCACCCCCCGTCAGCGCCCGAGCGGCCTCGACGGCCTGGCGCACCGTCCACCCGCCATTGGCGTCCACCCGCACCGTCGGAACCAGTTTGCGCACAGCCTCGACGCGATCGACGTCCTCGGTCAAGGTCTGCCCCGGTTCGGCCACCTTCACCTTGGCGGTCCGGGCACCCGGAAAGCGGGCCAGCACGTCGGGCACCCGGGACGCGCTGACCGCCGGCACCGTGGCATTGACCGGGATGCGGTCGCGCAGCATCGGTGGCGGCTTCCGGTAGGCGGCCTCGACGGCCGCGGCCAGCCAGTGCGCGGCCTCGGCGGGGCCATATTCGACGAACGCACCGAACTCGCCCCACCCGGCCGGGCCCTCGATCAAGGCGAGTTCCCGGGTGGTGATGCCGCGGAACGGGACCCGCATCGGCAGCGCGACGACGTGCAGGCGGTCCAGTAGGTCCGATAGTGCCGGTATCACTGCCGGTAGACCCGGCGGCCTGCCAGATAGGTGGCCCGCACCTGCAGATCGGCGATCCGCTCTGGCGCCACGGTGCGCGGATCGGCGGACAGCACCACGAGGTCCGCGTATTTGCCGACCTCGATCGAGCCGACGATGTCATCGGCGAACAGCTGCCACGCCGCGTCGATGGTCTGGGCGCGGATCGCCTGCTCGACGGTGAGGCGCTCGTCGGGGGCGAGCACCCGCCCGCTGGGCGCCACCCGGGTGGCGGCGACACTGATATTGCGCAGTGGTTCCTCGGGGGTGACCGGCGGGTCGTTGTGCAGCGATATGCGCATGCCCGCGGCGACTGCCGAACCGGCCGGCATCCACCGGGATCCGTGCTTCGGCCCGAACAGCCCGTCGACGATCACGTCGCCCCAGTAGTGGATCTGGTCGACGAAGATGCTGCAGGTGACCCCGAGCGCGGCGGCACGCTGCAACTGCTCGGGCCGGATAGCGCCCACGTGTTCGAGTCGCAGCCGATGGTCGGGGCGCGGATTGCGTTGCAGCGCTTGTTCGTACACGTCGAGAATGGTGTCCACACCTTCGTCGCCGTGCACGTGGCAGGCCATCTGCCAGCCCAGTGGCAGGTAGGCCCCGACGATCTCGATCAGCTGCTCGCGGGTGTAATTCGCGCATCCGCAGGAGCCGGGGGTGATTCCCGCGGAGCGGGTGGCCTCGGTGTCCAGGTAGGGAAACGACAGCGCGATGTTGCCGATCCAGGGTGAGCCGTCCACCCAGATCTTGATGCCGACCTGACGCACGATGTCGTCGCCCTGCCCGGGTGTCGCATCGGTGGACATCGCGGCGGTGGACATCTCGTACAGGCGCAACCGCACCGTCAGGTCGTCGCGCACCGCCGCCAGCAGGGGGGTGAACTTCGGGTCGAACGCCATCTCCGAGCAGGTGGTCAACCCGGCCCGGTTCAGCCGGGCGCACTCGGTGCGCAGCATCTCCGGGTAGCCGCCGGGGGAAATTGCACCTGACAGCAGCGGGAACACCGCGGCGGTCTCCTCGGCGGTGCCGTCGAGTTCGCCGTCGGCGGCGCGGCCGTACCTGGCGCCCTTGGGATCGGGTGTGTCGCGAGTCAGTCCGTTGAGGGCCGCCGCGCGCGAGTTGAAGTAGGCCTTGTGGCCGGAGTTGTGGATGATCACCAGCGGGCCGTCGGGAGCGATGCCGTCGAGCCAAGCCAGGGTCGGATCCGGCAAACCGGCCTGCAGCAGCGCATCCCAGCCGTTGAGGTAGGCCCCGTCGGGTCCGCGGTGGGCGGCCTCACGGCGGATCGCGTCGACGACGTCGTCGGGATCGGCGATGGTGACCGGGCGGATGTCGACGATCCGGTCTGACAGCGCGACGGCCTCCATCAACGGATGACCGTGCGCCTCGACGAATCCGGGCAGTACGCACCCGTCACCGACGTCGATGGTCTCGGTGCCCGCACCCACGTATCCGGCCACCTCGGCCCGCTCCCCTACCGCGACGATGCGGCCGTCGGCGATGGCGATCGCTTCGGCGGTGGGTCTGGCTTCGTCGACGGTGAGTACGGTTCCGGTGATGACGACGTCCGCAACGGCCATAGCCGGTAATCCTAAGGCGTGACCGCCCGCACCGGTGCCCGGCCAGCCAGAACTGCAACACGTTCTACTCTGGGAGGTATGAACCCCACCGACGACGAAGCGGACCGAGGCGATGAGGTGGGGCGCCATGAGTGACCACCTGCTGCGCAACCCGACCCACAACGGCCATCTACTGGCGGGCGCGCTCAAACGGCACCGGGACCGGCCGGTGCTGTTCCTCGGCGACACCACGCTGACCGGCGGACAACTGGCCGAGCGGATCAGCCAGTACGTCCAGGCCTTCGAGACACTCGGCGCCGGATCCGGAACGACCGTCGGGCTGCTGTCGCTCAACCGCCCCGAGGTGCTGATGATCCTGGGCGCCAGCCAGATCCGGGGCTACCGGCGCACCGCCCTGCACCCGCTCGGCTCGCTGGACGACCACGCCTACGTACTCACCGACGCCGGCGCCACTGCGCTGATCATCGACCCCAACCCGATGTTCGTCGAGCGTGCGATCGGGCTGCTGGACAAGGTACCGTCACTGGAGAGGATCCTGACCATCGGCCCGGTGCCCGGCAATCTGGCTGACGTGGCCGTCGACCTGTCCGCGGAGGCCGCCACATACCAGCCGAAACCGTTGAACGTCGCCGACCTGCCGCCGGACCACATCGGCGGCCTGACCTACACCGGCGGCACCACCGGCAAGCCCAAGGGCGTGATAGGCACCACCGGCAACATCGCCGCCATGACGGCGATCCAGCTCGCCGAATGGGAATGGCCGCAGCACCCGCGATTCCTGATGTGCACGCCACTGTCGCATGCCGGCGCCGCATTCTTCACTCCCACCGTGGTCAAGGGCGGGGAGATGGTGGTGCTGGCCAAGTTCGGTCCCGCCGAGGTCCTCAAGGTGATCGAGGAGCGGCGCATCACCGCGACCATGCTGGTGCCGTCGATGCTGTACGCGCTGATGGATCACCCCGACTCGCACACCAGGGACCTGTCATCGCTGGAAACGGTGTATTACGGCGCCTCGGCGATCAATCCGGTCCGGCTGGCCGAGGCGATCCGGCGGTTCGGCCCGATCTTCGCCCAGTACTACGGCCAGTCCGAGGCTCCGATGGCGATCACCTACCTGGCCAAGGACGACCACGACGAGAAGCGGCTGACGTCGTGCGGACGTCCGACTCTGTTCGCGCGGGTGGCGCTGCTGGGCGAGGACGGCAATCCGGTGCCGCGGGGTGAGCCCGGTGAAATCTGCGTCAGCGGACCACTTCTGGCCGGCGGGTACTGGAACCTGCCCGAGGCCACCGCCGAGACGTTTGCAGACGGGTGGATGCACACCGGTGACATGGCCCGCGAAGACGAGGACGGCTTCTACTTCATCGTCGACCGGGTCAAGGACATGATCGTCACCGGCGGCTTCAACGTATTCCCGCGCGAAGTCGAGGACGTCATTGCCGAGCACACCGCGGTGGCGCAGGTGTGTGTGGTGGGCACACCCGACGAGAAGTGGGGCGAGGCCGTCACCGCCGTGGTCGTACTGCGGGCCGAAGCGGCCCGCGACGACGCCGCGATCGAGACGATGACCGCCGAGATTCAAGCCGCCGTCAAGGACCGCAAGGGATCGGTACAGTCGCCCAAACGGGTTGTCGTAGTCGATGCGTTGCCGCTGACCGCGTTGGGCAAACCGGACAAGAAGGCCGTCCGCGCCCGGTTCTGGGAGGGTTCGGGGCGTGCCGTGGGCTGATCCGCGCGGGCCCGCACACAATCGATTCAGGGCGCGGACGCGGGACGGAGGTCGCCGGCCATGAGTGACAATCCATTCAACGCCGCCGCCTGGCAGACGGTCGACGGCTTCGAGGACCTGACCGACATCACCTACCACCGCCATGTGGCGGACGCGACGGTGCGGGTGGCCTTCGACCGTCCCGAAGTCCGCAACGCGTTCCGGCCGCACACCGTCGACGAGCTGTACCGGGTCCTCGACCACGCCCGGATGTCACCGCGGGTCGGTGTGGTGCTGCTGACCGGTAACGGGCCGTCGCCCAAAGACGGCGGCTGGGCGTTCTGCTCCGGAGGTGACCAGCGCATCCGCGGCCGCTCCGGATACCAGTACGCCAGCGGTGAGACCGCCGACACCGTCGACCCCGCACGCGCTGGCCGACTGCACATCCTCGAAGTGCAGCGGCTGATCCGGTTCATGCCCAAGGTAGTGATCTGCCTGGTCAACGGGTGGGCGGCCGGTGGCGGGCACAGCCTGCACGCGGTGTGCGACCTCACCCTGGCCAGCCGCCAGCACGCCCGATTCAAGCAGACCGACGCCGACGTCGGCAGCTTCGACGGCGGCTACGGCAGCGCGTACCTGGCGCGCCAGGTGGGCCAGAAGTTCGCCCGCGAGATCTTCTTTCTCGGCCGGCCCTACACCGCCGAGCAGATGCACCGGATGGGCGCGGTGAACGAGGTGGTCGACCACGCCGAGTTGGAGGCGGTCGGGGTGCGGTGGGCCGCCGAGATCAACGCCAAGTCGCCGCAGGCGCAGCGGATGCTGAAGTTCGCCTTCAACCTGCTCGACGACGGCCTGGTGGGCCAGCAGCTGTTCGCCGGCGAGGCCACCCGGCTGGCATACATGACCGACGAGGCCGTCGAGGGCCGGGATGCGTTCCTGCAGAAACGCCCCCCGGACTGGACCCCCTTCCCCCGGTACTTCTGACTCTCTGGCCCAGGTCCCGGCCTGGGCCCCGGCCCCCCGCCAAGCTTCCCCGCTCCCCCGCCCCCCGCCCCCCGCCCCCCGCCGAGCGTTAACGCACGGGCACACTCGACGCCGAGCGTTAACGCACAGGCACACTCGACGAGAGTCGGGCCGCTCGGCGGGCGCCAACCCCCTAGACTCCCCTCGTGAGCACGAGCCCGTTTCGCCGGCTAACGGACCAACTGGTGCTGACCGGGATGCGCCCGCCGACCGCACCGCGGATGCTCCTCATCCGTCCGGCGAGCAGCCGTATCGACCTCGAGGGCAAGCGTGTCCTGCTCACCGGGGCCTCGTCGGGTATCGGCGAAGCTGCCGCGGAGCAGTTCGCCCAGCGAGGCGCCACGGTCGTCGCCGTCGCACGCCGGCAGGACCTGCTCGAGGCGCTGGCCGAACGGATCACCGCCTCGGGTGGCACGGCGTTGTCGTGCCCCTGCGACCTCTCGGACATGGACGCCATCGACATCTTGGTCGCCGAAGTGCAAAACCGGCTCGGCGGAGTCGACATCCTGATCAACAACGCGGGACGCTCCATTCGCCGTCCGCTGGCCGCGTCGCTGGACCGGTGGCACGACGTCGAGCGGACCATGGTGCTCAACTACTACGCGCCGCTCCGGCTGATGCGCGGGCTGGCGCCCGGGATGATCGAACGTGGCGACGGCCACATCATCAACGTTTCCACCTGGGGTGTGCTCAACGAGGCGTCACCGCTTTTCGGGGCCTACAACGGATCCAAGGCCGCGCTGACCGCAATCACCCGGGTCGCCGAAACGGAGTGGGGCCACAAAGGTGTGCACTCAACCGCCCTGTACTACCCGCTGGTGGCCACCCCGATGATCGCCCCGACCAAGGCCTACGACGGCATGCCGGCGCTGACTGCACACGAGGCGGCTCAGTGGATGGTCACCGCGGCCCGGACCCGACCGGTGCAGATAGCGCCCAAGATCGCGATCGCGGCCAAGGCCCTCAATACCGTCGGCCCCGGGTGGGCGAACACTCTGATGCGGGGGCGCAACAGCCAATCGACGTAACAAGGGTCTGTACCTCAACCGCCCTGCGCGCTCGGTGTCGACTCACCCGATAATCGGGGGCATGGAGATTCTCGCAAGCAGGATGCTACTTCGGCCGGCCGACTACGAACGTTCGCTGAGCTTCTACCGCGATGAAATCGGACTGGCGATAGCCCGTGAATACGGTGCCGGCACAGTATTTTTCGCCGGCCAGTCATTGCTGGAGCTGGCAGGTTTCGGTGCGCCCGACCACACCCGGGGGCCGTTTCCCGGCGCTCTGTGGCTTCAGGTACGCGACGTACAGGCAACCCAGGCCGAATTGCGGGGGCGCGGCGTTCGGATCGCGCGCGAGGCACGTCGCGAATCATGGGGCCTGCACGAGATGCACGTGAGGGATCCCGACGGTGTCACGCTGATCTTCATCGAGGTGCCTCCAGGGCATCCGTTGCGCACCGACACCAGGGCGGGAACTCCGGCGAACCCCGGGTGAACGGGTAGGTAACATTTGGCGACGCCCCTCGGTACACCGGTGTTTCGCCGGTCCGAGCATTCGACAGCCACGCATCCCGACCACCAGAATCAGGCCCTGTGAACATCGAACTGTTCCTGTTGATCATCGTGGTGATCACCGCACTGGCGTTCGATTTCACCAATGGGTTTCACGACACCGGCAATGCCATGGCGACGTCCATCGCCAGCGGCGCCCTGGCGCCAAAGGCCGCGGTAACACTGTCGGCGCTGCTGAACCTGCTCGGAGCGTTCCTGTCCACCGCCGTAGCCGCCACCATCGCCAAAGGCCTCATCGACGTCGATCTGGTCACGCTGGAGCTGGTATTCGCCGGCCTGGTCGGGGGCATCGTCTGGAATCTGATCACCTGGCTGCTGGGTATTCCCTCCAGTTCTTCGCACGCCCTCATCGGGGGTATCGTCGGTGCGACCATCGGGGCCGTCGGCGGGCACGGCGTCATCTGGAGGGGCGTGGTCTCCAAAGCCTTAATCCCGGCCGTGGTGGCCGCGATCCTGGCCGTCGTCGTCGCAGCCGTCGCCACCTGGCTGGTCTACCGGATCACCCGGGCCGTTCCTGCCGCTCGCACCGAAGCCGGCTTCCGACGCGGCCAGATCGGTTCGGCATCCCTGGTTTCCCTGGCCCACGGCACCAACGACGCGCAGAAGACGATGGGCATCATCTTCCTCGCGCTGATGTCCTACGGATCGGTCGACAAGACCACCGTCATGCCGCCGCTATGGGTCATCGTGAGCTGTGCGGTGGCAATGGCGGGCGGTACCTATCTGGGTGGCTGGCGCATCATCCGCACGCTGGGTAAGGGCCTGGTAGAGATCAAATCGCCGCAGGGTATGGCTGCTGAATCATCCTCGGCCGCCATCATTCTGCTCTCGGCCCACTTCGGCTACGCCCTGTCCACGACGCAGGTCTGTACCGGTTCGGTGCTGGGGAGCGGAGTGGGCAAACCCGGCGCGGTGGTTCGCTGGGACGTCGCCGGACGGATGGTGACCGCTTGGCTGGTGACCCTTCCGCTGGCCGGATTCTTCGGCGCGATCACCTACTGGATCGTGCACCTCGTCGGCGGCTACCCCGGTGCCATCATCGGCTTCGCACTGCTCATCGCAACTTCGGCGGCCATCTATCTCAAGTCGCGGCGGGTCAAGGTCGACCACAACAACGTCAACGCCGCATGGCGCGGGAATCTGACCGCCGGACTCAACGGCACGGGTCCGCTCGAACCACACGATACGAACCCGACGCTGGCTGTTGCGGTGCTGCAGACCGGCTCCGCGGACGAGCCGCTGACTGCCAGGAGCGCGTAATGGAGGCCTGGTTCAACTACTCGGCCACCGCAAGAATTTTGTTGTTCAGCCTGCTGGCGGGGGCTGCCCTGCCGGGGTTGTTCGCGCTAGGGGTCCGCTTGAAAGCCGCCGGGACCGGAGCTCTTGGTGCCGGCACTGTGCCGCGACCGTTGCTGCTGATTGTCGCGTACGTGATTTACGGTTTGGTCGTCGCAGCGGTCATCCTGGGAGTGCTCTACATCGCCCGGGATTTCATCGCCCATCACATACACTACCCGTTTCTGGGCGGCACACCATGACACTCACGGCACCGTCGCCTCTCACAGTCGTTGGTACCCAACGAGGCGAGGTGATCGCACAGTGAACCGATCTCTCAGCTCGATCGTTTCGTGGCTGCGCGCCGGATATCCCGACGGTATTCCACCGACGGATTCCTTTGCCGTGCTTGCCTTGTTGGCGCGCCGACTGACCAACGACGAAATCAAGACGGTCGTCAACGAACTGATGCGGCAGGGCGAGTTCAATTCCGGCAATATCGACATCGGTGCCGCGGTCGCACAGCGTACGGCCGAATTGCCGTCGCCGGCAGACATCGAACGTATTCGAAAACGGTTGGCCGCCAAGGGCTGGCCGCTCGACGACCCTCACGACGACGGAGACGACTCATAGCGGTGCTCCGGGCGCTACGCGTCCCGCGCGGTTCGGCGAGCGCGGTATTGCTACCTGCGCTGCAACGGGTTCTCAACGGACGGGACTCCGCGATCGTTGCGGTGCCGGACTGGGGCGCGGCCGACACCGCCTTGCGCGCAGTGCGGGCCGGCGAACCGATTGGCGACGATGTGGCACTGGTTGCGTCGACATCGGGAACCACCGGTGCGCCGAAGGGGGCGTTGCTCACCGCTGCCGCGCTCTCCGCGAGCGCAGAAGCGACACATCATCGGCTCGGCGGCCCGGGCCGCTGGTTGCTCGCTCTGCCGCCATACCACATCGCCGGACTTCAGGTGTTCGTGCGCAGCATCCTCGCAGGTTCTGCACCCGTTGAGCTGGATGTCTCCGACGGCTTCGACGTCGCCGAATTACCTCGGGCGGTAAGGAAACTCGGCTCGGGCCGGTGCTACACCGCCCTGGTGGCGGCTCAGCTCTCCAAGGCCCTCGACGACCCGGCCGCCGCCGCCGCACTGGCCGGCTTGGACGCCGTCCTGCTGGGCGGCGGACCCGCACCGCAGCCGGTGCTCGACGCCGCATCGAACGCCGGGGTCACGGTGATCCGCACCTATGGCATGAGCGAGACCGCCGGCGGCTGCGTCTACGACGGAGTTCCACTGGACGGGGTCGGGCTGCGGGTGCGCTCCGACGGACGGATCGTTGTCGGTGGCGCGACCCTGGCCAGCGGATACCGCAACCCGGTCGTCCCCGACCCGTTCACCGAACCGGGCTGGTTCGTCACCGACGACCTCGGTGCACTGCAGGGCTGCGGCGAAGCCGGTCTGTTGACAGTGTTCGGACGGGTGGACGATGCCATCAGCACCGGCGGATTGACCGTGCTGCCGGGCCCCGTCGAGAGTGCCTTGCGCACCCACCCTGCAGTGGCCGACTGCGTGGTATTCGGGGTTGCCGACGCCCGGTTGGGCCAGCGCGTGGTCGCCGCGGTCGTCCTCAACGCCGAATTCGCGGCTCCGGACCCGAATGCGCTGCAAGCCCATGTAGAACTCACCCTGGACCGCAGCGCCGCCCCGAGGGAGGTGCATTTCCTCGCGGAGCTGCCGCGGGGTGGTATCGGCAAGGTGGACCGGAAAACCTTGGTGCGCCGGTTCGGTACCGGAGGGGTTCGATAGGGGCTGGACCTCCGCGCGTATCGCGCTTCTCCCGCCCGAACCGCAGCCGGATCAGTTGGCTGCTGAACTACCGCTACCGGTAGCGCTGCCGCTGCCAGCAACGCCCGACGGCTGCTTCGGCGCCGGCTGCGGGGGAGATTTGGGCGCCGCAGGTGGCGGGGCCTGGGTTTGCGGCGCCGCAGCCCTGAGTTCGGACACGGTGATTCACCTCAAAGTCGGTAGGAGAGCGTGCGCTACGGCAAGCGTGGCCCTTTTCCCCAGTAGTGGTCGCCCGGGTCGCGCTTTGCCCAGCCGCCAGCGTCGTAGTCGTCGATGGTGAAGCATTCCCCGCACAGCTGCTCACCGAAGGCGGACTGTCGGTTCAGGCGGTCAGTGTCGCGGGGGTGTCCTCCTGTTCTGCCGGCTCCTCGCCGACGGTGCGTGTTTTGCTCAGGACGTCCAGGCCGGGGTGACGCCGGGATTCGGCCCATTCGTCGTGTTGTTCGGCCAGCACGGCCCCGACGAGTCGGATCAGAGCGGTGCGGTCGGGGAAGATACCCACGGCATCGGTCCGGCGGCGGATCTCCTTATTGAGGCGTTCCTGGGGATTGTTCGACCAAATCTGGCGCCAGATCTGTTTGGGGAACGCAGTGAACGCCAACAGGTCCGTGCGGGCTGCTTCGAGGTGCTCGGCAACCTTGGGAAGCTTGTCGGCCACAGCGTCGATGATCCGATCATACTGTGCCCCAACAGGGTCAGTGTCAGGCTGATCGAACACCGAATGCAGCAGGGTCCGTACCCACGGCCACGACGCCTTCGGGGTGATCGCCATCAGATCGGTCGTGTCGTGCGTACGGCAGCGCTGCCAGGCCGCCCCGGGCAACGTCGCCCCGATCGCCGCGACCAACCCAGCATGGGCCTCGGAAGTGACCAGTTTGACCCCCGAGAGCCCGCAGCCGGTCAGCGACCGCCGGAACGTTAACCAGCCCGCACCATCCTCGACGGTGGACACCTCGATGCCCAGGATCTCCCGGTGGCCCTCAGCGTTGACCCCGACCGCGATCACGGCGTGCACGTTGACGACCCGTCCACCTTCACGCACCTTGAGCACCAGGGCATCAGCGGCCACCAAGGTGTACGGGCCGGTATCCAGCGACCGGGTGCGGAACGCCTCGACGACGGTGTCGAGTTCGGTGGCCATCACCGACACTTGCGGCTTCGACAACCCGGCGATCCCCAGCGTTTCCACGAACTTGTCCATCCGCCGGGTGGAAACTCCGAGCAGGTAGCAGGTCGCCGCCACCGTGGTCAGGGCCCGCTCAGCACGTTTGCGGGAGTCCAGCAGCCAGCCCGGGAAATACGATCCCTACCGCAGCTTCGGGATCGCCAGATCCAACGATCCTGCACGGGCGTCGAATTGGCGGTGCCGGTACCCGTTGCGGAAATTGGTGCACCCCGCGCTGCGCTCGCCATATCCAGCGCCGCACAGCGCATCGGCCTCCGCGCCCATCAGGGTATGGATGAACATGGCCAGCAGCTCACCCAGCACGTCGGGGTGGACGGTGGTGAGTCGCTCGGCAAGCACGGTGGGCACGTCGATATTGTGGGCAGGGGTCATCGCGTCGGCCCCTTTACTCGAGTGACTTTTGCGGGTCCCTCGACGAATCACGCGATGACCTTCAATCATTCGGCTACAACACGCCGATACCGCTGATCAGGTCCAACTCGCACACCACTCTGCTCGACGCAACCGCGGGGTACCGATTCTGGACACGATGTTGTGGAACACCATCGCGGCCATCGTCTCGGCACGTGCTGGAATGAACCCTTGGTAGCCGATCATTCCGGCGGGCGCCCACAGTGGTAGCACTTGAACTCGCCTGGGCAGGAAGGGGAATACCGTCTTCAGCCCGGGGAGGTACACGCCATGAAACTTCACTGGACCGAAGAGCATGTAGATGCCTGACCAGTTGACCAACACACCCGCAACGGCGCTGAAGACAGGAATGGTGATCAGGTCGAGCCAGAGCCGGGACACCGAATCATCACTTCGCCCACGGGAATGCCTTTGCCGCCACCACAGCCATCACGCGCTGGTACGACGGGCCTAGGAGACGGGCCAGCAGGTCGATGGCCTTGGCCTCCAGGCCGATCACGACCCGGCCGTGGCCGTCGGCTACCCCGTTCACGATGGTTCTCGCGGCCATTTCTGGTGAGTGGATGAGGAGCCATTTGTCGTAGAAGTCGGTGAGGGTCCGGTGATCTTCGTTCTCTGCGACGGTTGCGTTGCGGACGACGGCGGTCTTGACGCCGCCGGGATGTACGCAGGTCACCTTGACCGGATGCTTACTGACGATCATTTCCTGGCGCAAGGCCTCGGTGAAGCCGCGCACCGCGAATTTGGCTGCGTTATAGGCGCTCTGGCCTGGCACCGCAATCAGCCCGAACAGGCTCGAGATGTTTACGATGTGTCCGTCGCCGGACGCAATCACATGCGGAAGAAAGGCTTTCGTGCCATTGACGACGCCCCAGAAGTCGACGTCCATGACTCGTTCGATGTCCTTGAACTCTGCATCCTCGACGTTGCCGTTGTATGCGATGCCGGCGTTGTTGTAGACCTGGTTGACGGTCCCAAAGTGCGCGGCGACGGTTTCGGCGTAGGCCAATACGGCCTGGCGTTCGGCGACGTTCAGTTGCTGCGAGTGCACGTCCGCGCCGAGTGCCTCGACCTGACGGACGGTCTCGGCAAGTCCGGCCGTGTCAATATCGGAAAGTGCCAAGCGTGCGCCCTTGGCAGCCAAATTGAACGCGAGCGCCCGGCCGATGCCGGACCCGGCACCGGTAATGACCACGACTTTACCTGCGAATGAACTCATGAGGTCGGCCCCTTCTTTCTTGTGACCCCCGGATTCGGGGCGATCACGTGGCTGAGTAGTGCTGTGCCGAGGTCGATGACCGCTTCGCGCGCGTCCGGGAGCAGACTGACCTGGAGGTGGAAGTCGTGCCAAAGGCCGTCGAAGCGGCGGTGGGTGATGACCCCGGATGGTGCATTGACGACGGCGGCTTCGATCTTGTTGGCGTCGAAGGAGATCGGATCATCTCCGGCGCTCTGCATGACGATGGGTGGCAAGCCCGCCATTTCCCCGTACACCGGGGAAATACCCGGTCGTCGCGGATCGTCCGCCCCGGCGTAGCGCGGTGCCCACTCGGCCGCGATCTCCGGAGTGATCAGGGGATCTCGCAGCGCTGGACGTGTCGCCTCCACATCGACGGCGAGGTCCGCCCACGGACAGATCAGCCCGAGCGCCGCAGGTGGTGAGATGCTCCGGTCGCGCAGGGCCATTGCCAATGCCAGCGTCAGCCCGCCTCCTGCCGAATCGCCAACAATGACAGTGTTCTTCGGGTCGAGACCATCTGCGAGCAGTTGCGAATAGACCCGGACCATCTCCTCGAGCGCAACTGGATACTGCGCGTCCGGTGCGCGCGAATAGTCAGGCACCAAGGCCGTCATTCCGGCCGCATCCGCGAGGTGTGCGGCCAGGCCTCGATACCCCCTCGCGCTGCCGAGGGAATAGGCGCCGCCGTGGAGATAGATCAGGGTGCGATCCGGTGCGGCGTTTGGGGGCAGCACCCGAACAACGGGAACTCCCGCGACGGTGAGGCGCTCGATTCGAGTGCTTCTCGGGGAGCGGGCCGCGGCTGTCAGTATCTCCAGCAGCATGCGCCGCCCGATGATGCCAAGACGGCGAGAGCCGAACAATGGTCGCGCGGTCCGAAGAACCGCCCGGACCAAACGCTTTCTGACCTTGATTTCGGACCTCGCTTACTCGGGTGACGCTGTGCGGCACTGATCTAAAGGATGGCGGACGGGTCGTCGCGTGTATTGACATCATCCGACGTTCCTTTAACATTTCCCGACACTTAGGGGGTGAACTGATGGGCAGCCTGATTCGAGCCACCACGCTGTGGGGTTACGCCGAGCAGGTGGCTCAACTCGGCGGGGAGATATTGTCAATATCTGCGGATCGGTGGTTTTCAGGCGACCTCCCTTCCGCCGGTTTCGGCCTCGGTCGTCGATTTTTCGGGTGTGATGTCGGCGGGTCGTTCGAGCAGCTTGCCCTTGTGGAAGACGGCACCGGCTCGGACGGGGGCGACCAGGTTCGGGGCGTTGACGGCCCGCCAGCGGGCTTGTGCGGCATCGATCAGCTTGTAGGCCATCGGCGATCCCGGCCACCCGTGATCCCGGCCCCTTGGCGACCTTGGTGCGCAACCGCACAGTAGCGAACGTGGACTCGATCGGGTTGGTGGTACGCAGGTGAATCCAGCGCTCGGCCGGCTACTTGAAGAATTTCAGCAGCACATCGAGGTCGTCGGTGATCTTGGCGACCACCTTGGGATACTTCGCGCCGAAGTCGACTTCGAACGCCTTGACCGCGACCTGGGCCTTGTCAATGTCCTCGGCGATGTAGATCTCTTTGAGGCTGGCCAATGCTGCCGGGTGTGCAGATTTCGGGAGTGCCGCAAGCACATTGGCCAGTTTGTGGAACCAACACCGCTGCTCGCGGGTGTCCGGGAACACCTCACGCAGCGCCTTCCAAAACCCGAGTGCACCATCGCCGACCGCCGGCACGAGTGCGGTCATGCCACGCCGTTTGCAGTCGCGCAGCACATCAGGCCACGACTCGATCGACTTCCGATACCCATCGGTGACGGCGACCAGCTCCTTGCGGCCGTTAGCGCGCACCCCGAGCATCACCAGAAACCAGAGCTTCTCCTGCTCCAGACGCACCTTGAGGTGGATGCCGTCGACCCACAGGTAGACGTAGTCGATGCTCGACACATCCCGGGCGGCGAACGTCTTGGCCTCGTCTTGCCACTGGGTGGTCAGCCGGATGATCGTCGAGGCCGACAGCCCAGCACCCGAACCGAGGAACTGCTCCAAAGCCGGCCGGAAATCTCCGGTGGACAGCCCATGCAGGTACAGCAGCGGCGACACCTCGCACACCTGCGGGGACTTGCGCGCCCAGGCCGGCAGGATCGCCGAGGAAAACCGCTGGCGCTCGCCCGAATCAGGGTCGATGCGGCGGTCGTTGACCCGTGGCGCGGTCACCGCCACCGCGCCGGCCGCCGTCAGCACCGTGCGCGGCTCGTGAAAGCCGTTACGGACCACCAGTCGATGACCGTTTTCATCGAGCTGATCGGCGAACTGTGCCACGTAGGCGGCGACCTCGGCCTGCAGCGCCGCGGCCAGCATCTGCCGGGCCCCATCGCGAACGATCTCGTCGAGCAGCAACCTGCCGGGGCCGCCGGCGTCGTCGTTGGCCTCCTGAGCGTCGTGAACTACGGTGAGCATGGGCGCACCTTCCCCACCAGCGCGCCAACGCCGGTCTTGATCGAATACCTGATTCCGTGATGATCATCCCCGGGAAGGTGCGCCCACTTTCAGGCCGCCTCGCCGAGGCTCATCCACAGGTATCGATCATTGCTCCAGGGAGGATCCGGCGACTCTCCGAGAGCGCTTCGGGATCCCTGCGGAAATCGAGAACCAGGAAGACGCGGTCATCTCCATCGATGCCTACGTTCGGATGCTGCAGGCCAGCGCCGAAGATCTGGACTGTCCCGATTTTGGCCTCCGCCTGGCGCAGTGGCAGGGCCTGGACATGCTCGGACCTATAGCAGTGGTCGCGCGGAACACGCAGACGGTACGCAACGGGTTGGAAATGATTGGGCGTTACCTTTATGCCCATTCACCCGCACTGAAACTGAGATTTTCGCCCTCTGACTCGGTGAATGGCCTCAGGTTCACCTATGAGATTGCGGAACCGGGACGCACCTCGGTGGAGCAGTCGTATGAAATCAGCATGGCGATTGCGGCCCGGATCATTCGGTTGGTCGGCGGACCGGCAGCACGGCCCGACGTCGTTTCGTTCACACACGACCAGCTCGGGTCGGACACCGCGTACCGTGAGGCGCTCGGATGCCCGGTGCGATTTCGACAGACTTGTTGCGGATTCGAGATATTCGAGGGCTTGGCCGACAAACGAATCGTGAACGCAGACTCCGCGACGCGCCACATCGCGGCGAAATACCGGAAATCCAACTACCTTCCGCCCACGGCCTCGTTGTCCCAACGCGTGACGGAGATGATCCGCCGCCTGCTTCCCACTGGCCAATGCACCATCGACGCCATCGCCGATCAGCTCGCGATTCATCTACGGGCACTGCAACGCCGACTGGAAGCTGAAGGTGCGCGATACCAGGACTTAGTCGACCAGGAACGTCGTATGTTGGCGGGGAAGTACCTCGCCGAGCCGGGGCTGCCGCTCAGCCAGATCGCCGGATTGCTCGGCTACGCCGAACAAAGCACCCTCAATCGCTCGTGCCGGCGGTGGTTTGGCAAGACACCGCAGCAAGTCCGAGCGGGACTGCCGGGAACTTGACTCTCAGGGATCGGTCGCCAGTCGCGCGATCCCCGGCACCAGATAGCGCGCGATGAACGCGCGCATACCGTCATCGTCGTGGAGCGGAATGGGACCGCCGGGCGCGAGAATGAGCGACACGCCTAGGCGCACCGTCGTTTCAGCGACCATTGCCGCATCCTGATCGCTCAACGGCCCGCCGCCGCTGGAACCCAGCCAGCCGGCTACGGAGTGCCGCATCAGCGCGATCGCGCTCACGCCGCCGCTCGTGCCTGCACCCAGAAACGTGTCGGGTTCGGTCTTCATCAGTTTTACGAAGAGCGGATGGTCGCGCAGCTCTCTCACGGATGTGAAAATCGCTTCGGTGAGCCCGGTTTCGAGGTCTCCGGCCCTGATGAACGTACACTGAATGCTCTCGGCCGTCTGCGCCAGGATCTGCAGGAGTACAAGCTGCGCCAAGCGCTCCTTGCTTTCGAAGCGCCGGAACACAGTCATCCGGCCAACTCTTGCCGCGCGG
Source organism: Mycobacterium sp. (assembly GCF_047975165.1). Taxonomy (GTDB): domain Bacteria; phylum Actinomycetota; class Actinomycetes; order Mycobacteriales; family Mycobacteriaceae; genus Mycobacterium. The sequence goes on from NZ_JBKECZ010000164.1 coordinate 73,586, forward strand.
GCGATGTCATCCATTGACGTACGCCGGACGCCGACCTCCTGGAAGCAGGTCAGCGCGGCGTGCAGGATTTGATCGCTGAGGTCGTCTGCGGAACCGTTCGGCACCCGCCCATGGTAGGAGTCAGGCCGGGTCGAGAACAACGCGGCCCCCGTGCTTGGGCAGCAGCGTGATGTTCATTCGGACCGGTGGTTCGATTGGCGTATCCGCTACGCGGAAGCGGGCGTGGCGCAGGATCGTTCGCAGAATGACACGGAGTTCCAACATCGCGAAGGGTGCGCCCAGGCAATATCGGGTGCCGCCGCCAAACGGGATCCACTCAGAGGTCTTGGGCCGGTTTTCCAGGAATCTCTGCGGCAGAAATTTGCCCGGCTCGGGGTACAGGTCGGCGCGGCGGTGCACCGCGTAGGTGAACGGCATGATGATGCGGCCGGGCTCGATCTTCGTGCCATCATCGAAGGTGAACGGCTCCACCACATAGCGCAAATTGAACACTACGGGCGGATGCAACCGGAGTGTTTCATACATGGTGGCGTCCAACCACGTCGGGTCGTCACCCTGCGCCGACTCGGTGAGCGTATCGAGCAGTTCGGGTTGGCGGACAAGCTCATTTCCCAGCCAGGCCAGGGAGTTGCTGGTGGTCTCGTAGCCGGCGATCAGCAACGCCGCGATCGATTCGCGCACCTTGATATCAGGCATGGGTTCACCGGTGTCGTCGCGGACACCGAGCAAGATGCCGAGCACATCGTCGCTGTGCTCGTCACCGGCTTGCCGACGTTCATCGATCTCATCCTGGATCAGCGCCTCCACGGCGAGGCGCGCGTTTCTGATCTCGTCGTAGTTCCCGGTCCATTTGCCTCCCATTGCGGTGGCCCACGCGGTTTGGATGGCCAGCTTCGTCGAGTGAATCGATTCCAGCCACGCGATCGCGGCTTCGCTCGCGCGGCTTACCCGCTGCGGGTCGGTCATCCCGAAGATCACCTCGGCGACGATGTCGAGTGCGATCGGGCCGGCCATGTCGCGGAAGCTGACCTCTTCTCCCATCGGCCAGGAGGCAAGCGCTTTCTCGGTGAGGCGCACCATGGCATCTTCATACGATTTGAGCGCCTTGCCGTGGAACGGCGGGCTGACGTAACGGCGATTGGTGGCGTGCTGCTGGCCTTCCATGCTGATGATGGTGTTGTCGCCGAAGATCACGTGATGCGGCGAAAATCGGCCCAGCGCCGGCGTCAGCTGCAGCACGGTGTTGGGAGCCTTGAAGACCTGCCTGATGTCGTCGGGGTTCGTGATGCAGAGCGCATCTGAAGAGCCAGGCAGGTTCAACAGGAAGCGGTCACCGAGCCGCGTCATACGGGCGAAGAACTGTTCGGGTGCCAGCCAGTACTCAGCTGCATAGGCGAACGACGACAGACGCATGAATCCCGCCTTCCGCGGTACTATGCGACGGATCGTGATCGATAGTACCATGGAATCCCCGGGGTCGGACAACCCCTACAATGCAAACTTGAGAAGGAACCTTGGACATCCTGCGCACCCCCGATCACCGGTTCGCAAGCCTCTCGGGCTACCCGTTCACCCCGCACTACGTCGAAGTGGCGGCGGCCGACACCGGCCATTTGCGAATGCACTATCTCGACGAGGGCCCTGCCGACGGACCGGCCATTGTCCTGCTGCACGGCGAACCGACGTGGAGTTACTTGTACCGCAACATGATTGAGCCACTGGCGGCAGCCGGATATCGAGTACTGGCGCCCGATCTGATCGGCTTCGGTCGTTCCGACAAGCCCAGTCGTATCGAGGATTACACATACCTGCGACACGTGCAGTGGGTGACGTCGTGGTTCGACGCTCTCGGATTGCGCGATGTCACGCTTTTCGTGCAGGACTGGGGATCGTTGATCGGATTGCGCATCGTCGGCGCACGAGGCGACCTTGCCGGGCGCATCGTGGTCAGCAACGGGACCTTGCCCATCGCTGACCGCGGTGCATCGCTCACATTTCGGATCGGGAGCGCCGTCGCACGTCTCGCCCCCGTGATTCCATGCGGGCGAGTCCTGTCGGTAGGGACAGTCGGCAGGGTGTCGGCACAGGTGCGTGCAGGTTACGATGCGCCGTTCCCGGACAAGGGATTTCAGGCCGGAGTGCGCGCATTCCCCAGGTTGGTCCCGACGAGACCCGACGATCCGGCAGTGCCGGCCAACCGCGCAGCGTGGGCAGCCCTGGGCCGATGGCGGAAACCGTTCCTATGTGTCTTTGGCGCCAAGGACCCGATTCTCGGCGACACTGACCGCTCACTGATCGCCCATGTTCCCGGCGCGAAGGGCCAGCCGCACGCCCGGATCAATGCCGGCCACTTCGTTCAGGAGGACTGCGGCCCCGAGCTGGCCAGGCGGATTCTTGAGTGGTCGCGATGATTCAGCATCACTGGCCGTCAGTTGTCGGCGACTACCCGTGAGCCCTCGAACGTCGCTTGACCCACAAGGCTCAGCTTTGCCGTGCCGGACAACTCGTCTCCAGCCACCGTGGTCACGAAGTGTCCGATCATCGGCAGCGGCCGCTTCACCGTGATCTGCCATGTGAGGTTCTCGCCTTGCACGGTGCCATTGACGGGGTGACCCCCACCGGCAAGCATCGTTGCGGTGCCCGACAGTGCCATGCCTGTGGTGGCCAACTCCAACGTGCCGGCCTGGGATGCCAGTGGCGTATGGATCGTGATTTTCCACTTGCCGTCAGCTGACATTCCTACCTCACTTGCTGATGCTGTCAGTGATCTCGTCGATATTCGACGTGCGCTGCGCTCGCGGCATGCCATCGAAGAACATCGAATTGATGATCTCCCAGACGTGAAGGGTGTCGAAATACTCCTTGAACTGGTAAATCTTCCCGTTCCGGACGCGGATCAGAAAATGGTGCTGATTGTGGAACGCCACATCGTTGATGGTTCCGAAGCTCTCCGCCTCGATCGATACACGGTCCTGTTCGGCAGTCACGTGGCCGAAGTTGAATGTTCCGCCCTGAATGGCATTGGTGATCCCTGCCCAGATGGCCAAACCGCCGGCGGCCGACAGGCGACCGCTCTTTGCCATGTCTCCCGCAAGGAAGAATTCGCAGTCGTCGGTGAGCATCGACGCGCCGGCTTCGTGGTCCCCAGAGTGCATGGCCTTGAGAAAGTCAACCGCCAGCTGCTTGTTGTCGAGTGCGGACACTAGTATTTCCTGGTGCGAGACGAAGTACTCACTGTGTCTCACGTATCAGGGGTGGTCAAGCATTCATGGCTGGCCGGCCCGGGTGAGGCCGGGCACCATAAAGTTGCGCAGCATCGAGCGCAGTTCGACCTCGCCTTGGGCCTGGCGAGTGCGGAGCACGAGTTCCGCCACGATGAAATGGTTGACGAACTGGGCGATATCTCGATCGCTCAATCTTCACGCACTTCGCCGCGGAGGCGAGCGGGTTCGAGGATCGGCCGCAGCATCGTCGACAGGCGCTCGGTCAGCGCTTCGTCGGCCCCGGCGATGCCGCCGGTCATCCCGACGATCTCCGGAGAGAACAGCAACGCGGGGTGCTCGTCGGTTTCGGCCCGGGCAAGGCACTGCACGTCACCCTCGGTGAGCTGGCCGGCGAATGACGCATGCTGGCGGGGGAGTTCGACGACCAGTCGGCTCAGTTCTCTGACGCAGATTCGCAACAGGACCCCGAGGATGATCGCGTCCCGGCCACCTTCGAGGTATCGGTAGATCGTCGCGCGCGACACCCCGGCCGCCTTGGCGATGTCATCGATGGTCGTCTTCTGGAGTCCGTCGCGGACCAGGCATGATTCCGCGCCATCGAGGATGCGGCTCCGGATCTCGTCGCGGTGAACTTCGAGTGGCGCCATGGGTCCTGACCGTACGCTGAGGAGTGAGACAACTACCATTACTGGTCGCGAACGCGTTTCGTCCTCGAATGTCGCGTAAAGACAATAATCTGTCGGGAAGAGTCAAGACTCGTGACGTCGAACGCGGCCATGCTCGTATCATGTCTTCGCAGCACTTCGACGTACTGATCGTCGGCGCGGGCCTGTCTGGAATCGGCACGGCCAGCCAACTCACCGCCGCGTTCCCGAATCGGACCCTGGCTTTGCTGGAACGGCGCGAACGACTGGGCGGCACCTGGGATCTGTTCCGCTACCCAGGGATTCGCTCCGATTCTGATATGTACACGTTCGGCTACAAGTTCCGTCCGTGGAACGAGCTGAAAGTGCTCGCCGACGGGGGGTCTATCCGGCAGTACATTGCCGATACCGCCGCCGAATACGGCGTCGACAAGATGATCCATTACGGCCTGAAGATCGTGGGTGCGGACTGGTCCAGCGCCGAGAAACGCTGGACCGTCAAGGCCAATGATGAGGCGACCGGCGAGATCCGCGGATACACCTGTGATTACCTGATCAGCTGCACAGGCTACTACGACTACGACTCCGGCTATCTGCCGACATTCTCCGGTGAGGAGCGGTTCACCGGGAGATTCGTGCATCCTCAGTTCTGGCCGGACGACCTGGACTATCGCGGCAAGAACGTCGTCGTGATCGGCAGTGGCGCAACGGCTGTCACGTTGGTGCCGGCCATGGCGGGCGACGTCAAACAAATCACCATGCTGCAACGCTCGCCGTCATACATTTTCTCGCTCCCGGCGTACGACAAGATCTCCGAGATGCTGGGCCACTTCCTGCCGCGCACGTGGGTGTACGCCTTTGGGCGCAAGCGCAACATCCTGATCAATCGGCAGACGTTCAAGGCCTGCCGCCGCTGGCCGCGTGCCATGCGCCGGCTACTCATGTGGCAGGCACGCCGCCACCTCGGCCCCGGATTCGACATGAGCCACTTCACCCCGGAGTACATGCCGTGGGACCAACGGCTGTGTGTCGTGCCGGACGGTGACCTGTTTGCGGTGCTCGCGTCCGGCAAGGGGTCGATCGTCACCGATCAGATCGAGACGTTCACCGAGACAGGCATATTGCTGAAATCGGGTCGCGAACTCGACGCCGATATCGTGGTCACCGCCACCGGCCTGAACATGCAGGCGCTGGGCGGGATGGCGTTGACCGTTGACGGTAAGGCGCATTCATTGCACGAGCAGATGATCTACAAGGGAGCCCTCATCGAGGATCTGCCCAACATGGCGTGGGTGGTCGGCTATACGAACATTTCCTGGACCCTGAAGGCCGATCTGGTCGGCACCTACCTGGTCCGGTTGCTGAAGTACATGGACGACAACGGCTACACGGTGGCCGTCCCCCATGACGTCCAAGGTTGCGCGACAACGGACTCCATCTTCGACGAACTCAATTCCGGCTACGTGCAGCGCGGCAACCTGGCGCTGCCGCGGCAGGGGTCGAAGCTGCCCTGGAAAGTGCTGATGAAATACGAGAAAGACACCGCCCTACTGCTCGATGATCCGATCAACGACGGTGTGCTCAGGTTTGAAAGGCCGCGAGCGACTATTTCCCCGTCGCATTCGATGGACCGGAATTTCGGCGCCAGTATCTGATGAGGAGAAACTTGTGAAAACCACAGCAGCAGTATTGCTGGAAGCTGGAAGGCCTTTCGAACTCATGGAGCTCGAACTCGACGGCCCCGGCGAAGGCGAAGTGCTGATCAACTACACAGCAGCCGGACTGTGCCACTCCGACCTGCATCTCACCGACGGCGACCTGGCTCCTCGTTTTCCGATCGTCGGGGGACACGAAGGCGCCGGCATCATCGAGGACATCGGCCCGGGAGTGACGAAAGTGAAGCCCGGTGACCACGTGGTGTGTAGTTTCATCCCAAGCTGCGGGAGCTGCCGCTACTGCTCGACCGGTAGACAGAGCATCTGCGATATGGGAGCCACGATCCTTGAGGGTTCCATGCCGGATGGATCGTTCCGATTTCACCGCAACGGAACCGATTTCGGGGCGATGTGCATGCTCGGTACCTTCGCTCAGAAGGCGACCATCTCCCAGCATTCAGTGGTGAAGATCGATGACTGGCTGCCGCTGGAGACCGCGGTACTGGTTGGTTGCGGGGTACCGACCGGATGGGGCAGCGCCAACTACGCCGGCGGTGTCCGCGCGGGGGACATCACTGTCATCTATGGCATCGGCGGGATTGGAATCAACGCCGTGCAAGGCGCATTGCACGGCGGCGCCAAGTACGTCGTGGCGGTTGATCCATTGGCGTTCAAACGGGACACCGCATTAAAATTCGGCGCGACCCATGCGTTCGATACTGCTGCAGAGGCCGCTGCCACAGTAACCGAGCTGTCATGGGGCCAAGGCGCAGACCAGGCGATCGTCACGGTTGGCACGGTCGACGAAGAGGTCGTGTCGGCGGCTTTCGACATCATCGGCAAGGGCGGCACCGTTGTGGTCACGGGACTGGCGGCCCCCGAGAAGTTGACGGTCCACGTCTCTGGATTGGGACTGACCCTCTACGAGAAAACCATCAAAGGGTCGATGTTCGGCTCGGCGAACCCGCAATACGACATCGTGCGCCTACTGCGGCTGTATGACGCCGGTCAGCTCAAGCTGGACGAACTGGTGACGACAAAGTACCGGCTCGAAGACATCAACCAGGGTTATCAGGATCTTCGCGACGGCAAGAACATTCGCGGGGTGGTGATCCATTGACGACGGCCATGGCGGTGAGCGGCACCAGTATGGATGACTATCCGCTCACGCTGTCCAGCATCGTCGAGCGCGCCGAGTGCTTCCACGGCGATACCGAGGTGGTGTCGAGGCGGCCGTCCGGGTCTATCTCTCGCACCACTTTCGGTACCTGCGCCTCGAGGGCCCGGCGTCTCGCCGGCGCACTACGTGAGCTGGGCGTCGGCGCCGGCGATCGGGTCGCGACGTTGTTGTGGAATCAGAGCGAACATCTCGAGCTGTACTTCGCGGTTCCGGCGATGGGGGCGGTGATCCACACGCTCAACCCTCGGCTGTTTCCCGACGAACTCTCCTTCATCGTCGGCGACGCGCAGGATAGCGTGATCGTCGTCGACGAATCATTGTTGGAGGTTTTCGAAACATTCCGTGCCGGACACGAATTCGCTCAGATAATCGTCGTCACTCACAGTGCAAAGGCGCCTGAGGGGATGCTGGACTACGAATCGGTCGTGGCCGAAGCGGAACCGATCGAATGGCCTCAGCTGGACGAACGCCAGGCCGCCGCTATGTGCTACACCTCCGGCACCACCGGTAGGCCAAAAGGCGTCGTCTACTCGCATCGCGCTCTGGTGCTGCACTCTCTCGTCGCGGCTCTTCCCGATCAACTGGCGGTATCGGCGAGGGACTCAATTCTTCCGGTGGTGCCCATGTTTCATGCCAACGCCTGGGGCCTGCCTTATGCCGCGGCGCTGGCCGGTGCGCGCCTGATCTTCCCGGGCCCCCACCTCGATGCGGTCAGCGTGCTGGATTTGTGTGCCAAGGAGCGCATTACAATGACTGCGGGTGTTCCCACGGTGTGGATGGGGATCCTCGCCGCGCTAGACACAGAACCGCAGTGGTGGGACCTGTCGAATTTGGACCGGCTGATTGTCGGGGGTGCGGCGGTACCGCGGTCGATGTTCGAGGGGTTCGACCGCCATGGCTTGACCGTCGTACAAGCCTGGGGCATGACCGAGACCGCGCCGCTGGGCGCGATCTGCCGCCTGCCCGCAAGACTGGACGGGAGCGAGCCCGATCAGCAGTACGACTTCCGCACCCGGCAAGGCGTCGCGAGCCCGTTCTTCGACATCCGGGCCCGTGACGACACCGGTCACGAAATCGGCTGGGACGACACCGCGATGGGCGAACTCGAGGTACGCGGCCCCTGGGTCGCGGCCAGCTACCAGGGCGGTCGCGGTGCAGAGAGTTTCACCGCCGATGGCTGGTTCAAGACCGGCGACGTGGTACGCATCGATCCGAACGGTTGCATCCGGATCTGCGACAGGTCCAAGGACCTCGTCAAATCCGGTGGTGAATGGATCTCCTCGGTCGACCTGGAAAACCACCTGATGACACATCCCGCAGTCATGCAGGCCGCCGTGATCGCGGTGCCCGATGACCAGTGGGGGGAGCGTCCGCTGGCCGTCGTTACCTTGCGCGAAGGGGCTCATGCGTCCGTTGACGAACTGCGCGAGTACCTCGCCAAGGCGTTCGCCAAATGGCAGCTGCCCGACTGCTTCCGGTTCGTCGATGCGATTCCGTGTACGGCAACCGGAAAGTTCAAGAAATCGGAACTCCGAGAGCAATTCGCGGCTAGTTCATGATCTCGCCTGAGTTCGGACACCGTCCGCCGATTTTGGTGGGGTTAGTGAATCACCCCGGGGTTTGATGCACACCTTCTTTCGAGGGAAGATAGTTCGCATCATGGCAAAGAGGTACGACGACGAGTTCAAGGCCCGGGGGGTGCGGTTGGTCACCGATCATGTCGAGGAGTACGACGCCCGCACGGCGTGCATTGCCGGTGTCGCCAAGCGGTTGGGGGTGTCTTATGAGTCGCTGCGCCGCTGGGTAAACCGGACCGAGGTCGACACCGGCCAGCGTGATGGGGTACCCACCGATGCCGTGTGGGAGTTGCGTGGACTTAGACGCAAGAACCGGGAGCTTGAGGAAACTATCGGAATCCTCGAGGCAGCAACGAGTTTCGTCGCGCGGGAGGGTCGCGCCCGGTGGGGTGGTGTAAGTTGAGCCGACGTGTTGGGTGAGGCTTTGTAGGTTTTCACTATGCCGTGAGAGCGGCTGTGGGGGCAACACTTTCGGTGGGTTTGCCGTTCGGGGCGTTGGTGTTGAGTAGGGCCAGGGTGGCTTCGGATAGGCAGCGTTTGTCGGCGACATGCCATTCGTCGTGGGCTTCGACGGGCACGGAGCCGGCCAAGCGCAGCAGTGCGGCGGGGTTGGGGAAGACACCGACGACGTCGGTTCTGCGTTTGATCTCGCGGTTGAGACGCTCCAACGGATTGGTCGACCAGATTGTTTTCAAGTGCGCGACCGGGAAGTCGGCAACGGCGGTGACGTCATTGGCAGCATCGCGCAGCATGGTCTCGACCTTGGGGAATTGGCGACCGAGCATGGTGGCGATGGTGTCGAGCTGTTCGCGGACGTGCCCGGCATCGGGTTGGGCGAAGAGGGTGCGGATCGCCGCGGCCACCATTTCCGCGGCGCCCTTGGGCACATGGGCTAATCCTCGATTCACCGATGAACGGGCTGGTTATTCGGGTGTCGGAATGATGAAAGTGCCCTCTGAGCTGGAAAGATCGGTGTTGTCTAGCAATGATCTGACCGGTTCAGGAAAGGCACTTTCAGTGCGATTGTGAACCGGACCGGGTTTCTTGCGCGCCTTCTTCTGAGGGAAGGATGGGCACGATGCCGAGCAAGTACGACGAGAACACCAAGGCCAAGGCGGTGCGGTTGGTCCGCGAACACTGCGATGACTACGCCACGGAGTGGGCGGCGATGCGGGAGATCTCCGGCCGACTGGGGATGAGCGCGGAGACGCTGCGCAAGTGGGTGCGCCAAGCCGAGGTCGACGCGGGCGAGACGGCCGGGGTGTCCAGCGAAGAGAAACGCGAGCTTCGTGAGCTGCGCCGGAAGAACCGGGAGCTTGAGACAACGATCGAAATATTAAAGGCCGCAACGACTTTCTTTGCGCTGGAGTGCGACCCGCTACACCGTTGATCTGCGAGTTCATCGACGATCACAAGGAGCGGTTCGGGGTCGTACCGATCTGCCGCGCCCTGGGTATCCAGGGCGCGGCGATCGCCCCCCGCACCTATTGGGCTCACCGGTCAGCGGCACCGTCGAAACGGGCGCTGTGGGACACCACGATCACCGAGATCCTGGCCGGCATCGACGAACCCGACGCTGACGGTAAACGGCCGCCAGAATGGCTGTACGGCAGTGTGAAGATGTGGGCACATCTGCGCCGCCAGGGCATCCCGGTGGCCCGCTGCACGGTAGAACGGCTGATGCGCGTCAATGGCTGGCGCGGCGTGACCCGAACCCGCCGGGTGCGCACCACCGAGCGACATCCGGCCGCCGAACGGGCGCCGGACCTGGTGGGTCGCCGCTTCCGGGTGTCGCGGCCCGACGCGTTGCACGTGGCTGACTTCACGTACGTGCCGCTCGATGGCGGCGGGTTCGGCTACACCGCGTTCGTCATCGACGCCTACGCCGGGCTGATCCCCGGCTGGGAATGCTCGCTGACGAAGAACACCGCATTCGTCGAACGCGCTCTGCTTTCTGCCGCCGCTTACCGAGCTCGTCAAGGCCATTCATTGACCGGGCAAACCATTCATCATAGCGATGCCGGGAGTCGGAATACCGCAACGCATTTCACTGAATCGCTGATGTTGTCCGGGCTAATTCCGTCGATCGGGACCGTCGGGGATGCTCTGGACAACGCGCTGGCCGAAACGACGATTGGGCTGTACAAAACCGAGTGCGTGCGCGACGGCTCACCGTTCCGGGCCGGTCCGATTCGGACTCTGGCCGACCTGGAGAAGATCACCTCCGCTTGGGTCCACTGGTACAACACCAGCAGGCTGATGCACCGCCTGGGCCGACGCCCGCCGACCGAAGCGGAGGCCGGGTATTACGCTCAACAACCGATCGGAGACCACACCGGTCACACGTAACCAGGTGTGCATGAAACCCGGGATGCTTCAACCCTATGGCCACAAGCGATAACCCAAACCTGCGTTGTTCACCTGCTGCGCAACAGCTTTCGATATGCGTCGAAGAGGGACTGGGCAGCGATCACGAAAGACCTGAAGTTGGTCTACACCGCGGCCAGCGATTCCGCAGCACTCGAGGCGTTCACCGGGTTCAGCCAGACCTGGGGCGAGCGCTACCCGGCGATCATGAGTCTCGACCCAACCGGCAAGGGCCGACAGCGCTGGATGAACCGATGGAAAGCCCCACTCAACGCGTTCGAGCTAGCCTTCCCCGGACGATTGACCGCAGGACGAAAGTAAAAGTACAACAACAAGTTACACCGTTAACTTGACAGTCCCACTAAGCCATCCAGGTCCGACGGCGGCTTCGGCGCCGGCTGCGGGGGAGGTTTGGGCGCCGCAGGCCGCGGGGCCTGGGTTTGCGGCGCCGCAGCCGGCGGGGCCTGGGTCGGCGGCTGAGTGGGCGCCGGTGTGGGTACAGGCGCAGCCGCGGAGGGCACGGGCGCAGCGGTTGTCGGCGCGACTGTGGTCGGCTGGATCGTCGCAGTCGCTGGCGCCTGGGTGATCGGCTCGGTCGTCGGCGCCTGGGTCGGCGCCCGAGTCGTCGGCTGAATCGTCGGTTGGGTTGTCGGCGGCTGCGTCGTCGGCTTTGCCGTAGTCGTCGGCGGCTGCGTCGTCGGCTTTGCCGTAGTCGTCGGCGGCTGCGTCGTCGGCGGCTTGGTTGTCGGCGGCTGCGTCGTCGGCTTTACCGTCGGCAGCGGGACCGGCGGCTTGACAATCGGCACCGTCGGCATGCCTGGCAGCCAACCGGGGAACGGGACGATCACCGGAACCGGCAACGGTGCCGGCAGGGGGATAGGTACCGGCGCCGGAGCCACCGGAACCGGTACGGGAACCTCCTGGCGCGGTGCGACCCCCTGGACAATGGGAACGGTGCCGCCCTGGAAGCCCGCATTGGGCACCCCGGCCGGAGGAAGCGGCACCGGAGCCTGCTGCTCGGTGGGCAACAGCGGCATGAACTTACCCGGTTGCGCGTTCTGGTGACCTTCAACGGGCATCGACGCGGCAGTCGGACGCACGGTGACAGCAACGGCAACCGCCAGCGAAGCGAAGCCGAGCACCGTGAATGCCACCACAGCGTTGCTGATGAGCAGCCGCTTGAGCCCCAGACCGCCCGCAGGAGCACCGGGGTCGTCATCGAACCCGGTGTCGTAATCGGTGTCGTATTCGCCGTCGTAATCGCCGTCGTATCCGGCGTCGTAGTCGCCGGCGTATTCAGCCAGGGCGTCGTCATCCGCCGCCGGCGAGACGACGTCCTCGGACTGCGAATACGCCAACTCCTCGTCCCCCGCGCCGCAGTGTCCGGTGCCGGAAGTTGAAACAGCTGCCGTCGCATCCCCGCCAACCACCGGCGCCACCCGCGTCGCATCCGCGGCCACCGCCACCACCTGGACGTTCGCGACACCGCCGTACTCCAGCGCCTGCCTCAGCTGGTCGGCCAGATTCGCATCCTCCACGGCCAGCCACGTCCCGACCAGTCGATGCCCGTCGGCCCCCAGCAACCGGTTGGTACCCGCCACCGTCTGCACCAAGGCTTCGACGGGGTTGTCAGCCAGGTCGACGGTGTATTGGTCGATCGGCCCGTCGCCGGATGCAGCCGCGTCGACCAGGACCAAGCGTGCGACCGGGCCCGCGACCACGACCCTCAGCACCACGTCCATGTGCGGCTTCCCTTCGGCCGGCCGCCCCGCTACCGGCATTGTCCGGTGTCGCTACATTGCGATACCGTCGGCAATACTCGTCATCCGGGCGACGGTGTTTCTCCGTGATCCCAGCGTAGCCACAGTCCGTACCAGCCAGAGCGGTCAGCGCAGATCCATAGCTTGCTCACAGCGACGACTACGTCTTCCGAATGGAGAATATGTTCGCAAGCCGACAACGAGGCCGTCTCGGCAGGGGGTTCCCCTACCGAGGAAATACCGCCTCTACCAGCAATACCCAACCTCGATCCCTGGGGGCATCGTGACGCTGACCGGCGACGAAACGCCGACCAATCCCATTCCCGACGCAGCGGCGCACCTGGCTCGGCGCCGCAACACCATTCGGGACCTGATCGCGATCGGCTTGTTGCTACTGGCACCGCTGTTCCCGTGGAATCTCTACTTCGGGTTGGGCATCCCGGGAAGCAGCACGGTGATCTGGGAGGTTCTGGCGCTGGTGACGCTGATGTCGCTGGCGGCGCCGGTGTTGTCGCGGGCGCACATCGACCCGGTCGTGCTGAGTCGACTGCGCCTGGGTCTCAACGTTCCCTACCTGCTGCTGATCGGAACGTTCATCGCCTACAACGTGTTCGAATCGATCATGCTGGGGGGCACCGTCGGCGTACCGGGCGGTATCGGCCCGGGTGGCTGGCTTGGCTTTGCCGGCGCGCTATTGAGCGCACAGCCGGTATTCACCAGCCCCGTCGTAGACGAAGTCCGCCACCAGCGTTGGCTGCGGGCAGCCCGGTTCCTCGGCTACACATCGATAGCCGGCGCGGTCCTGGGGGCGGGCTTCAACCTGGCCTGGCGGCTGCGATACGCGTTGCAGGGCATCACCGGCACCGAGACGTTCGGTACCCGCAACATAGCCGTCATCCTGACCGCGACGGTGTACGGCCTGGTCGCGCTGACGGCGGTCGTGGTCGCGTCATACTGGAGCCGGCGCAACACCAAGGATTCCCGGTTGGTCACCGGGGCGCTGGCCGCGTCGACGCTGGTTGCCGGCATGCTCGTCTGGACCCTTCCGGTCGGCCGCGAAATCGACGCCTTCCACGGCATTGCCCAGAACACGACAACGGCCGGAGTCGGGTACGAGGGCTACCTGGCCTGGACGGGCACCGCGGCACTGTTCCTACCGTTGGCGCTGTTCAGTTCCCCGGAGACCCGGGCAGACCGGGAGCTCTGGCGCAATGCCATCCGCAAGGCGCTCGCGCTGATCGGAGTCTGGTGTCTGGGCTCGGTTCTGATGAGGATGACCGACTTCGTCGTCGCGGTGATCCTGAACTACCCGTACTCGCGGTACGACACCATGACGCTGGCGGCGTTCGACCTCACCACCGCAGCCCTCGCGTGGTGGCTACGGGCCCACCTGTCCGGCGCCGCGCTGCGGTCACGGCTCACCTTCGCGTTGAGTGGCTTCCTGTTCACCCTCACGGTGTCGCGGGTATTCCTCGGAGTCATGCTGGCCCCCCGGTTCGAGGAATTGCCGGGCGTGGTGGTCAACCGGGTGTACGGAAACAACCTCGCCCAACAGATCACCAGCACATTCGACGTCGCACTGTGCGGGGTGGCGCTGTGCGTCTTCATCGGAGTCATCATCGCGGGCCGGATTCGCAGACCCCGGCGACGCCCTCCCGGCGGCCGCCCGGCACGGCCCCCCGCCGGTGGATCACCGCGCCCCGCCGGTGGATCACGACCCCCGGCTCCGGCTGGGCCGAGCCGGTCACCGCGGATCGCCCGGCCCACTCAGGGGCCGCGACAGCCGAGGATTCATCGGCCGCCCGGCACCCCGGCATAGGCTTCGTCCACCGAGCGCGACCGCACAGTAACGCTCGGCGACGGACGCGACCGCACAGTAACGCTCGGCGACGAAGGTCGCTCCAGCCGTAGCCAACCCACTCAGGGCAGCTCGAACGGCAGCGGCACCCCGGCATGCCGCAGACAGTGTGCGCAGCTCCGCTCGGGCAAGACCCGCCCGATCGCGGCCCGCACCAGCTTTTTGAGCATCTCGATGTTCTCGCCGAATCCCGCGAACACCTCGGCACCGGTCACACCCTCCCCGGCCGCCACACCGGCATCCACATCGGTAACCAAAGCTATTGTCACATAGCATAATTCAAGCTCGCGAGCCAGTATCGCCTCAGGGTATCCGGTCATGTTGACCAGGCTGAACCCCGCCGAGGCGAACCACCGGCTTTCGGCCCGGGTGGAGAACCGCGGCCCCTGGATGACCACCATGGTGCCGCCGTCGACCACCTCTGGCCCGTCGGGCGCACCGGACACGCCGGCGACGGCGGCCCGCAGGGTCGGGCAGTACGGGTCGGCGAAGCCGGTGTGCACTGCACCGGTGTCGAAATAGGTGTCCGGCCGCCCCCTGGTGCGGTCGACCAGCTGGTCGGGCACCACCACCGCCCCGGGGCCGAAGGCCGGGTCGAGACTGCCGACGGCGCACGGGGCGAACACCCGCCGCACCCCCAGTGCACGCAGCGCCCACATGTTGGCCCGGTAGGGCACCGTGTGCGGGGGGTATTCGTGGGCGGCCCCGTGCCGGGGCAGGAAGGCGACTTCGTGCTCACCGACAACGCCGATCGTGATGGGTCCGCTGGGCTTGCCGTAGGGCGTGTCCGGGAAGACCGTGCGGGTGCCCGCATCGAAAAACGTGTAGAACCCACTGCCACCGATCACCGCGAGCATTCGCTCATTCTCGCCCATGGGGCAGGATGCCCTGGTGGCCAGTTTTGCGCAGTGGGCATCCGGCGCCCGCCCACGAACGCTGCCGAACGCGGTGGCACCCGTTGTCGCGGGCACCGGCGCGGCCGCCTGGGGGCACGGCGCGGTGTGGTGGAAGGCGCTGTTGGCGCTGGCCGTAGCCATCTCGTTCGTGGTCGGGGTCAACTACGCCAACGACTACTCCGACGGCATCCGCGGCACCGACGACGACCGCACCGGCCCGGCACGGTTGGTGGGTTCGCGGCTGGCGACCCCGAACGCGGTGTTGACCGCCGCGTTGATCAGTTTGTTCACCGGCTGCGTGGCGGGGCTGGCACTGGCACTGGTCAGCTCACCCTGGCTGATCACTGTGGGCATCGCCTGTGCCGCCGGGGCCTGGTTGTACACCGGCGGATCCAAGCCCTACGGGTATTCGGGTTGGGGGGAGGTGGCGGTATTCCTGTTCTTCGGCCTGGTCGCCGTCCTGGGCACCCAGTACACCCAGGCCCTGCGGGTCGATTGGGTAGGTCTGGTGCTGGCCGTGGCCATCGGGGCGCTGTCGTCGTCGGTACTGGTGGCCAACAATCTGCGCGACATTCCCACCGACACCCGCGCCGGCAAGTTCACCCTGGCGGTTCACCTGGGGGACCGCCGCACCAGGCAGCTCTACCACTGGCTCCTGGCCGCCGCCGGCGCGTCAACACTGCTGCTGATGCTTGCAACCCCGTGGTGTGCCGTGGCACTGGCGACCACCCCGCTGGCACTGCGGGCCGACCTGCCGGTGCGAACCGGCCGGGTCGGGGCGGAACTCATCCCGGTGCTGCGCGATACCGGGCTGGCGATGCTGATGTGGGCGATCGCGGTATCCACCGCGCTGGCGCTGGCCTGAACAGGGCTGGCTGCCGACTCCAGACCCGCACGCCTAGAGTCGTTCGCGAGCGTAACGGGGCTGCGTTTTCGCGCTCCGAATTTCGCCCTGGCGTTACGCTCGCGAGCCAGCGGGATGTATCCACCGCGCTGGCGTTGGCCTGAACAGGGCCGGCTGCCGACTCCAGACCCGCACGCCTAGAGTCGATCACGTTCAACGGGTGCGAGCCGACAAGTGAGGACCGCTATGCCAGAGATCGCGTCCGCCAGCGGACCAACGAAGGTCGGTTTGCTCAGCGTCGGGGCGTATCGCCCCGAACGGGTGGTGACCAACGACGAGATCTGCGAAAACATCGACTCCTCGGACGAGTGGATCTATTCGCGCACCGGCATCAGGACCCGCCGGTTTGCCGCCGAGGAGGAGACAGCGGCATCGATGGCCACCGAGGCCTGCCGCCGGGCCCTGACGAACGCCGGACTCACCGCGGCCGATATCGACGGCGTGATCGTCACCACCAACACTCATTTCCTGCAGACTCCACCGGCCGCTCCGATGGTCGCCGCAGCCCTGGGGGCCAAGGACGTTCCGGGGTTCGACCTGTCGGCCGGATGCGCCGGGTTCGGATACGCCCTGAGCACCGCGGCCGGCATGATCAGGGGCGGCGGCGCCGCCAAGATGCTGGTGGTCGGTACCGAAAAACTATCCCCGACCATCGACATGACCGACCGGGGCAACTGCTTCATCTTCGCCGACGGCGCCGCCGCCGTCGTAGTGGGCGAGACACCGTCGCAGGGCATCGGGCCGACCGTCGCCGGCAGCGACGGAGAACAGTCCGGTGCCATCCGGCAAGACATCGACTGGATCACGTTCGCCCAGAATCCCGAGGGTCCGCGCCCGTTCGTCCGGCTCGAAGGTCCGGCGGTCTTCCGTTGGGCGGCTTTCAAGATGGGTGACGTCGGCCGCCGCGCGCTGGAGAGCGCCGGGGTCGAACCCGACCAGATCGACGTGTTCGTGCCCCATCAGGCGAATCGCCGCATCAACGAACTACTGGTCAAGAATTTGGACCTAAGGCCGGACACGGTGGTCGCCAACGACATCGAGAATGCCGGCAATACCTCGGCAGCTTCGATCCCGCTGGCGATCGCCGAACTCATGGAATCCGGGGCTGCCCGGCCAGGGGATCTGGCCCTGCTGATCGGCTACGGCGCGGGCCTCACCTATGCAGCTCAGGTAGTCCGGATGCCGCTGAACAGCGTGCGGTGAGGCACGGCGACCTCACCGCATCTCGGACCCGAGGTCGTCCTCGGGCTCGACATCGGTGCCGGGCTCCGCTTCGCCGCGCAATCGGGCACGCAACCGGTCCCGTTCCGTCCGGCGCTGCTCCCCAGCGTCAGCGAGCGCGGCGGTCGCGCGCCGCCGCAGCGGACTGAACACCCAGATGCCCAGTGGCATCCCGATGACGATGCCGAACAGTGCGGCGATGACAACCGGGAAATCGGCCACCCCGAGCAACCTGGCCAGACCGTAGATCACACCGGTGACGGCGACGACCAAGAGCAGCCGAACCACCGAGTAGACGACGACGTCTACGATCCCGCGGCGCAGCGCCGCATTCCTCTGAGACCGGTCGCCCGACGCCGCTGACACGGTTTGAGCCTACGGCGCGGGTATATTCGCTCTCAGGAGGTGTCGAGTGTTGTACCTGCTCGTCGTCCTGGTTGTCGGGACATTGATTTATTTCGGCATACGCGCGGCCCGGTCCCAGGCAAGCCGGCCGAGGATGCGCGTTATCGGACCCGATGACGATCCGGAGTTTCTGCGCCGTTTGGGCGACAACAAGCCGCACTGAAGTCCGGGCCGCACCGGCCGCGGATCACCCGGGGTTCGGACTCAGGTGCGCCTGGTCGCCCGGGAACCCGTCGGCGACCGCTGCCGCCAGCTCGACGACCGCTTCACGGGTCTCCCGCTTCAGCCGGTCGAGGCTGATCACCCCGCCTTCCTCAAGATGCGGGTCGAAAGGTACCACCTGCACCCGACGGCACCGCTGGGCGAAATGATCGACGACCTTGTGCAGGTCGACCTTGCCGGAATTCGACCGGACGGCGTTGATCACCGCGATCGAATCGCGCACCAGGCCTTCGTGGCCGTGGGCCTGCAGCCAGTCCAGCGTTGCCGAGGCGCTGTGGGCGCCGTCGATGGAGCCCGCAGCGACCACGATCAGCACGTCGGCCTTGGCCAGGACCGCCGGCATCGCCGAATGCAGCAGCCCGGTGCCGCAGTCGGTGAGCACCAGGCCGTAGAAGCGGTCCAGGATGCCCAGGGCGCGGGTGTAGTCGTCGCCGTCGAAGGCCTCCGAGACGCTCGGGTCGCTGTCCGAGGCCAGCACTTCCAATCCGCTGCTGTTCTGTGACACATAGCGGCGGACATCGCTGTAACGCTCGATGCTCCCGGCGTCACGCAGCAGGTCCCGCACGGTGGCCGCAGTGCCGGGCGTGACCTTCTCGCGCAGCGTTCCGCGATCGGGGTTGGCATCCACGGCAACCACCCGGTCGCCGCGGATCGCCGCCAGGGTGGACCCCAGGGTCGCGGTGATCGTGGTCTTGCCGACGCCACCCTTCAGCGACAGCACCGCAATCCGATAGCAGCCGCTCAGGGGTCGGTTGATCTGGGCAACCAGATTGTTGTGGCGAGTCGCCCGGGGGCTCTCCCCCAGGTTGATCAACTGCCCGGACAACCCGTACAGCACACGGCGCCATCCCTCCGAGGGAGGAGGCTTGACCGGCCGCAACAGTGCGTCGGCGGACAGTTCCGGGTACCCGGCGTGCGATTGCCGCTCCTGGTACGGCGACGGCGGTTGGGGCTCCGGATCGAACTCGGGCCGGCCGTGACGCGCGCCGGGGTGCTCCTGGGGGCCCGGGTAGTACGCGCCGTAGGCGGTCGGGTCGACGCGGAACGCATCGAACGGGCGCGGCCCGAAGTCTTGAGTCGGATGTTCTGACACGTGCTGGACCCCTTCCGAACCCCTGCTGAATCCCTACTCAACCCCTGCCGAATCCCCCGGGGTCCCGGGTCTTCCGTCTCCGGTCAGCCCACGCCGGCGTAGGAGTGCAGACCGACGGTCACCAGGTTAACGAAGAACAGGTTGAAGACCATGGCGACAAACCCGACGACATTGATCCAGGCTGCCTTGCGGTCCCGCCAGCCCGCGGTGGAACGGGCATGCAGATAGGCGGCATAGACCACCCAGGCGACGAAGGACACGGTCTCCTTCGGGTCCCAGCCCCAGTACCGGCCCCAGGCCTCCTCGGCCCAGATCGCGCCGAAAATAACCCCGAATCCGAATACCGGGAACGCGAAGATCGTCGTTCGGTAGGCGACTCTGTCCAGGGTCTGCGCATCCGGGAGCTTCTGCACCAGGCGCTCCAGCGCACCCCCGGCGCCCGGCCCGCCCGAGGTCTCCCCCAAGTGCGAAGTGCGCAGCAGGAACAGCATGCTGGCGATGCCCGCCACCAGGAACACCCCGGAGCCGAGGCTGACCACCGAGACATGAATCGGCAGCCAGTAGGACCGTAGCGCCGGCATCACCGGTGCGGCATTGGTGTACAGCCAGCGTCCGGACACGGTGAGCAGGATCAGGATCGGCAGCAGCAGGAACACCCACAGCGGGCGGTATTGCGGGCGCCGCAGCACTACCGCGCCGGCAACCAGCCCGCACAGGCAGGTGAGGTTGATGAACTCGTACATGTTGCCCCACGGCACCCGGGTGGTGGCCAGCCCGCGCAACACGATGCAGACGAAAAGCAGACCGATCCCCAAATACAGCACCGCCACGCCCGCGCGCCCCACACGTTCGGCGAAGGGCCGCTGCCGCAGGTCGGCCACGACCCCCGGAGTGGCGCTGTCGGTCGGCACACCGCCGGCCGCCACCGGTTGCGGATCCCGGGTGCGGGCGTAGGCGAGTTCACTGGCCAACAGCATCAGGGCCACCACCAGCGCCACCACCGCCGAGGTGAACGCCCAGTCGGAATACCTGGCCAGGCCGATGTCGATGTGCGCGGCGTTCATGTCACGTCCACTTCTGCGCTCCTCTTGGCCACCGCGTCGCCTGCCGCGGCTGCGCCGGACCCGGGGCCGGGCTCGGGTCCGGGCGCACTGCACCCGGCCAGCAGCCGCTCGGTCAGCCGCTCGAATTCCGCACCCCAGCCGGAGTTGTCGGTACGCGCCAAACCACCCATTTCGATCTCGACGGTACCGGGGACCGCATCGGCGTCCTGCGGGTCGGGGCGGCCCGGGGTGAGCCGCACCCAGATCCGGCGTCGACGTACCAGCAGCGACACCAGCAGCCCGGCCATCATCGCCACGGCGAATACCAGCACCCAGCGCTGGCCGGGGTCGTGGGAGACCTGGATATTGACGAACGGCACGGCTCCGTCGAAGCGGACGACGGTGCCGGCGCCCGGTCCCCGATCGATCCGCACCTGTTCGCCGGCCCGCAGGTTGACCCGTTTCTCCTTGGTCAGCCGGCCCTGCTCGATCAGCCGCGGGTCCAGGTGGAACAACGACTGCGGCCGTCCGGAATCCAATCCGGTGTCGCCGCGATAGATGTCGATGGCCACCGCCGGATCGTCAAGCGCCGGGAAACGCGAAGACAGCAGGCTGCCGTCGAGTTGTTCGGTCGGGGCCAGCAGTCCCTGGATCGCGATCTGATGTTTGCGACGCTCGGCGCCGTCGGGATAGCTGCCGGCCGGCGGGTCGATCCGCGCCACCCCCGAGGACAGCAGCGTCTGCGGGTTATCCGGTTGCCACTGCACGGTCGACGTGCGAACCTGCCCGTCGGGGAAAACCACCGTGAAGGTCGGGGCGTAGCCGTGGCCCTGCAGATAGACCCGGGCGCCGCCGACGCGCAGCGGGTGGTTGACCTCGATCCGGTACGGCCGCCAGGTATCGGTCGTCAGGTCGCTGCCGGCCTGGTAGTCCAGGTCCGCTGCGAACGAGGTGGCCTGCCCGGACGGCAGGTAGTGGGCGTCGAAATTGTTGACCCGCAGGCAGATCGGGTACAGCGACGTGCCGTCGACGGTGTTGCCGGCACGAAACGAGTCGAAGGCGGCCGGCGAGGCCGAGCAGAAGCCGGGGCCGCCGTCGGCGATCACGATCACGTTGCCCTCGTAACCGAAAAGCTTGCCGGCGGCCACCGCGACCAGCAGACCCAACAGCGAGAAGTGGAACGCCAGGTTGCCGAACTCGCGAAGATAGCCCTTCTCCGCGGACACCTCGACGCTGTCCGCGTTGCCCCGGGTGGTGGTGCGCCAGCCGCGCAGCCGGCCGACGATGGTGGCCGCCAAGGCGTCGGC
This sequence comes from Mycobacterium sp., assembly GCF_047975165.1. Classification (GTDB taxonomy): domain Bacteria; phylum Actinomycetota; class Actinomycetes; order Mycobacteriales; family Mycobacteriaceae; genus Mycobacterium. Next base: position 94,942 of record NZ_JBKECZ010000164.1, read on the forward strand.
GGAAACGTCGCGGGCCCGGGCCCGCGCGTGCTTGGGCAGCCGGGCCAGATTGCGGGGTGCGGCCACCGGCTGAGTCCGCAGGCTGCGGGCGTGCTCGATGATCCGCGGGGTCAGGCAACCCACCAGGGAGACGAACAGCAGGACGTAGACGGCAGTGAACCAGAAGCTGGAGAACACGTCGAAGGCCTGCAGCTCGTCGAGCCACGGACCGATCACCGGATGGGCACGCAGGTAGTCGTCGACCTTGCCCGCGTTGAGGCTGCGCTGCGGCAGCAGCGCCCCGGGAATCGCGCCCAGCGCGAGCAGGAAAAGCAGGACCAGCGCGGTACCCATCGACGTCAGTGATCGCCAGGTGTTGCGGATCTTCGCCGCGAGCAGCCTCGCGACGCCCGGGCCGCTCATATCGGCAATTTCACGTCGGAGACGAAGGCGTCGCGCAGCCAGGACACGAAGTCGTTCCACACCCCGGTGACCAGTGCGACCCCGACCGACACCAGCAGGACGCCGCCGAATATCTGGATCGCCCGGGTGTGGCGGCGCAGCCAGCCCAGGCCGGACACCGCCCGCGCCGACCCGAACGCCAGCACCACGAACGGAATCCCCAGGCCGAGGCAGTAGGCCACCACCAGGGCGATTCCCCGGGCCACACTGGCCCCGTCGGTGGCCGAGGCGACGGTGATCACCCCCGTCAGCGTCGGCCCCAGGCACGGTGTCCAACCCCGCGCGAACACCGCACCCAGCAGCGGCGCACCGGCCACCGTCGTCAACAGGCGGGGACTGAACCTCGCCTGGCGCTGCAAGGCCGGGATCAGCCCCACGAACGCCAGTCCCATGACGATGGTCAGCACGCCGCCGATGCGCTGTAGCGCCAACTGGTTCTCGATCAATGCCGAGGTCATCCCCAGGACTGCCACGGTGCCCAGCACGAACACCGCGGTGAATCCGGCGACGAACAGGGCCGCCGAACCGGCGACCCGCCACCGCGCCGTCGGCGGCGACGCGAGGCCACCGGGTCCCCGGTCGCCCGCTCCGTCGCCGGCGTCCACACCGACCACGGCGGCCAGATACGACAGATAGCCGGGCACCAGCGGCACCACACACGGCGATGCGAACGACACCAGACCGGCCAACATGCACACACCGAGGGCCACCACCAGTGGCCCGGCGGCGGCGATCTGGGCGAAACCGGTCACCGCAGTCCCGGATCCGGTGCCTGCGGCGTGGCCGCGGAATCCGGTTCGCCCGGCTCCGCGGCGACCCGCATGACCACCGGTTGCAGATCCTGGGCCAGCAGTTCGCGCAGGAACACCGCGGCCACCCGGTGGCGGCGGTCCAGCACCACCGTGGACGGAATCACCGTCGTGGGGTACTTGCCGCCGAAGGCGATCAGGGTCCGCATCGGCGGATCGTAGATCGACGGGAACGTGACGTGGCGGTCGGTGACGAAATCCAGCGCGGCTTGCCGGTTGTTGTCCCGGACGTCGATGCCCAGGAAGGAGACGCCCGACGCGCGGGTCGCGTCGTCGACGCGCTGCAGCTGGCTGATCTCGGCCCGGCACGGCCCGCACCACTGGCCCCACACATTGACGACGACGACCCGGCCGCGAAACGCCGGGTCGTCCAGCGAAATCGTGCGCGCCGGGTCTGTCAGGCTCGGCCCGGACAGCGGCCCCGGGCGGCCCCGGCTATCCGGCGGGTCGTAGAAGATGTCGGTCCGGCCGCCGGGGGACACGAACTCGAAGGTGCCGCCCTGGGCGACGGCATCGCGGCCGGCGCAGCCGGTGAGCAACGAGGCCAGCACCACCGCGGTGAGCACTACCCTGGGCAGGCTCATCGCGCCGCCGGCTCGGAGTACTCCACGCCGGTCGGCCGGTCGCCGTCGTAGACCAGGGTGGTCACCGACGCCAGCGCGCATTCCCGGCCCCGCGGGTCATGCCAGAGCCGCTTGCCGGTCACGTGCATACGCAGTGTCCAGACCGGCAGCTGGTGGCTCACACACACCACCTCGTGACCTGCCCCGCGCGCCCGCGCCCTACCCGCGGCGGCGGCCATCCGGGTCGCGATCTGGGTGTAGGGCTCGCCCCAGGACGGTCGGATCGGATTGCGCAACCGCCACCAGAAGCGCGGATCCCGCCAGGCGCCGTCACCCGGCCCGACCTTTCGGCCCTCGAAGAAGTTTTCCGACTCGATCAGATCGGCGTCGGTGTCGACAGCCAGGCCGTGCCGGGCGGCAATGGGCGCCGCGGTTTCCCGAGCCCGCTGCAGCGGGGAGGCGACCACCGCGACGATGTCACGGCCGGCGAGGAAGTCAGCAACCGCCACCGCCTGCGCCGCACCGGTGTCGGACAGCCGGAATCCCGGCAGCCGTCCGTAGAGGATGCCGGTGGGGTTGTACACCTCGCCGTGGCGCACCACGTGGACCCGGGTCGTTTCGGCCATCAGGGCCTGGCCTCCCGGGCGGCGACGGCAGCAGCCGGCAGCGCTGCCGCGATGCGGCCGAACGCGCCCTCGTCCAGCGCAGCCGAGACGAACCACGCCTCGAACGCACTGCACGGGGGGTAGACACCCGCGTCCAGCAGCGCGTGAAAGAACGGCGGGTAGCGCCACGTCTGGCTGGCCTGGGCGGAGGCGAAATCGGTTACCGGCGTGTCCCCGAAGAACACACCGAGCATGTTTCCGGCCCGCGGAACGCGGTGCGGCACGCCGGCATCGGTCAACGCGCCGGTGAGCATTGCGGCCAGCCGGTCGGCGTTGGCGTCCAGCGCCGCGTAGACGGCGCCGTCGGCGGCCCGCAGCGTCGCCAGCCCGGCCGCCACCGCCACCGGATTACCCGACAGGGTGCCCGCCTGATACACCGGCCCCAGCGGGGCCAGCCGCTCCATCACCTCCGCCCGGCCGCCGAAGGCCGCCGCGGGCAGTCCGCCGCTCATCACCTTCCCGAAGGCGAACAGGTCGGCATCGACCGGGTCGAGTCCGTACCAGCCGGCGCGGCTGACCCGGAATCCCGTCATCACCTCGTCGAGGATCAGCAGCGCGCCGTGTTCGGCGGTGATCTTCCGCAGCCCGGCGTTGTAGCCCGGTGCGGGCGGGACCACGCCCATAGTCCCCGGACTGGCCTCGGTGATCACCGCGGCGATCTGCTCGCCCGCCTCGGCGAACGTCGCGGCCACCGCATCCAGGTCGTTGTAGGGCAGCACGATGGTGTCCGCCGCGGCCGCGCCGGTGACCCCCGGCGAGGACGGCAACCCCAGGGTGGCCACCCCGGAACCGGCGGCGGCAAGCAGGGCGTCGGCGTGCCCGTGGTAGCAGCCGGCGAATTTGACGATCTTGGGCCGTCCGGTGAACCCGCGTGCCAGCCGGATCGCGCTCATGGTGGCTTCGGTGCCCGAGTTCACCAACCGGATCCGCTGCACCGGCGCCACCCGGCCGATGATCTCGGCGGCCAGTTCGGTCTCGGCCGGGGTCGGCGCCCCGAAGGAAAGGCCGTCCGCGGCCGCTTTGACCACGGCATCCACCACGGCGGGGTGTGCGTGGCCCAGGATCATCGGCCCCCAGGAGCAGACCAGATCGATGTAGGTGTCGCCGTCGGCATCGGTCAGGCGGCAGCCCTGCGCCTGCGTGATGAACCGCGGCGTGCCGCCCACCGCGGTGAAAGCCCGCACCGGGGAGTTCACTCCGCCGGGAATCATCCTGCGGGCCTCGTCGAACAGCCGAGCGGACGCTCCCGGCTGCCCGGTCACCCGGTCGGCGCTACCCATGGCGACCAGTGTTCCAGTCTGGGCGGTCCGCTCGACTACAGGGTGTACTCGACTACCGGGTGTAAGAGATCGGGCCGGGTTGAACTTCACCGGGGCATACGAGTTGGATGGATCGCATGCGACTACCCCAACAGCTCGCCCGGTTCAACCGGCACGTCACCAACCCCATCCAGCGGCTGTGGGCGGGCTGGGCCCCGTCCTTCGCCATCATCGAGCATGTCGGCCGCAAATCCGGCAAGCCCTACCGCACCCCGGTGAACGCCTTCCTCGCCGAGGTGGACGGAAAACCGGGTGTGGCGGTGCTGCTGTCCTACGGCCCGGACCGCGACTGGCTGAAGAACCTCAAGGCGGCCGGCGGCGGGCGGATGCAGCGCCGTGGCAAGACCTTCGGAATCACCGACCCCCGCGTTGTCGGCAAGGCCGAGGCCGCCGAGCACGTCACCGGCGCCTCGCGGGTGTTCGCGCGTCTTCCGTTCGACGAGGCGGTCCTGTTCACCCGCACATGACCACGCTGACCGCAGTCCTGGAGCGTTCGATCCCGTTCCACAGCACCGCGGGCGCGGCCCCGGCCAACGCACTGGTCAACTTCTCCGGCCACACCGTCTCGCTGGTGGCCCTGGTCGCCGTCCGGGCCGGCAGACGCGCCGTCGGGGTGGCGTTCAATTCGATCGGGAGGTTCGCCCAGAGCGGAATCCTGCGCGAACGGATGATCCCCCGGCTGCTGGCCGCACCTCCGCAGATGCTGCTCGACGATTCCGGACGGCTCGATCCGGCCGCGGTGCTGGCGTGCGCCATGCGAGACGAGAAGCCGGGCGGGCACGGGGACCGGGCAACCGCTGCGGCCGCCCTGGAACTGGCGTGTTGGGATCTGAACGCCAAACTCGACGACGAACCCGCCTACGCGAGCATCGCGCGTCACTTCGGTCGCGTCCCGGCCGAATCGGTTCCGGTGTATGCCGCCGGCGGCTACTACTACCCAAGTTCCGGCTCCGGATCCGGCTCCGGATCCAGCTCCGGATCCGGCTCCGGCTCCGCGGCTCTGGCCGACGAGCTGCGGTCCTACCTCGACCTCGGCTACGACGCGGTGAAGATGAAGATCGGCGGGGTCCCGATGGCCGAAGACCTCGCCCGGGTCGAGACCGCGATCGCGATTCTCGGCGACGGCGGGAGGGTCGCGGTCGACGCCAACGGGCGGTTCGACCGGGCGACGGCCACCGCCTGGGCCGCGGCGCTGGCCCCCTACGGGCTGCGCTGGTACGAGGAGCCGGGCGACCCGCTGGATTTCGACACCAACCGTGCGGTGACCGACTGCTACGGCGGCGCGGTCGCCACCGGGGAGAATCTGTTCTCGGTGCCCGACGTGATCAACCTGCTCCGGTACGGCGGCATGCGGGCGGGCCGCGACATTTTCCAGATGGACGCGGGGCTGAGCTACGGATTGACCGAGTACGCACGAATGATCGAGGTGCTCGAATCGCACGGCTTCGACCGCCGGTTCGCCCTCCCCCACGGCGGGCATCTGATCAACCTGCACATCGTGGCCGGGCTGGGCCTGGGCGGCTGCGAAGCGTATCCGGGGGTGTTCCAGCCGTTCGGGGGCTACTCCCCGGGCTGCGCACTGGGTGCGGGCAGGGTCGCCCCGACGGACGCACCCGGCTTCGGGCTGGAACAGAAGCCGGGACTGGCCGAGGCAATCGACGAGTTGACGGGACAGGGGTGCGGATGAAAATCGGTCTGATCGGCTGCGGCGCAATGGGTTCCATCTATGCCGCCAAGCTGGCCGCCGCGGCCAACGAGGTCGTGGTGGTCGACAGCTACCGGCCGGGCATCGACGCGATCGCCCAGCACGGGCTGCGGGTCAGCGGCCCCGGCTACGACACCACGGTGCGGTTGCGGGCCGCCACTGTCGCTCCCGCCGAGCCGATGGACCTCGTCATCCTGGCGGTCAAGGCCGCCGACGTGACCACCGGCGCGCAGCAGGCACTTCCGATGCTGGGCGAGGCCACCCCGGTGCTGACCATCCAGAACGGCCTGGGCTCGGCCGAGACTGTGGCCGGGATCGTCGGTGATCAGCGGGTGACGGTGGGGATCGCCAGCGGATTCGGGGCGTCCCGGGTGGCGCCCGGGCATGTGCACCACAACGCCATGCGCGCCATGCGCTTCGGCGCGTACTCGTCGCTGCCGCACGCCACGGTGGAGTCGATAGCGCGGGTGTGGACCGACGCCGGATTCGACGCCGCCGCCGTCTCCGACATCGCCGCCATGCAGTGGGAGAAGCTGATCTGCAACGTGGCCTACAGCGCCCCGTGTGCGTTGACCGGCATGACCGTCGGCGAGGTCATGGACGACCCGGACATGGGGCCGGTCAGCAGGGCCGCGGCCACCGAGGCCTGGCAGGTGGCCACGGCGTCCGGCATCGCCGTGAACGTCACCGATCCGGTCGCCCACGTGCGCGACTTCGGCGCCGGCATGCCCGGCGCGAAACCCTCGGCACTGCTCGACCATCAGGCGCGTCGCGTCAGCGAGATCGACGTCATCAACGGTGCGATACCGCGCCAGGGAGCCCGCGTCGGCGTCGGGGCACCGGTGAACGCGACCCTGACCGCGCTGGTCAAGACGGTCGAAAAGCGCTGGGGTAGCGGAGATTAGCGGCGCAGGCGGCTGCGAGTCGTTCGCGAGCGTAACGGGGCTGCGATTTCGCGCTCCGGATTTCGCCGTGGCGTTACGCTCGCGAGCAAGCGGGTTGAATCGCACCGGCAATTAGCCGACCGTGCGGATCCGCCCGGTCGACTTCGCCGCGAAGAACACCCCGACCACCAGCACCCAGGACAACAGGC
>NZ_JBKECZ010000165.1:0-1536 GCF_047975165.1 Mycobacterium sp.
AGGATCCGGTCGGCGGCCATCAGCCGCAGGTTGGCTTCGTGAGCCTGCAGGGTGGCGAACTCGCCGCGGCGGGCCTTGGTGGCGGCCTCGTCGTAGCCGTGCAACACGATCGCGTCCCCACCGGCGCGCCGATCCGCCAGCCAGCCGACCGTGTCGTCGTCGCGGTCGAGGCGGTAGCCGCCCTTCATCCGCGGCGCGACCAGGAACGACACCGGGACTCCGCGCGCGTCGAGGTGGCCGCAGAACGCGGCGACGTCGTCGACGGTGCGCTCGCTGATACCGGAGATCGAAACGATCAGTTGTCCTGCCACACCCGCAGTGTGGCAACTCCAGGTGTCCAGACGGTGGACAACACGGCGACTGTGGGTGTCATCTTGCCGGCCCCGCCTCTGCTGCCCTGCCTTTGCTGGCCCTGCCTTTGCCGGCCCTGCTAGCGGGGCACGACCTCTTCGATCGCCGCGATGACCTCGGGGGCGTCGGGAGCGGTGCGCGGCCGGAAGCGCCTGACCACGGTGCCGTCCGGGGCGAGCAGGAACTTCTCGAAGTTCCACTGCACGTCGCCGGCTTCGCCCGAGTCATCGGCCGCCTTGGTGAGCTCGGTATACAGCGGGTGCTGACCGGGACCGTTGACATCGGACTTGGCGAGCAGCGGGAACGTGACGCCGTAGGTGGTCGAGCAGAACGTGAGGATCTCGTCGGGGCTGCCGGGTTCCTGCCCCATGAATTGATTGCACGGCACGCCGATGACGGTCAGCCCGCGCGCGGCGTAGTCCTTGGCGAGTTTCTCCAGCGCCTCGTACTGCGGGGTGAGCCCACACTTGGACGCGACGTTCACCACCAGAGCGGCGCCGTCGGTCAGCTCGGCCAGCGTGGTGGGCCGGCCAGCGAGAGTCGTCAGGGGGATGTCATTCAGCGCTGAATCGGTCATGCACCCCGACGGTACCGGTGGCTCATTTCGTGAACAGCATCTGGGCCATCCGTTGCATCGTTGCCACGGCGTCGGCGTCCGTGTCGATCGCTTCGTTGAGCCAGAGCATCGCGAACCCGTGCACCAGCGACCACGCCGCCAGCCCGGCGGCCTCGGGGTCGCCCTTGGCGCGGGGGTCGTCGAGCGTGGCCACACCGGCGGCCAGCTCCGCACCCGCGGCGGCCTGCGCGGCGACCAGTTCAGCGTCGTCGGGGTGGACCAGTGATCGGTCGAACATCACCTCGTAGTGACCCGGATGCTCCACCGCGAAGCGCACATATGCCAATGCGGCGTGGGTGAACTCGGGTCTGGCCCCGGCCAGCGCCACCGCCCGCATGTGCCATCCCTGGGCGGCGAGTGCGGTGAACAGTCCGCGGCGGTCGGCGAAATGGTGGGCCGGGGCGGCATGCGACACCCCGGCCGCACGGGCCAGCTCGCGCAGCGACACCCCGTCGGCCCCACGCTCGGCCACGAGGTCGGCCGCGTGCGCGAGGATCACGGCCTTCAGGTCGCCGTGGTGGTAGCTGTCGCGCTTCACCGCCCGATCATACCGAAATCTTGACAGTGCC
>NZ_JBKECZ010000009.1:0-28979 GCF_047975165.1 Mycobacterium sp.
CGGCGGCAACGGCGGTAACGGCGGAAACGCCGGCGACGCCGGGGCTGGCGCAACCGATGATGGCGCCAAGGGCGGCGACGGCGGCAACGGCGGCAACGGTTCCGGGAGCCAAACGATCACGCCGGGGGATCGCAATGCCGGCAACGGCGGCTCCGGCGGCTGGGGCGGCAACGCCGGCATCGGCGGCACCGGCGGCGACGGCGGCATCGGCGGCACCGGCGGCAACGGCGGAACCGGCTGGAACGTTGGCATAAATACGGTTATCGAAGGTGGTCTCGCCGGTATTGGCGGCTACGGCGGTGATGGGGGTGGCGGCGCCACCGGCGGTCAGGGCGGTCTTGGCGGCCCCGGCGGCAACGGCGGCAATTCTCTGGGCGCTGCCGGCGGGGCCGGCGGCGCCATTCCCAATGCCGTGGGGGGCACAGGCGGCAATGGCGGTGCCGGTGGCCCCGGCGGCAACGGCGTGCGAGGCGGGCCCGGCGGCCCGGACGCCGGCACCGGCGGTAGTGGCGGTAATGGCGGCGGCGGCGGACAGGGTGGCCAAGGTGGGGGCTACAACGTGTCTGGCGCTACCGGCGGTATTGGCGGCGGCGGCGGAGGAGGAGGAGGCGGCGGATCCGCCTCCGCGGGCGGTGCCGGTGGTGACGGGGGTCCGGGCGGCGACGGCGGCAAAATGAACGGCGGCCCCGGTTCCGGCATCGGCGGCTACGGTGGCCCCGGCGGCGGAGGCGGCGGCAGCTCCAGCGGCCAGGGCGGCGTCGCCGGCAGCCCGGACGGCACGGGCGGGACTGTCGGTACCGGCGGGGCTGGCGGCACCGGCGGAAATTCCGGCGGTGACGGCGCCAGCGGCGCTGGACCCAGCGGTCAGACGGGCGGCGGCGCGGGTACCGCGGGCGCCGCGGGCGCACCGTAGCGCGGGTAGGAGTCCCGCACCCGGGCTACGGCACACCCGCGGGTGCGGCCACACCCGGCCGCCGGTGCCCCGCTGCGATACCGTTCATGGGTGAGTGTCGTCCTGCTCGACCATCCGCGGCCCGGGATCGCCCTGATCACCCTCAACCGTCCCGAGCGGATGAATTCGATGGCCTTCGACGTCATGGTGCCGCTGCGCCGGATACTGGAGGAGGTCACCACGGACAACTCGGTGCGGGTGGTGGTGCTCACCGGCGCCGGCCGGGGCTTCTCCTCGGGCGCCGACCACAAATCCGCCGGTGCGGTGCCGCACGTCGAGGGACTGACCAGGCCGACCTATGCGCTGCGATCCATGGAGATCCTCGACGACGTCATCCTCGCACTGCGGCGGCTGCACCAGCCGGTGATCGCCGCGGTCAACGGCGCGGCCATCGGCGGCGGCCTGTGTCTGGCCCTGGCCGCCGATATCCGGGTGGCCTCCAGCAGCGCCTACTTCCGGGCGGCCGGCATCAACAACGGCCTGACCGCCAGCGAACTGGGCTTGAGCTACCTGCTGCCCAGGGCGATCGGCTCCTCGCGGGCGTTCGAGATCATGCTGACCGGCCGCGACGTCAACGCCGAGGAGGCCGAGCGAATCGGCCTGGTCTCCTGCCAGGTCCCCGACGAACAACTGCTCGACACCTGCTACGCGATCGCCGCCCGGATAGCGGCGTTCTCCCGGCCCGGCCTCGAGTTGACCAAACGCACACTCTGGAGTGGACTGGACGCCGGTAGCCTTGAGGGGCACATGCACGCAGAGGGCCTGGGCCAGCTCTACGTCCGGCTGCTCACCTCCAACTTCGAAGAGGCGGTAGCCGCACGCGCCCAGCAGCGGCCGGCGGTGTTCACCGACGACACATAGGGAGCAGATGTGATCACGGCCACGGGCCTGGAGGTCCGCGCTGGGGCGCGCATCCTGCTCTCGCCGGACGGCCCGGACCTGCGCGTACAGCCCGGCGACCGGATCGGACTGGTCGGGCGCAACGGCGCCGGCAAGACCACCACCCTGCGCATCCTCGCCGGCGAGAGCGAACCCTACGCCGGTTTGCTCACCCGCACCGGTGACATCGGCTACCTGCCGCAGGACCCCAAAGAGGGCGACCTGGACCTGCTGGCGCGCGACCGCGTGCTGTCCGCGCGCGGCCTGGACACCCTGCTCACCGACCTGGAGAAGCAACAGGCACTGATGGCAGAGGTCGCCGACGACGACGCCCGGGACAGGGCAATCCGCCGCTACGGCCAGCTCGAAGAACGATTCATGGCACTCGGCGGCTACGGCGCCGAAAGCGAGGCCGGCCGCATCTGCGCGAGCCTCGGCCTGCCCGAACGCGTGCTGACCCAGCAGTTGGCCACGCTCTCGGGCGGTCAGCGGCGCCGCGTCGAACTCGCCCGCATCCTGTTCGCCGCCTCCGAAGGAGGGGCTGGGGCGTCGGGATCGCAGACGACGTTGCTGCTCGACGAGCCGACCAACCACCTCGACGCCGATTCGGTCGGCTGGCTCCGGGATTTCCTGCGCACCCACTCCGGCGGGCTGGTCATCATCAGCCACAACGTCGACCTGCTCGCCGACGTCGTCAACAAGGTCTGGTTCCTCGACGCCGTACGCGGCGAGGCCGACGTCTACAACATGGGCTGGCAGAAGTACCTCGATGCCCGGGCGACCGACGAACAGCGCCGCCGCCGCGAGCGAACCAACGCCGAACGCAAGGCCGCCGCACTGCGCACCCAGGCCGCGAAACTGGGCGCCAAGGCGACGAAAGCCGTTGCCGCCCAGAACATGCTGCGCCGGGCTGAGCGGATGATGGCCGCGCTGGACGACGAACGTGCCGCCGACCGGGTGGCCCGGATCAAGTTTCCCACCCCGCTGCCGTGCGGGCGCACACCGCTGGTGGCCACCGGGCTGAGCAAGGCCTACGGCTCGCTGGAGGTGTTCGCCGGTGTGGACCTGGCCATCGATCGCGGCTCCCGGGTGGTGGTGCTCGGACTCAACGGCGCCGGGAAGACCACCCTGCTGCGGGTGCTGGCCGGGGTAGAGACACCCGACACCGGCGCCCTGGAACCCGGACACGGATTGCGCATCGGCTATTTCGCTCAGGAGCACGACACCCTGGACAATGACGCCACCGTCTGGCAGAACATCCGCCACGCGGCACCGGAATCCGGTGAGCAGGATCTGCGCGGGCTGCTCGGCGCGTTCATGTTCAGCGGGTCGCAGCTGGACCAGCCGGCGGGCACGCTGTCCGGCGGCGAGAAAACCCGGCTCGCCCTGGCCGGCCTGGTCGCCTCCACCGCCAACGTGCTGCTACTGGATGAGCCCACCAACAACCTGGACCCGGCGTCGCGCGAACAGGTGCTCGACGCGCTGCGCAGCTACCACGGCGCGGTGGTGCTGGTGACACACGATCCCGGCGCCGCCGAGGCACTCGACCCGCAGCGGGTCCTGCTGCTGCCCGACGGCACCGAGGACTACTGGTCGCAGGACTACCGGGATCTCATCGAGCTGGCCTGAGCGGCGGTCGAACCGGCCCGGTCGGGCATCCGGCGGCGGCCGCACCCGATCACGTCTGTTCGGCGGCAGGGGTCCGCACGGAGTTCTCCACCAGGTCCAGCACCGCGGCCAGCCGCTGCGGATCCTCACCGGAGGCCAGCCGGGCGACCAAGCCGTCCAGCACCAGATCCAGGTAGCAGTGCAGCACGTCCGCGGACACGTCGTCGCGCACCCGCCCCGCCCGCTTCTGGCGGTGCAGGCGTTCGATGGTGGCCGTCTCCAGTGCGGCGGACCGCTGCGCCCAGCCGCGCCCGAACTCGGGGTCGTGGCGCACCTTGCGCGCGATCTCCAACCGGGTGGCCAGCCAGTCGAACTCCTCGGGTGCGGCGAGCATGTCCCGCATCACCTGGATCAGCCCCGAGCATGCGGCGACCTCGGCCATCCGCTGGGTGTCCTCGCGGGCCAGCGCCAGGAACAGCGCATCCTTGTCGCGAAAGTGGTGAAAGATCGCGCCGCGCGACAACCCGATCGTCTGCTCCAGCCGGCGCACGGTGGCCTGTTCGTAGCCGTGTTCGGCGAAGCACTCTCGGGCGCCGTCGAGGATCTGGCGGCGCCGTGCCTCCAGGTGGTCCTCGCTGACTTTGGGCACCGCGGGCCTGAGATTGTCCGCTAGCCGGATCGGAGCATGTTGCGCAGCACGTACTGCAGGATGCCGCCGTTGCGGTAGTAGTCGGCCTCGCCCGGGGTGTCGATGCGCACCACCGCGTCGAACCCGATCTTCGACCCGTCGGCCTTGGTGGCGGTCACCTGCACCGTCTTCGGTGTGGTGCCGCCGTTGAGCGCCTCGATGCCGGTGATGTCGTACACCTCGGTGCCGTCCAGCTTGAGCGATTTCGCCGACTCGCCCTCGGGGAACTGCAGCGGGATGACGCCCATGCCGATCAGGTTGGAGCGGTGGATGCGCTCGAAGGACTCGGTGATCACCGCGCGCACACCCAGCAGCAGGGTGCCCTTGGCCGCCCAGTCCCGCGAAGACCCCGAGCCGTACTCCTTGCCGCCCAGGACCACCAGCGGAATGTTCTGTGCCGCATCGTTTTGCGCCGCATCGAAGATGAACGCCTGCGGTGCGCCGTCCTTGGTGAAGTCGCGGGTGTAGCCGCCGGACACGTCGTCGAGCAACTGGTTGCGCAACCGGATGTTGGCGAACGTGCCGCGGATCATCACCTCGTGGTTGCCGCGCCGCGACCCCAGCGAGTTGAAGTCCTTCGGCGCCACCCCGTGCTCCTCCAGGTACTGCGCGGCGGGGGTGCCCTTCTTGATCGCCCCGGCCGGGGAGATGTGGTCGGTGGTCACCGAATCACCCAGCAGCGCAAGGACTCTCGCGCCGGTGATGTCGCTCACCGGCTCCGGCTCGGCGGGCATGCCGTCGAAGTACGGCGCCTTGCGCACATACGTCGAGTTGTCGTCCCACTCGAAGGTGTTGCCCTCCGGGGTCGGCAGCGAACGCCAGCGCTCGTCGCCCTTGAACACATCGGCGTAGGAGCTGGTGAACATGTCCCGGTTGATCGACGAGGCGATGGTCTCCTCGATCTCCTTGGTCGTCGGCCAGATGTCCTTGAGGTAGACGTCGTCGCCGTTGGTGTCGGTGCCCAGCGGGTCGTTCTCGAAGTCGAAGTCCATGGTTCCGGCTATGGCGTAGGCGATCACCAGCGGCGGCGAGGCCAGGTAGTTCATCTTCACGTCGGGGGAGATGCGGCCTTCGAAGTTGCGGTTACCCGACAGCACCGCGGTGACCGACAGGTCGTTATCGTTGACCGCCTTGGAGATCTCCTCGGGCAGCGGGCCGGTGTTGCCGATGCAGGTGGTGCAGCCGTAGCCGCCCAGGTAGAAGCCCAACTTCTCCAGATACGGCCACAGGCCGGCCTTCCGGTAGTAGTCGGTCACCACCTGCGAGCCCGGCGCCATGTTCGTCTTCACCCACGGCTTGGAGCTCAAGCCCTTCTCCACGGCGTTGCGGGCCAGCAGCGCCGCGCCGATCATCACCGACGGATTGGAGGTGTTGGTGCACGAGGTGATTCCGGCGACGGCGACCGCACCGTGGTCCACGATGAATTCGCCGCGGGCCGCTGAACTCACCTTGATCGGCTTGGAGGGCCGACCCGAGTGGCCGTTGGCGGCGCTGGGAATCACATCGACTGCGCCGTCGTCGGCGAAGGAGAGCACAGCGGGGTCACTGGCCGGGAAGGACTCCTCGAGCGCCTCGTCCAGGGAGGTCTCCGGTGCGGGGTGGTTCTCCTCGACATAGTTGTGGATGTCCTTGCGGAAGGCGACCTTGACCTCCGACAGCGGAATCCGGTCCTGCGGACGCTTGGGGCCGGCGATCGACGGCACCACCGTGGACAGGTCGAGCTCGAGATACTCCGAGTAGGTGGGCTCGTGGTCGGCGTCGTGCCACATCCCCTGCTCTTTGGCGTAGGCCTCGACGAGTGCGAGTTGCTCCTCGGTGCGGCCGGTGAGCTCAAGGTAGCGGATGGTCTCGTCGTCGATCGGGAAAATCGCCGCGGTGGAACCGAATTCGGGGCTCATATTGCCCAGGGTGGCGCGGTTGGCCAGCGGCACCTCGGCGACACCTCGGCCGTAGAACTCGACGAACTTGCCGACCACCCCGTGCTGGCGCAGCATGTCGGTGACGGTGAGCACGACGTCGGTCGCGGTCACCCCGGCGCTGATCTCACCGGTCAGTTTGAAGCCGACGACCCGGGGAATGAGCATCGAGACCGGCTGGCCGAGCATGGCGGCCTCGGCCTCGATACCGCCGACTCCCCAGCCGAGCACTCCCAGGCCGTTGACCATCGTGGTGTGGCTGTCGGTGCCCACGCAGGTGTCCGGGTAGGCCACACCGTCGCGGACCATGACGGTGCGGGCCAGGTATTCGATGTTGACCTGGTGCACGATCCCGGTGCCCGGCGGCACCGCCTTGAAGTCGTCGAAGGCTCCCTGGCCCCAGCGCAGGAACTGGTAGCGCTCGCCGTTGCGCTGGTACTCGAGTTCGACGTTGCGCTCGAACGCGTCGGCGCTGCCGAAGAAGTCCAGGATCACCGAGTGGTCGATGACCAGCTCGGCAGGCGCCAGCGGGTTCACCTTGGCCGGGTCGCCGCCGAGGTCCGCGACCGCTTCGCGCATGGTCGCCAGGTCGACGATGCACGGCACTCCGGTGAAGTCCTGCATGACCACGCGGGCGGGGGTGAATTGAATCTCGATGCTGGGGTTCGCGTTCGGGTCCCAGTTGGCGATCGCCTCGATGTGCTCTTTGGTGATGTTCGCACCGTCCTCGGTGCGCAGCAGATTCTCCGCGAGCACCTTGAGGCAGTAGGGGAGTTTCTTGGTACCGGGTACCGCGTCGAGTCGGTAGATCTGATAACTGTTGTCGCCGACCTTCAGGGTGTCACGTGCTCCGAATGAGTTCACCGAACTGCTAGTCACATCAACTCCCGGGATTAAGTTCTGTCCGCCGACCGGGCCGGGCCGACGGTGTCGCGCCGAAACACCGGCGCCACTGCAACAGTACGCATGTCCTGCAACGGTGGTACCGCCACTTCCCAGTTTCGTCGGATAATGCGCTCAAGGGAAGGGCGTTGCGCGGTTGGGGTGAAACACGGTTGGGCGGCCGGGGGCCGGGGGCCGGGACTGGGGCTGGGGACGCACTAGAGTGGGTGTCGCCGACGGGCCCGCAGCACCCGCGGCCATCGCCGCCACCCCTTGGCGTGGTCCAACACCACGTGCGTGCCGCCGACGGGCCCGCAGCACCCGCGGCCCGGGCGGGGCACACCGGCATTGTGGGTTTCGTGCCGGAGGAAGGACGAGATGACCGAACTGCAGCCGCCGCAGACGATCCCGTTGCTGCCCGAATTCATCCCGCAGGACGTCGACATGACGGCCATCCAGGCCGAGGTGGCAGCCGACGGCGTCGCCGCCGGGCCGGAAGTCGAGCCGGGTCTGCTCGAGATCGTCGACCATGCTCGCGACGACGGCATCACCCTCAAGATCGTGCTGCTCGACCACAACCCGCCCGTCGACACCGCGCTGCGCGACATCGCGACCGTCGTCGGCGCCGGCTATCCCGACTCCACCGTCCTGGTGCTCAGCCCCGGCTACGTCGGCACCTACAGCTCCCACTTCCCGCGGGTCACCCTCGAGGCCGGCGAGGATCACGCCAAGACCGGCATTCCGGTGCAGTCGGCACAGAATTTTCTTAATGAAATCAGTGCACCGGAGTTTCCCTGGACCGCAATGACGATTGTTTTATTGCTGGGCGTGTTTGCCGCCGCCGTTGGCACCCGGCTGCTGCGGCTGCGCGCCGGACAGTCAGCAACGCTTGATGGTGCCGGGAAGACCGCGCCGAGCACCGGCCCCTAGCCTTATCTGAGCTGCTCTGATCGCTTTATAGCGGTTCGCTCGGGCCGCGAGCCTCTCCTGGCAGCAAACTTCTCAGGTCACCGTTCGGTCACAGTAGATGCACGCCGAGAGTGCGATTTGTGACTTGCGTTTCATTAGCGAAAATCGTGACGTACGGTGCGAATGATGCTTCTGATGTCATTGGGTTTTCAGTGAAAACTGGCATCGTCCGTCCGGTTTAAGCAACAAGGAGACCCCAGTCCAATGAGACGGACACACCGTGGCTGCGCTTCACCAAGCAGCGCTTCACCGAACAGCGCTTCATCCGGCAGCGTTTCATCCACCGGTGACCGGCTGATACGACCAGCGGTTCCGGTGGTGCTGAGCGCAGTCCTCCTGCTGGGCACTCCCGAACTCGCCGGCGGTGTCGCGCAGGCCGAACCCGGGAGCGACTCCATTGCGGTGTTGATCGCCGACGTCGCCAGGGCCAACCAGCAACTGGAAGATCTGAGCGCCGCGGTCCAAATCGAGCAGGAGAGCGTCAACAAGGCACTGGTCGACGTCCAGGACGCCAGGGAACGCGCCGAGGCGGCCGCCGGCGAACTCGAGGACAGCCGCCAGGGCGTCGCCGACGCGGGCGCAGCCATCGCAGCGGCCCAGCACAGATTCGACGTCTTCGCCGCGGCCACCTACATGAACGGCCCCTCGGACGGCTATCTCACCGCACGCACTCCCGAGGACATGATCGCCGCCGCGTCGGCCGCCAGGGCGATGGCAGTGAGTGCACGCAACGTGCTGGGGAAACTGCAGCGCGCGCAGACCGAACAGCTGAACCGGGAGTCGGTGGCCCGGCTGGCCAAACAGAACGCCGACCGCGCTGCCGCCGACGCCCAGTCCAGCCAGGATGCCGCGGTGGCGGCGCTGGTGGACACCCGGCGCAAATTCGGCGAACAGCGCGAGGAAATCAACCGGCTGGCCGCACAGCGCGACGAGGCCGAAGCCAAACTCCAAACGGCCCGGCTCGCCACCTGGACCGCGGACGGCGGGCAGGGCACCCCGCCGGCCGACTGGGACACCGACCCCGGTGTGCGCGGCGGCCGGCGCTGGGACGGCTGGGATCCCAGCCTGCCGATGATTCCCAGCGCGAACGTGCTGGGTGACCCGGTCGCCGTCGTCAACCAGGTGCTGGGATATTCGATGACATCGGCCCAGGTCACCGCGCAAATGGGACGGAACTTCCTGGAGCAGCTGGGCATCCTCAAACCCACCGACACCGGAATCACCAACATGGCGGCCGGGACCCAGTCGGTCGGAATCCCGCGCGTCTACGGGAGCCAGGCGACGGAGTACGTCATCCGTCGCGGCATGGCCCAGATCGGGGTCCCCTATTCCTGGGGCGGCGGCAACGCCGCGGGTCCCAGCAGGGGGATCGACTCCGGGGCCGGAATCACCGGCTTCGACTGCTCGGGACTGGTCCTGTACTCGTTCGCCGGAGTGGGCATCAAGCTGCCGCACTATTCCGGGTCGCAGTACAACCTGGGCCGCAAGATCCCAACCTCGCAGATGCGCCGGGGCGACGTCATCTTCTACGGCCCGGGCGGCGCCCAGCACGTGGCCATCTACCTGGGCAGCGGTCAGATGCTCGAGGCTCCCGACATCGGTCTGAAGGTGCGCGTCGCGCCGGTCCGCACCAGCGGCATGACGCCCTTCGCGGTCCGCTATATCGAGCACTAGCGAGGTCCTATGCGCCACAAAAAGTTTCGCCCGATTCCGGTGTGGATAGCCGTCGTCGTCTCGGGAGTTTCGATCGCGGTTGCCGCCCCGGCGGCGGCCGACCCGGGCGAGTGGGATCCCACCTTGCCCGCGGCGGCCAGCGCGGGCGCTCCCGGTGATGCGCTGGCATTGGCCAGTGCGTCACTGCAGGCGACCGCCCAGGCTACCCAGACCACGCTCAACCTCGGTCAGCAGTTCCTCAGCAGCCTGGGTATCAACCTGGGCGGGACCCCGGCTCCGCCGACGGCGGCGGCGACGAGCATGCCCGGGGCACGGATTCCGCGGGCCAACGGCCGCCAGGCCATCGAGCACGTGATCCAGCGGGCCGGCTCGCAGATGGGCGTGCCCTACTCCTGGGGCGGAGGCACCCTGCAAGGCCCGGGCACCGGGGTGGACTCCGGCGCCAACACCGTCGGCTTCGACTGCTCGGGCCTGATGCGCTACGCGTTCGCCGGTGTGGGCGTGCTGATCCCGCGGTACTCCGGCGACCAGTACACCGCCGGACGCCACATCCCGCAGAACGAGGCCAGGCGCGGAGACCTGATCTTCTACGGCCCCGGCGGCAGCCAGCACGTCACCATGTACCTGGGCAACGGGAAGATGCTGGAGGCCTCCAGCCTGGCCGGCAAAGTGACGGTCAGCCCGGTGCGTACGCCCGGCATGACGCAGTACCTGACTAGGATCATCGAGTACTGAGCGGAGTGGGTTCGGCACACTGACACCGAGCGGGGGCGAGCCGAGCGATGGCCTCGCCGGGAACCGCGCGTCGACGGAATCCCGGACGCCTGGAATAGTTGGACACGGGCACGTCGCTGCCCCGCGATATCAGTCGCGAATGAGCTGTGGAGGGTTATTGATGACAACGGCAGGTGGCGGTTTCCCGGGCCAGGGTGCTCATTCGGTTGCGCCGACGCAGGCGGCATCCGCGGGGGGCGCAGGCGGAGCCGACGGGCTGGCCGCCGAGGTGCACACCCTGGAGCGCGCCATTTTCGAGGTCAAGCGGATCATCGTCGGCCAGGACCAGCTGGTCGAACGCATGCTGGTGGGTCTGCTCGCCAAGGGGCATGTGCTGCTCGAGGGCGTTCCGGGCGTCGCCAAGACACTGGCCGTCGAGACGTTCGCCCGGGTGGTCGGCGGGACGTTCTCCCGTATCCAGTTCACCCCCGACCTGGTGCCCACCGACATCATCGGTACCCGCATCTACCGGCAGGGCAAGGAGGAGTTCGACACCGAACTGGGCCCCGTGGTGGTCAACTTCCTGCTCGCCGACGAAATCAACCGTGCGCCCGCCAAGGTGCAGTCGGCCCTACTGGAAGTGATGGCCGAGCGGCACGTCTCCATCGGCGGCAAGACCTTCGCCCTGCCCAACCCGTTCCTGGTGATGGCCACCCAGAACCCGATCGAGCAGGAAGGTGTGTACCCGCTGCCCGAGGCGCAGCGCGACCGCTTCCTGTTCAAGATCAACGTCGGCTACCCGACGCCCGAAGAGGAACGCGAGATCATCTACCGCATGGGTGTCACCCCGCCCAGCCCCAAGCAGATCCTCGACACCGGCGACCTGCTGCGCCTGCAAGGGGTGGCCGCCAACAGCTTCGTGCACCACGCGCTGGTCGACTACGTCGTCCGGGTGGTGATGGCCACCCGGCATCCCGAGCAGCTGGGCATGAACGACGTCAAGACCTGGATCGCCTTCGGCGCCTCGCCGCGAGCCTCGCTGGGCATCATCGCCGCCGCCCGGGCGCTGGCCCTTGTCCGCGGGCGCGACTACGTGATCCCGCAGGACATCGTCGACGTCATCCCCGACGTGCTGCGGCACCGGCTGGTGCTCACCTACGACGCTTTGGCCGACGAGATCACCTCGGAGACCGTCATCAACCGCGTGCTGCAGACGGTGGCCCTGCCGCAGGTGAATGCGGTTCCCCAACAAGGACATTCGGTGGGCCCGGTGATGCAGGGCGCCGCTGCGGCGGCTGGCGGTCGGTGACCGGCGCGAAACCCGGTGCGGACGCCGTCCGCCAGCCACCCTCGATGATGCGCGGCACCATCGAGGATCCGAAGCTGTCCGCGGCACTGCGCACCCTGGAGCTGACGGTCAGCCGCAAGCTGGACGGCATCCTGCACGGCGATCACCTCGGGCTCATCCCGGGGCCGGGCAGCGAGCCGGGGGAGTCGCGCATCTACCAGCCCGGCGACGACGTGCGCCGGATGGACTGGGCGGTCACGGCACGAACCACCCATCCGCACGTCCGACAGATGATCGCCGACCGCGAGCTGGAGACGTGGCTGGTGGTGGACATGTCGGCCAGCCTGGACTTCGGCACCACCACCTGCGAGAAGCGCGATCTGGCCGTGGCGGCGGCAGCTGCCATCTGCTATCTCAACGTCGGCGGCGGCAACCGCCTCGGTGCGCTGGTGTCCAACGGCGCCGACACGATCCGGGTGCCGGCGCGCTCGGGCCGCGAGCATGTGCAGACGCTGCTGCGGACCATTGCGACCACGCCGAAGGCCGCTGTCGGAGTGCGCGGCGACCTCGCCGCGACCATCGACGCACTGCGCCGCCCGGAGCGCCGCCGCGGCATGGCGGTGATCATCAGCGACTTCCTCGGGCCGATCAACTGGATGCGCCCGCTGCGGGCGATCTCCGCACGCCACGAGGTGCTGGCCGTGGAGGTGCTCGATCCGCGGGACGTCGAGCTGCCCGACATCGGCGACGTGGTCCTGCAGGACGCCGAATCCGGTGCGGTACGCGAATTCACCATCGACACCCAGCTGCAGACCGATTTCGCCAGGGCCGCGGCCGCTCACCGCGCCGAAGTGGCGCGCACCATCCGGGGCTGCGGGGCGCCGGTGATGACGCTTCGCACCGACCGCGACTGGATAGGTGACATCGTCCGCTTCGTGTCCCACCGGCGGCGCGGCGCGATGGCGGGACGCCGGTGACCGATTCCTACGACGTGACGGGTCTGCTATGACGTTGCCGATGCTGGGGCCGATGACGCTGGGCGGCTTCGCGCATTCCTGGTTCTTCCTGTTCCTGTTCGTCGTGGCCGGGCTGGTGGCACTGTATGTGATGCTGCAACTCTCGCGGCAGCGCCGCATGCTGCGGTTCGCCAACATGGAACTGCTGGAAAGCGTTGCGCCCAAACGCCCTTCGGAGTGGCGGCACCTGCCGGCGATCCTGCTGGCGGTGTCGCTGGTGCTGCTCACCATCGCAATGGCCGGCCCGACGCACGACGTGCGGATTCCGCGCAACCGTGCGGTGGTGATGCTGGTGATCGACGTGTCGCAGTCGATGCGTGCCACCGACGTCGAGCCGAACCGGATGGTCGCAGCGCAGGAGGCGGCCAAGCAGTTCGCCGACGAACTCACCCCCGGGATCAACCTGGGCCTGATCTCCTATGCCGGCACCGCGACCGTATTGGTGTCGCCGACGACCAACCGGGAAGCGACCAAGGCCGCGCTGGACAAGCTGCAGTTCGCCGACCGCACCGCCACCGGGGAGGGAATCTTCACCGCGCTGCAGGCGATCGCCACCGTCGGCGCCGTGATCGGCGGCGGTGACACCCCGCCGCCCGCGCGCATCGTGCTGTTCTCCGACGGCAAGGAGACGATGCCGACCAACCCCGACAATCCCAAGGGGGCCTTCACCGCCGCGCGCACCGCCAAGGACCAGGGCATCCCGATCTCCACCATCTCCTTCGGCACCCCGTACGGCTTCGTCGAAATCAACGATCAGCGCCAGCCGGTGCCCGTCGACGACGCCACCCTGAAGAAGGTCGCCCAGCTCTCCGGCGGCAATGCCTACAACGCCGCCACGCTGGCGGAGCTGAACGCGGTCTATGCGTCGTTGCAGCAGCAGATCGGCTACGAGACCATCAGGGGCGACGCGAGCACGGGCTGGCTGCGACTGGGGGCGTTGGTGCTGGCGCTGGCGGGGCTGGCGGCGCTGCTGATCAACCGCCGCCTGCCTGCCTGAGTCTTGGCCAGGGGTTGGCCCGTGCGCCCTGCCCTCGGCCCTTTTCTATCAGCCCCTCGCCCCTCGCCCCTCGCCCCTCGCCCTTTTCCCTCGCCCCTCGCCCCTCGCCCCTGGCCCTTTCCCTCGCCCCTCGCCTCTGGCCCTCTTCCCTCGCGAGCGTAACGTGGGTGCGAATTTTGGCCCGGAAATCCGCACTGGCGTTACGCTCGCGGCGCGGGGCGCTCGGCGCGCGGGGCTTGGGGTGCGGGGGGCGCGGGAGGCGTTCGCGGTTCGGGGCGCGGCGCTAACGGCGGGGGCCGGCAGCTCGCTATCCGCCCCGCTGCGCGCGGGCTGCGGCAACCCGCTGGATGATGTCGTCGGGATGATGCTGGGCGACTACCCGAATCACGATCCACCCGTACTGTTGGGTCAGCTTCTCCAAGCGATCGATGTCGTTCATCACCTGATAGCCGCTGCCCCAGTGGTGTCCGCCGTCGTACTCGACTGCGACCTTGACGTCTTCCCAGCCCATGTCCAGGAATGCCTCGGTCCAACCCCAAATGTTGCGCACTGGAATCTGCGTCTGGGGAGCCGGAAAACCCGCCCGAATCAACAGCAGGCGCAGCCAGGTTTCCTTCGGCGACTGTGCCCCGCCGTCGGCCAACCCCAGTGAGCGCCTGGCAGATTTCATGCCTCGCCGGCCCCGGTAGCGGTCGGCCAGGAGCTCGACATCGGCCATCTTCACCTTGGTTGCCTGCAGCAAGGCATCGACGGAGGCCACGGCTAAATCCTCGGGATAGCGCCGCGCCAGATCCAGCGCGGTGCGTGGCGCGGTGGTGACCGGCATCCCGTCGATAACGTCGATTTCGTCGGGTTCGATGCGCTCTTCCCAGATCTGTGCCCCGGGAGTCGGCCGACGATTGGTGTCGATGATCGCCGCGGGATGTCGAGCGTCGATCCATTTGGACCCGTGCATGGCCGATGCGGAGAAGCCGGCTAGGACCCCGCGTCGTCGTGAACGCAGCCAGAGGGCCTGGGCGTACAACCGCGGGGTCAATTCCGCATCGTCGGGAACATAGACGTCGTTGTGCAGCGTGCGGTAGCGGTTGCGGAGTTGATGGGGTTTGAGTAGGCGGGCAGCACGGGCCTCGCTGCCCAGAAATGGGTCAGTCATGGCCACAGTGTGCGTGCACCCACCGACAACGTGACGCGCCCGCCGCGAGCGTAACGCCAGTGCGAATTTGAGCGCGTGAATTCGCACTGGCGTTACGCTCGCGGTGGGAAGGGGGCCGAGGAGCGCCTAGGGGTGCCGACGGCCGGTGGGAAGGGGGCCGAGGAGCGCCTAGGAGCGCCGACGGCCGGCGACGCGGCCCCGACACGGCCCCGACGGACCCCGACACGGCCCGCAAAGTGGGGGAGATTGCGGGGCAATCACCGCTAGGCGCTAGGTTGGCGGGGTGACTGACACAGCCGCCGACACGACCACCGAGGCCACCCCCGGCGGCGGAAAGCCCCCATTCATCGCCCGTTCGGTCCTGGTCACCGGAGGTAACAGGGGGATCGGGCTGGCGATAGCCCAACGACTGGCCGCCGACGGCCACAAGGTCGCTGTCACCCACCGCGGATCCGGAGTGCCCGAGGGAATGTTCGGCGTGCAGTGCGACGTCACCGACAACGACGCCGTCGACCGGGCCTTCAAAGAGATCGAAGAGCACCAGGGCTCCGTTGAGGTGCTGGTGTCCAATGCGGGCCTGTCCGCGGACGCGTTCCTGATCCGGATGACCGAGGAGAGGTTCGAAAAGGTCATCGACACCAACCTCACCGGTGCTTTCCGGGTCGCCCAGCGTGCGGCGCGCAGTATGCAGCGAAAGAAGTTCGGGCGGATGATCTTCATCGGCTCGGTCTCGGGCAGCTGGGGGATCGGCAACCAGACCAACTACGCGGCGTCCAAGGCCGGCGTGATCGGCATGGCCCGCTCCATTGCCCGAGAACTGTCCAAAGTCAATGTGACCGCCAATGTGGTGGCCCCCGGCTACATCGACACCGACATGACCCGCGCGCTCGACGAGCGGAGCCAGGCGGGGGCGCTGGATTTCATCCCGGCCAAGCGGATCGGCACCGCCGCCGAGGTGGCCGGGGTTGTCAGCTTCCTGGCCTCCGAAGATGCCAGTTACGTCTCCGGTGCGGTGATCCCGGTCGACGGCGGCATGGGCATGGGCCACTGACGTCGGGCCCGCAGACGACGAAAACACCGAATTAAGGACGGACCGGATATGGCAGGACTGCTCGAAGGAAAACGAATCCTGGTATCCGGGATCATCACCGACTCGTCGATCGCGTTCCACATCGCCCGCGTGGCCCAGGAACAGGGCGCCGAGCTGGTGCTCACCGGATTTCAGCGGATGCGCCTGATCCAGCGCATCGCCGACCGGCTTCCGGAGAAGGCCCCGCTGATCGAACTCGACGTGCAGAACGAGGAGCACCTGGCCGGCCTGGCCGACCGGGTGCGGGCTGAGATCGGCGCCGAGGCGAATCTCGACGGCGTGGTGCACTCGATCGGCTTCATGCCGCAGACCGGGATGGGTGTCAACCCGTTCTTCGACGCCCCCTACGAAGACGTGGCCAAGGGCATCCACATTTCCGCCTACTCCTACGCCTCACTGGCAAAAGCCCTGCTGCCGATCGTGAACAGCGGCGGCTGCATCGTGGGCATGGATTTCGACCCCACCCGCGCAATGCCGGCCTACAACTGGATGACGGTGGCCAAGAGCGCACTGGAGTCGGTGAACCGGTTCGTCGCTCGGGAGGCCGGCAAGGTCGGGGTTCGCTCCAATCTTGTTGCCGCAGGCCCTATCCGAACGTTGGCGATGAGCGCCATCGTCGGCGGTGCGCTCGGCGAGGAGGCCGGCGCCCAGATGAAGTTGCTGGAGGAAGGTTGGGATCAGCGTGCCCCGATCGGCTGGGACATGAAGGACCCCACCCCGGTGGCCAAGACGGTGTGCGCGCTGCTGTCGGACTGGCTGCCGGCGACGACGGGCGACATCATCTACGCCGACGGTGGTGCGCACACCCAATTGCTTTAGCAAGCAATGGAATTCGACGCGGTCCTGCTGCTGTCCTTCGGGGGCCCGGAGGGGCCCGAGCAGGTTCGGCCATTCCTGGAGAACGTGACGCGCGGTCGCGATGTGCCGCCGGAGCGGCTTGACGTCGTCGCCGAGCATTACCTGCATTTCGGCGGGGTGTCGCCGATCAACGGCATCAATCGCTCGCTGGTGGCGCAGCTGCGGGCCGAACAGGACCTTCCCGTCTACTTCGGGAACCGCAACTGGGAGCCTTACATTGAGGACACCGTCAGCACCATGCGTGACGACGGGGTCAAATGTGCCGCGGTATTCGTCACCTCGGCGTGGAGCGGCTACTCCGGTTGCGTGCAGTACGTCGAGGACATCGCCCGGGCGCGGCGCGTGGTGGGCGAGGACGCTCCCGAATTGGTCAAGCTGCGCACGTACTTCGACCATCCGCTGTTCGTGGAGATTTTCGTCGACGCCGTTGCCGCGGCCGCCGCAACGGTATCGGAGAATGCCCGGCTGGTGTTCACTGCGCACTCCATTCCGATCGCCGCCGACCAGCGCTGCGGCCCCGGCCTCTATAGTCGCCAAGTTTCTTATGCCGCAAGGCTTATCGCGACCGCCGCCGGGTATCCGGATTACGATCTGGCTTGGCAGTCCAGGTCGGGTTCGCCGCGGGTACCGTGGCTGGAGCCCGACGTCGCCGATCATCTTCGGGCGTTGTCCGCTGCGGGCACAGAGCCGGTGATCGTCTGTCCGATCGGGTTCGTCGCCGACCACATGGAAGTGGTGTGGGATCTCGACCACGAGTTGCGCCTGCAGGCCGAGACCACCGGGATCGAGTTCGTGCGCACACGAACTCCCAGCTCCGACCCGCGGTTCGCCCGGCTGGCAGCCGATCTGATCGACGAACTACGCGGCGGCGGAGCGCCCAACAGGGCCGAAGGAGCCGAACCGGTTCCCGGCTGCCTGGCCGGCAAAAACGGCCGGGTGTGCGGTCCGCCGCATTGCGCGGCGCCGACGTGGTCGGAAACGAAAACGTCTGGCTAGGAACTGAATTCAGTCTGTCCAGGCCGAGTGCAGGATCAGGCTGACCGCCGCCATCCGTGCCGACCGCACGACGGAAGTCAATGGCCGCAGCGCATTGGCGGCAGACTGCACCTCCGACGATGATTGTGCCCCAGCCGTTTCGAGTGCACCGGTCAGCCGTCGGCCGACGCGACCGGGTGCGGCCTCGGGTATCGGGCTCAGGCCGGTGCCGACGGCGATGATGGCGTCGACATGTGCGGCGGTCTGCAGAACGCGTTCGGCGCGGGCGGGAGCATGATCGGGAATCCGGTGCTGGCGTGCGGAATCCAAGAGTTGCTCGACCATACCGCGCGGATCGACGAAGCAGCGGTTCCGGGAGTTCAAACCTGCACCTGGTTGCATGGCGCCCAGCACGTCTGCGGCCGACCGCACCGCGGACCGTAGCGCCATCTCCGCGTCGCCGAGGTCGTGGTGCTCGAACACAGGCGTATCGGGGATTGAATACACCATCCACGTCAGCCCGCATGACTCGGACGCGGTGGCTTCGTCGTCGTGCTCCTCGGGATCACCGTAGGAATGCTCGGGGACCAGCCCGATCGCGCTGCCCGGATCCGTGGGGTTCGCGATGATCACCCCTTCGCCGGCGGCCAATGCGTCACGCGCGAATTGCGTGTTCGCGGGCAGGCCCCGCACATCGCCGGGAACCGGAAGGACCAGATTGATCGTGACCATGGATGGCTCCGGCCGGCCCGGTGCCCCCAGCACCTCCGATATCCCCGGCGAACGGCCCGCTGCCCCGCGTAACGTCTGCAGCAGACTGACAGTCCCGGCGTCGTCGACGTCGGGCCAGGGCAGGCCGGTCCGGCCGGCCGCCACGCCATCGTAGGCAGCCACTGATTGTCTTGGCGCCCAAAGTGATAACGCATCCAAGACGTCATCAGGGGATGCCTTGCCGGCGAGCCAGGCATTGGCCCACGTCGACAGCGAAACACTCGGGCACCACATGATCTCGCAGTGTAGTTGCTGTCTGCGATTGTCAGGGTTTACGCGTACTGTGTTGTCATGCCTGTCGCGATGGTGTGGCTGATCGCAGCCCTGGTGCTGGTCGGCGCTGAAGCACTCACCGGCGATATGTTCCTGTTGATGCTCGGTGGCGGTGCGCTGGCGGCATCCGGCGCGAGTTGGCTCATCGACTGGCCGATCTGGGCCGACGGCATCGTCTTCCTCGTCGTGTCGGTGCTGCTGCTGGCGCTGGTCCGGCCGGGCCTGCGGCGGAAGCTGACGCCCGCGGGCGGCTCGCTGATGGGTATCAAAGCGCTGGAGGGCAGAAGCGCGCGAGTGCTCGACCGGGTCGCCCGCGACGGCGGCCAGGTGGAACTGGATGGTCAGGTGTGGACGGCGCGCCCGCTCAACGAGGCCGACGTCTACCAGCCGGGGCAGGCGGTGACTGTCGTACACATAGATGGGGCCACCGCGGTGGTGTTCGGGCGCGGGTAGCGGGCCGGGAAAGGAATTCTGGTGGGAGACGCATCTGTTGGGTTGGTATTTCTTGCTGTCCTGGTGATATTCGCCATCGTGGTGGTGGCCAAGTCGGTGGCCCTGATCCCGCAGGCGGAGGCCGCGGTGGTCGAACGGCTGGGCCGGTACAGCAGGACGGTCAGCGGGCAGCTGACGTTGCTGATTCCCTTCGTCGACCGGATCCGGGCGCGGGTGGATTTGCGCGAGCGGGTGGTGTCGTTTCCCCCGCAGCCGGTGATCACCGAGGACAACCTGACGCTCAACATCGACACCGTGGTCTACTTCCAGGTCACCGTCCCGCAGGCGGCGGTGTACGAGATCAGCAACTACATCGTCGGCGTCGAGCAGCTGACGACGACCACACTGCGCAACGTCGTCGGCGGGATGACCCTGGAGCAGACGCTGACCTCCCGCGACCAGATCAACGCCCAGCTGCGCGGCGTCCTCGATGGGGCGACGGGCCGTTGGGGCCTGCGCGTCGCCCGGGTGGAGTTGCGCAGCATCGACCCGCCGCCGTCGATTCAGGAGTCCATGGAAAAGCAGATGAAGGCCGATCGGGAGAAGCGCGCGATGATCCTGACCGCCGAAGGGACCCGCGAGGCGCAGATCAAGCAGGCCGAGGGCCAGAAGCAGGCGCAGATCCTGGCCGCCGAGGGCGCCAAGCAGGCGGCGATCCTGACCGCCGAAGCCGACCGGCAGTCGCGAATGCTGCGCGCCCAGGGCGAACGGGCCGCTTCGTATCTGCGGGCCCAGGGTGAGGCCAAAGCCATCGAAAAGACCTTCGCCGCCATCAAGGCCGGCCGGCCGACACCGGAAATGCTGGCCTACCAGTACCTGCAGACGTTGCCGCAGATGGCGCGCGGTGACGCCAACAAGGTGTGGGTGGTTCCCAGTGATTTCAACGCGGCGTTGCAGGGGTTCACCCGGCTGCTCGGCACTCCCGGCGAGGACGGGGTGTTCCGGTTCGAACCGTCACCCGTCGATGAGACACCCAGGCACGCAGCCGATGACGACGACGTCGCCGACTGGTTCTCCACCGAAACCGATCCCGCGATAGCACAGGCGGTGGCCCGCGCCGAGGCTATAGCCCGCAAGCCGGTGGACCAGCCACTGGGCATGCCGCCGGGTCGGCCACCGGGGATTCCGCCGGAATTGCGTCAGTAGGATTGCCGCATGGGCGTGTTGACTTCACCGAAAACCTACGGAGCGCTGGCCGCGTTCCACGTCGTCGATGCGGCAATGTGCGCGGTGCAGGCTCCACCGGTCAAGAAAGCACTGGACACCGTCGAATGCCCGGAAAGTGTGCGTCCGGTGTTGCCCGTGGTCAAGGTGGCTGCCGCTGCCGGGCTGGCGTCGGTGACCAGATTCCCGGGGCTGGCCCGGCTCACGACGGCGATGCTGACGCTGTATTTCGCGCTCGCGGTCGGGGCGCATGTCCGGGTACGTGACACCGCGGCCAACATGGTGCCGGCGGTATCGTTCCTGGCTATTTTCGCGGCGATGACGATCAAGGGCCCGGACGCCGATCGGGCTGGCTAGGCTCCACCAACCGGACCGGCTAGGCCCCGCCAGTCGGACCAGCCGGGCCCCGCCAACGGGATGCGGTGGCTGTCCAATCGGACCAGCCGGGTACCGCCAACCGGACCAGCCTGGCCTCACCAGCCGGGCCGGCTGGCTGTACTGCCCCGCACTCAGGCGTTGCGGTCCAGTTTCAGCTCCACCATCGGCAGCGGGGTATTGGTGTCGGTGATCGCAGCGCCCAGGGTGTCCTCGAGGATGCCTTTCAGCGACTCCCAGGCGCCGGGGTGCCGGTCGCGGTAGCCCGCTATCGCGGCGTCGGCCTCGTGCTGGGTGAGCACCCGCGCGATGGCCGGTGCGGGTGCCCGGCTGCCGGTGTAGACGCGCACCCGGGGGTTGGCCTCGATGTTGCGGAACCACTGAGCTTTGCGGCCGAAACCCGACGCGATGATGTAGACATCGGGCGCGGGTCGGTCGATGACCTCCAGCACGACGTAGCGGGGCTCGCCGGATTTTCGGCCGATGTGTTCGAGCATGAGAAATCGCGGCCCGAACACGGCCCCGGCGCGGGCCTTGAAGATCCAGATGGGCGCCCGAACGAGCCGGCGCGACCGCAGGGCCCGGGCGCCGAGCCTGTTGAGTCTGTTGCGCGAAGTCATGTCCCCTGACTATTCACTATCCACCCCGACAACCGAGAGCGGTATCGGGCACCCCCTCACGCGGCCGGGGAACTGGCGGTGGGCGCCGGATCCGGGACGGGCTGCGGTCGGTGCCCCGACCGTGCCGCGACATGGCGGATCTCATACACCAGCCCGGACAACCCGAGGGCAGCCGTGCACACCGAGATCAGAACCAGGAGCGGGTTGACGTCACCGGTGAACGCGTTTCCCAGGATCACCACGGCGATCGTCCCGGGGAGGTGCCCTGCCAGCGTCGCCCACATGTACGGCGCCACCCGCACGTCCGAGGTGCCCGCGGCGTAGTTGATCACCGAGAACGGTATGACCGGGATGAACCGCAGGGACAGGATTGCGCGCCAGCCCCGCTCGCGCAGCCGCTCGTTGACCAGGGAAACCCCCGGCCGATGCTCCAGGCGATTCAAACGCCACCCGGTCGCCCGCACCGCCAGCAGCGCCAGTACCGCACTGGTGGTGCTGGCGGTCGACGCGATGAGGACCCCCGTCACCGGCCCGAACAACAACCCGGCTGCCAGGGTGAAGGCGGTGCGCGGGAAGGGAAGCACCGTCACCGTCGCGTGGACCAGCCAGAAGGTCAGCGGCAGCCACGGCCCCGTCGCCTGGGCCCAGTCCCGGATCTGGACCGCCGTCGGCAGCGGAACCAGCAGCGCGACCGCCACCAGCGCTGTGATCCCCACCACGGCGCTCGCCAGCCGCGCTCGCGATACGTCGCGCAGCGCCGTGCGCACCGCGATCGACGAGGTGCGCGCTTTGTCGGAGATCCTGCTGATGGCGGGGGCCGTCACGGTATCCCAGCGTACGTGGCGTGGGCGGGTGTCGGACTCGTCTGGACTGGCGTTTCTCGTCACACCTCCCACCCCATCGCCGCACCTCGATTCCTATTTCGCGGCGCTGATCAACTAGCCTGATTTCCCAGTTGCATCCGCAAGAGAACCCGAAGCGTCATCGTCAGATGCTGCGGAAATAGGAGCAGTCGGTGTCCATTGACGTACCCGAGCTCGCCGGCCTGGAACAGGTTCGCCGGCGCTGGCGCAGTGCTGTCGCCGGTGTGCTGTCCAAGAGCGCCCGATGCGACCCCGGCGAGCTGGGCACCGAACCCGAACACCGGCTGGACACCCCGACCTATGACGGGTTCGGCATCGGGCCGCTCTACACCGCATTCGACGAACGGCCCGAGCCGCCGCTGCCCGGACAGTGGCCGTTTGTGCGCGGCGGGGACGCGTTGCGCGACGTCAAGTCCGGCTGGAAGGTGGCCGAAGCTTTTCCGGCGCCCGGCATCGAGCCCGGCGATGCCAACGCCGCACTGCTTGCCGCGCTGGGTGACGGGGTCAGCGCACCGCTGCTCCGGGTGGGGGAGTCCGGGGTGACCCCGAATCGGCTCGCCGCGCTGCTCGACGGGGTGCACCTGAGCATGGCGCCGGTGATCCTGGACGCCGGAGCGGACTTCGAAACAGCCGCCGGCGTGCTGCTCGGGATGGTCGACGCGCTGGACGCAGAGCAGCGCGCCACCGTATCGGTGGATCTGGGCGCTGACCCGCTGTCCGCGGTGGTCAGTGGCCGCAGCACCCCGGCGGTGTCCGACGTAGTCGCGGTTGCCGAGCGGGCCGCGGGCACACCCGGGGTGCGCACGATAACGGTCGACGGACCCACCTTCCACAACATCGGAGCTACCGCGGCCTGGGAGCTGGCGGCGGCGATCGCCGCCGGGGTCGCCTACCTTCGGCTGCTCACCGAAGCCGGCCTGCCGGTGACCGACGCCCTGGGGCAGATCAGTTTCCGGCTCGCCGCCGACGACGACCAGTTCAGCACCCTGGCCAAGATGCGGGCGGCGCGTCGACTGTGGGCGCGGGTCGCCGAAGTCGCTGGGGGCGCAGGGGATACCGGGGACACCGGGGATCCCGACGCCGGGGCGACGGTCGTACACGCGGAGACCTCGTTGCCGATGATGACTCAGCGCGACCCCTGGGTGAACATGCTGCGCTGCACGCTGGCGGCGTTCGGCGCGGGCGCGGGTGGCGCCGACACCGTCCTGGTGCACGCCTTCGATGTAGCCATCCCGGGCGGATGGCCCGGGACGACAACCAATTTCGCGCGCCGCATCGCACGAAACACCCAGTTGCTGCTACTGGAGGAGTCGCACGTGGGTCGGGTGCTCGACCCCGCTGGCGGGTCGTGGTTCGTCGAGGACCTCACCGAGCGACTGGCCGAACAGGCCTGGCACCACTTCCAATCCATAGAATCCCACGGCGGATTCACCGATGCTCGGGACTACCTGACCGCCCGGATCGCCGAGACCGCGGCCAGCCGCGCCGACGACGTCGCGCACCGGCGCAAGGCAATCACCGGGGTCAACGAATTCCCCAACCTCGACTTAGCTCCGCTGCCGCAAGCCGACTCGCTCGGAGCAGTGGCGAACGTGGTGCGCTACGCGGCCGGATTCGAGGCGCTGCGGGACCGCTCGGACGCCTACTTCGCCAAGAACGGCAGCCGGCCGCAGGTGTTGCTGCTGCCCCTGGGCCCGCTGGCCGAACACAACATCCGGGCCACGTTCGCGACCAATCTGCTGGCCTCCGGCGGCATCGAGGCGATCAATCCGGGTTCGGTGGATGCCGCAGAAGTCGGCCGGGCCGTCTCGGAGGCCGGCTCCCCGGCGGTCGCGGTGATCTGCGGCGCCGACAAGCGCTATGCCGGCGAGGCATCCGCCATGGTGAAGGCCGCACGCGGCGCCGGTATCGAACGGGTGTACCTCGCCGGCCCGGAAAAAGCCGTGGGGGAGTCCGAGGATCGTCCCGACGACTTTCTCACCGCCGCAATCAATGCGGTCGAAGTGCTTTCGGATCTGCTGAATCGGCTGGGGGCCTAGATGACGACCGGTGCGCGCGTTGTCCCCAGTTTCGCCGACGTCCCGCTGGCCGGCGGCCGTACCGGCGAGGCGCCGACCGCGCAAGCGGTCGACGAGCACGTACAAGCCGCGGCCAAAGCCCACTGGTACACCCCCGAACAGCTGGTGTGGGACACCCCGGAAGGTATTGCCGTCAAGCCGGTCTACATCGGCGAAGACCGGCGCGACGCGGAGACCGAGGGCTATCCGCTCAACACCTTCCCGGGCGAGCCGCCGTTTGTGCGCGGCCCGTACCCGACGATGTACGTCAACCAGCCGTGGACGATCCGGCAGTACGCCGGTTTCTCCACCGCGGCGGAGTCCAACGCGTTCTATCGGCGCAACCTGGCCGCCGGACAAAAAGGCCAGTCGGTTGCCTTCGATCTGGCCACCCACCGCGGATACGACTCCGATCACCCCCGGGTGCAGGGGGACGTCGGAATGGCCGGTGTGGCGATCGATTCCATTCTCGACATGCGCCAGCTGTTCGATGGAATCGACTTGTCGACGGTGTCGGTGTCGATGACGATGAACGGTGCGGTGCTGCCGATCCTGGCGCTGTATGTGGTGGCCGCCGAGGAGCAGGGGGTGCCGCCGGAGAAGCTGGCCGGCACCATCCAGAACGACATCCTCAAAGAGTTCATGGTGCGCAACACCTACATCTATCCGCCCGCGCCGTCGATGCGGATCATCTCCGACATCTTCGCCTACACCAGTGCGAAGATGCCCAAGTTCAACTCCATCTCGATTTCCGGCTACCATATCCAAGAAGCCGGTGCCACAGCGGATTTGGAGCTGGCCTACACCCTTGCCGACGGTGTGGAATACATCAGGGCGGGCCTGGACGCCGGGTTGGACGTCGACACGTTCGCCCCGCGGCTGTCGTTCTTCTGGGGCATCGGGATGAACTTCTTCATGGAGGTCGCGAAATTGCGGGCCGGCCGGCTGCTGTGGAGCGAGCTGGTGGCCGAATTCGGCAGCCGAAACCCGAAATCCAGGTCGCTGCGCACCCACTCGCAAACCTCGGGGTGGTCGTTGACCGCCCAGGACGTCTACAACAACGTCGCACGCACCTGCATCGAGGCGATGGCCGCCACCCAGGGGCACACCCAATCGCTGCACACCAACGCCCTGGACGAGGCGTTGGCGCTGCCCACCGACTTCTCGGCCCGCATCGCCCGCAACACCCAGCTGGTGTTGCAGCAGGAGTCCGGCACCACCCGCCCGATCGACCCCTGGGGGGGTTCGTATTACGTGGAGTGGCTGACTCACCAGCTCGCCCAGCGGGCCCGCGCCCACATCGCCGAGATCGCCGAACACGGCGGCATGGCCCAGGCGATCGGCGACGGTATCCCGAAGTTGCGCATCGAGGAGGCCGCCGCCCGCACCCAGGCCCGCATCGATTCCGGCCAGCAGCCGGTGATCGGGGTGAACAAGTACCAGGTCGACGAAGACCAGCAGATCGAGGTCCTCAAGGTCGAGAACAGCCGGGTGCGCGCCGAACAACTCGCCAAACTCGAACAGTTGCGGGCCGGCAGGGACACCGCGGCTGTACGGGCGGCGCTGGCCGAACTCACCCGCGCGGCAGGGGAGAGCGGCCGCGCCGGTGAGGACGGGCTGGGAAACAACCTGATGGCCCTGGCCATCGATGCGGCCCGTGCCAAGGCCACCGTCGGGGAAATCTCCGATGCACTGGAGAAGGTCTACGGACGCCACCAGGCCGAGATTCGCACGATTGCCGGGGTCTACCGGGACGAGATTCGAGGAGGCGGCAACATCGCCGGGCTGTCGAAAGCGACCGAGCTAGTGGAGAAGTTCGCCGACGCCGACGGTCGCCGGCCGAGGATTCTGATCGCCAAAATGGGCCAGGACGGCCACGACCGCGGCCAGAAGGTGATCGCGACGGCGTTCGCCGACATCGGTTTCGACGTCGACGTCGGGTCGCTGTTCTCCACTCCGGAGGAAGTCGCCCGCCAGGCCGCCGACAACGATGTGCATGTCGTCGGGGTGTCGTCCCTGGCCGCGGGACATCTGACGCTGGTGCCCGCGTTGCGCGAGGCGCTCGCGCAGGTCGGTCGCCCGGACATCATGATCGTCGTCGGCGGGGTCATCCCGCCCGGAGACTTCGACGAGCTCTATGCCGCGGGTGCGGCCGCCATCTATCCGCCGGGGACGGTGATCGCCGACTCCGCAGTCGGCCTGCTGCGCAAGTTGGCCGAGCGGCTGGGGTACGAGCTGGGGTGATGGCTGTGCAGGATTTGGCGGCCGGGATCCGCGGCGGGGACCGCGCCGCGCTGGCGCGGGCCATCACGGTGCTGGAATCCACTCGGGCCGACCATCGGGAAATGGCGCAGCGGCTGCTGCTGGAGTTGCTGCCCGACTCCGGTAGCGCGCACAGGGTGGGTATCACCGGGGTGCCCGGGGTGGGCAAATCCACCAGCATCGAGGCCCTGGGGATGCAGCTGATCGGCCGGGGACACAAGGTGGCGGTGCTGGCGGTGGACCCGTCGTCGACGCGTACCGGCGGTTCGATTCTGGGCGACAAGACCCGGATGGCTCGCCTGGCCGCGCACCCGGACGCCTACATCCGCCCGTCCCCGACGTCGGGAACGTTGGGTGGGGTGGCAAAGGCCACCCGCGAGACCGTTGTGCTGCTGGAAGCCGCCGGTTTTGACGTGATCCTGATCGAGACGGTGGGTGTCGGTCAGTCCGAGGTGGCGGTGGCCAACATGGTGGACACCTTCGTGTTGCTGACGCTGGCGCGCACCGGGGATCAGTTGCAGGGCATCAAGAAAGGCGTGCTGGAACTGGCCGACATCGTGGTGGTCAACAAGGCCGACGGCGCGCACCTCAAGGATGCCCGGATGGCCGCCCGCGAGCTTACCTCGGCGATCAGGCTGATCTATCCGCGCGAAACCCTGTGGCGGCCACCGGTACTCACCATGAGTGCGATCGAAGGAGCCGGCGAGGCCGGCGGATCGGGGGCGGCGGGGGTCTGCGAGCTGTGGGACACCGTCGAAAAGCACCGCGAGGCGCTCACCGAGGCCGGGCAATTCGACGCGCGTCGCCGGGACCAGCAGGTCGACTGGACCTGGCAGCTGGTGCGCGACACGGTGCTCGATCGGGTGCTGTCCGATCCGGGAGTGCGCGAGGCACGCCGCGATATCGAACGTCAGGTCCGCCAGGGAGCGCTGACCCCGGCGCTGGCCGCCCAGCAGATACTTTCGATCGCGTCGCTCTAACGGATCGGTAAATTTGTCCGGGTTCGTCCGTGCCCGTTACCCGGGTCACGTATTTTCGATGGTGTGACGGTAGACATCGGAGTCAATCGCCGCGTTGTTCCCACTCACGGCGCCCCAGCTGCGGGGCACGGTGTGTTCGGTGCCGCGGACCCCCAATTCGAGTGCGTTGTTCGCGCGTTTTCCACCATGTTCCCCGCCCGCCGCTTCGGCGGTGGCGCGCTGGCGGTCTATCTCGACGGCCAGCCCGTCGTCGACGTCTGGAAGGGCTGGGCGGACCGT
This sequence comes from Mycobacterium sp., assembly GCF_047975165.1. Taxonomy (GTDB): domain Bacteria; phylum Actinomycetota; class Actinomycetes; order Mycobacteriales; family Mycobacteriaceae; genus Mycobacterium. Next base: position 27,796 of record NZ_JBKECZ010000009.1, read on the forward strand.
GCGGGCCGGGTACAGTGGACAGCCGACACCGCTCCCATGGTGTTTTCGACGACCAAGGGCGTCGCGGCCACGGTGATCCACCGGCTGGCCGACCGGGGGTTGATCGACTACGACGCCCCGGTTGCGCGCTACTGGCCCGAGTTCGGGGCCAACGGCAAGGCGAACATGACGGTTCGGCAGGTGATGAAGCACACCGCGGGCCTGTCGGGTCTGCGCGGGGCCAGCCGGGCCGACGTATTCGATCACATCGAGATGGAGGACCGGCTGGCGGCGGCTTCACCCGGGCGCATGCTGGGCAAACCCGCCTACCACGCGCTGACGTTCGGATGGCTGATGTCCGGGCTGGCCCGTGCGGTCACCGGCAAGGACATGCGTGTGCTGTTCCGCGAGGAAATTGCCGAACCCCTGGATTGCGACGGCTTCCATCTGGGCCGGCCACCCGCCGGCTCGCCTACCAGGGCCGCGGAGCTCATCATGCCGCGGCACATCGTCGGCAATCGGGTGGTCAGCGCTGTCGCGCAGAAGGCGGCCGGGCAGCTCTCCGGCGGCTTTCGGTCCATGTATTTCCCGGGAGCGATGGCCACTGTGCGGGGCGACAACGCGATGCTCGACGCGGAGATTCCCGCGGCGAACGGGATCGTGACCGCACGTGCGCTCGCGCGCATGTACGGCGCCATCGCCAACGGCGGCGAGGTGGACGGCACTCAGTTCCTATCGCGGCGCCTGATCGCGGGGTTGACCCGTCGGCGATCGATCCGGCCCGACCGGAATCTCATTGTTCCGATCGCCTTCCATCTCGGCTACCACGTACTGCCCATCGCGAACGCGATGCCCGGGTTCGGGCATGCGGGCCTGGGCGGCTCGATCGGGTGGAGCGATCCCGATTCGGGGTTGGCGATCGGCTTCGTGCACAACCGGTTGCTGACGCCCCTGGTGGTGACCGACCACGCCGCCTTCGTCGGGCTGTATGCCCTGACCCGGCGGGCCGTGGCCACGGCCCGTAAGCGCGGGTACCGGCCGGTGCGCTCGATGGGGGCGCCCTACTGGGAGGAGGAGGCGGTCGAGGGGTAGGGGAGATGCTGCGGCAGCGGCGCTTACAGGCCCAGCGTCGTCCGCAACTCATCGATCGTCTTCGCGTGTGTCAGGTCAGCGACGTGATAACCATCGGCGAAGTCTGCGTGACC
>NZ_JBKECZ010000166.1:0-23064 GCF_047975165.1 Mycobacterium sp.
CGACGTGAACGAGTAGCGCGAGCCGGACCCAACGCCTTGCGACGCGGCGCGTAGGAACACGCGCAGGGTCTTGGGATCGGTCCCAATCTTGTCGGCGACCTCGCGGGTGGTCAGCTCGATGGCGGTGGGCTTCGGCTTGCGACCGATCGCACGTGATGCAGCGCCCTCGATGGGGGCGGCGTCGCATTCGGCGCATACAGCCATCCCAAGGGCGTCGTTGTGGAACAGCTCGTCGGCGTTGGTGCCGCAGGCCTCGCAGGTGTTCGGTGTGGTCATGGGAGTCTCCTCATCAGGTAATTAGATGACCTTACTAACTGACGATATAAGACTTCGGAGGGGAGTCCAAAATAGTACCTGTGACGTGCGAGGTTGTTGCGTCGATGTTGCAACCGACGTCACCAGACGTGCCCAGGCGACACCAAACGACACCGAACGCTAAACAGGTGAAATACGCAGGTAGACACCGACTTTGAATGCACCTAGGGGTACGTCGCCGGACGTGATCAGGCATCTTGGGAAGCTGATGTTCTGCCATTGAACTACATCGGCGCAGTTGCCCCGAAAGGCTAGCATCGGCCGGCGATCAGCGGCCAGCGGCCGGCGATGGGCGGGGAAATCGGCGTCGACTCGGCCCACTCGGCAGCCCGACGACTCAAATTACATCAATGTAATTAAAAGTTCGAATTATAAAGAAATTCTAAAGGTAAATATAAGAAAACGCCGTTTACCCTTTCGTTATCATTTGTGACCTCGTATTGTGACCCTCCGTGGGCAGGCACAAGTTAGCCAGGAAGCGGCGGCATGCATCAGTGGTGCTGGCTGCGGCCATTGGGCCGGCTGCCGCGCTCTTCGCCGTAGGGGGAATGGTCGGAGCAGACCTCAATCCCGTCGCCGTCGGAACCGACAACGAGGTAGTCGCCACCGCGGCTTCTGCACCCTGCTGTGCCGAAATCGCGCTGGTGCAGACGGCCCCGCAGTTCGACGCGTCTCGCCTGCGCTACAGCTTTGAGGAGATGGCGCCGATTCAGCGAATGCGGGCCGACAGGTCCCGGGCCGACCTCGGTAGCCGGGTCCTTGCCGCCGGTGTCGCTCCGGAGCGGGGCCTGCAGATCAGGACAATTCTTGTTGCCCGCAGCATCAGCTCCCTGTTCCCCGAAATCCAGCGGATCGGCGGGGTCCGTCCGGACGCCCTGCGGTGGCACCCCAACGGTCTGGCACTCGACGTGATGATCCCCGACCCGGGTTCGGCCGCCGGGATCGAACTGGGCAACGCGATCGTCGCGTTCGTCATGGAGAACGCCGACCGGTTCGGCATTCAGGACGCCATCTGGCGCGGCGGTTACTACACGCCGGGCGGTGGCCGTACGGGTGGTAACGGGCATTTCGACCACGTCCACGTCACCACCACCGGCGGCGGTTACCCCCACGGGGACGAGATCTACATCCGCTGATCGGGTCCGCCAGCAGCTAGGCTCGTCGGGTGCTGCTCTCCGATCGTGACCTCAGGGCCGAAATATCCGCCGGGCGGTTACAGATCGACCCGTTCGACGACACCCTGGTCCAGCCGTCCAGCATCGACGTCCGGCTCGATTGCCTGTTCCGGGTCTTCAACAACACCCGCTACACCCATATCGATCCGGCCAAGCGGCAGGACGAACTGACCAGTTTGGTGCAACCCGAGCAAGGTGAGCCGTTCGTACTGCATCCGGGGGAGTTCGTGTTGGGTTCGACGCTGGAGACCGTCGGCCTGGCCGACGACCTGGCCGGCCGGCTGGAGGGAAAATCGTCGCTGGGCAGGTTGGGGTTGCTGACGCACTCCACCGCGGGCTTCATCGACCCCGGCTTCACCGGCCACATCACCCTGGAACTCTCCAACGTCGCCAACCTGCCGATCACCCTGTGGCCTGGGATGAAAATCGGCCAGCTCTGCATTCTCCGGCTGACCAGTCCGTCCGAGCACCCCTACGGAAGTGCCGGGGTCGGCTCGAAGTACCAGGGCCAACGCGGCCCCACCCCGTCCCGGTCCTACGAGAACTTCGCCGGTTCGCCGTAGCCTGGGCGCATCCCGCGGCGAGTAACGTCACCCGGGTGGACTACGCGTCGGCATACCTGGAGCAAACCCGCGCGTTCGGGGAACTGGTTCGAAGCGCCGACCTGTCCGGCCCGGTGCCAACCTGCCCGGAATGGAACATCGGGCAGCTGTTCCGCCATGTCGGGCGCGGTGACCGCTGGGCCGCGCAGATCGTGCGCGACCGGATGGACACCTTTCTGGAATTCCGCAGCGTCGAAGGCGGCAAACCGCCACCGGACATCGATGATGCCGTTGCGTGGCTCAACGACGGCGCCCGGCTCCTGGTCGACGCCGTTGAACTGACCGGCGCGGAGACGCCGGTGTGGACGTTCCTCGGCCCGCGTCCCGCGAGGTGGTGGCCTCGGCGTCGGCTGCACGAGAACGTGGTGCACCGGGCCGATGCCGCGTTGGCCGTCGGAGCCGAATTCGACGTCGACGCGGCCATCGCTGCCGACGCGATCACCGAATTCCTGGAACGCATCGTGATCAAGGCCGCGCAAGACGGTGCCGCATGGCCGCTTGAGGACGCCGACATCATTCACCTGCATGCCACCGATCCGGGGTTGGGGGATGCCGGGGAATGGACGATCGAGCTCGACGATGGTGTCCTGCAGTGGTCCCACCGGCACGGTAAGGGCACGACCGCGCTGCGCGGCGGTGCCGGCGAATTGCTGCTGGCGATGACGCGCCGGATAGCTGTCGCCGATACCGGGATCGCGATGTTCGGCAGCGAAGCCGTATGGCGCAGATGGCTGGACAGGACGCCCTTCTAGACTTACCGGTCATGACGACTTCGGAGATCGCCACCGTGCTGGCGTGGCACGACGCCCTCAACTCCTCCGACATCGAGACGCTGGTCGGCTTGTCCAGTGACGACATCGAATTCGGGGATGCCCATGGAGCCGCACAGGGCCACCAGGCGCTGCGCAGCTGGGCCCGTTCGCTGACCGCCTCCGCGCAGCTGGGCCGGATGTATGTGCACAAGGGGATTGTGGTGGTCGAGCAGACGATCAGCGGCACCGACCCGCAAACGGTGACCACCGGCGCCTCGGCGTTCCGCGTCGTCCGCGATCACGTCACCTCGATATTTCGCCACGAAGACCTGGCCTCGGCGTTGGCCGCGACCGAACTCACCGAAGGCGACCGGGTCGACTGACGCCCACACCGACTAGGGCCTACGTCGCCCAAGGCCTACTCCGAAGGAGCCAGCTATGCGCGGGATCATCCTGGCCGGGGGTTCGGGAACCCGGCTGTATCCGATCACCATGGGGATCAGCAAGCAATTGCTGCCGGTGTACGACAAGCCGATGATCTACTACCCGTTGACCACGTTGATGATGGCGGGCATCCGCGACATCCTGATGATCACCACGCCCCACGACGCACCGGGATTTCACCGGCTGCTCGGCGATGGAGCACAGTTGGGGATCAACATCACCTACGCGACCCAGGAAAATCCTGACGGTCTGGCCCAGGCCTTCGTGCTGGGTGCCGATCACATCGGCAACGACCCGGTGGCACTGGTGTTGGGCGACAACATCTTCTACGGCCCCGGTTTGGGAACCAGCCTGAAGCGTTTCCAGACCATCAGTGGTGGAGCGGTTTTCGCCTACTGGGTGGCTAATCCGGCGGCCTACGGTGTGGTGGAGTTCGATGCCGCCGGGATGGCGGTCTCACTGGAAGAGAAGCCGGCGACGCCGAAGTCCCACTATGCGGTGCCCGGCCTGTACTTCTACGACAACGACGTGGTCGAGATCGCCAAGGGATTGAAGAAGTCTGCGCGCGGCGAATACGAGATCACCGAGGTTAACCGGATCTACCTTGACCAGGGTCGGCTTGCGGTCGAGGTGCTGGCGCGCGGGACGGCGTGGCTGGACACCGGAACCTTCGATTCGCTATTAGACGCAGCCGATTTCGTCCGGACGCTGGAACTCCGGCAAGGCCTGAAGGTCAGCATTCCCGAGGAAGTTTCCTGGCGGATGGGCTGGATCGACGACGCACAATTGGAAGAGCGCGGTTCGGCGCTGCTCAAGTCCGGGTACGGCGGCTATCTTCTGGAGTTGTTGAAGCGCGACTGATGCCAGTCGGCTAGAAGATTCCGGCTGGTCTGGGAGCACTGAAAGAAGACAGGGGAGTCCGCGGTGTCGCACCTGGTTGCCGTACCGGAGTTGTTGTCCTCGGCGGCGGCGGGTGTGGCCGATGTCGGGTCGTCGGTCGGTGCGGCGAATATGGCGGCGTCGGTGCCGACGGGTGCGGTGGCGGCGGCTGCCGGCGATGAGGTGTCGGAGGCGGTGGCGGCGCTGTTTTCCTCCTATGCCCGGGAGTATCAGGCGATTGGCGCGCAGGTGTCGGCGTTTCATGGCCGCTTTGTGCAGGCGCTTCAGGCTGCGGGTGCGGGGTATGCGGCGGCGGAGACGGTCAATGCCGGGCCGTTGCAGGTGGTCGCCGATGGCGTGCTGGAGGTGATCAATACCCCGACGAATCTGTTTTTGGAGCGGCCGTTGATCGGTGACGGTGCCAACGGTGCGCCGGGGACCGGGCAGGCCGGTGGAGATGGCGGGATTTTGTGGGGCAATGGTGGTTCCGGTGGTTCGGGTGGGTTGCTGGGGCAGACCGGTGGGCGCGGGGGTGACGCGGGGTTGATCGGCGATGGTGGTGTCGGGGGCACGGGTGCTCTTCGGAGTGGGGCCGGGGGTGCCGGTGGTACGGGTGGGTTGTTGTGGGGTAACGGCGGGGCCGGGGGTGTCGGGGGTATCGGTGGTGGGCCGAGCCCGGCGGGCATCGGCGGGGCCGGTGGCCGGGCGTGGTCGTTCTTCGGTGTCCCGGGTGCGACTGGGAGTGCCGGGGCCTATTACCCGAATCTGAACGTGTTGTCTGCGCAGGAGGCGGCCCTGCTGAATTTGGACACCCCGGATGCGAATTTCCTGTTGATCGGTGTGGATGGGACGAATCTGGCGAGCATTCTGGCCGATCCGGCGGGGACCCCGAATTTCCATGCGTTGATGAACCGCAGTGTGACCTCGGCGTCGACGATTGTCGGGCACACCTCGATTTCGAATCCGTCGTGGACGACGATTCAGACCGGGGTGTGGGGTGAGACGGCCGGGGTGTCGAACAATGTGTTCACGCCGTGGACCTATGACGATTGGCCCACGGTGTACAACCAGCTGGAGGCGGCCTACGGCGACCGGGTCAACACCACCGTCGTCGCCAACGGCGAGGGCACTGTCAGCGGCATCAACACCCGGATCGCCGGGGCCGGTGCCTACCCCGCGGACAACATCGAGTTCGTCCCGCAGGTCGCCGGCGACACCAATTGGCTTGCCACACAGGATCTTGTCGGCCAAAAAACGCAGGCGGCGATCCTGGCCGCTGACCCGGCCAAGGGCAACTTCATCTTCGCCGCCTTTGCCGGTACCGACAACGTCGCGCATGCGTTCGGCGGGGATTCGCCGCAGTACACCGCGGCCATCCAGAACCTGGACGCCAACCTCGGCTCCCCCGGCGGCGGTGGCCTGCTGGGTGCGGTGGCCGCGTGGGAGGCCGCAAATGGGGAGCAGTTCTCCACGCTGGTGGTCACCGACCACGGCGAACTCGGACCCGCCCAGATCGGCGGCATCTCCCACGGCTTCCAAACGCCGCGGGAGACCGCGACCTTCCTCATTTTCGACCAGGCCGGCAACGATGCCCGGGACGGCTGGATCAACAATGCGTGGCAGATCGTCAGCGCGACCCCGACGATCATGGACCAGTTCGGCATTCCGACGCTGCCGTATATGCAGGGTGCTCCGCTGACGTCCTCGGTGTTCGACGGCACCTATGTCGATCCGGGCGCGAACCTGTTCAGTGCGCTCAGCGCCGACTTTGCCGCCCAGGGCTATCCCGATATTGCGACCACGGCGGCGCTGGACTCGCGCACGATCGCGGCCACGATTCCCTACTTGGTCTACGACCCGATACAGGGCATCGTCGACGCGGTGCCAGATTTCCTGCGGCTACCGGCTTCGTGGTTGGGTGCCGGGGTCTACCAATTACTGAACATGCCCGCGCAGGTCTGGGTCCGGCTCACCGGGGTGACCGGCAACGCGATCATCCCGCCGGTGCTCAACCCGTTCGCGTAAAGGAGTCGTTCGCGAGCGTAACGTGGTTGCGTTTTTGGGCGCTGGTTTTCGCGCTGGCGTTACGCTCGCGGGATCGGGTGGGTGCGGGGTGGGTGCGGGGTGGGTGCGGGGTGGGTGCGGGGGCGGCGGTGACTCGTTCGCGAGCGTAACGTGGTTGCGTTTTTGGGCGCCGGATTGCGCGCTGGCGTTACGCTCGCGGGATCAGACCGTCGCTGCACCCGGCGGGCAGCGGGCGGCAACTACTGCCGGTAGCCGGCCAGGAAATTGCCGAGTCGCTCGATTGCCGAGGTCAGATCGCGCGACCATGGCAGTGTCACCAGGCGCAGATGATCCGGTGCCGGCCAATTGAATCCGGTGCCCTGGGTGACCAGGATCTTCTCCTGCAGCAGCAGGTCGAGGACGAGCTGTTCGTCGTCGTCGATGTCGTAAACCTCGGGGTCCAGGCGCGGGAACGCATACAGTGCGCCCATCGGTTTGACGCAGGACACCCCGGGAATCTCGTTGAGCTTGCGCCACGCGACATCGCGCTGTTCGAGCAGCCGCCCGCCGGGTAGCACCAGGTCGTCGATGCTCTGGTGGCCGCCGAGTGCCACCTGAATTGCGTGCTGAGCCGGGACATTCGGGCACAGCCGCATATTGGCCAGCAGGTTGATGCCCTCGATGAAGCTGCGGGCGTGATCCTGGGGTCCGGTGATGGTCAGCCAGCCGGCCCGGTAGCCGGCGACACGGTAGGCCTTCGACAGGCCGTTGAAGGTCAGGCACAACATGTCCGGTGCCAGCGAGGCCAGGTTGACGTGCTCGGCGTCGTCGTAGAGGATCTTGTCGTAGATTTCGTCGGCGAGCAGCAGCAGTTGATGCTTGCGTGCCAATTCAACTATCTGAGTGAGGATTTCGCGACTGTACACCGCACCCGTCGGGTTGTTCGGGTTGATCACCACCAGCGCCTTGGTGCGTTCGGTGATCTTGGACTCGATGTCGGCGATACCGGGTTGCCAGCCTTGGGTTTCGTCGCACAGGTAGTGCACGGGGGTGCCGCCGGCCAGGGAGGTCGACGCCGTCCACAACGGATAGTCCGGTGCCGGGATCAATACCTGGTCCCCGTTGTCCAACAGGGCCTGCAGGGTCATGGTGATCAGCTCTGAGACCCCGTTGCCCAGGTAGACGTCGTCGACGTCGAACCGGGGAAAGTCGGGCACCAGTTCGTAGCGGGTGACCACCGCACGACGGGCCGGCAGGATGCCCTGCGAGTCGGAGTATCCCTGGGCGTAGGGCAGCGCCTGGATCATGTCGCGCATGATCACGTCCGGCGCTTCGAAGCCGAACGGGGCGGGGTTGCCGATATTGAGCTTCAGGATCCGGTGGCCTTCGGCTTCCAGCCGGGTGGCGTGCTGGTGTACCGGGCCGCGGATCTCGTAGAGGACGTCCTGAAGCTTCGACGACTGCGCGAACATGCGCTGCCGGTGATGACCGGCGGCGTGTACGGGCAGATGGTGGGTGGTCACACCACCTATGCTCTCACCGTTGTCCAACCGAATTTGCTGATCGGTGTCAAACCGTGATCAGCGCTTGCCCGGCGGACGTGCGCCCGGCGCCATTCCCAGGCCCTTGACGGGTGCCGACGGTGGTGCCGCGGCGGGTTCGGACTTTGCCTCCGGTTTGGCCTCGGGTGCGGCCTCGGCCTCGGGCCCGGTGGGTGCGGCAGGCCCGGTGGGCCCGGCAGGCGCGGCAGGTGCGGCAGCGGGGCTCTTCTTGGCCCCCGGGCGCCGAGCGCCTGCGGCCATGCCGAGCCCCTTGACGGGCGCGGCGGGCTTTGCCGGCTCTGCGGGTGCTGAGGGTGCAGCGGGCGCCGGAGCCGCGGCGGGTGCGGCAGGGACCTCGGCCGCGGGCGTAGCTGCCGCCGTAGGGGCCGCGGCCTTCTTGGCCCCGGGACGTCGAGCGCCCGCGGCCATCCCCAGCCCCTTGGCCGGGGGTGCGGCGGGCTTGGCGGGCTCTGCCGGCGCCTCAGCCTCTGCCGTCGCAGGCGCCGCAGCCTCGGCCGCGGGCGCGGCCGCCGCCGTCGGGGCCGCGGCCTTCTTGGCCCCCGGCCTCCTGGCGCCGCCGGCCATGCCCAGGCCCTTGACCGGCACCGCCGCGGCCGGCTTGTCCGCGGGTTCGGCCGGCGCCACCGTGACGGCGGCGGCTTGCGGGGCCTCGGCAGGCGCTGCGACCGCCCCAGCCGCGGCAGCCTTGGGCGCGGCCTTGTCGGCCTTGGCCGCCCGCTCCTCGGCCTCCTTGGCCGCCGTCCCCTTGGCAGGCAGCTTCGCGTTGTCGCGGTCGAGAGATCCGAGCAGGACCTGGGCCACATCCAGCACTTCGACGCCGCTGCGGCCGGCTTCTTCCTGGCGGTCGTTGACGCCGTCGGTGACCATCACCCGGCAGAACGGGCACGCCACGGCGACCGCGGCGGCGTTGGTGGCCAGCGCCTCGTCCACGCGGTCGTGGTTGATGCGCTTGCCGATGTGCTCTTCCATCCACATGCGGGCGCCGCCGGCGCCGCAGCAGAAGCTGCGCTCGGCGTGCCGGGGCATTTCGGTGAGGGTGGCGCCCGCGGCACTGATCAGCTCGCGCGGGGCCTCGTAGACCTTGTTGTGCCGGCCCAGGTAGCACGGGTCGTGGTAGGTGATGTCCTGGGAAACCGAGGTGACCGGCACCAGCTTCTTGTCGCGTACCAGCCGGTTGAGCAGCTGGGTGTGGTGCAGCACGGTGTAGTCGCTGCCGAGCTGCCGGTATTCCTTGCCCAGGGTGTTGAAGCAGTGCGGGCAGCTGACGACGACCTTGCGGTCGACGGTCTGAACGCCTTCGAAAACCCCGTCCAGCGACTCGATCGCCTGCTGCGCCAGTTGCTGGAACAGGAACTCATTGCCCGAGCGCCGCGCGGAGTCGCCGTTGCAGGTCTCGCCTTCGCCGAGCACCAGGTACTTCACCCCGGCGATGGACAGCAGTTCCGCGACGGCCTTGGTCGTCTTCTTCGCCTTGTCCTCGTAGGCGCCTGCGCAGCCCACCCAGAACAGGTATTCGTAGCCGTCGAAGCTCTCGACGTCCTTGCCGAAGACGGGAACGTCGAAGTCGACCTCGTCGATCCAGCTGGTGCGCTCGGATGCGTTCTGGCCCCACGGGTTGCCCTTGTTCTCCAGGTTCTTGAACAGCACGGACAACTCCGACGGAAACTCCGACTCCATCATCACCTGGTAGCGCCGCATATCGACGATGTGGTCGATGTGCTCGATGTCGACCGGGCACTGTTCGACGCACGCGCCGCAGGTCACGCAGGACCAGAGCACATCGGGGTCGATGACGCCGCCTTGCTCGGCGGTTCCGACCAGCGGGCGGGCCAGCTGTTCGGGTCCGTGCCCGGGGACGCGGCCGAAGCCCGATTCGGGAACGTGATGGCCGTCCTGCTCGACGGTCGAGAAGTCCAGGCCCTCCACCGGGTCCGCGGATTTTTCGCCCAGGATGTATGGGGCTTTCGCCATCCAGTGGTCGCGCAGGTCCATGATGAGCAGCTTGGGCGAGAGCGGCTTGCCGGTGTTCCAGGCCGGGCACTGGGACTGACAACGGCCGCACTCGGTGCAGGTGGCGAAGTCCAGCATGCCCTTCCAGGTGAAGTCCTCGATCTTGCCGCGGCCGAACTCCGCGTCGTCCGGCGGGTTCTCGAAGTCGACGGGCTCGCCGCCGGACTCGACCGGCAGTAGCGGCCCCAGGCCGTCGGGCAGCCGCTTGAAGGTGACGTTGATCGGTGCCAGGAAGATGTGCAGGTGCTTGGAGTGCAGCACGAGCAGCAGAAAGGCGAGCATGATGGCGATGTGCAGCAGCAGCGCCGATGTCTCGATGATCTCGTTGGCCGGTTGGCCCAGTGGCGCCAGGATCTTGCCGAATAGCTGCGACAGGAACGCCCCGTTGCCGTAGGGCAGCGTGCCGTTGTTCACCGCGGAGCCGCGGACCAGGGCGTAGGTCCAGATCACGTTGAAGATCATGAACAGCACCATCCACGCGCCACCGTTGTGCGAGCCGTAGAACCGGGACGCTCTACCGATTTCGCGAGGGTTCTTCCTGATGCGGATGATCGCGAACGTGATGATGCCCACCAGGACGGCGACGGCGAAGAAGTCCTGTAGGAAGCCCAGTGCGTCCCAGCGGCCGATGATCGGCAGGTGGAAGTCCTCCTGGAACAGCAGTCCGTATGCCTCGATATAGACGGTGAGCAGGATGAAGAAACCCCACATGGTGAAGAAGTGGGCGAGGCCGGGAATCGACCACCTCAGCAGCCGCCGCTGCCCGAGTACCTCGGAGATCTGCGTCCAGATACGAGCGCCGAGATCGTCGGTGCGCCCGGATGCCGGCTGTCCGGAGGTCGTCAGCTTGTACAGCCACCAGACTCGCTTCACCGCGAACAACCCGACGAACGCGGTCATACCCATTCCGACGAGGAGTCTGATGAGCATATTGGTGGTCACGGACGATCACCCCAATTCGTGTCGCAGCGATGTCGAAGTGCTCCAGCGCGTCTTTGCTACCTGCTCAATCTGCCCATACTGACACCTTGGGCCATCTTTGCGCGAGACAGGCTTACCTAAGTTTGCGGGGTGATCGTCGCCGGCGGCGCCACCGTCGTGGCCGGGGGAGTCAGTGTCGTCGGGGCTGCCGTCGGTGCGGACGATGTTGTGGCCGGGGGCGCCGTGGTGGTTGGAGCTGTCGTGGTGGTGGGGCGCGTCGTCGGTTGGGTCGTCGTCGGTTGGGTCGTCGTCGGTTGGGTCGTCGTCGACGGGGTGGCCGACGTGCTTGGGCCGGCGGTGGTCGTGGTGCCCGGAGTCTGCGTGGTCGCCGAAGTCTGGGTGGTGGCCGGAGTCTGGGTGGTGACCGTGACCGGCGGCGGGGTGATCACGGTCTCGGTCGGGCGGTTGTCCGGCCCGATGACGGTGGTGGTCACCGGGGCCGGCCGCGACGTGGTGACGGTCGGCCTGGTCGTGGAGGTGTGCCCCATCGTGACCGCCAGCGCCAGGGCGAGGAATGCGGCACCGGCAGCACCGGTCAGGCCGAACAGGATGGCGGGCCGCTGGTACCACGGGGGCACTTCGGATTCATCGCCGTAGTCGGCGGCTCCGGTGTAGTCGGTGGGGCGGGTGTAGTGGGTCGGTCCGGTGTAGGGGACCGGGTCCTCGCCGGTTCCCGAGTCCTGGGACCAGGCCAGAGCATGATCGACCGAACCCGCGCGGCCGACCCCGCGGTTCAATGCCTCGGTCGGCACCGCGCTCGTCGGCGGGGCGGCGGCTGCGGTGGTGGCTGCCTGGGTGGCCGGGTCGATCGCGCCGGTGACCACGGTCGCCGCGTCGGGAGGAGTCGGCCGCCGACCGAGCGCAGCCGCACCGACGGCCGCACTGACCAGGGGTTCCGGCGCGGTGATGACAGGCGCCTGCAAACGTTCGCTCAGCCGTGCGGTGACCAGCGGTATTGCGGCGCCCCCGCCGACAGTCGCGATCGCGGCAAGACGCGGAACGTGGTTGCGCCGCAGCACTTCTCCGATGGCCAGGATCAGTCGGTCGAGTGGCGCCGCGAGGATCTGCTCGAACTCGGCGCGTGACAGGTGTCGGTCGTCGGCAACACCCGGGGCACCCGGGGCACCCGGGGCGGCCGGGGGGGCCGGGGTGGCCGGGGTGCCGGGAGCACCCGGGAGGCCCGATATCGGGCCCGTCACCGCGGCCGTGGACAGCAGCTCCTTGGCGGACCGGCATGTCGAGAGCATCCGGGTTACCGAGCCCATCGACGTCGCGGTGCCGGACGCGTCGGTCCCGTCGATACCCGGGGACGCCGTCAGCAGATGATCCAGGATGAGTTGGTCGATGCCGTCACCGGAGAATTCGCTGTGCCGGAATGTGCTGTCGATCTGCCGCAGGCCGGCATCCGCTTCGGCCAGGGTGATGCTGGTGCCGCCGGCGCCGAGGTCGCACAGGGCGACGACGCCGCTGCGCGGGAAGCCGGGCTGGAGTTGCAGTGCGGCCAGAGCGGCGGCGGCATCTGATATCAGCGCCACCGGCCCGCCGTTGGCGGCAAGGTCCGGCTGCGCGAACAGCTCCTGACGTAAGGCGTCGACCTGGTCGTCGGACCAGTACGCGGGGACCGCGATGGTGGTCGGTGTTCCGTAGCCCACGATGCGTGCCATCGCCTCGAGTGCCTCAATGGTGACTGCCTGGCCCAGGTACCTGGTGCCGTCGGCGGCCACCAGCGGAGCCGGATCGCCGACCAGTTCGACGAATCCCCGCAACACCAGACCGGATTCGGCGTGGCTCGGGTTCTCCCCGGGCAGGCCGACTTCGGAGGGCCGGTCGTCGAACAGCGTCACCACCGGGGTTCGGGCGATTGGGACGCGGCCCGGGCGGGCGGCGACCAGGTTGGCCACCCCGATCGACAACCCGAGGGGCTCGGTCCCGGCCGGGCGCCCGGCTCCGGGGTCGGTCTGACCGCCGGTGGTCACGGCCTCACCTATTGCCGATAGGCCTGCCCCAGTGAGGGCAGGTTCGGCGGCAGCGTGATCGTCGGGCCGTTCGGGATCGTGATCGTCGAAGGTATAGGGGGTAGCTCGGGTAGGTCGGGTAGCCGGAAGCCCGGCGAAGGCTTATTGGTCGTCTGGGCCGGCTGGCTCCCGGGCGGGTTGACCGGCGGAGCTTCGGTGGCCGCCGTGCTCGGCGCGGCTGTCGTCGCCTCCGTGCTCGGCGTCGTTGTCGTCTCCGTCGTTGGTGTCTCCGTCACGGTGGTCGTTGCCCGAGTGGTCGAGGTTGTCGTGGGGGCCGGGCCGGTGTCGTCGTCGCCGCCGAACAGTTGCTTCGCGCCGTAGCCGATAACAGCGAGCAGGATCAACACGGCCAGCAGCCAGCCGATGAGCATCGCGGGCCGTTGGTACCAGGGGCGGGGGTCGTCGGTGTCGGGTTCGCCGGGTTCGACCGGGTAGCCGGGGTGGCCTGCATCGGGGAACCCCGATTCGGCCTGGATCTCCGCGGTCGGCCGGTACATCAGCGACGGGTCGTCCTGCGGGTACGGCGGGTAGGGCGGCGGACCCGGTGGAGGCCCCGGTGGAGGTCCCGGCGGACCCGGTGGCCCATAGGGCGGTGGGCCGGGCGGGGGTCCCGGCGGCGGGCCGTACCGGGGCGGCCCCTGCTGCGGGTGACCCTGTGGGCCGCCGTGTCGGGGAGGCTGGTCGTTGAAATCGCCGGGCGGGTCGTAGCGTGGCACAGAGCTGATCGTATCGGCCCCGCGGCGACTTGGTTCAGAACGTGTCGACGTTCTCGATACTGACGAACATGCCGTGGCCGGTGCGATTGTTCTTGAACCGGGTGCCGTCCGGGCCGGCCACGATCGTCCAGCCCTGTGCGTCGTAGGTCATGTAGTCCAGGGCGACGGTCGGGATCGCCCCGAGATTGCCCAGGACCCACTGCACGGTGCCGCCCGCGGTGATGTGCACACCGTTGGTGTGCTCGCCATCCTGCATCGGTGAATCGGTGAACGGCGCCTCGCAGCCGACGCTGTCCTTGTTGATCTGGCAGCGTGTCCGACCGGATTTGGTTTCGATGAAGACGTATCCGTCCTCGTCGGGGTCCAGCGGTATGGCACCGGGGACCTGGCTCGGCTCCGGTCCGGGCGTGCTGTCGGGAGGCTTCGCCACGGGTGTCGAGGTATCGGGGGCGGGAACTGTCACGCTGGGGCGCGGCGTCGGAAATGTGGGTTCGGGGGGGCCGTGGCCGCCGGGAGAGGCGATCGGGTGGCCGTCGATCACCGTGCTGCACCCGGCAATGAGCGCAGCCGCGGCCAGCAGGTTAAACCCTGTCTTGGGCAAGAACCGCACGCGTTTCCCCTGGAATCGGAAATATCAAGAGGCCAGATTACGCACGGATGCCCGTAGACGAGGGCCGCGAGGCCCTTTTGGGACGGCGCCGACGGCAAAGTGTTACCACGCGTTGTTCATGCCGGGACGCGATTTTTGAGCCGGTAGCCCGGTCAGTGCGGGGGTTGCGAATCCCCGTCGGACTCGGCGGCGGCGGCGGCTGCCCGCACCCGGTCGCGGACCACGAACCATCCGCCGATCATTGCGGGTACACCCAGCAGCATCGCGGCTTGCAGCCAGCGGCCGTAGTCCGCGTCGAACATCATCAGGACCAGCACTGCCGCCAGGAACGCCAGGGTGAGATAACCCGTGTACGGCGACAGCGGCATCCGGAACGCCGAGCGTTGCAGCCGGCCGGCTTTGGCCAGCCGGTGGAACTGCAATTGGCAGGCGACGATCGTCGCCCACGCCACGATGACTCCGGTCGCCGCGATGTGCAGCACGATCTCGAAGGCCTGGCTCGGTTTGATGGCGTTGAGTGCGATGCCGAACAGGCCTATGCCGGCGGTGAGCAGGATCCCCCCGTAGGGGACGCCGTTCTTCGACATCGGTGCGGCGAACCGGGGTCCGCTGCCGTTGATCGCCATCGAACGCAGAACCCGGCCGGTGGAGTAGAGGCCGGCGTTCAGGCTGGAGAGCGCGGCGGTGAGCACCACCAGGTTCATCAGGCTGCCGCCGCCGGCGAATCCGACCTTGGAGAAGAACGTCACGAACGGGCTCTCGTGTTCGTGGTAATCGGTATAGGGCAGCAGCAGGGCCAGCAGAACCGTCGACCCGATGTAGAAGACAGCGATCCGGAACACCACCGAGTTGATCGCCCGCGGCATGATGCGCTCGGGTTCGGCGGTTTCCCCGGCCGCGATGCCGACCAGTTCGACGGCGGCGTAGGCGAACACCACCCCCGCGGCGACCAGGACCAGGGGCAACAGGCCGGTGGGAAACAGTCCGCCGTGATTTCGCAGCATCGACCACCCGGTGTCGTGGCCGTCGACCTTGAAGCGCCCGGCCAGGAAGACCGTGCCGACGACCAGGAATGTCACCAGCGCGAGCACCTTGACCAGGGCAGCCCAGAACTCCAGCTCGCCGAACAACTTGACCGAGATGAGGTTCATCGACAACACGACCAGCAGCGCGATCAGCGCGAGCAACCATTGGGGAACGATGTGCAGCGCCGGCCAGTAGTGGCAGTAGTGGGCGATCGCGGTGGTGTCGACGATCCCCGTCATCGCCCAGTTCAGGAAGTACATCCAGCCGGCGACGAAAGCCACTTTCTCGCCGAAGAATTCGCGGGCGTAGGACACGAACGATCCCGATGACGGGCGGTACAGCACCAGTTCGCCGAGCGCCCGGAGAATGAGGAATACGAAGCCTCCGCAGACGGCGAACACGATGAACAACCCCGGCCCCGCCGAGGCGAGCCGCCCCCCGGCGCCGAGGAACAGGCCGGTCCCGATGGCGCCCCCGAGGGCGATCATCTGCAGCTGCCGGTTGTTGAGGGACTTGTGGTAGCCGGCGTCTTCGCGGCTGAGCGCGCTTTCAGGGGATGTCATCCAGCTCCGTGTCGCCGCGGGTTGCGCATGTCGCCGCGGGTTGCACAGTGCGCCGCGAGATTGCGTGCCAGGCTATCCCACTGCGGGGCCACCTGCGGTTCGGCATCCGGCTGTGCCGACCCCGACCATCCGATCCCGCGAGCGTAACGCCAGCGCGAAATCCGGCACCCAAAATCGCAGCCACGTTACGCTCGCGAACCCCCACAAACGTTGGCGTCGACTGTGAGCCCGGGGCGGGATCTGAGGCGAATTCTGCGCCCTGGGCTCACAGTGAAAGCCCTGACGTCACAGTCAACGCCCTGGGCTCATACCCCGACCGCACCCTCGACTGTGAAGAGCCGGTTTGACAAGTTCGGCCGCTTCGGTAACATGGCCAATAAGTTGAGTGATACAGACTCAAGTCTGATTTGACGCCGGGGATTCGGCTGAGGCATTCTTGAGCGAAGTTCACTCAGCATAGCGAAATGGACAAGCTCTACAGATTCAGGAGGAAACACCATGGCTCGTGCGGTCGGAATCGACCTCGGGACCACCAACTCCGTCGTCGCGGTTCTCGAAGGCGGCGAACCGGTCGTCGTCGCAAACTCAGAAGGGGCGCGTACCACGCCGTCCGTCGTCGCGTTCGCCCGCAACGGCGAAGTGCTGGTCGGCCAGCCCGCCAAGAACCAGGCGGTGACCAACGTCGATCGCACCATTCGTTCGGTGAAGCGGCACGTGGGCACGGATTGGTCGGTGGACATCGACGACAAGCAGTACACGGCTCCGGAGATCAGCGCCCGGGTGTTGCAGAAGCTCAAGCGCGACGCCGAAGCCTACCTCGGTGAGGACATCGCCGACGCGGTGATCACCGTGCCCGCCTACTTCAACGACGCACAGCGTCAGGCGACCAAGGACGCCGGCCAGATCGCCGGCCTCAACGTGCTGCGCATCGTCAACGAACCGACCGCGGCCGCACTCGCCTATGGGCTGGACAAGGGTGAGAAGGAACAGACCATCCTGGTGTTCGACCTCGGTGGCGGCACCTTCGACGTCTCGCTGCTGGAGATCGGCGAGGGCGTCGTCGAGGTGCGGGCCACCAGCGGCGACAATCACCTCGGCGGCGACGACTGGGACGAGCGTGTCGTGCAGTGGCTGGTCGACAAGTTCAAGGGGACCAGCGGTATCGACCTGACCAAGGACAAGATGGCGATGCAGCGGCTGCGCGAGGCCGCTGAGAAGGCCAAGATCGAGTTGTCCTCCTCGGGCAGCACCTCGATCAACCTGCCGTACATCACCGTCGACGCCGACAAGAACCCGTTGTTCCTCGACGAGCAGCTCACCCGGGCGGAGTTCCAGAAGATCACCCAGGACCTGCTGGACCGCACCCGTAAGCCGTTCCAGTCGGTGATCGCCGACGCCGGCATCTCGGTGGGCGACATCGATCACGTGGTGCTCGTCGGCGGTTCGACCCGTATGCCGGCCGTCACCGAGCTGGTCAAGGAGATGACCGGCGGCAAGGAACCCAACAAGGGTGTCAACCCCGACGAGGTTGTCGCCGTGGGTGCCGCGCTGCAGGCCGGTGTCCTCAAGGGTGAGGTGAAAGATGTTCTGCTGCTTGACGTCACGCCTTTGAGCCTGGGTATCGAGACCAAGGGCGGCGTGATGACCAAGCTCATCGAACGCAATACCACGATCCCGACCAAGCGCTCGGAGACGTTCACCACCGCCGACGACAACCAGCCGTCGGTGCAGATCCAGGTGTTCCAGGGCGAGCGGGAGATCGCCTCGCACAACAAGTTGCTCGGCAGCTTCGAGCTGACCGGTATCGCCCCGGCGCCGCGCGGTGTGCCGCAGATCGAGGTCACCTTCGATATCGACGCCAACGGGATCGTGCACGTCACGGCCAAGGACAAGGGCACCGGCAAGGAGAACACCATCCGCATCCAGGAGGGTTCGGGCATCTCCAAGGAGGAGATCGACCGGATGATCAAGGATGCCGAGGCGCACGCGGACGAAGACCGCACGCGCCGCGAGGAAGCCGACGTGCGCAACCAGGCCGAATCGCTGGTGTACCAGACGGAGAAGTTCATCGCCGAACAGCGGGATGCAGCCTCGGAGTCCGGCGGCTCCAAGGTTCCCGAGGACACGCTGAGCAAGGTGGAGGCGGCGGTCAAGGAAGCCAAGGCGACATTGGGCGGCGACGACATCGGCGCCATCAAGTCGGCGATGGAGAAGCTGGGTCAGGAGTCCCAGGCACTCGGCCAGGCGATCTACGAGGCCGCCCAGGCCGAGGGTGCCGCGGCCGGCGGCGACCAGCCCGGCGGCGGCTTCGACCAGGCCGGTGGGGCCGACGATGTGGTGGACGCGGAGGTGGTCGACGACGACCGTGAGTCCCGGTGACCGGCGGTGGTCAGGACACCCCCGGGGAACCGGTGACGGTGACCGACAAGCGGCGCGTCGACCCGCAGACCGGTGAAGTGCGCAGCGGCGCCCCCGGCGCTGGAGCAGATCCAGCGCCGGGAGGCGTCGGGCCGGCCGGACCCGGCGAGACACCCGAAGGCGCGGGCAAGGCCGCGGAGTTGCTGGCCGACCTGCAACGGGTGCAGGCGGACTTCGCCAACTACCGCAAGCGGGCGTTGCGCGACCAGCAGGCCGCCGCCGACCGGGCCAAGGCCGCCGTCGTCACCCAATTGCTCGGTGTGCTCGACGATCTCGACCGGGCGCGCGTCCACGGCGATCTGGAGTCGGGGCCGATGAAGTCGGTCGCCGACAAGCTGGCGACGGCGCTGACCGGGATCGGGCTGAGTGCGTTCGGCGTCGAGGGCGAGGATTTCGACCCGGCGCTGCACGAGGCCGTGCAGCACGAAGGGGATGGCGGGCCGGGCTCCATGCCGGTGATCGGCACCGTCATGCGCCGGGGCTACCAACTGGGTGAGCAGGTGCTGCGGCACGCCATGGTCGGTGTCGTCGACACGATTGCCCAGAGTCCCGCGGCACAACGCGGCGACGAGGGCGCCCCCGACCCGCTGCAGAGCATCCTCGACTCTGAACCGGCCGGAACCGGAGACGACGGCGAATCCCCGGTTGACTAGGCCGCAGAATCGACAGACCGCAGAATCGAACGGTGGACGGAGGTGACGCAACATGACCCAGCGTGAATGGGTTGAAAAGGATTTCTACAAGGAGCTCGGCGTCCCCTCCGGCGCCAGCGCCAAGGACATCAAGACCGCCTACCGCAAGTTGGCGTCGGATCTGCATCCGGACAAGAATCCGGCCGGCGCCGAACGGTTCAAGGCGGTCTCGGAGGCCTACAGCGTCCTGTCCGACGACACCAAGCGCAAGGAGTACGACGAAACCCGGCGGCTGTTCGCCGGCGGCGGCTTCGGTGGCCGGCGATTCGACACCGGTGGTTTCGGCGGTTTCTCCGGAGGCGGCGGTGACGGCGCCGAATTCAACCTCAACGACCTGTTCGATGCCGCCGGCAAGGCGGGCGGCGCCAATATCGGCGACCTGTTTGGAGGCTTGTTCGGGCGCGGTGGCAGCGCCCGGCCCAGCCGACCGCGACGCGGCAACGACCTGGAGACCGAGACCGAACTCGATTTCGTCGAGGCCGCCAACGGTGTGGCGATGCCGCTGCGGCTGACCAGCCCGGCGCCGTGCACGAATTGCCACGGCAGTGGCGCGCGGCCGGGTACCAGCCCTAAGGTGTGCCCGAGCTGCAACGGTGCGGGCGTGGTCAACCGCAACCAGGGTGCGTTCGGTTTCTCCGAGCCGTGTACCGAATGCCGGGGCAGCGGCTCGATCATCGAGCACGCGTGCCAGGAGTGCAAAGGCACCGGAGTGGCCACCCGCACCCGCACCATCAATGTCCGGATTCCGCCGGGCGTGCAGGACGGGCAGCGGATCAGGTTGGCCGGGCAGGGTGAAGCCGGGTTGCGCGGCGCACCTTCGGGGGATCTGTACGTCACCGTTCATGTACGACCGGACAAGGTCTTCGGCCGGGACGGCGACGATCTCACCGTCACCGTTCCCGTCAGCTTCAGCGAATTAGCGTTGGGCTCAACACTTTCGGTGCCGACGCTGGACGGCAAGGTTGGCGTCCGAGTGCCGAAGGGCACCGCTGATGGCCGTATCCTGCGGGTCCGCGGACGCGGCGTGCCCAAACGTGGCGGCGGCAGCGGCGACCTGCTGGTCACGGTCAAGGTGGCGGTGCCGCCGAATCTGGAGGGCGAAGCTCAGGACGCGCTTGAGGCCTATGCCGCGGCCGAGCGCTCCAGCGGTTTCGACCCGAGGGCCGGATGGGCGGGCAATCGATGATGGCCATGCGTCCGAACCGAAAAGGGGAATCCCGCACCTTTCTGATTTCGGTGGCGGCCGAGTTGGCCGGCATGCATGCCCAGACGCTGCGCACCTACGACCGCATCGGACTGGTGAGCCCGCAGCGCACCGCGGGTGGTGGGCGGCGCTATTCCGAGCATGATGTTGACCTGCTGCGCGAGGTGCAACGCCTGTCGCAGGACGAAGGCGTCAACCTCGCGGGCATCAAACGCATCATCGAGCTGACCAACCAGGTCGAGGCCCTGCAGTCGCGCCTGAAGGAGATGGCCGACGAGGTGGCGGCGTTGCGGGCCAACCAGCGCCGGGAGATCGCGGTGGTGCCCAAGAGCACGGCGCTGGTGGTCTGGCAGCCGCGCGGGCGTCGTTAGCGGCCCCGGTGCCCGCGGGCCCGCTGGCCCGCCGGGCCGCTGGCCCGCGGTTCAGCGGGAGAGCGGATCGTGCTGAATACGTTCCGGCGGGGCGCCTTTGGCGATCAACGCGGCGCTGGTCGCCTGCACCATCGCGGGTCCCCCGCTGATCAGGATCTGCCGGTCCCCCCAACTGCCGTACTTGGCGATGACGTCGGGTAGCCGGCCGGTCTGGCGCACATGCAGTCCGCGCGGCGGGGTCGGGTCGGGGTACCCGGCGGCCCAGGCGGGGTCGCGGTGGTATTCCGACACCGGTGAGACCGAGAGCCAGGGGTTGTGGGCCGCGAGCTGCCACAGGGTCGGCAGGTCGTGGAGCTCGCACGGGTAACGGGCACCGTAGAAGAGGTGCACGCGCGGGTTGTCGGCGAACCGGGTGAGGTCCATGATCAGTGCCCGCAGTGGGGCCAGCCCGGTGCTTCCGGCGACCATCAGCACGTCTGCGCCGTCGCGGTCCACCTGGAGGTTGCCGTGCGGGCCGGACAGCCGCCAGCGATCGCCGGGCCGGGTTTCGGTGACGATGGCGGTGCTGGCCAGGCCGCCGGGCACCACTCGGACGTGGAATTCGATCCGGCCGTCGGGGTCGGCGGGGATGGCGGGGGACAGGTAGCGCCAGCGGCGTGGGCACTGCGGGATCTGGACGTTGAGGTACTGGCCGGGGTGATACGGCAGCGCGCCGTCCAGCTGCAACCGGACGACGGCGAGGTCTCGGGACACCCGGATGTGTTCGATCACGGTGCCGTCCCACCAGGCGGGGGTGTCGTCGGAGTCCGCGGCCCCGCTCATCACCCCGGTGAACAGGTTCAGCGACTGGTCGGCGGCCCGCGCGACGGCGTCTGACCACGCGTGGCCGAGGTTGGTGCGCAACGTCGAATACAGCGTGCGGCGCAACGAGTCGTACTGGCTGGGTCGCACACCGTACTTGCGGTGGTCGCGGCCCAATTGGGCCAGGAAGGCGACCGGTTCGTCGGCGCGCTGGGCCGCGAGTTCACCGTAGAGCCAATGCATGGCGTGCGCGAAGGAGTTTCGCGCGCCGTGCATGTCCGGCGGGAACAGGTCGCGGACGGAGTTGTCGTGGGCGAACCAGTCGGTGAAGAAACGGTGGACGAGTTCGTTGGACTCACCGGAGTCCTGCCCGGCGAAGGCGGCGCGCAATACCCGCAGCGCATCCCGGTCGTCGAGGCCCACAGGCCCCGATCCTAGAGCGCCGCCGGATCGTGCTGGGGGGCGTCGCGAAGTCCGCATAAGTTGAGCGGAATAGACTCAACCTTGACGTGGTTGAACTTCACGACGAGATTTTTGGACTACCGACCTAAACACTACCTTTCCGAGCGAACACTCGACTACCCCGAACGGAGGCGGCGTGGACTCATTCAACCCGACGACCAAGACGCAGGCGGCCCTGACGTCGGCGCTGCAGGCGGCGTCGGCGGCCGGCAATCCCGAGATCAGGCCGGCGCACCTACTGATGGCGCTGCTGACCCAGAACGACGGGATCGCCGCACCGCTGCTGGAGGCCGTCGGTGTCGAGCCCGCCGCGATCCGCGCCGAAGCCGAGCGCCTGATCGGCCGGCTGCCCCAGACCAGCGGCTCCAGCACCCAGCCGCAGCTGTCCCGCGAATCGGTGGCGGCCATCACCACCGCGCAACAGCTGGCCACCGAGATGGACGACGAGTTCGTCTCCACCGAACACCTGATGGTCGGGCTGGCCACCGGGGATTCCGACGTCGCCAAGCTGCTGACCGGTCACGGCGCGTCGCCGCAGGCCCTGCGGGAGGCGTTCGTCAAGGTGCGTGGCAGCGCCCGCGTCACCAGCGCCGATCCCGAATCCACCTACCAGGCGCTGGAGAAGTACTCCACCGACCTGACCGCCCGCGCGCGCGACGGAAAGCTCGACCCGGTGATCGGGCGCGACAACGAGATCCGCCGCGTGGTGCAGGTGCTGTCCCGCCGGACCAAGAACAATCCGGTGCTCATCGGCGAACCCGGCGTCGGCAAGACCGCGATCGTGGAGGGCCTGGCCCAGCGCATCGTCGACGGCGACGTACCCGAGAGCCTGCGCGACAAGACCGTCGTCTCCCTGGACCTCGGTTCCATGGTCGCCGGCGCGAAATACCGCGGCGAGTTCGAGGAACGCCTCAAGGCCGTGCTCGACGAGATCAAGGACTCCGCCGGGCAGATCATCACGTTCATCGACGAGCTGCACACCATCGTCGGCGCCGGTGCGACCGGTGAATCGGCGATGGATGCCGGCAACATGATCAAGCCCATGCTGGCCCGCGGTGAGCTGCGGCTGGTCGGCGCCACCACACTCGACGAATACCGCAAATACATCGAGAAGGATGCGGCGCTGGAACGGCGCTTCCAGCAGGTCTTCGTCGGCGAGCCGTCGGTGGAGGACACCGTCGGCATCCTGCGCGGCCTCAAGGATCGCTACGAGGTGCACCACGGGGTGCGCATCACCGACTCGGCGCTGGTGGCCGCGGCCACCCTGTCGGACCGCTACATCACCGCGCGCTTCCTGCCGGACAAGGCGATCGACCTGGTCGACGAGGCCGCGAGCCGGTTGCGCATGGAGATCGACTCCCGGCCGGTGGAGATCGACGAGGTCGAGCGGCTGGTGCGCCGGCTGGAGATCGAGGAGATGGCGCTGGCCAAGGAGGACACCGCCCAGGACTCCGCCCACCAC
>NZ_JBKECZ010000167.1:0-8119 GCF_047975165.1 Mycobacterium sp.
CCGATGCCGCCGTCGCCGTAGAGCAGGCCGCCGTCGCCACCGTTGCCCCCGATACCGCCGTGGCCGGCGTCGTAGCCGTTTCCGCCCGCGCCGCCTGTGCCGCCGGCGCCCAGCAGCCATGCGGCTCTGCCGCCGGCCCCGCCGGTGCCGCCGACCGTCTCACCGGCCCCGCCGGCACCGCCCGCGCCACCGTGGCCATAGAGCAGCCCGGCGTTGCCGCCGGCGCCACCCGCACCGGCGGCATTGCCGGCGCCACCCGCACCGCCGGCACCGCCTGATCCCCACAAAAATCCTGCTTCGCCGCCGGTTCCGCCAGTTCCGCCGGTTCCGCCGGTTGCGCCGACTGCCGCGCCCGCCCCGCCGGCGCCCCCGGTGCCCAACAGCCAAGCCCGGCCGCCGGCGCCTGCCATTCCGGCGATACCGGTGCCGCCGAGGCTCGCACCGCCACCGCCACCGGTGCCGCCATTGCCGTAGAGCCACCCGCCGGCCCCACCCGCTCCGCCGGCCGCTCCGGCGCCGGTGGACGAGATGCCGCCGGCCCCGCCGGCCCCGCCGTGACCGATCAGCCCGGCACTGCCTCCGGCCCCGCCGGCCTGGCCGGCTGCCCCGGCCGCGCCGGCACCGCCGTTGCCGAACAGCAGACCGCCGGCTTCCCCGGCAGCTCCCGGCGTGGCGCCAGCGGAGCCGTCGCCGATCAGCGCGCGGCCCAGCAGCAGCTCGGTCGGCTGGTTGATGATGTCGAGCGCCGACTGCAGCGGAGAGGCGGCAGCGGCCTCGGCCAGGGCATAGGAGTTAGCCCCCGCTGAGATGTTTTGCATGAATTCGGTGTGAAAAGCTGCCACCTGTGTGCTGAGGGCCTGGTACGCCTGGCCGTGGGCGTCGAAGAGGGCCGCGAGCGCCGCCGACACTTCGTCCCCGCCGGCGGCGAGCAGGCCGGTGGTGCCGCCGGCCGCGGCCGCGTTGGCCTCCTGCATAGCATCGCCAATGACGGCGAGATCGGAAACGGCCGCGGCCAGCGCATCTGGCGCCACACCGAAATACGACATGGGGGAACCTCCAGCACATTCTGCGGCAAAGCCGCGGGGGATTAGCCATCGGGCCGTCACAGTGGACGAAAATTGCAATACTCAAAGTATTCTACGTAGACAACTATGCGTCAACTAGTTCTATGAATGTGATATGGATCATTTTTAACCCATCTCAGGTAGGTATTCGATGTAGCACTGGTTGGCGAACCATTCCCTGGCGAGTCGGGCCTTAGCCTTAGCCCGGGCCGAGGTCGGGTGGCACAACCTCCGCTCAGGATCGGCGAATGGATTCCCGGCTCGGTTCCCCAGTACCCTGGTCCGGTGCCCCGAATCGATTCAGAGATGACCAGCCCGACCGCGCTCAGCCAGCAGGTCGTAGTCGGAAACGACGAAATCTTCGAGGCTCACGCCGGCGGCAAACTGTCGGTAGCACTGCAAACCCCGTTGAACACCCAACGTGCGCTGTCGCTGGCCTACACCCCCGGAGTGGCGCAGGTCAGCAGCGCGATTGCCGCGGACCGGACCCTGGCGGCCCGCTACACCTGGGCGAATCGCTTGGTCGCGGTGGTCAGCGACGGCAGCGCCGTCCTCGGATTGGGCGATATCGGGCCGACTGCCTCGCTTCCTGTGATGGAGGGCAAGTGCGCGCTGTTCAAGGAGTTCAGCAAGCTGGATGCGATCCCCATCGTGCTCGACACCAAAGACCCCGACGAGATCGTCGAAACCCTGGTGCGACTGCGCCCGACGTTCGGAGCGGTCAACCTCGAGGACATCTCGGCGCCCCGCTGCTTCGAGATCGAGCAGCGTGTCATCGAGGCGCTGGACTGCCCGGTGATGCACGATGACCAGCACGGCACTGCCGTCGTCGTGCTGGCGGCCCTGATGGGTGCCACCAAGCTGCTCGGCCGGGACATGTCCGCGGTGCGGGTGGTGGTGTCCGGCGCCGGCGCGGCCGGAGTGGCGTGCACGAACCTGCTGTTGGCCATGGGGGTCTCCGACATCACCGTGCTCGACTCCCGGGGCATCGTGCACGAGGGCCGCGACGACATGAACGACGTCAAGGTCGAACTGGCCCGACGCACCAATCCCGCCGGTCACTCCGGTGGCCTGGTGGAAGCCCTCGACGGTGCCGACGTCTTCCTCGGGGTATCCGGCGGCGTGGTTCCCGAAGAGCTCATCGCCACCATGGCACCCGGCGGGATCGTGTTCGCGCTGTCCAACCCGAACCCCGAGATCCACCCCGGCCTGGCGGCCAAACACGCAGCCATCGTGGCCACCGGCCGCAGCGACTTCCCGAACCAGATCAACAACGTGCTGGCATTCCCGGGAATCTTCCGTGGCGCACTCGACGCCGGAGCGCGCCGCATCACCGAGAAGATGATGGTGGCGGCGGCCGAGGCCATCTACTCGGTGGCCAGCGACGACCTGGCCACGGACCGGATCGTGCCGAGCCCGCTGGACCGGCGCGTTGCCGACGCAGTCGCATCCGCGGTCGCGCTGGCAGCAGACCCTGCCGAAGCGTGGGAGTGTGGATCGCCAGGGCCGCCGGCGGGCTGCTGGCGCTGGCGCTGGTTGTGGCCGTGGGCTCGGGATGCTCGGCGCACGGTGGCCCAGGTCACGGCCCCGGCTTTGCGGTAGGGGCCCGCCCGACCGCCGAATCGAAACTCCTCGCAGCCGTCTACGTCGCCGCACTGCGGTCATACGGCTTCGGCGCCCGCACCGAAACCGCCCCCGACCCGATGGTCGAACTGGACTCCGGGGCGGTCACCGTCGTACCCGCGTTCACCGGCACCGTGCTGCACAGCCTGCAGCCGGATTCCTCGGCTCGCTCGGACAAACAGGTCTACCGGACGATGAATTCGGCGCTGCCGGAAGGTATTGCGGCCGGCGACTACGCCACCGAGGCCGACGACAAACCCGCACTGGTGGTCACGCCGGCCACCGCCCGGGCCTGGGGCGGCGAAGAGTTGAGCCTGCTGCTGCGCCACTGCGACGGCATGCGCGCAGGCAGGATCGCCGGCTCGGATGGCCCGGCATCCGTGGGAACGTGCCGGCTGTCGGTCATAGGTGAATTCTCCGATACCGCAACAATGTTCGCGGCGCTGCGGGATGGACAGCTGACCGCGGCCTGGGCCACCGCGGCCGACCCGGGAATCCCGCCGGATCTGGTCGTTCTGGCCGACAGCGGCAAGAGCCCACTGATCCGGGCCGAGAACGTGGTCCCGCTGTATCGACGCAACGCGCTCAATACCGGGCAACTGTTGGCCGTCAACGAGGTCGCCGGCATCCTGGACACAGCCGCCCTGGCCGACATGCGTGGCAAAGTGGCTGCCGGCGCCGATCCGCAGGCGGTGGCCGACGCCTGGCTGGCCGAACACCCGCTGGGGCGGTGAGCCCGGCGAAAGGGTCAGGCGTCAGGGTTCAGCGTGGCCGGTCGGGCATTAGCCGGCCCGCCGCGGCGGAGAACAGCCGCTGGTAGCCAGAACCCGTCGCCCGCACGAACAGGT
This sequence comes from Mycobacterium sp., assembly GCF_047975165.1. Lineage (GTDB taxonomy): Bacteria > Actinomycetota > Actinomycetes > Mycobacteriales > Mycobacteriaceae > Mycobacterium. The sequence goes on from NZ_JBKECZ010000167.1 coordinate 3,536, forward strand.
CGAGCGCCTTGGCGTCGGCGCCGACCAGCACCCGGGCCTTGTTCTTACGTACCGCCCCCAGGATGATCTTGGCGGCCCGCTGCGGGCTGGTGTGCGCCAACTGCCTGTCGAAGACCCTGGCCAGTTCCTCGGAGTCGAGTCCCTCGGCGGCGGTGGCGTTGCGGGCAATCGCGGTCTTGATGCCGCCCGGGTGCACGGTGGTCACCCCGACCGGATGCCCGGCCAACCGCATCTCCTGACGCAGCGCCTCGGTGAAGCCGCGCACGGCGAACTTGGCCGCGTTGTAGGCGGCCTGCCCCGGCACCGAGAAAATCCCGAACACGCTGGAGATGTTGATGACGTGTCCGTCGCCGGAAGCGATCAGATACGGCAGGAACGCCTTGGTGCCGTTGAGCACGCCGCCGAAGTCGACGTCCATCACCCGGTCGATGTCTTTGAACTGGCTGATCTCGACCTCGCCGCTGAAGGCGATACCGGCGTTGTTGTAGATCTGGTTCACCTTGCCGAAGTGCTCGTTGACCGCCTCCGAGTAGGCCACGAACGCCTCGCGCTCGGTCACGTCGAGCCGATCGGCCTTGACCGGTGCTCCGATCTTGATGAGCTTCTCCTCGGTCAGCGTAAGCCCCTCGGTGTCGACGTCGCTGATTGCCAGGCTGGCACCCGAGCGGCCCAGCTCGATCGCCAGCGCCTGCCCGATACCCGACCCGGCGCCGGTGACGGCGGCGACTTTCCCGGCGAACCCCTCCATGGCACTCTCCCTCGCGTCGGCTGGCCTTGTGATCGACAGTAGCCAGTGCCCAGGCGCCGGTCGGCCCTCGGGTGGCCCGGATGTTGGTCACCCGGCTGGTTTGATCCTGCGGTGAGGGCGCAGCCCACTCGCACCTTTGCGCCATGGGCGCAGACTCAACGCCACTGCCCAGCCCTCTGAGGGTTCATTCTGCGTTGAGGGCGTTGTTCGTCGGCGTGTCGCCGCCGTGGGCGCAGACTCAACGCCGACGATCGGGCACTAGCCGAACGCGGTGTCCAGAATCTCCTGCTGCTCGACGGCGTGCACCTTGGACGAGCCCGACGACGGCGCCGACATCGCGCGCCGCGACACCCGCCTGATCCCGCCGAACAGATCGGGCAGCACCTCGGGCAGGGTCAGGCCGAGCGACGGCCAGGCACCCTGGTTGGCCGGCTCCTCCTGTACCCAGAAGTACTCGTCGACGTTGCCGTAGCGGCCCAAGGTTTCAGCCAGCCGTCGCCGGGGCAGCGGTGCGAGCTGCTCCAGGCGTACGATCGCGACGTCGTCACGGCCGTCCTTGGCTTTGCGCGCCGCCAATTCGTAGTAGATCTTTCCGCTGGTCAGCAGGATCCTGGTGACCTTGCTTCGGTCGCCGGCACCGTCTTCGTAGGCCGGCTCCTCCAGCACCGAGCGGAATTTGACCTCGGTGAAGTCCTTGACGTCGCTCACCGCGGCCTTGTTGCGCAGCATCGACTTCGGGGTGAACACGATCAGCGGCCGCATCACTCCGTCCATGGCGTGCCGGCGCAGCAGGTGGAAGTAGTTGGCGGGGGTCGAGGGAACCGCGATTGTCATCGACCCCTCCGCCCACAACTGCAGGAAGCGTTCGATCCGGCCGGAGGTGTGATCAGGCCCCTGGCCCTCGTGTCCGTGCGGTAGCAGAACTACGACCGTCGACAATTGGCCCCACTTGGCCTCGCCGGAACTGATGAACTCGTCGATGATCGACTGTGCGCCGTTGAAGAAGTCGCCGAACTGCGCCTCCCACAGCACCAGGGCGTCGGGGTTGCCGACGGTGTAGCCGTATTCGAAGCCCAGCGTCGCAAACTCCGATATCGGCGAGTCGTAGGTCAGGAACTTGCCGCCGGTGGGGGTCCCGTCTGTGTCGGTGGCCAGGAGTTGCAGGGGGGAGAACTCCGCGCCGGTTTCCCGGTCGATGATCACCGAATGGCGCTGCGAGAAGGTGCCGCGACGGGTGTCCTGCCCGGACAGTCGGACCAGCTTGCCCGCCGACACCAACGATCCCAGCGCCAGCAACTCCGCGAAGGCCCAGTCGACTTTGCCCTCGTAGGCCATCTCCCGGCGCTTCTCCAGCACCGGCTTGACCCTGGCGTGAGCGGTGAACCCCTCCGGCATTGCCAGGAAGGCATCGCCGATGCGGGACAGCAGCGCCTTGTCCACCGCCGTGTTCAGCCCCGCGGGCAGCATCTGGTAGGCCTCGACCGACTCGCTGGGCTGTGCGCCGTGCTTCTCTACTTCGCGGACTTCGTTGAACACCCGCTCCAGCTGGCCCTGGTAGTCGCGGAGTGCGTCCTCGGCCTCTTTGAGCGAGATGTCGCCGCGGCCGATCAGGGCTTCGGTGTAGCTCTTGCGCACGCCGCGCTTGTTGTCGACGACCTCGTACATGTACGGGTTCGTCATCGACGGGTCGTCACCTTCGTTGTGACCGCGCTTGCGGTAGCACACCATGTCTATGACAACGTCCTTCTTGAACCGCTGCCGGAAGTCCACGGCCAGCTGGGCAACCCACACGCAGGCTTCCGGGTCGTCGCCGTTGACGTGGAAGATCGGGGCGCCGATCATCTTGGCGACATCGGTGCAGTACTCGCTGGAGCGGGAGTACTCCGGTGCGGTGGTGAACCCGATCTGGTTGTTGACAACGATGTGGATGGTGCCGCCGACCCGGTAGCCGGGCAGATGCGCCAGGTTGAGCGTTTCGGCCACCACGCCCTGGCCCGCGAATGCGGCATCCCCGTGCAGCATCATCGGTACCACTGAGAAGGCCTTCGCTTCGGCGGTGTCGTTGGCGCCGTGGTCGAGCAGATCCTGCTTGGCCCGGACCAGACCCTCCAGCACCGGATCGACAGCCTCCAGATGTGACGGGTTGGCGGTCAGGGATACCTGAATCTGGTTGTCGCCGAACATCTGCAGATAGGTGCCGCTGGCGCCCAGGTGGTATTTCACATCGCCGGATCCCTGCGCTTCCGCTGGGTTCAGGTTGCCTTCGAACTCGGTGAAGATCTGCGAATACGGCTTGCCGACGATGTTGGCCAGTACGTTGAGCCGGCCGCGGTGCGGCATCCCGATGACCACTTCGTCGAGGCCGTGCTCGGCGCACTGGTCGATGACCGCGTCCATCATCGGGATGACGCTTTCGGCTCCTTCCAGCGAGAACCGCTTCTGGCCGACGTACTTGGTCTGCAGGAAGTTCTCGAATGCCTCGGCGGCATTGAGTCGGCTGAGGATGTACTTCTGTTGGGCTACAGTGGGTTTGACGTGTTTGGTCTCGACGCGGTCTTCCAGCCACGCCTGCTGCTCGGGGTCGAGGATGTGGGTGTACTCCACGCCAACGTGCCGGCAGTACGCGTCGCGCAGCAGGCCCAGTACATCGCGCAGCTTCTTGTATTCCGCACCGGCGAAACCGCTCACCTTGAAGACGCGGTCGAGGTCCCACAGCGTCAACCCGTGGGTGAGCACCTCGAGGTCGGGGTGGCTGCGGAACCTGGACTTGTCCAGCCGCAGCGGGTCGATGTCGGCCATCAGGTGGCCGCGGTTGCGGTATGCCGCGATCAGGTTCATCACCCGGGCGTTCTTGTCGACGATGGAGTCCGGGTTGTCGGTGCTCCAGCGCACCGGCAGGTAGGGGAGGTCCAGTTCGCGGAAGATCTCGTCCCAGAAATCGTCGGCCAGTAGCAGCTGGTGGATGGTGCGTAGGAAATCGCCGGACTCCGCACCCTGGATGATCCGGTGGTCGTAGGTCGATGTCAGGGTGATCAGCTTGCCGATGCCCAACTCCGCGATGCGCTCTTCGCTGGCGCCCTGGAACTCCGCGGGGTATTCCATTGCGCCGACACCGATGATGGCGCCCTGGCCGTTCATCAGCCGGGGCACCGAGTGCACGGTGCCGATGGTGCCGGGATTGGTCAGCGAAATCGTCACGCCGCCAAAGTCTTCAGCGGTGAGCTTGCCGTCGCGGGCCCGCCGCACGATATCCTCGTAGGCGGAGACGAACTCGGCGAATCGCAGTTCCTCGCACCGCTTGATCGCGGCCACCACCAGTGAGCGTTTTCCGTCTTTGCCCGGTAGGTCGATCGCCAGGCCCAGATTGGTGTGCGCCGGGGTGACGGCGTTGGGTTTGCCGGCCACCTCGGCGAAGTGCCGGTTCATGTTCGGGAATTTCTTGACCGCCTGGACCAGCGCGTAACCCAGTAGGTGGGTGAACGAGATCTTGCCGCCGCGGGTCCGCTTGAGCTGGTTGTTGATGACGATTCGGTTGTCGATCATCAGTTTGGCCGGCACCGCGCGCACGCTGGTCGCCGTCGGCACCTCCAGGGACGCCGACATGTTCTTGACGACGGCGGCCGCGGCGCCACGCAGTACGGCCACGGTGTCGCCGTCGCCCGGCGGGGCAGCCGCGGGAGCCTTGGCGGCTTTGGCGGGAGCGGGGGGAGCGGGGGACGTGGGTGATTCGCCGCCGGCGGCGGTGCTTATGGCCGGCTGGACTGCCGGCCTGGCCGGCGCGGGGGCGGCCGGTGCGGCCGGCGGGGCCGGAGCGGCTGAGGCGGCCAGCGGGGCCG
>NZ_JBKECZ010000168.1:0-1897 GCF_047975165.1 Mycobacterium sp.
AAATTGTTGGGACTATCACAACTCGTGGAGAGTTAAGTATTGAAGAAACTTTAGAGACAGATTTAGATAACTTTTTCCCAATTAGAATTAGAAAACTTACTCAAAGAGAAGCCCTAAGATTAATGGGAATGAGTGATATAGATATCTCTTTAATATTTGAGATCATTACTGCAAAATCAGCACAATACAAATTAGCAGGAAACTCTATTGTAGTTAATGTGTTGGAAGATCTATTTAGAGCAATCAAGTGGGGATATTAATGACAGATAAAGAAAAGATAATAACATTAGAGAGACAAGTAAGAGCTCTTAGGACATTATTAGAAGACTACACCCACCTAGAACTCCACCTTACCTACCAAGATATTGTAAGGGATACTGAGATCACAATGGAAGAATATGTTGACTATAGACAATTAGTTGAAGAATCTCATTCAGGAGTTATTATGATCACACAAGAATTAATTCAAGAGTGAGAAGAAGAGTATAGAAGGTATGCCAAGAAAAAATAATGTAAAAACATTAAACAAAGCGAAAGCAAATAAGAATGATGAATTCTATACAACAAGAAAGAATGCAGAAGATTTTCTTTCTTACATAAAGGAAGATCTTAATCACAAGAAGGTGTTGCTACCGTGTGATACTAGAGATAGTGAGATTTATATAGTGATGAAGGAATGATGACCTGAAGCTGATATTACACTATCAGATATAACTAAAGCGTCTTTCTTAGATTTGGAATTTGATGATTATGAATATGTAATCACCAACCCCCCTTTCTCCCTATGGAAACCATTGGCACAAAAACTTATTAATGATGCAGAAGAAGGTAAGACATACAAGTGATTATTTATGAACATCTATCTTAGTATCATATCAGTATATTTTAAACCACTATGAGAGATTAGTGATTGATCTAAAACAAAAAGTTTTAGTTGAAAAAACAATGATAAGAAGATAAGTATAAGGTACCACTCTAACTTTATCAAGTTTGAAAAGAAGGAATTAGAATTCCTAACTAGAGAGAGAGAGAGAGAGAGAGAGAGAGAGATCCTAATCGCTGATAATGGGTGGAAGTATATTAATAACATTAAACACTTAGAACCTATTGATGATATATGAGCTACAGTTGGTATATTTGATAGAGAGTATAAAGAATGATTTACTCCTATTGAAATGAAGAACCCTGTGGTGAATGGGAAAAGAATCTTTGGAAGAATAAGATTAAAATTGAAAAAAAATTGCACAAATAAATAACTTTGTGTTATAATAAGTACGTAATAAAAAAGGAGAGAGAAATGAGAACAACAAAAGTTTTAGCAAGAATAGAATATATGAGTGAACCTATTCTTTATAAATTTGTAGATACTCTGCATCAAGTAGAGATGAACTACTACCTACCAGAAGAGTGAGAAGTAGAAGTATCAGTAGAAGAGCTGAAAAGAGAGATTGGGGAAGCAGGAGACTGCCACACCCTAATAGAAAGTATTATTGCAGGAGAGATCTTAGAAGAGTTTAAGAATTCTCTACCTGTAGAAGTGGAACATTTAGAGAATGTACCATTCGTGACAGATGTTGTAATAGAAGAATCTATTCAACAAGAAATAGACAAAGAGTTAGAAGAACTTAAAATAACAGATGAAGAATATAGGAGAAGCGTATCGTTTAGTTAATTATGAGACATAAAGATTTTAATAACTGTATAGAATTAGTGGGACAAGGGCACCCAGATAGATTTGCTGACTACATTGGAGAAGTAATCTTAGAAAAAGCACTAGAACAAGATAAAGATTCTAAGGTAGCAATTGAAGTATTAGCTACAAGACACTCTATCTCATTAGGTGGGGAACTAACAACCAACACCCCCCTACACTTTGAAGAGATTGTATATGATGCAA
>NZ_JBKECZ010000169.1:0-14137 GCF_047975165.1 Mycobacterium sp.
GCGAGTGAGGGCGAACTCAGGAGTCCGGAGTCGAGCAATCGGCACGGCGAAGGCGACGGGCGAGTGAGGGCGAACTCAGGAGTCCGGAGTCGAGCAATCGGCACGGCGAAGGCGACGGGCGAGTAGGCGACGCTGTAGCGACAGGGAGTAACCTAGCTCGGTTACCACCACGGAAAAACACGGCAAGAACCAAGAGAAAATCAACACTGCTTTTATAAGCACCAACAGTCCAGGAGGACACAGAAGTGGCGAAGGCGAAGTTCCAGCGGACCAAGCCGCACGTCAACATTGGGACCATCGGTCACGTTGACCACGGCAAGACCACCCTGACCGCGGCGATCACCAAGGTCCTGCACGACAAGTTTCCGGATCTCAACGAGTCGAAGGCATTCGACCAGATCGACAATGCTCCGGAGGAGCGTCAGCGCGGGATCACGATCAACATCGCGCACGTGGAGTACCAGACCGACAAGCGCCATTACGCGCACGTCGATGCCCCGGGCCACGCCGACTACATCAAGAACATGATCACCGGTGCCGCCCAGATGGACGGTGCGATCCTGGTGGTAGCGGCGACCGACGGCCCCATGCCGCAGACGCGTGAGCACGTGCTGCTTGCGCGCCAGGTGGGTGTGCCTTACATCCTGGTGGCGTTGAACAAGTCCGACGCCGTCGACGACGAGGAGCTGCTCGAACTCGTCGAGATGGAGGTGCGCGAGTTGCTTGCCGCGCAGGAGTTCGACGAGGACGCACCGGTTATTCGGGTTTCGGCGCTCAAGGCGCTGGAGGGCGACGCCAAGTGGGCCGAGTCCGTCGCACAGCTCATGGAGGCCGTCGACGAGTCGATTCCCGACCCGGTTCGCGAGACCGACAAGCCGTTCCTGATGCCGGTCGAGGATGTCTTCACCATCACCGGCCGCGGCACCGTGGTCACCGGCCGGGTGGAGCGAGGCGTGGTCAACGTGAACGAGGAGGTCGAGATCGTCGGCATCCGTCCGACCACCACCAAGACCACGGTCACCGGTGTGGAGATGTTCCGCAAGCTGCTCGACCAGGGGCAGGCCGGTGACAACGTCGGTCTGTTGCTGCGTGGTGTCAAGCGTGAGGACGTCGAGCGCGGGCAGGTCGTCATCAAGCCCGGCACCACGACGCCGCACACCGAGTTCGAGGGTCAGGTCTACATCCTGTCCAAGGACGAGGGTGGCCGGCACACGCCGTTCTTCAACAACTACCGTCCGCAGTTCTACTTCCGCACCACCGACGTGACCGGTGTGGTGACGTTGCCGGAGGGTACCGAAATGGTGATGCCCGGTGACAACACCAACATCTCGGTGAAGCTGATCCAGCCGGTGGCGATGGACGACGGGCTGCGGTTCGCGATCCGTGAAGGTGGCCGCACCGTCGGCGCCGGTCGGGTCACCAAGATCATCAAGTAGTCAAGCGCTCAGGCATCAGGCCCGGTTTGCCCACGGTGGCGGCCCGGGCCTGATGTTTTGTGCGACGCTGTGGTGAGTCGCGAGCGTAACGTCAGTGCGAATCCGTGGGACTGAATTCGCACTGACGTTACGCTCGCGGATCGACTGGGACTTGGGAAGGGAGCTGGTACCCGGTGGCTGGGTCGCTGCAAGGGCGGGTTGCATTCATCACCGGAGCGGCACGGGCGCAGGGGCGCTCGCATGCGGTGCGGCTCGCCCGCGAGGGGGCGGACATCATCGCCTCGGATATCTGCGGTCCGGTGTCCGGCGCCATCACCTACAAGCCGGCAACCCCGGAGGACCTCGACGAGACCGTTCGTGCCGTGGAAGCCGAGGGGCGTCGAGTGCTGGCTCGCCAGGTCGATGTGCGAGACGATGCGGGACTGCGTCACCTTGTTGCCGACGCCGTCGAACGGTTCGGCCGCTTGGACATCGTGGTGGCCAATGCCGGCGTCCTGGGGTGGGGGCGGGTCTGGGAGCTCACCGACGAGCAGTGGGACACCGTCATCGGGGTCAACCTGACGGGTACCTGGCGGACACTGCGGGCGGCGATCCCGGCGATGATCGAGGCGGGCAATGGGGGCTCGATCGTGGTGGTCAGCTCCTCGGCAGGTTTGAAGGCGACGCCGGGCAACGGACACTATGCCGCCAGTAAATACGGTCTGACCGCGCTCACCAATACCCTGGCGATCGAATTGGGAGAGTACGGGATTCGGGTCAACTCCATCCACCCGTATTCGGTGGAAAGCCCGATGATCGAACCCGATGTCATGATGGAGATCTTCGCTAAACATCCCGGGTATGTGCACAGTTTTCCGCCAATGCCGATGCGGCACAAGGGGTTCATGGCCCCAGACGAGGTTTCCGACGTGGTCGTGTGGTTGGCCGGCGACGGTGCGGGCACGCTGTCGGGCACCCAGATCCCGGTCGACAAGGGCGCATTGAAGTACTGACTGTCAATCGTGCTATGAACTCCAGGTGAGCAACAACGGGATCGTGATCGTCGGCGGTGGGCTGGCTGCCACCCGCACCATCGAGCAGCTACGCCGCGCGGAATTCCTTGGCCCCATCACCGTCGCCGGCGCCGAAGTGCACCTGCCGTATGACCGGCCGCCGCTGTCGAAAGAGGTATTGCGCGGCGAGACCGACGACGTCGCACTCAAACCACGCCAATGGTACGACGAGAAGAACGTCGAATTGCGCCTCGGCGTCGCAGCCACGGGCGTGGATACGGCGGCGCGGACGGTGTCGCTGGCCGACGGGGCCTCGCTGGTCTACGACCAGCTTGTCATTGCCACCGGGCTGGTGCCCCGGCGCCTATCCGGCTTTCCCGAACTCGACGGTGTCCGGGTGCTGCGGTCGTTCGACGACGGTATGGCACTGCGCGCGCACGCCGCCTCCGCTCGACGGGCGGTGGTGATCGGGGCCGGCTTCATCGGGTGCGAGGTGGCGGCGAGCCTCCGATCCCGTGGCGTGGAGGTGGTGCTGGTGGAGCCGCAACCGACGCCGCTGGCATCGGTGCTCGGCGAACGGATCGGGGCCCTGGTGACCCGGCTGCATCGCAGCGAGGGGGTCGACGTGCGCACCGGGCTCGGCGTGGCGGAGATCCGTGGCGGGGCGCATGTCGAGACCGTGGTGGCGACCGACGGCTCGGAAATCGAGGCGGATCTGGTGGTTGTCGGCATCGGCTCGCACCCGGCAACCGCCTGGCTGGACGGCAGTGGAATCGCGGTGGGCAACGGTGTGATCTGCGATGAAGCCGGACGCGCCAGTGCGCCCAATGTCTGGGCGCTCGGTGATGTCGCATCCTGGCGGGACACGTCGGGACACCAGGTACGGGTGGAGCATTGGAGCAATGTCGCCGATCAGGCGCGGGTGCTGGCGGCGGCGATGCTGGGCCGGGAGGCGCCCGGCGGCGTCACCGTCGCGTATTTCTGGAGCGATCAGTACGACGTCAAGATCCAGTGCCTGGGTGGGCCGAAGGCCACCGATACTGTCCACCTCGTCGAGGATGACGGCCGCAGGTTCCTGGCCTATTTCGAGCGTGACGGTGCACTGGCCGCTGTGGTCGGTGGCGGACTGCCCGGCCAGGTGATGAAACTACGGGCCCAGGTGGCCGCCGGGGTGCCCATCTCCGAAATGCTCGGGTAGCACCGACTCAACCCCGAACGCGAACCCCGGCTGTGGTCTACGCGACGTCGTCGTGCGGGTCCGGCGTACCGATCGGTCCGCTGAGCAGCCATCGATGGCCGAACGGATCGATAATGGTCGCGTTGCGCGATCCGTGCGCCTGATAGATTTCGCGTTCGACAGCAGCGCCGTGCGCGCGTGCCCGCTGAAGGGTGGTATCGGTGCTCTGCACCCGCAGCAGGAAGCTGACTGAAACTGCTTTCGGTACAGGGGCTTTCAAACCCATCTCGGGATACTCGTCGGCCAGGTACAGTGTTCCCCCGCCGATCTCGATCTCCGCGTGTCCGATTCTCCCGTCGTCGGTGACGATGGGTTCACCGACGACCGAACCTCCCAGGGCCACTGAGTACCAGTCTATTGCCGCGCGTGCATCGGGAACGCATAAGTATGGCGACATTGCCGGTTGGGCAATATCTTTGCGTTTGGTGGCAGTGAACGATTCGGGCATCGTCGAAACCGTGGCGTCGGGCATCCGGCCTACTTGTGGGGCGTCCGATCGCCCGACGGCCGTGTGCCGCAGGTCGTGCAGCCCGGGGCTGACGACATCGAATGCGTCGCCGAGCGCTGTGGGCAGTGGCATGGAATCATCGCCGAGCCAGTGTTCGTAGGCGCTCAGCGCGACGCCCAGCAGCGTCCAGGCAACGGTCTGGGGCGCCAGGTCCGTGGTCTCGGTGCCGGTGCGATAGGCCACGAAGTCGCTGACCACCTGACGCCATCCGGCGTACATGGTCATCGAATACGCCTGCAACTCGGGCGTCTCCAGAATTACCCTCATTCGCCTACGATGCCTGCCGGTCTCGTATTCATCGAAGGTGTTGAAGGAAAGCAACGCCATGCGCAATGCTTCGCGCAGGGGAATCTGCGGGTCGATGTTGTCCAGCAGCTCTTGGAGCCGGCCGAGATAGCCCTCGAAATCGCCCCACAGGATCGCGTTCTTGGATGCGTAGTAGCGGAAGAGTGTCCGCCGGGAGATACCGGCCGCGCGGGCCACGTCGTCTACGCTGACGTCGGCAAAATTGCGGGCAGTGAAGAGATCGATTGCGACATCGGTGATGTGCAGTGGCGTGGTCGAACGCAGTCGGCCGACCCGCGACTGCGGCAGTGTCAAAGCCTGCCCTTTCATCTCGGCACCCAATGCCATATCGTATCAGCCATCGTGATCTGGATCGCTCGTACGTGTCGAGTGCCGCAGACGAAAGGCAACCCCGTGGACCAAGAGGCGCAGACCGACGCAGAGCTGGTTACCGAGACCCTGGTGGAAGAGGTGTCGATCGACGGGATGTGCGGAGTCTACTGACGGTGCCCGCGAACGTTCAGCCGAGCGCGGCCAGCTTGTTCGACCCGGACGACGGCTGGCGGTTGCATCCGCAGGTGGCCGTTCGCCCCGAGCCCTTTGGTGCGCTGTTGTATCACTTCGGGACGCGCAAATTGTCGTTTCTCAAGAACCGCACCATCCTTGCGGTGGTGCAGGCGCTGGCAGGGCATTCCGACGTGCGGTCGGCGTGCCGTGCCGCAGGTATCGACGATCCCGATCAGGGGCCGTATCTGGACGCGCTGGGAGTGCTGGCGGACTCGGCAATGCTCCTGCCGCAGGAAGCCCGATGACCGTGCAGGCGCCGGCGCCCCGGCTCGTCGAGCAATTCGAACGCGGGCTGGATGCTCCGATCTGCCTGACATGGGAGCTGACCTATGCCTGCAACCTCGCCTGTGTCCACTGCCTGTCGTCCTCGGGAAAGCGCGATCCGGGGGAATTGACCACGCGACAGTGCAAGGACATCATCGACGAACTCGAGCGGATGCAGGTGTTCTACGTGAACATCGGTGGCGGCGAACCGACAGTGCGGCCGGATTTCTGGGAACTGGTCGATTACGCCACCGAGCACCACGTCGGGGTGAAGTTCTCCACGAACGGTGTCCGCATCACTCCCGAGGTGGCCACCCGGCTCGCTGCCAGTGACTACGTGGATGTGCAGATTTCACTCGATGGTGCGACGGCTGAAGTCAACGACGCGGTCCGCGGCGTCGGATCGTTTGCGATGGCGGTGCGTGCGCTGGAGAATCTGGCTGCCGCGGGCTTCGAGGACGCCAAGATCTCTGTCGTGGTCACCCGGCACAATGTCGGTCAGCTCGACGAATTCGCCTCGCTGGCAGCCCGTTACGGAGCCACGCTGCGGATCACGCGATTGCGTCCGTCGGGGCGGGGCGCCGACGTCTGGGAGGACTTGCATCCCACTTCCCAGCAGCAGGCCCTGCTCTACGACTGGCTGGTCGCCAAGGGCGAGCGGGTGCTCACCGGTGACTCTTTCTTCCATCTGGCGCCGCTGGGACAGCCCGGTGCGCTGGCCGGGCTGAACATGTGTGGTGCCGGGCGGGTGGTCTGCCTGATCGATCCCGTGGGTGATGTCTACGCTTGCCCGTTCGCCATCCACGAGCGCTTCCTCGCGGGAAACGTGCTGTCCGATAGCGGCTTTGAACATGTGTGGAAGACCGCTCCATTGTTTCGCGAGCTACGTTCGCCCCAGTCCGCGGGAGCCTGCGGGAGTTGCGGGCACTACGACAGCTGCCGCGGGGGCTGTATGGCGGCAAAGTTCTTCACCGGCCTGCCTTTGGACGGCCCGGATCCCGAGTGCGTGCAGGGGCACGCGACGTCACTGCTCGCGGCTGAACGTGAGGCACCGCGACCACGTGCCGATCATTCCCGCGGGCGGCGGCTCGGCACGCCGGTTCCGCTTACCCTGTCCATGAGACCCCCCGTTAAATTCTGCAACGAAAGTCCCGTGTGATCGTATGGCTGATCAGTGGTTCGAAACCGTCGCTATCGCCCAGGAGCGAGCCAAGCGCAGACTGCCGAAGTCGGTTTACTCCTCGTTGATTTCGGCCAGCGAGAAGGGCGTTACCGTCGGCGACAATGTCGAAGCGTTCAGTGAGCTCGGTTTTGCACCCCACGTCATCGGTGTGAGCGAAAAGCGTGACTTGGCCACTACGGTGATGGGGCAGGACATCTCGTTGCCGGTCATTATTTCACCGACAGGCGTCCAGGCTGTGGACCCCGATGGTGAGGTGGCCGTCGCGCGGGCCGCCGCGGCCCGGGGTACGGCGATGGGCCTGTCCTCGTTCGCCAGCAAACCGATTGAGGACGTTGTCGCGGTCAACCCGAAGATCTTCTTCCAGATCTACTGGCTCGGCGGACGCGATGCCATCGCCGAACGTGCGGAACGGGCGCGGGAGGCGGGAGCGGTGGGCCTGATCGTCACCACCGACTGGTCCTTCTCCCATGGGCGGGACTGGGGTAGCCCGAAGATCCCGGAAAAGATGAACCTGAAGACCATGTTGCGGATGTCGCCGGAGGTGATCACCAAGCCGGGGTGGTTGTGGCGCTTCGGGAAGACAATTCAGGTGCCGGACCTGCGGGTGCCGAACCAGGGCCGGCGGGGCGAGGCCGGGCCGACGTTTTTCGACGCATACGGCGAGTGGATGGGAACGCCGCCGCCGACCTGGGAGGACATCGTCTGGCTCCGCGAATTGTGGGGCGGTCCCTTCATGCTCAAGGGAGTCATGCGGGTAGACGACGCGAAACGAGCTGTGGACGCCGGTGTTTCGGCGATCTCGGTGTCCAATCACGGCGGCAACAACCTGGACGGCACACCTGCGTCGATACGAGCGCTGCCCGCGGTTGCCGCTGCGGTCGGCGACCAGGTGGAGGTCCTGCTCGACGGCGGTATCCGGCGGGGAAGCGATGTTGCCAAGGCGCTGGCACTGGGGGCGCGTGCGGTCATGATCGGACGGGCCTACCTGTGGGGCATGGCCGCAGCCGGACAACCGGGCGTCGAGAACGTTCTGGACATTCTGCGCGGCGGGATCGACTCGGCTCTGATGGGTCTGGGACATTCTTCGGTACACGACCTGAGTCCCGGGGACATCCTGATTCCCGAGGGGTTCACCCGGGCGTTGGGTGCCGGCTGACGCCGGCTATCGGACCGGCGGAACGGTTGTCGAAAGACTGATACGGCCGTGACGAACGAGCGTCGACTTCGCTCATCGGCGGCACGGTCACACGAAGTTCGATAGGTGGGGCAACAATTGGTGCACGACAGGTGAATTCGGCCTACCATCGGCGAATGCGCGATGCCGGAGAATTGGGGGGTATCACGTCGAGCGAACTCCGCACGTCGACGGCGCCGTCGATAATCGTCCCGTTGGGTTCCACCGAACAGCACGGTCCGCACCTGCCGTTGGATACCGACACAAGGATCGCCTCGGCGGTTGCCTGTGTGGTCGGCAGACGAGTGGGATGGCTGGTGGCCCCCGCGATCGCCTACGGTGCCAGCGGGGAGCACCAGAGTTTCGCGGGAACCATTTCGGTGGGGACCGAGGCCCTGGTCGGGCTGCTCGTCGAATACGGGCGGTCTGCCACCTGTTGGGCCGGCCGCCTGGCCTTCCTCAACGGTCACGGCGGAAACATCGACGCGGTGAGCCGCGCTGTCGGCCTCCTGCGGTCCGAAGGACGCGATGTCGCCTGGTGCCCCTGCGTCGCGGTTGGGGCGGACGCCCACGCCGGGCGTTTCGAGACATCGGTGTTGCTGCACATATCTGCCGAAGATGTCCGCACCGACCGGATTCGCGCAGGCAACGATGCGCCGCTGCCGGAATTGCTGCCGGCGATGCGAAGAGGCGGGGTTGCGGCGGTGAGCCGGACCGGAGTTCTGGGGGATCCGACCGGGTCCACCGCGGTCGAGGGGAGGCGGTTTTTTGCGGAGATGGTCGATGAAGGTGCGGCCCGAATCGTTCGCTGGACGCCGGCAAACCACGGGATGTTGACGTGACGGCCACTGCGGCCCAGACCCGGCTGCCGGACGGATTCGCGGTCCAGGTCGACCGGCGCGTGCGCGTCCTCGGCGAGGGCAGGGTCTTGCTCGGTGGATCTCCGACCCGGCTGCTGCGGCTCGCTCCAGCCGCGCAGGGCATGCTGTCCGATGGCCGCCTGAAGGTGAGCGACGATGCCAGTGCTCAATTGGCCCGTGCCCTGCTCGACGCCACGGTAGCCCATCCGCGTCCGGCCACGGGCCCGTCGTACCAGGACGTTACCGTCGTTATTCCGGTGCAGGACAACAGTATCGGTGTTTGTCGACTGATTTCCGCGTTGCGCGGACTTCGGATTGTCGTGGTGGACGACGGTTCGGCCGTGCCGATCGAACCGCAGGACGTCGCCGGCGCGGCCGAGGACTTCCGGGTACTGCGCCACGTTCGCGGTAGAGGCCCGGCGGCGGCCCGTAACACGGGCCTGAGGGTCTGCGACACCGAGTTCGTCGCCTTCCTGGATTCCGACGTGGTTCCGCACCGGGGTTGGCTGGAGGCCCTACTCGGGCATTTCTGCGATCCCGCGGTCGCACTGGTGGCGCCCCGCATTGTCGGCCCCGGGCAGAGCGGGAACGCGATAGCGCGCTATGAGGCCGTATGTTCCTCGCTGGATCTCGGCCTGCGGGAGGCCCCGGTGGTGCCCCACACCCCGGTCTCCTATGTTCCCAGCGCCGCAATCGTCTGCCGGACGGCTGCCATCCGGGAGGCGGGCGGGTTCGACGAGACGTTGCAGGCCGGCGAAGACGTCGACTTGTGCTGGCGACTGGTCGAAGCCGGTGCCCGGTTGCGGTATGAGCCGATCGCGCGGGTTGCCCACCAGCATCGCACCGAGCTGCGGGCATGGACCACGCGGAAGATGGTTTACGGGGCCTCGGCTGCACCGCTGTCGGCGCGGCATCCCGACAAGACGGCGCCGGTGGTGATCTCCGGCTGGGCGTTGACCACCTGGCTCCTGATGTCCCTGGGCGGTGGGCTTTTCCGGTCGGCAGCTGTGGTGGCCGCAATGTTGTCGGGCCGGCGCGTCGCCAGGGCCATGACCGGCGCCGACACGACGATGTGGGATGTGCTGCGCGTAGCCGCGCGGGGGCTGTCCTCGGCGGCGCGGCAGCTGGCGTCGGCAGTCTGTCGGCACTACTGGCCGGTGGCGCTGGTAGCGGCAATGGTGTCGGTGCGCTTCCGGCGGGTGGTCGTCATCGCGGCGATCGTGGACGGCGTTGCCGATTGGCTGTCCCGCCGCTTTGCCGGTGAAGCGGATGACGAACCGATCGGGCTGCTCACCTTTGTGTTGCTCAAGCGACTCGACGATATGGCCTACGGGGCGGGCCTGTGGCGCGGTGTGTTGGCCGAAGGCAGTGTCGGGGCGCTCATTCCGCAGATCCGGACGTAGCGGTCGCCGTGTCCGCCGACCGTCGACACAGCGACGTACTGGTCATCGGCGCCGGGAGCGCAGGATCCGTTGTCGGCGAACGCCTTTCCGCCGACAACGGCGCTGCGGTTCGGGTGCTGGAGGCGGGTTCGGGACCGGCCGATCCGGAATTGCAGGCGCTGCGCCGCAACGGGCTGCGACTGCCGATCGGCGAGGGTAGCCCGCTGGCCGAGCGCTACCTCACGAGGCTGACCGGCCATCCGCCACGTGAGGTGTCGATCGTTCGAGGCCGCGGGATCGGTGGATCCGGCGCCGTCAATGGCGGCTACTTCTGTTGGGGGCTGCCCGGCGACTTCGATCGCTACGCGATACCCGGCTGGACCTGGCCGGAGGTCTGCGAACACTACCGGGCCATCGAAACCGACCTCGATTTCCCGACCGCCGCGCACGGCCGCAGCGGCCCCATCCCGGTGCGGCGGACAATCGAAATGTCCGATGCCACCGAGGTGTTCGTCGACGCGGCGAAACGTGCAGGATATTTGTGGCTACCCGACCTGAACGACGTTGGCACACAGCTTCCTTCGGGTGTGGGTGCGGTTCCGTTGAACATCGTCGACGGGGTGAGATTCGGATCCGGTGCGGCATTTCTGATGCCGGCGTTGCGTCGGCGAAACCTGGATCTGGTGGAGCTGACCCGCGCGGTGCGGCTGCGGTTTTCCGGCGCCACCGCAATAGGTGTCGATGCGGTCGGCCCGGACGGGGACGCAACCTTTACCGCGGATCGAATTGTATTGTGCGCCGGGACAATCAACTCCGCGCAGTTGCTCATGTTGTCGGGTGTCGGCGAGGAGTCCATGTTGCGTCAAGCCGGTGTGAAGCCGGTGGCTCCGCTACCGGTGGGTCGTCATTGCAGCGATCATCCGGAATGGATAATGCCGACGGAATGGCCGGACGCGATTGATCATCCTGCGTTGGAGGTGGTACTGACCACGGGCGATGGCATTGAGATCCGGCCATACACCAGTGGGTTCGGGGTCATGACGGGTGGCGGTGGCGCCGGAGCCCGGGACGGTCCGCATATCGGTGTTGCGCTCATGCGTCCGAAATCGCGTGGACGACTGAGTCTCTTGTCGTCCGACCCGCGGATGGCACTGCGAATCGAGCACCGATATGACAGCGAACCGTCCGATGATCAGGCACTGCGTTCGGGAAGTGAGCTGACGCGGGAACTATTGGGTGCTACAACGAATATTGGTCAGCCGGTGTGGTCGTCGTCCCAGCACATGTGCGGTAGTGCTCCCATGGGGGTCGAGGGAGACCCGTCGGCGGTTGTCGATAGTCGCTGCAGGGTATTGGGGCTTGAAAACCTATGGGTGATCGACGGATCGATTCTGCCGGTGACGCCCAGCCGTGGCCCGCACGCGACTATCGCGATGGCGGGCCATCGGGCGGCCGAATTCGTGGTGTGAGCGGATGACCTCGTCGTTGGAATGCGGCATCGCGGGGTTCGCTCCTTCGGCGCGGCCGAGGACGTGGTGTTCCCCGCACGTCTCGGCGCCTTGTCGGGTTGGGTTGGCCGCACTTCTGCTGGCCGGGCGCGTACCGGTGAAACGCGGTAGACTGACACGTCGAATTCCTGAACTCGGGTCGGTCAGGTAGAGATGGAGGCGTCCGAATGTCGTACGTATTCGCAACCCCGGAATATGTTGCCGCGGCGGCGTCGGATTTGGCGGGCATCGCATCGACGCTCAATGCGGCCAATTCGGCAGCGGCGTTCCCCACCTCAGCGATCAGTGCCGCAGGCGCGGACGACGTCTCAGCCCTGATCGCCGCACTCTTCGGCGCACACGCCAATGCTTACCAGGCGCTGAGCGCACAGGCCGCACAGTTCCATGACCAGTTCGTCCAGATGATGAACGCGGGCGCCGGCCAGTACGCCAGCGCCGAGGCGGCCAACGCCCAACCGATGGAGTCATCGGGCGCCAATGCCGCCGCGGCGTCCGTGGCGGCGACCGGCGGTCCGGTTGGTGCCGGTGGTGCGGATCCCATTGCGAGTGCCGCTTACGCCGGCGGGGTGCTGGGATATGGAGGCGGCGCTGCCGCGGCCGGTGCCGCGTCGCCTGGGGCAGCAGCGGCGACCGGGGCGGCCGGGCCGGGCGGATCCGCCGCCGGTGCCGGTGCCGCCGGTGGTATCAACCCGGGGTTGGCCGGGTCTGCCATGCTCCCGGCCATGATGGCGGCCCGGGCGTTGGGAGCGACCGGTGGGGGCGATGGCCGCGGCCGGGGTGAGGGCGTCGGGCAAAGCGCCGGTGCGCCGAGTGCCAGCGAAGAAAATCCCAAGAAGAAGGTCCAGGCGGCGGGTCAGGAGGGCGAAGTCGAGCGGGTCGCCGAGCCCGGCACCGTCGATGTACCGGCTGCCGCCGCCGCGATAGTGGGCCTTGGGACCGCGGCCGGCCTAGCCGGCAAGGCGCGGTCATCGGGCGACAGTACGGAGGCCGAATCCGCGGCCCCCGTCTCGGCGCTTGCCGAGTTCGGCGACGCCGGCGACGCTGCACAGATGTTTGGTAGCGACGTTCCTGGAGTTTCCGGTGTCCCCGCCCGGTTCGATGCCGAGACCGGCGCGGAAGGCGAGCGCGCGGCCGCTGACCCCGCCTAACCGATACCGACCCGAACGGTGGGGCTCGGGTGCCCGGCGTGCGGCCGGCTGCCGGTGCTACCGCTGCTCGCGCGGTCGATATGCTGCCCGGGTGATCCGCCAGAAAATCCTCATCACCGGAGCCAGCTCCGGCCTGGGCGCCGGAATGGCCCGCGCCTTCGCCGCCAAGGGCCGGGACCTGGCGCTGTGCGCCCGCCGCCTCGACCGTCTCGAAGAGCTCAAAGACGAACTATCGCAACGGTATCCCTCGATCAACATTGCCCTTGCGGCCCTGGACGTGGACGACCACGAGCAGGTGCCCACGGTATTCGCCGAGTTGAGCGACCAACTGGGCGGTATCGACCGGGTCATCGTCAACGCCGGCATCGGCAAGGGCGCGAAGCTGGGCTCGGGCAAGCTGTGGGCCAACAAGGCGACTCTGCAGACCAATCTGGTATCGGCGCTGGTGCAGATCGAAACAGCACTGGAGTTGTTCAACAGCAACGGTTCGGGTCACCTGGTTCTTGTCTCCTCGGTGCTGGGCAACAAGGGTGTGCCCGGAGTCAAGGCCGCCTATGCCGCGAGCAAAGCCGGACTGAGCTCGCTGGGTGAATCGCTGCGCGCCGAGTACGCACGAGGCCCGATCAAGATCACGGTGTTGGAGCCGGGCTACATCGAATCGGAGATGACCGCCAAGTCCGCCAGCACCATGCTGATGGTGGACAACGAAACCGGTGTCAATGCGCTGGTTGCGGCGATCGAGCGGGAGCCGGGCCGGGCCGCTGTCCCGTGGTGGCCGTGGGGGCCGCTGGTGCAGTTGATGCGAGTGCTGCCGCCTCCGCTGGTCAAGCGTTTCGCGTAAGGCAGTCGCAGTGCGAGTGTGAATCTCGCGACGGCAGGTCGGCGTGTCGCGTCGCCGAGGTCATTCTCGGCAGTGGGGACACTTCAGTTCGCCCGGCCTCTTGCGGCGCGGTAGCGCCGGATCAGTGCCTCGGTCGAGCTGTCGGACTGCTCGGCGGGCGGGCCGTCGCCGGTGATGATGGGCAGCAGCGCCTTGGCCTGGGTCTTGCCCAGCTCCACGCCCCATTGGTCGAACGAGTCGATGCCCCAGATCACCCCCTCGGTGAACACCTGGTGCTCGTAGAACGCGATCAGCTGCCCCAGGACCGACGGGGTGAGTCGGGTAGCCAGAATCGAGGTGGACGGCCGGTTCCCGGGCATGACCTTGTGCGGGACCACGTCGGCGGGGGTGCCTTCTCCGGCGATCTCGTCGGCTGTCCTACCGAACGCCAGCACCTGCGTCTGGGCAAAGAAGTTGCTCATCAACAGGTCGTGCATGCTGCCGGTGCCATCAGCGGCCGGCAGGTCGTCCAGGGGCTGGCTGAACCCGATGAAGTCGGCCGGGACCAGCCGGGTGCCCTGGTGCAGCAACTGGAAAAACGCGTGCTGGCCGTTGGTGCCCGGCTCGCCCCAGAAGATCTCCCCGGTGTCGGTTGTCACCGGTGCGCCGTCGGCACGGGTCGACTTGCCGTTGGATTCCATGGTCAGTTGCTGCAGATAGGCCGCGAACCGGGCGAGATCGTTGGAATAGGGCAGGACAGCGCGCGACTGCGC
>NZ_JBKECZ010000170.1:0-43922 GCF_047975165.1 Mycobacterium sp.
GGGGCGGCCGGGGCGGGTGGGGCGGCCGGCGGGGCCGGAGCGGCTGAGGCGGCGCCGTCCGCCGGAACCGGGCCGCCGGGAACCGGCTCGGGGTTGTAATCGGTCAGGAATTCATGCCAGGTGGGGTCGACCGAGGAGGGGTCGTCACGGAACTTACGGTACATCTCCTCGACCAGCCACTCGTTTTGCCCGAATGGTGAACTAATGTTGGCCACGGCCGCTGTTCGCCTCGATTCTTGTCTAGTCGTCAGTCCTGCACGCACTATCGCTTAGATCGAGCGGAACCGTTGACCCGAGCTGGGCGTCCCACACCCCGGGCGGTCGGCTTGCGCCGGCCGGCGTGTTAGACCCATAAAGGCTAGCGCTTTGCCCGCAATTAGCCAGACGTCAGGGCTACTCGCTTTGGCTCGCGTCGGGAACCGGCGGCAGCAGGTGCAGCGTTCCCGGCCAGTGTTCGGGCGCTGGACCGAATGCCGCCTGCGCATTGCGTACCAATTTCTTGCCCATCATCCGGTTGCCGACTCCACCGACGATCGCGCCGATACCCACCGGCAGCGCCCTGCCCAACATCAGCGCGCTCCGCCTGAGCGTGACTCGTTTGACGACGTACTTGAGCATCCTGGTGTTCAGCTTTGACAGGGCGGGCAGCGGCAGCGTGGCCAGGCTCTCCGATACCCAGCTGCCGCTGGTGCGACCGTTGCCGAACAACTCCGAGACCGCTGTCTTGCTGTTGTCGCCCACCAGTACGGCCAGCACCAGGGCGCGCCGGCGCTCGCGCTCGTCGAGCGGGATGTTGTGGACCGCGGCGACCGCCAGTACGAACAGGGCCGTCGCCTCAATGAAGAATGCGGTTTCTCCGGCGGTAGCCGACAACGCTGCCAGGGTGCCGACCCCGGGCAGGGTGGCGGACGCGCCCACGGCCGCGCCACTGGCCATCACCACCGACAGGAAGTGCTTCTCCAGCTTGCCCACGATCTCGGCCGGGTCGGCTCCGGGGAACGAGCGACGCAGCTTCCCCACGTAGGCCTCGGCTGCCGGCCCCTGGACGTGTGTGCTGCGTTCGATGATCTGGGCCAATGTCCGGGTGGTCAGCTTCGGCCGGCCCTCGGGGAGTTTGTGGTCCTCGGGCGGGAGGGCCGTTACCGATGTGTCTTCGCCAGCGCTCATGGTGCCTCTCTCTGCAAGGGAGTTCACCCAGGCTAGCGTCTGCGGGGAAATGGTCCGGTCCGGCGTGCTCGAACGCAGCGGGGATAATGCGGGCGGGATTCGAAACGAGGTGCCAGGCGTTGAGTACGGCGAGGAGCAGGGTGGCTGGGAACGGGATATCCGGGCATCCGTGGGCGGCGCTGGGGGCGCTGATGCTCGGCTTCTTCATGATCATGGTCGACTCGACCATCGTCACCATCGCCAACCCGACGATCATGGCCGACCTGCGAATCGGCTATGACACCGTGGTCTGGGTGACCAGCGCCTACCTGTTGGGATACGTCGTGGTGCTGCTGGTCGCCGGGCGGCTGGGAGACCGGTTCGGCCCGAAGAACATGTACCTGATCGGGTTGGTGACCTTCACCGCGGCATCGGTGTGGTGCGGCCTGTCCGGCACGGCCGGCATGCTGATCGCGGCCCGGGTCGTGCAGGGCGTCGGGGCGGGAGTGCTCACCCCACAGACGTTGTCGACGATCACCCGCATTTTCCCCGCGGACCGTCGCGGGGCCGCGATGAGCATGTGGGGGGCGACTGCCGGGTTGGCCAGTCTGATCGGTCCGCTGGTGGGCGGGGTTCTGGTTGACGCCCTGGGCTGGCAGTGGATCTTCTTCATCAACGTTCCGGTGGGGGTGCTGGCCGTGGCCCTGGCGCTCTGGCTGGTTCCGGAGCTGCCGGTCCATCTGCAGGAATTCGATCTGATCGGCGTCGCGTTGTCCGGTGCCGGGATGTTTCTGCTGGTTTTCGGACTGCAGGAAGGCGAAGGGGCCGGCTGGGCTCCGTGGATCTGGGCGGTCTTGGTCGCCGGCGCCGGATTCATGACGGCGTTCGTCTGGTGGCAGTCGGTCAACCATCACGCACCGCTGATCCCGCTGGGAATCTTCACCGACCGTGACTTCAGCGTGAGCAGTGTCGGTGTCGCCATAATCTCGTTCGCGTCGACGGCAATGATGCTGCCGCTGGCGTTCTACGCCCAGTCGGCATGCGGTCTGTCGCCGACGCGTACCGCGTTGCTGATCGCGCCGATGGCGATCTTCAACGGCGTCCTGGCGCCGGTCGTCGGTGCCGTCATCGACAGGATGCATCCGGTGCCGCTGCTCGGCTTCGGCTTCTCCGCGCTGGCGATCTCGCTGACCTGGATGGCTATCGACCTGACGCCGGCTACACCGATCTGGCGGCTGGTGCTGCCGCTCATCCTGCTGGGTATCGCCAACGCGTTCGTCTGGTCGCCGCTGGCCGCTGCCGCGACGCACAACCTGCCCACCCATCAGGCCGGGGCGGGTTCGGGGGCGTACAACGCCACCCGCCAGTTCGGCGCGGTGCTGGGCAGTGCGGGCATGGCCGCCTTCATGACGTGGCGGATCGCCGCCGAGATGCCTGGCTGGTACGAGGCCGCCGACTACTCCGAAGACGGCGGCACATTGCAGTTGCCGGGATTCCTGCGCGAGCCGTTCTCGGCCGCCATGTCGCAGTCGATGTTGCTGCCCGCGTTCATCGGGCTGTTCGGGATCATTGCGACGCTGTCGTTGACCGGGGCGCTGGATGCGGTGCGCGATAGATGGCGTTTCGGTGCGGGCACCCCGTCGGGCAAGGACCCCGACCATGAACTCCCGGACGACGGCGATTATCTGGATGGCGACGACCACTACGTCGAATACCTCCTTCGCCGGGAACCGTAGGAGGGGGACGACGGGAGCGCAGCCGGGAGAGGAGTCGGGACAGCCCGATCGCTATCGACCGCCCACGCCGCCGAAGGTACCGGCATCGACGGTCAGCGGCCCGCTCCTGCGCCGCCGGTCGCGTTGCCGATCACTTCGACGGACCTGCCGTTCCAATGGAACTTCACCGCGGCGCCGAGCCCCAGGCCGTTGGAGTAGGTCAACGCCACCGTGTCACCGGTGCATTGCGAAGTGTCGATGCCGGTGAAGCCGTACGTGTCGGGCACCCCCCGGGGGATGTACTTGCCCAGGTGAAACATGACCGCACGGGTGTTGGGGCTCTCGGAATTGGTGTTGGCCTTGACGATCACCGTGGACAGCTGGGCGCATTCGTTGTAGTTGCCCGCCAGCGGCTCGGGGTTCCAGGGCTGCTGGCTGCGCGGATCGTGCGGCAGCTCCGAGACGGCTTTGGCGATCGTGGGCGAGCCGAGGTTGACCGCGCACGGGTCTGCGGGAGCATCGCCGCTGGTGGGTGAAGTGGACGCAGCTGGTGGTGGAGCCGTGGGATCCGGGGCGCCGATGGTCGGGGGCGTCGTCGGCTGCGGGGCCTGCGGGGTGATGGCCACTGTCGAATCCCCCGAACCACATCCGGCCACGGCGGCCGCCAGCACCACCGCGGAAGCCGCCGCCAGTGGTGCCGCACGATCGGGAAGCCACCACACATCGGGCACGGTACCGCTATCGGCTCGCGTGCGTGCGGCAGTGGCCGGCCGCATCGGCGTGTCGGAGCCCGGGCGCCGTGGCGAAGACCCGTCGCTGCACAGCTAAGCTTCCAGGGCGATGACCGCTGCCGAGTCCCTCCCGGAAACCTTTGCCGAACTGCAGATTCACCCTTCGGTGCTGCGGGCGGTCGGAGACGTCGGCTACGAGTCGCCGACGGGCATTCAGGCCGCGACCATCCCGGCCCTGCTGGCCGGTACCGACGTGGTCGGCCTGGCCCAGACCGGCACCGGTAAGACCGCCGCTTTCGCCATCCCGATACTGTCCAGGATCGACACCGCCAGCAAAGCAACCCAGGCGCTGGTGCTGGCGCCCACCCGCGAGCTGGCATTGCAGGTGTCCGAGGCGTTCGGCCGGTACGGCGCCCACCTGCGGCAGCTCAACGTGCTGCCCGTCTACGGGGGTTCGTCCTACTCCGTTCAGCTGGCCGGGTTGAAGCGGGGCGCGCAGGTGGTGGTCGGTACTCCGGGCCGGGTGATCGACCACCTGGAGCGCGGCACGCTGGACTTGTCCCGGGTCGACTACCTGGTGCTCGACGAGGCCGACGAGATGCTCGCCATGGGGTTCGCCGAGGATGTGGACCGCATCCTGGCCGAAACTCCGGAGTACAAGCAGGTCGCACTGTTCTCCGCGACCATGCCGCTGGCTATCCGCAAGATCACCGCCAAGTATCTGCACGATCCGCTGGAAGTCACCTCGAAAGCGAAAACCGCTACCGCCGAGAATATTTCGCAGCGGTACATCCAGGTGGCAGGACCCCGCAAGATGGATGCACTGACGCGGGTCCTCGAGGTCGAGCCGTTCGAGGCGATGATCGTGTTCGTGCGCACCAAGCAGGCCACCGAGCAGGTGGCCGAGCGGTTGCGGGCCCGCGGTTTCGCTGCAGCGGCCATCAACGGCGACGTTCCCCAGGGTCAGCGGGAGCGGACCATCGCCGCACTCAGGGACGGCGGCATCGACATCCTGGTCGCCACCGATGTGGCCGCCCGGGGCCTGGACGTCGAGCGGATAACGCACGTGCTGAACTACGACATCCCGCACGACACCGAGTCCTATGTCCACCGGATCGGCCGCACCGGCCGGGCCGGCCGCCAAGGAGCAGCCCTGCTGTTCGTCTCCCCGCGCGAGCGACACCTGCTCAAGGCGATCGAGAAAGCCACCCGGCAAACTTTGACCGAAGCTCAGCTTCCTACGGTCGAGGATGTCAACGCCTCGCGGGTGACCAAGTTCGCCGACTCGATCACCGACGCGCTCGCGCAGCGCGGCATCGAATTGTTCCGCAGGCTGGTTGAGGATTACCAGCGCGAGCACGACGTCCCGATGGCAGAGATCGCCGCGGCGCTGGCGTTGCAGTCCCGCGACGGTGAGGCATTCCTGCTGGAGCCCGATCCGCCGCCGGAATCCCGCCGGGAGCGCCGGGAGCGGCCCGGGAATTCCGCTGACAAGACGAAGCCCTTCGACAAAACGAAGCCCTTCGACAAGACGAAGCGCAACCAGGCGTTGATCGCCTACCGTATCTCGGTTGGCAAGCGGCACCGAGTCGGCCCCGGCGCGATCGTGGGGGCCATTGCCAACGAAGGCGGCCTGCACCGGAGCGACTTCGGGCACATCACCATCGCGGTGGACCATTCGTTGGTGGAGCTGCCGGCCAAGCTGCCCCGCGCCACCCTCAAGAAGCTGGAGAAGACGCGGATCTCGGGTGTGCTGATCGACCTCCGGCCGCAGCGCGCACCCGAGAAGTCCGGGCAGCACGCGACCTCGAAAAAGCGCGGCAAACCGCGAGGCAAACGCGCCACATGACCCTCTCCGAGGAGCAAGAGGACCAGGGGGGGCTCGAGCAGGTTTCCCACGTGGATCGGGTCGCATCGCTGACCGGTGTCCGTGCACTGGCCGCGCTGCTGGTGGTGGGCACCCACGCCGCCTACACCACCGGTAAGTACACCCACGGCTACTGGGGTATGGCCGGCGCCAGGATGGAGATCGGCGTTCCCATCTTCTTCGTGCTGTCGGGTTTCCTGCTGTTTCGGCCGTGGGTGAAATCGGCGGCGACGGGCGGACCGCCGCCGTCGCTGAACCGGTATGCCCGGCACCGGGTCCGGCGGATCATGCCGGCCTACGTGGTGACCGTGCTGCTCGCCTACCTGCTGTACCACTTCCGGGATGCCGGGCCCAACCCGGGGCACAGCTGGGTGGGGTTGGTCCGAAATCTCACGCTCACCCAGATCTACACCGAGGGCTACCTCGGCAAATATCTGCATCAGGGGCTGACCCAAATGTGGAGCCTGGCCGTGGAGGCGTCGTTCTATGTTCTGCTCCCGATACTGGCCTACCTGCTGCTGGTGAAATTGTGCCGGCGCCGCTGGCAGCCGAAGCTACTGGTGGCGGCCATCGTCGCGTTGATGCTGATCAGCCCGGGCTGGTTGACACTGGTACACGCCGACCACCGGTTTCCCGACGGCGCCCGGTTGTGGTTGCCGACGTATCTGGCCTGGTTTCTCGGGGGCATGCTGCTGACGGTCCTGCAGCGAATGGGGGTGCGGTGCTACGCCTTCGCGGCCATCCCGCTGGCGGTCATCTGCTATTTCATCGTCGCCACCCCGATCGCGGGTGCGCCGACCACCTCGCCCGCATCGCTGCCCGAGGCGCTGTGGAAGACGGTCTTCTACACCGTGATCGCCACGCTGGCGGTGGCTCCGCTGGCGCTGGGCGACCAGGGGTGGTATTCGGCGTTCCTGGCCAGCCGGCCGATGGTGTGGCTCGGTGAGATCTCCTACGAGATTTTCCTGATCCACCTGGTGACCATGGAGTTCGCCATGGTTTACATCGTTCGCGCCCATGTCTACACCGGCCCGATGCTGAACCTTTTTGTCGTGACGGTGGCGGTGACGATCCCGCTGGCCTGGTTGCTGAACCGGTGCACCAGGGTCAGGTCCGGCTGAGTGTCAGCACCGGTGCGACGAACTCCGCGATCAGGGCCTGTTCGTCGGCGTCGCTGGTGCCGGGGAACATCAGCAGCGAGACGATCACCCGGACCGTCCAGCGTGCGTGTCGCTGCAGGGCGGCCGGGTCGGTGTGCCCCGCCATCTGGTCGGGGACCGGTGGCAGATCACGTTTGACCGTGCTGAGAAATCCGGCGGCCAGGGCGGTGATCACCTCCGATTGAGCCGCCAGTTCGCCTCCGATCGGCAGTCGGGTGGACCCGAACCACGCGGCCAGCG
Source organism: Mycobacterium sp. (assembly GCF_047975165.1). Taxonomy (GTDB): domain Bacteria; phylum Actinomycetota; class Actinomycetes; order Mycobacteriales; family Mycobacteriaceae; genus Mycobacterium. The sequence goes on from NZ_JBKECZ010000170.1 coordinate 6,860, forward strand.
CGGGATTTTCGCGAACCGCCCGCAACGAGGTGAGGATGCCAGCGATCAACCGGTCGGCGGGGTCGGCGATACCCTCGATCCCGGAGAGGATCTCCTTGCCGAGCCGGCGGGCCTCGCGGTGTACGAACGCGGTGCGCAACGCTTCACGGCTGTCGAAGTATCGGTACAGGGTGGCACGGGAACAGCCTGCGGCCCTGGCGATTTCATTCATGCCGATGGCTGTCGGGTCCCGGTCGGCAAACAGCGCGCCGGCGGCGTCGAGAATGCGGTCTGCCGCGATTTCGGTGCGGCGCTCGGCCAGCCAGTCGCGGCCGCCGCTACCGCGCGGCATCAGGCGGTGACCCGAATCGGCACCGACAGCGGGCGTCGGACGTAGTTGCCGCCCGACCACACGATGCCCGCCTCGTCCACATCGAAATCCGGGCAGCGGCGCAGTAGTTCGGTCAATGCGACCCGCGATTGCATGCGTGCCGCCGCCGATCCCAGGCAGTGGTGTGCACCGTGGCTGAACGTCATGATGTTCCGTGGCCGGCGTTTGACGTCGAGTTCGCCGGCGTCCGGGCCGTATTGGCGCTCATCGTGGTTGGCCGAGGCGTAAAGCAGCAGCGTCCGGCGCCCCGTCGGGATCGTGGTGCCCTCGATCGTCACGTCGCGGGTGACCGTGCGGGCCAGGCCCTGCACCGGTGAGGTCAGCCGCAGGAGTTCGTCGACGGCGTCGGGAATGAGTCCGGGATCATCGACCAGCAGTTGGCGCTGATCGGGCCGCCGGTACAGCAGCGGCATCGAACCGCCGAGCATCCCGGTCGTGGTGTCGTTGCCGCCGGTGACCATGGTGAAGGTGAAGCCCAGGATGCTCAGCACACCGGCGACATCTCCGTGGGCGCCGACCCCGGCCGCCACCAGGTGCGAGATGGTGTCGTCCCCGGGTTGGCTGCGCCTCCGCTCGATCAGGTCGGTGAAGTAGCCCATCATCGTCGCCACCGCGTCGCCGACCGTCTCCAGCGAAGCGGCGATGCCGCCATCGGCGGTGTTGGCCGCAACGATGGCCTGCGTCCAGCCGTCGAACTGCGCCCAATCCTCTTCGGGCACACCGAGATAGTGGGCAACCACCATCGAGGGCAACGGCTTGAACAGTTCGGCGACGATGTCGCCGCCGCCGTCGGCGCGGATTTTCTCAACCCTTTCGACGACGAACTCGCGCACCTTGGGTTCGACGGCCTCGACCTGGCGCGGGGTGAACCCCCGCGACACCAGCTTGCGGAACTCGGTGTGCCCCGGTGGATCCTGCATCACCATCGGCGGGTTGTCCTGCAACCCGATCATTTCCAGGTCGCCGTAGTTGACCGTCAGGCCCTGGGCGGAGGAGAACGTCTCGTGGTCGCGGGCCGCAGCCCAGATGTCGGCGTGCCGGGACAGCACGTAGTAGTCGTGATCGGGCTGGGACGGTGGGACGACATGGTGCACGGGGTCGTGGTCGCGCAGCGCCCGGTACATCGGCCACGGGTTCGGCCAGGTCTCGGCGGTGCACAGCTCGAACTTCGCGGGGGCATCGCCGGTGTTCTGATGAGACAATAATGCTGTCATGTCGTATAGATACGACAATGATATTGATATGTCAATAGGCAGTGGTGGGGGCGCGGGTGCCGGACGCGCGGGTGACTTGGACACACAGGTGTAGCACCATATTTCATCGGTGATACACTCCGTGCATGCCAACGACGCGGCCACGCCATTTCGTCACCGAGACCGATGATCTGGCCCGGGCACTGGACACCGCTGCAACGCGGTGGCCGGACCTGAGCCGCCCGCAACTGCTGGTGCGTCTGGCCCTCGAAGGTCATCGCGCCGCGGAGCGGACCCGTGAGGAACGCCGCAGCCGCAGGCTGGCCGCTGTCCGCGCTTACAGCGGCTCTCTTGCCGGGGTCTACGGCCGGGCCTATCTGAAAGATCTGCGCGAAGACTGGCCGCAGTGATCGTTCTCGACGCGAGTGTGCTCATCGCGTTTCTGGCCGGCGATGACGCCCACCATGGGGCGGCCGAAGAGTTCATTGCCGACGCGGTTGACGAAGAACTCGCCGTCAACCCCCTGACATTGGCCGAAGTACTCGTCGCACCGGTTCGCGACGGCCGGTTGGACACAGTGGTCGCTGCGCTGGCCGCGCTGGAAGTTCGTGAGCTGTCGTTCCCCGATGAGACCTCGGTTCCGCTGGCCCGGCTGCGTGCCGAGACGGGGCTGAAGATGCCGGACTGCTGCGTCCTGCTGGCTGCCGAGGCTCACCGTGCCGGTATCGCGACGTTCGACCGGCGGTTGGCCGCGCTGGCCCGGCAGCGGGGCATCCCGGCGGTGCGGCCCTGAGCGCGTCCGCCCGCGTGCGCAGGGCCGTGCAATCGGGGCAGCCCGGTGGTGCGGCCCTAGGCGATTGCTTCAGATCCCCGACCCGGGATTGAGTATGCCCAGCGGGTCCAACGCCTGCTTGATCCGCCGGTTGAGATCCATCACCTCGGGGCCCAGATAGTCGGCCAGCCAGGGTCGCTTCAACCGGCCGACGCCGTGCTCGCCGGTGATGGTGCCTCCCAATCCGACTGCCAGATCCATGATTTCGCCATAGGCGAGCTGCGCCCGCTCTGCCATCGCGGCGTCGGCGGGGTCGAACACCAGCAGTGGGTGTGTGTTGCCGTCGCCGGCGTGGGCGATCACCGAGATCATCATTTCCCGCTCGTCGGCGATCCGGGCGATTCCGGTGACCAGATCTCCCAGTGCGGGCAGTGGCACGCCGACATCCTCCAGCAGCAGTGACCCCTTCGACTCGACGGCGGGGATGGCGAACCGCCGCGCGGCGACGAACGCTTCGCCTTCGTCGGGATCGTCGGTGGAGAATACTTCCGTCGCATTGTGTTCGGCGAACACCGCGGCCATGGTCCCGGCGTCCTGGGCCCCCGCGGCTCCACGTTCATCGGAGGCCGCCACCAGCATCGCGGCCGCATCCCGGTTGAGGTCCATGTGCAGGGTGTCCTCGACGGCGTTGATGGCCACCGAGTCCATGAACTCCAGCATCGACGGGCGCAGCCGCCCGCTGACCCCGAGCACGGCCGCCACGGCGTCATCCAGCGATGAAAAACTGGCCACCACCACGCTCGATGCATTCTGCGCCGGCAGCAGCCGCAGCGTCACTTCGGTGACCACGCCCAACGTTCCCTCGCTGCCGACGAACAGCTTCGTCAGACTCAGCCCCGCCACGTCCTTCAGGCGCGGCCCTCCCAGGTGCACCGCGGTGCCGTCGGCCAGTACCACCTGCATACCGAGTACGTAATCGGTGGTGACGCCGTACTTCACACAGCACAATCCACCGGCGTTGGTGGCGATGTTGCCGCCGATGCTGCAGATCTCGAACGACGACGGATCGGGCGGGTACCAGAGCCCGTGTTCGGCGGCGGCCTTCTTAACCTCGGCGTTGAACAGGCCCGGTTGGCAGACGGCGGTGCGGGTCACCGGGTCGATGGTGATGTCGCGCATCTTCTCCGTCGACAGCACGATCCCGCCGTCCACGGCTGTTGCCCCGCCGGACAGGCCGCTGCCGGCCCCGCGGGTCACCACCGGCACCCGGTGGGCGGCGGCCCAGCGTAGGGCGGTTTGCACCTCATCGGTGCGTCTGGGCCGGACCACGGCCAGCGGTTTGCCCGCCGCCGGGTCGAAGGCGCGGTCCTGTCGGTAGCCGCCGGTGATCTCCGGATCGGTGATCACCACGCCTTCGGGTAGGCCGTCGATCAGGCCAGCCAGCACATCGGAATCCACGGGGTCGATGCTACGGCGCTGCGGGGTGCCGCCGCGCGACCTGCGTCGTGCCTCGCGCGGAGCATGGCTGTGCAGTCCCGCTCGGTGAGCAGCGGCGGGACGCAGGCGCACCTCAAGCCCCGCCGGAGGCGTCCACCGTGACTGCGCAGTCACGTTCGGCGGTGTCGGTGACTGTGGCGTTCCGCTCGGCAGGCTGGGGGGTGGTGGAGCGCAGGCGGCGGGGGGCGCAGCCGGCGGGGGCGAGGGCCCGGGTCAGAACCTGCTCAGCAGGGTGGACCGCGCCTTGACGTGGAACTTCTCAAGGCGCGACTCGCGGAGCAGTTGCATCCGCTCGGCCATGTCGCGGCCGAGCGTCTCCAGCTCCTCGTCGCTAAGATCGACCGGGGCGGGGGGCGGGACGAGGTCGCGTTCCTCCTCGTCGGCGTGCGCCTCGAGCACGGTGATGAATGATTTCCATTCGGCGTCGTAGTCGGCCGATTTCGGTGATGTCCGCAGCGCCACAGCCAACTGGTCGTAGATCTGCCGGTGCTCGGCGTGCGCGATCGCGATCAGCCGGGTGGCCTCGGCCATGGCCGGGTAGTACAGGTCGTCTTCGATGCGCATGTGGATGTCGAATTCGATCAGCAGCTCATCGAGGCAACGCTGCCGCTCGGGTGTTCCGGCGGGCGCGGTAAGCATGCGTTTTCCGAGCCCGCGCAGCATATTGTGATGGTCGGTCAGGACGTCGTACGCGTTCATCGGTGGATGCCTCCGTCGTGTGTGCCGCGCAACTCGACCATGCCGCTGTTCAGCCTGGTCTGGTAGCAGGGAAGTGGTGCCGCGGCCGGACCGCGAACCACTCGGCCCGACTTGGTGTCGAATTGCGAACCGTGCCATGGGCATACGATGCGGCCCCGGTCGAGCCAGCCGTCTGCCATGGGTGCCGCCAGGTGAGGGCAGAATTCGCCGACGGCCGACACCTGATCGCCGCTGCGGCAGACGACCAGTCCGACGCCGTCGACCTCGACGCGGGTCAGTTCGCCTTCCTTCAGTGATTCCTCGGGCAGCACCGGAGTCCACTCTTGGGTTTGCAGCCTGGGCCCGGATTGGTCGATGCCGATGCCGGCGCCGAAGACCAGCGCGCCGCCGAGATATCCGCTGCCCGCGGCGATGGCGTATCCGATTGCGCTGGTCGCCACTCCCCGTAGTTGGCGGCCGCGGCGACGGTCCAGCCAGGAGGAGATATAGAGCACGGTGGCCAGCAGGTTGAGCAGGCCGTGCACCAACCCGACCCGCCGGTTCTCCTCGTGGGTGTGCTGCCAGTCGGTGACTCCGGTGACCGCGGAACCGAGATTGGCGGCAATCCCGATGGCCAGGGCGCGCTGAGCAAAGCGCTCGGCGTCGAGCCTTTCGGTGGCGGGCCGCCGCGGTAGTGCGTGCAGAACATCGAGGGCGACGGTTGTTCCGATGGCGCCGCTGGCCAGGGAAGCCAGAGGTGGGTGCGCGGGGTGCCCGAGCCATACCCCGTTGAGAATGTTGGTGATCCGGTTGCGTGCCCTGCCGAACGCATTGAAAACAAAGCTGAGGATGTTCTCGAACCGGTAGCTGGGTCGGTCGAGCCATTCCTGACGACCGATGAGGGCGAGCGCTTGTTCGCCCATTGAGTGCGGCGTGTGCTTCAGCGGTTGTAGCTGGTCGACCATCGTGCGGCAATCCTCACCGGAAATCAGCGGTTTCCAACGTGTCGGAGCTGGGGACCCGACGAACATAACAGCGGTAAGTCATAGGACAAAATTTTGCCATAGGACAAAAGGTGGAAGACCGGGTGGGGCGGTAGATTCATTCCCGTGACCCCGATAACCGGTTCCACAGCCATCGAGATCGCGGCCTGTGTCCGCACTCAGGTGTCGCGCGGAGACCTGAACCCGGGTGAGGTTCTACCCCCGATCCGGGTGCTTGCCAGCCGGCTGGGGGTCAATCGCAATACGGTTGCCGCAGCGTATCGCCAGCTCATCGCCGGTGGGATCGTAGAGTCCGGGGGGCGGCGAGGAACGTCGGTCGCTGGCGTGCCGGATGTGGCTACCGTGCGGCTGCCGCCGCCCGAGCTCGTCGATCTTGCCAGTGGAAATCCTGATCCGCAGTTCCTGCCCAGCCTCGTCGAGGTAATCGGGCGGGTGCGCTATCAGGCGGCGCTCTACGGTTCGCCAGCCATCGATGAGTCTTTGCTGGAAGTCGCAACCCCCATGTTCACCGAGGATCTGACTGCTCGGCAACGTGATTGGCAGATGGTGGTCACCCACGGCGCGGTCGACGCCGTTGAGCGGGTGTTGAACGCGCACCTCACCCGCGGGGACGTAGTCGCTGTCGAGGACCCGTGCTTTCTGTGCAGCATCGGCACCGTACGCCTCAACGGCTACCACCGGATCCCGATCGCGGTCGACGAGCGCGGAATAACGGCGGCCGGCCTGCGCAGCGCCATCGTCGACCGCGGTGCGCGGGCGATCATCGTCACACCCCGGGCCCACAACCCGACCGGGGTGTCCATCGATGACCGGCGGGCCGCGCAGTTGCGCCGGGTGCTGGCAGCCCATCCGGAAGTTCTGGTGATCGAAGATGACTACTTCTCACTGGTGTCAGCGGCCCCGTATTGCGGGGTGACTCCGCCGTCGACCCACAACTGGGCGCTCGTGCGATCGGTCGGCAAGATTCTGGGCCCCGATATCCGCGTTGCGCTGGTCGCCACCAACGAGTGCACGGCGCAGATCCTGGGAGCCAGGCTACGTGCGGGCAAGACCTGGGTGAGCCACCTGCTGCAGTCTGCGACCGCTCAACTGCTGAACGACCGTGCCGTGGCGAATCAGCTCGAGCGGGCCCGCGAAGCCTATGCTCTCCGAAGTAGAAATCTAGTGAAAGCTCTTGCCCAACATGGTATTACCCCATTGGGCAGACCCGACGGCGTGAACCTCTGGGTTCCGCTGCCCGATGCGGAATCGGTAGCCGCGACCGTGTCCCACCTGTCGGCCGCGGGTTGGGCGGTGCAGCCGGGCGATATCTTTGTTGTCGACCCGGCGCATCCCCGGCATGGCATTCGCGTCACCTCGGCGACCCTCGACGAGGACATGGCGTCGGACTTCGCCGCCGAACTCGCACAGGCGATGGGCGATTAGCCGGCCACCCCCGCCACCCCAGCCACCCCCGCCACCCCAGCCACCCCAGCCACCCCCGCTACCCCGCCGAACGTGACGCCACAGTCATTCTCGGTGGCGTCTGGGACTGTGGCGTCACGTTCGGCGGGGTGGCGCTCGGCGGGGTGGCTGGCTACACCCCGGTGGCCATGATCGGCAGCACGGGCATGCACCATGGAGTTGTGCATCCCCACCCCAGGACCGGCCAGGGCTTCAGCTCGCCCGTTGCTCCCGGCTCGGGTTGGCCGGACGATCACGCCACGGCGCAGACCCCGACCGCTGCCGATGCCGCCGACGTCCTCAACCTGGCGACCGGGGCAGCCTCGATCCCGGGCTTGGACGCGGCGATAAGCGTCTGCCGGGCGTGTCCGCGGCTGGTCGACTGGCGCGAGGAAGTGGCCGCGGTGAAGCGGCGTGCGTTCGCCGATCAGCCGTATTGGGGACGCCCGGTGCCGGGCTGGGGAGCGCAGCGGCCGCGGCTGCTGATCGTCGGCCTGGCGCCTGCCGCGCACGGTGCCAACCGAACGGGCCGGATGTTCACCGGCGACCGGTCGGGCGACCAGCTCTACGCGGCGCTTTACCGGGCCGGGCTGGTAAACCAGCCGACGAGTGTTGATGCCGCGGATGGGTTGCAGACCAGCAAGGTTCGCATTGTCGCACCCGTGCGATGTGCCCCGCCGGCAAACGCTCCGACCCCGGCTGAGCGCGACACCTGCGCGCCCTGGCTGGCTGCGGAATGGCGTCTGGTGGCCGCTCATGTGCGGGTGATCGTCGCGCTGGGTGGGTTCGCTTGGCAGATCGCGTTGCGACTGCCCGGCGACGCCGGAAAACCCAGACCGCGGTTCGGGCACGGCGTCGCCGCCGAACACCCATCGGGTGTGCGGGTGCTGGGCTGTTACCACCCGAGCCAGCAGAACATGTTTACCGGTAGGTTGACTCCGGCAATGCTCGATGACGTCTTCGTAGACGCAAAGAAGCTGGCGGGGATCAAATAATGGTGGAGTCGGTTCTGGTTTCCGGGGCCAGTGTCGCCGGGCTCACCGCGGCATATTGGCTCGGGCGCAACGGCTATGCGGTTACGGTGGTGGAAAGCCATTCCGGGCTGCGGCCGGGGGGCCAAGCGATCGACGTGCGCGGCCCGGCACTGGAAGTCCTCGACCGCATGGGCCTGCGGGCCGCCGCGGAGGAACGCCGGACCGGAATCCGGGGCTCCAGCGTCGTCGACCGCGACGGAAACGAACTGTCAGCCGACACCGAATCCACGCCGACCGGCGGTCCGATCGAGAACCCGGACATCGAGTTGCTGCGTGATGACTTGATCGAATTACTCTATGGTGCAATAGAATCGACGACTGAATTCTTCTTCGATGACACGATTGTGTCGCTGGACAACGCGGGCCCGGGCGTCGACGTGAGGTTCCGCAACGCGGCCGAGCGCAGTTTCGCCCTGGTGATCGGCGCCGATGGCCTGCATTCGAACGTGCGCCAGCTGGTGTTCGGCCCCGAGGAGCGATTCATCAAGCGGCTCGGTACGTTTGCGGCGATCTTCACTGTCCCCAATTTCCTGGGGTTGGACCACTGGCAGCGGTGGCACTATGGCGATGCCGGCATGGCCGGGGTCTACAGTGCCCGCCACAATACCGAGGCGCGCGCGATGCTGGGGTTCATGGATCCCGAGCTGAGAATCGACTACCGCGACACCGAAGCTCAGTTCGCCGAAGTGGAGAGGCGGATGGCCGACGACGGCTGGGTCCGCCCCCAGTTGCTCGAATTGATGCGCGCGGCCCCGGATTTCTACTTCGACGAAATGTCGCAGATCGGGATGGATCACTGGTCGATCGGGCGGGTCGCACTGGTGGGGGACGCCGCGTACTGCTGCTCTCCGCTGGCAGGGCAGGGGACCAGCCTGGCGCTACTCGGGGCCTGCGTGTTGGCGGGTGAGCTGAAGCTGGCGCGGCTGGATCACGGGCTCGGGTTCGCCAACTATTTCAAGCGGTTCCACGCCTATACGCAGCGCACCCAGTTCCTGGCCACCGACAGCGTTCCGGGTGGCGCGCCGATATCGCAGGAGCAGTTCGAGATGATCGTGAACTCGTTCACGTTGATGAACTACTAGGACCGAACACCGCGATATTCGGTGTGTGCCACCATTCGGCCGGCACTGATCGCCTGTCCCGCGGGCCGTGAATCGGGCATGGCGATCGGCATCCGCGGCGTCTCCGTGGCGATCCCCGGCCGGCGGGCGATCGCTTTCATCGCTGAAGATTCCCAGTTGTTGTCGCCGTGGTGGTCGCCGGCCAGCCGCACCGCATTGACGTTGGTGTTGATTGTGAGCGTATGGCTTCCATTGTGAACCCACGGCTTTCACGGTGAAGCAGGGGCGGAGAAGCGGCGAGACCGTCGCCCTGCACTCACAGTGAAAGCCCCGAGCTCACCCGCGACCGTCTCAACCGGAGGCGTCGAGCCCAGCCAGCGCGTCACGCAGAATCCGCGCGGTACCTTCGCGATCCGGGTCTCGGCGCAGGACCAGCCCCTTGGCGAGGGACAGCCTGTCTCCGTTGCGCCGGGGCACGACGTGCAGATGGATGTGGAACACCGTCTGGAAGGCGGCGCGGCCGTCGTTGATCGCGATGTTCGTCGCGTCGGCGAGTTCGGTGGTCTTGGCGGCCAGCGCTATGCGTTGGCCGACGCCGATCATCCCGGCCAGCGTATCGGCCGGGGTGTCGGCCAGGTCGACGGTGTGTTGCTTGGGAATGACCAGTGTGTGCCCGCGGGTCACCGGCCTGATATCGAGGAACCCGAGGTATCCGTCGTCCTCGTAGATGCCGACGGCCGGAGCGTCGCCGGCCGCGATTGCGCAGAACACGCAGGACATGCCGTCACCGTACTGGACCCTCGGAGTGGCAGCCCGAGACCACCGGGTGCGTCGGGATACCCTGCGGCAGTGGACCCCACGGATCTGGCGTTCGCCGGTGCGGCCGTGCAGGCGCGCATGCTGGCCGATGGCGATATCACAGCCCCCGCACTCCTCGAGGTCTATCTGGAGCGGATCGAACGTCTGGACAGTGAACTGCGCTGCTACCGGGTGGTGCGCTACGACGCTGCACGCGAGGAGGCGCAGATCGCCCAGGAACTCCTGGACGAAGGTGTGCGGTATCCACTTCTGGGCGTGCCGATCGCCATCAAGGACGACGTCGACGTCGCGGGGGAGGCGACGACCTTTGGCAGCGGCGCACACGGGCCGGCAGTGACCGACGACTCCGAGGTGGTTCGCCGGCTGCGTGCAGCGGGGGCGGTCATTCTCGGCAAGACCGCGGTGCCCGAGCTGATGATCATGCCGTTCACCGAATCGCTGACGTTCGGGGCCACCCGCAATCCGTGGAACCCGCGGAGGACGCCCGGCGGCAGCAGCGGCGGAAGCGCCGCCGCGGTTGCGGCAGGTCTGGCCGCGCTGGCACTGGGTTCCGACGGCGGCGGCTCCATCCGTATCCCGGCAACCTGGTGCGGCCTGTACGGGCTCAAGCCGCAGCGCGGACGGGTGTCGTTGGATCCGCACGACGACGCCTGGCAGGGACTGAGTGTCAATGGACCAATCGCCCGCTCGGTGCAGGATGCGGCGTTGTTCCTCGACGCGACCACGACGATGCCGGGTCCGGAAGGGGAGTTCTGCGCTGCGGCTGCACGCCAGCCCGGGAAGCTGCGAATAGCCTTGAGCGCCAAGGTTCCAACGCCGTTTCCGGTCCGGGTGGGCCGGGCGCAATCGGCCGCTGTCGAGCGGGCCGGCGCGTTGTTGCGCGAGCTCGGCCACGAGGTGATTCTGCGAGATCCGCACTACCCTGCGTCGCTCTACACCAATTATGTGCCGCGATTCCTGCGCGGCATCTGCGACGACGCGGACGCCCAGGCTCACCCCGAACTGCTGGAAGCACGCACCCGCGGCATCGCACGGCTGGGCTCGTTCTTCACCGACCGGCGGATGGCGGATCTGCGTGCGGCCGAGGTGAGGCTGAGCGCCCGGATCCAGTCGATCTTCGAAGACGTCGACGTCGTCATCACCCCGGGTACGGCGGCCGGGCCGTCCCGCATCGGTGCCTACCGACGGCGCGGCGGTGTTTCAACGCTGTTGCTGGCCGCTCGACGGGTTCCCTACCAACAGGTCTGGAATCTGACCGGCCAGCCTGCCGCCGTGGTGCCGTGGGACTTCGACGGTGATGGCCTGCCGATGTCGGTTCAACTTGTCGGCCGCCCCTACGACGAGGCGACGTTGCTCTCCCTGTCGGCGCAGATCGAAGCTGCCCGGCCGTGGGCCCAGCGGCGCCCGCCGGTGTCCTGACGACCGGGTCACGCGCCGAGCTGGCGAGCCCGGGTGGCGGTGAGGAGGTCGTCACCAGGACCCACGGCTGCGGCGGCTAGTGTCGACGTGTGGTGGACGAGCGGCAGCCCGACGGGGACGCACAGGATATCGCCCCTCTGCTCGACGGATTGGAAGGCGCGCAGCGCGCCGAGCGCGCCGACCTGGTGCGTTGGCTGCTCGGTGAGGGCATCGCCTTCGAGGAGATCGCGGCGACGAACCCGCCGCTGTTGCTGGCAGCCCGCTATCTGGTCGGTGATGACGGCACCTATGTGTCCACCCGGGAGATCAGCGAGAGCCATGGGGTGGAGGTGGAATTGCTGCAGCGTTTGCAGCGCGCCGCGGGTCTGGCCAGGGTCGACGACCCGGATGCCGTTGTGCACATGCGCGCCGATGGCGAGGCGGCTGCCTCCGCGCGCAAGTTCCTCGATCTGGGATTGCCGCCCGATCACGTGGTGGCTGTCGTGCGGGAACTGTCCGAGGGCCTCTCCCGCACCGCCGAAGTGATGCGCACCACAATGCTGTCGGCGATCATCCGCCCGGGAGTGACCGAACTGCAGATCGCCCAGGCGTCCAAGGTGCTGGTGGGGCAGCTCGCCCCACTGCTGGGCCCGATGGTTCACGACATGTTGTTCATGCAGTTGCGGCACCTTATGGAAACCGAGGCGGTCAATGCCGGCGAGCGGGCGGCCGGCAAAGCAATGCCCGGTGCCCGCCCGGTGGCTGTCGGCTTCGCCGACCTCGTCGGGTTCACGCCACTCGGGGAGATGGTGTCGGCCGAAGAGTTGGGCCGGCTGGCCGGCCGGCTGGCCGATCTCGCGCGGGATCTGACTGCGCCGCCGGTGCGGTTCGTCAAGACGATCGGCGACGCGGTGATGCTGGCTTGTCCCGATCCCGCCCCCCTGCTGGACACCGTCCTCAGGCTGGTCGAGGCGGTTGACGCCGAAGACAACATTCCGCGCCTGCGCGCCGGAGTGGCCGCGGGAATGGCGGTGAGCCGGGCCGGCGATTGGTTCGGCGGTACCGTCAATGCGGCCAGCCGGGTGACCGGGGCGGCGCGGCCGGGCGCGGTGCTGGTCACTGAATCGGTCTGGGATGCGTTGCAGGCCGGTGGTGTCGGCGCCGATTTTCAATGGACCTATGTGGGTCCGCGTCGGCTCAAGGGCATCAAGAACGAAACCACCTTGTACCGGGTCCGCCGGCTACCCGCGGACGCGGCGCCTACTGCTCCTGGTTGATGTTGGCGACGAGCGGGTCGGTGACCCCGGTGCCGGGGCCGCGCCGTTGGTTCCCCTGCCCCCGAGCCAACGCCCCCCGCCCAACGCCCCTCGAACGTCGACATCGGCATTGTTGGCCGCGGCCATCGCGCGCCGGCATCTGCAACCGTTCGCGTCTTCCCCGACGCTGATCGGCGCGACCCGCACAGGCGGTGCCATCCGGGTTCGGTCAGCCGTATTTGGCCCACCAATCGTGCAGGTCAGCCAGCGACACCGGATCGCCGAACGTGTCGCTGAGAGTGAGCTTGCTGTTGTTCGTCCAGATCACGTTGGGGTGGTCCTTATAGATGCCGCACGCGACCATGCCGGCGGCCACAGTCGGGTCGCGGTCGTATTGCCAGCTGTCCGGAGACGGCCCCGACCCGGGACAGTCCGCCAACTCGACGGCGGCGATATCGTCGTCGAAGGCCTGTTGCAGCGTCGCCAGGTCGCCGAACAAGCCGTAGAACGCCCGGCTCGGGCCGCCCCGATTCGTGTTCTGTCCGCAGCTGACCATGGCGATGGTGCCGGTCCAAACACTGTTCGGTTTGGGTGTCGTGGCCGTGCAGACCCCGGACGGATAGCCCGACGGCAGTGCCGCCATCAGCTGGCGCTGGGCGTCGCCCGGTGAGGGTGTCGTCGGTGGGGGTGTCGCGGTGCGCACCGATGTCGAGGGGCCGGCGGCAATCCCCTTGTCACCGGACCGGGTGAAGTACCAGGCGCCGATGGCGGCGAGGACCAGGACCAGTGCCAGGGCGGCTGCCCCGGCCACGATCGGCCACGGGTTGCGCTTCCTCCCCGGTGGGTGGATGCCCTGGTTCCAGGATGCCGGGCCACCGGGTTGTTGTGGCGGCGCGCCGGCCACACCGCCGCCCTGGAAGTACTGCGGTGCCGGGGTCGGGCCACTCGGAGGATTGGATCCCGCCTGGGGCGCCCAGGCGGGTGTGCCGCCCGGGGGATAGGACGGCAACGGCCCCGAACCGTAGGGGTGTTGGCCGTATACGGGCGCTGACGGGTTGGGCGTCGGCGTGGCGGGTGGCCAGGAACCGGCGGAGACCGTCTGGTCGGGGGTAGCCTGGGGTGCGGGGGGTACGGCGGATTCCTGGCTGCGACGCACGATGTTGTCGGCGTGGTCGCGGTCGGGGATGCTCAGTGCCTCGTGGGCAGCGCGGGCGAAGTCGCCGGCACTGGGGTTGCGGTCTTCGGGTCTTTTGGCCATGCCGCGGGTGATCACGGCATCCAGGGCTTTGGGGATGCCGGCGCGTGCGGCGCTGGCCTGGGGGACCGGGTCCATCAGGTGGGCGGTCAGCAGAGTGGTTGCGCTGTCGGCGCGGTAGGGCGGGGTGCCGGTGAGGCATTCGTAGAGGACGCAGGCCAAGGAGTAGATGTCTGCGCGGTAGGTGACTTCGTCGCTGGAAAACCGTTCCGGCGCCATGTATTTCCAGGTGCCGACGGCGGTGCCCATCTGGGTCAGCTTTTCGTCGGTGGTGGCGTTGGCTATCCCGAAGTCGACCAGGTAGGCGAAGTCGTCCTTGGTGACCAGGATGTTGGGGGGTTTGACGTCGCGGTGCGTGACCTCGGCGGCGTGGGCGGCGTCCAGCGCGGAGGCGATCTGGGTGATGATGGCCACCGCGCGCGGTGGGGTCAGCGGGCCGTGGCGTTTGAGGAGGTTGTCCAGATCGGTGCCCTCGATCATGCGCATTTCGAGGTACATCTGGCCGTCGATTTCGCCATAGTCGTGGATCGGGACGACGTGGGGTTCTTGCAGGCGTCCGGTGATGCGGGCCTCGCGTTTCATGCGTTCGCGGAACACCGGGTCCTTGCTGAATTGGGTGGTCATCACCTTGACGGCGACGGTCCATTCCTTGACGGTGTGTTCGGCCTCGTAGACCTCGCCCATTCCGCCGCGTCCCAACAGCCGTTTGAGGCGGTACGGCCCGAATGTCGACCCCGCCCGTGAGTCGGGCGCCTCGCTCATCGATGATCCTCCTCAACCAACCGGAATCCCGCCGACACTATCAACAGTGCCGCGATACCGCATCGAACTCGAGTCGGTATCGCCGTACGTCGCGCCGGGACCGGCTCGCGCTCAGGCCATTGTCATCGCGTAGTAGGCACCCCGCCGGGCGAGGAGTTCGGCGTGGCCGCCCTGTTCGACGATCCGGCCCCCCCCGAGCACGACGATCCGGTCGGCATCCCGGATCGTCGAAAGGCGATGGGCGACTATGAAACTCGTCCGGTCGCGGCGAAGTTCACGGGTTGCCTGAGCGATCAGGACCTCGGTGCGGGTGTCGACGGAGCTGGTCGCCTCGTCCAGAATCAGCAGTTGGGGTCGGGCAAGGAATGCGCGGGCGATCGTGATGAGCTGCTTTTCGCCGACACTGATGTTGGCGCCACCGCCGCTGATCCGGGTCTGGTAACCGTCGGGCAGGCGGTGTACGAACTGATCGACATAGGCGGCCCGTGCGGCGGCCAATACCTCCGCCTTGCCGGCCCCCGGGCGACCGTAGGCGATGTTCTCCTCGATGGTCCCGTCGAACAGCCAGGCGTCCTGGAGCACCATGCCGATGCGTGAACGCAGTGCATGCCTGTCGAGGGAGGCGATATCGACCCCGTCGAGCCGGATCCGGCCGACGTCGACGTCGTAGAACCGCATCAGCAGGTTCACCAGCGTGGTTTTGCCGGCTCCGGTGGGTCCGACGATGGCGACGGTGCTGCCCGGTTCCGCTACCAGGGACACATCGTGGATCACCGGGTGCCGCGGTTGGTAGGCGAAGGTCACGTGCTCGAACTCGACGCGGCCGGGTCCGGTCGCGATGACGGGCTCGACCGGATCCGGTGATTCCTCCGGTTCGTCGAGCAGTTCGAAGACCCGTTCGGCGCTGGCCACACCTGACTGCAGGGTGTTGTACATCGCTGCAAGCTGGCCCACCGGGGAATTGAATTGCCGCACATATTGGATGAACGCCTGGATGCTGCCGAGGGTGATTTGGCCGGTGGCCACTTGCAGGCCCCCGGCGACTGCGACGCCGACATAGCCGAGGTTGCCGATGAATCCCGTCGCCGGTGCGACCAGACCGGAGAAGAACTGCGCGCCGGAACCGGCCCGGTAGACGTCGTCGTTGAGTTCGTGGAACTGTGCGAGTGCCGCCGGACCGTGGCCGAATGTCTTGACCACCGTGAACCCGCTGTAGGTCTCTTCGATGTGGGCGTTGAGCCGTCCGGTACTGGTCCAGTGCGCCAGGAACAGCCGTCGCGACCGGCGGGTGATCGCGCGGGTCGCCAGCAGTGACACCGGAACGGTCGCGATAGTGATCAGGGTCAGCAATGGTGAGATCCACAGCATCATGGCGACCACGCCGGACACGGTCAGGACCGCGGTCACCAGTTGGCTGATCGTCATCGACAGTGACGTCGCCATGTTGTCGATGTCGTTGGTGACCCGGCTGAGCAATTCGCCGCGTTGTTGCCGGTCGAAATAGGATAACGGCAGGCGATGCACCTTGTCTTCGACATCCGCGCGCAGCCTCGCCACCATCCGCTGGACGGTGAGGTTCAGTAGTCTGGCCTGAGCCCAAATCAATAGGGCGGCAATCAGATACAACACCATGGCCAGTGTCAGCGTGCGGATGACCGCGGTGAAGTCGACCCCGCGCCCCGGTACCACGTTCATTCCCGACAACAGGTCGGCGAACGTGGTGTCGCCGCGCATACGGGCCTCCGACACCGCCTGGGCCTTGCTGATGCCGGACGGCAGCCCCCGTCCGATCACGCCGTTGAACAAGAGGTCGGTGGCGTGGCCGAGAATCCGCGGGACCACCACCGACACAGCCGTTCCGGCGATGCCGAGCGCGATGACGGCGACACTGAGTCGTCGATACGGTGCCAGTCGCCCGAGGAGTCGGGCGGCGGAGCCCCGGAAGTCGCGCGAGCGCAGGTTCGGCGGCGGCGCTGTGGTGCTGCGGGGGCGGGCACTGGTGGGCGGGGTCATTGCGTTCCCCCTGCTTCTGTGCCCGTGCCGACCCCGGCGCCGAACGTCTGGGAAGCGGCGAATTCGGCGTAGGCGGGGCAGTCCGACAGCATCGATTCGTGGCTGCCGGCGCCGACGACCCTACCGTTGTCGACGACGATCACCCGGTCTGCTTGGGACGACGTCGAAATACGCTGTGTGACGAGGATTGTCGTGGTGTCGTCTGCCGTCTCTCGCAGCGCGGTGCGCACCCGCGTTTCGGTGTGTACGTCCAGGGCAGAGAAGGCGTCGTCGAACACGTAGATGGCCGGACGGCGGATGACGGCCCGGGCGATCGCCAGCCGCTGTCGCTGTCCGCCGGAGAAGTTGATCCCGCCCTGGGCGACGCTCATCTGCAGGCCGTGCGGTCGTACGAAGTCGTCCGCCGCGGCTACGCGCAGCGCGTCCCACATCTGGTCGTCGGTAACCACTTGCCCCGGAGGGGCGCCGTAGCGCAGGTTGTCCGCGACGGTGCCGCTGAACAGATAACCGCGCTGGGGCACCAGCCCGATCGCCGACCAGAGCCGATCGGTGTCGTAGTCACGGATGTCGATACCGTCGACGACGACGGCGCCCCCGGTGACGTCGAACAGCCGGCAGATCAGTGACACCAGCGTCGACTTCCCGGAGCCGGTGCCCCCGATGATCGCCGTGCTGGTTCCAGGTGACGCGGTCAACGAAACATCGTGGAGCACTGGCCGTTCGGCGCCAGGATAGGTGAATGTCACCTCCCTGAGGTGGACGACTCCGGTGATCCCGCGTGCGGGAAACGCGGGCGTTTCAGGACTGGTGACCGCGCTGCGGGTGGACAGCACCTCGGTGATGCGTTCGGCGCACACCGACGCTCGCGGCAGGACTGCCAGGGTCATGGTCGCCATCACCACGGCCATCAGTATCTGGGCGAAGTAGGACAGGAAGGCGATCAGCGATCCGACCTGCATTTGCCCGTGGTCGATGCGCAGTCCGCCGAACCAGATGAGCGCCACGCTGGACAGGTTGATGGTCAGGGTGGTCACGGGCAGCATCAACGCCTGCCAGTTGCCCGCGCCCAGTGCGGCGTCGGACAGCGCCAGGTTGGCAGCGGCGAACTTCTCCCGTTCGAAGTCCTCGCGGGTGAATGCCCGGACCACGCGCACGCCGGACAGCTGGTCGCGCATCACCCGGTTGATGCCGTCGATCAACCGTTGCATGTTGCGCAACAGCGGCAGGATGCGTCCGATGATCCGGTAGTCGGCCAGCGCCATCGCGGGCACGCTGACCAGCAGGAGCCAGGTCAGTGCCGCCTCCTGGTGGATGGCCATGATGACACCGCCAACGCACATGATCGGGGCGGTGACCAGCACGGTCGACGAGGTTTGCACGAGGAACACGATCTGTCGGATGTCGTTGGTGCTGCGGGTCAGCAGCGTCGGGGCGCCGAAGCGCGCCGATTCCCGTTCGGAGAAGGTGATGACGTGCTCGAACATCGCCGCCCGCAGGTCCCGGCCGAATCCGGTGCCGGTCCGGGAGCCGAAGTAGGCCGTTGCCACCGCGCACAGCACCTGCAGCCCGGTGACCATCAGCATCACCACGCCGAGCCGCATGATGGTGGCCGGGTCGCCGACGGCGACGCCGTCGTCGATGATTGCGGCGTTGACCGTGGGAAGGTACAGCGATGCCAGGGTGCTGACCGACTGCGCCACCATCAGAACCGCGACGAGCCCGCGATAGGGCCGGATGTACTGGCGCAGCAGTGCCAGGAGCATTGGCTAACTGTCGCATACCGGGATGCCGATGCGCGTCTTCACCGGCGGCGGACGCTCCGGTACCGGCCATTGGGCAGGTGTTCTTGCCGAAATGCCTGATCAGGTGGCGTGTCGGTGGTTGAGTCGCGGGGGTGGCGCTACAGTGCATCGTGTGGCTGGCACATGGTGTGACCGGCATCAGGAGGGATAGTGGTGCGGCGTCTTTCGGTGTGGGTCCGGGCTGCTGCGGTCGTGGTGCCCGCTGCGGGCATGGTCCTCGGACTAGCCGGCTGTGGTGGTTCCGGCGACAGCGACCCCGACGCGACGGCGGAGTCGACGGCGGGAAGCGCAGACGGTAGGCATGGGCCGATGTTCCCGGAGTGCGGCGGCGTGAGCGACGAAACCGTGGCCCAGCAGACGGAGATCTCCGGGCTGATGAATACCGCCAAGAATTCCGTCGGCTGCCAGTGGCTGCTGGGCGGGGGCATCATGGGTCCGCACTTTTCCTTCTCCTGGTATCGCGGCAGCCCGATCGGGCGGGAACGCAAAACCGAGGAGCTCTCACGCGCTACCGTCGAGGACATCAACATCGACGGCCATGAGGGCTTCATCGCCGTCGGCGATGACCCGATCCTCGGCGAGTCGCTGTGCGAGGTCGGTATCCAGTTTCAGGACGACTTCATCGAATGGTCGATCAGCTTTGCCCAGAAGCCGTTCCCACCGCCGTGCGATATCGCCAAGGAATTGACCCGGCAGGCGATTGCGAATTCGAAATGAGTGGATGGATGCGCACCGGACAAAAAGTCGGTCGAGCTGTGGTGGCCTGGGTCGCGGTGCTGATGGTCGTGCTGACCGCCTTGCCCGGGTGTTCCAGGACGGTAGGCGGAACCGCGATGAAGGCGGGTGGGGCCGGTGTTCCCCGTAACGACGATTCCGAGCGGGAGTACCCGAATCTGCTCAAGGAATGTGAGGTGCTGACCGCTGACATCCTGGCCAAGACGGTCGGCGCCGATCCACTGGACATCCAGAGCACGTTTGTCGGTGCTATCTGCCGTTGGCAGGCCGCCAACCCGGCCGGGCTCATCGACATCACCCGGTTCTGGTTCGAGCAGGGCAGCCTGAGCAATGAACGCAAGGTCGCGGAGTACCTCAAATATCAGATCGAGAGCCGCGCGATTCAGGGCATCGATTCCATCGTGATGAAACCCAATGACCCCAACGGCGCCTGCGGTGTCGCCAGCGACGCGGCGGGGGTGGTCGGCTGGTGGGTGAATCCTCAGGTCCCCGGCATCGATGCCTGCGGCCAGGCGATCAAACTGATGGAGCTGACGCTGGCCACCAACGCCTAGGAGCCTGGCGTTGACTCCGCGCCAGTGGCGCAATCTCCCCCGCTCACTCTGCGCCTGTGGCGCAAAAGTGCGAGTGGTTTACGCCCAGGGTGCAGAGTGAACGCGCCCGCCTAGTGCCTAGCGGCCAGCGGCTAGCGGGGCACGTGGAAGTCGGCCAGTGCGGCGCCGCCGGGTTCGAGATCCGCCCAGGTGCCGGGGCAGTGCACCACCGCGATCCCGGAAGTGGGGAATTTCGCTGAGATGCTCTGCGCGGCGGCGCTGCCGGCGCCGTCGGCGATGTCAGCGGTGTCGAGGTTGGCGAGGATCAGCGCCAACGACGACATCGTCGGCTCGTGTCCGATCGCGAGCAGGGTGTTGACCTGCGCGTCGACCTGGTTGATGGTCTCGATGACCGCACCGGGGGCGGCCCCGTAGATCTGCGGAACGTAGCTGACCGGCGCATCGATCCGAGTGCACTCCAACGTTTCTCGGGCACGGATCGCCGTTGAACAGAGCGTCGCGTCGATGGCCGGCACATTGGCACGCAGCCAGTCGCCGCCCAACGCGGCTTCCTTGCGCCCGCGCGGAGCCAGCGGCCGGTCATGATCGGCCACCCCGCCGGGGTAGGCCGATTTCGCATGACGCATCAACACCAGGGTGAATGGCTTGTCCACTGGACCCACGTTATCGACCACGGGGGTTCCCGGGATCTGTCGGCCCTCGGATCTACACTCGCGGTGCCTTGAAAGTCATGAAGCCTAAAGGGGGTGCCACGATGCGGTTCCTGCACACCGCCGACTGGCAATTGGGTATGACCAGGCACTTCCTCGCCGGAGACGCCCAGCCGCGTTATTCCGCGGCCCGCCGCGATGCCGTGGCCGGCCTGGGCGCGCTGGCCGCGGAGGTGGGTGCGGAGTTCGTCGTGGTGGCCGGGGATGTCTTCGAAGACAACCAACTTGCCCCGCAGGTGATCGGGCAATCCCTGGAGGCCATGCGGGCGATCGGCGTCCCGGTCTACCTGTTGCCGGGCAACCACGACCCGCTGGACGCTTCGTCGGTCTACACCGGCGGGCTGTTCACCGCCGCATGCCCGGACAACGTCGTCGTGCTCGACCAAGCCGGAATCCACCGGGTCCGGGCTGGGTTGGAGCTCGTCGCGGTGCCGTGGCGGTCGAAGGTGCCCACCACCGACCTGGTCGCCGAGGTGCTCGACGGCCTGTCCGCCGGAGACGCCACCCGGATTCTGCTCGCCCACGGCGGCGTCGATATCCTGGATCCCGACCCGGGAAAGCCGTCTCTGATCCGCCTGGCAGGGGTCGAGCAGGCCTTGGCGTGCGGGGTAATTCACTATGTTGCCCTGGGCGATAAGCATTCACTCACCGAGGTCGGCGGCAGCGGTCGTGTCTGGTACTCGGGGTCGCCGGAGGTGACCAACTATGACGATGTCGAAGTGAATCCGGGTCACGTTCTGGTGGTCGACATCGATGACAGCGATCCGCAGCGCCCGGTCACCGTCGAGGCCAGGAAGGTTGGCCGTTGGCGCTTCGTCACCGTGCGCAGTCACCTAGACAGCGGCCGGGACATCGCCGATCTGGCGGCCAGCCTCGATGAGATGACGGACAAGGAACGCACGGTCGTGCGGTTGGCGCTGACGGGCGCGCTTACCGTCACCGACCGGGCGGAACTCGACGCCTGTCTGGAGCGGTATGCACGGTTGTTCGCCTGGCTCCAAATGTGGGAACGCCACACCGATCTGGCGGTCATTCCCGCCGATGGCGAATTCGACGATCTCGGCCTCGGCGGGTTCGCCGCCTCGGCGGTGGCTGAACTTGTGGACACCGCACGCGCGGGGGAGTCGCAGACCGCCGCCGACGCCCAGGCGGCACTGGCGCTGCTGCTCCGTCTCGCCGAGCGGGGTGTGCCATGAAGCTGCACCGGCTGATCATGGCGAACTACCGCGGTGTGGCGCACCGGGAGATCGAATTTCCCGACCACGGTGTCATCGTCATCCACGGCGCCAACGAAATCGGCAAGTCTTCGATGATCGAGGCATTGGACCTGCTGCTCGAAGCCCGGGACCGGTCGGTGAAGAAGGAAGTCAAGCAGGTCAAGCCCGCCAACGCCGACGTCGGCGCAGAGGTCACCGCCGAGATAAGCACCGGACCGTACCGATTTGTGTATCGCAAACGATTTCACAAGAAATGCGAAACGGAGCTGACGGTCCTGGAGCCGCGCCGGGAGCAGCTGACCGGTGACGAGGCCCACGAGCGGGTCCGGGCGATGCTGGCCGAGACGGTCGATACCGGGTTGTGGCGGGCCCAGCGGGTTCTGCAGGCGGCATCGACGGAGGCGGTAGAGCTCTCCGGCAGCGATGCCCTGTCACGCGCGCTCGACGTCGCCGCACATTCCGCCGACGTAGCATCCCTGTCCGGCACCGAGCCGCTACTGATCGAGCGGATCGATGCCGAATATGCGCGCTATTTCACCGCGACCGGCCGTCGGACCGGGGACTGGTCCGACGCGATCTCCCGGCTGGATACTGCCAAAACAGCTGTGGCCGAGTGTACTTCGGCAATGACAGAAGTCGATGACCGGGTGCAACGTCATGCCGAGGTCACCAAGGAGGTGGCCGAGCTGTCGCGGCAGTGCAGCGAGGCCAGCCCCCGGCTGGATGCCGCGCAGGCCGCGGCGAACCGCGCCGACGAACTCGTCCGGGCGCTGCGGGAGGCCAAGCTGGTCGCGGCGGCCGCGGTGGCAACCAGTGTCACGGCCTCCGGTGCGCATTCGGATCGGTTGGCGCTGATCGTCGAAATCAACAGCTGCACTGAGGTAGTCACCACCGTGGCGGCCGAGCTCCGAGACGCCGTCGATCAGCAGGAGGCGGCCGATACCGAATTCCGCGAGCACGAGGCAGCGGTCGAGGAGGCCCGTCGTACGCTCGCAGCGGCGCACCAGCGCGCCGAATCCGCACAGTGCGCCCTCGACCGGATTTCCGACCGCGCGGAGGCGGAGCGCTTGCGGGCCAGGATCGCCAAGATCGATGAGGTTCAGGGTGAGCTCGACGGTATCGGCCGGCAGCTGTCCGCCGTGGTGCTGACCGAAGAAGCTCTGCGTCGAATCGAAGGCGCTGCGGCGAATGTAGACCGCGTCGGTGACCAGCTGGCGTCCATTTCGGCGGTTGTCGAGTTCACCGCTGTTGCCGACATCGAGCTGGCCGTCGAAGGCCAGCGCGTTTCGCTCCCGGCCGGACAGAGCTGGTCCATGACCGCCACCGGCCCCACCGACGTCGATATCGTCGGGCTGCTGACGGCCAGGGTTTCACCCGGCGCGACAGTGCTTGATATTCACGCCAAATACGATGCCGCGCAACATGAGCTTGCCGATGCGTTGGCGGTTGCCGGTGTTGCCGATATAGCGGCTGCCCGGCTAGCCGACCAACGGCGCCGCGAATTGGCCGCCGACCGCGACCGGCTGAGCGCCACGCTCATCGGATTGTGCGGTGAGGACCAGATCGAACAGCTCCGGGTGAGGTTGGCGGAGTTGCGGCCCGATCAGCCGGAGGACGCCGAGCCGGTCCCGACGGACATCACCGCCGCCCGCACCGAACGCGACGCGGCCGACACTGCACGCGTGACAGCTCAAGCCGGGTGTGAGGCCATGCGCCAATCCGCCGATTCCGCGGCTCGCCGGCTCGCCGAGGCGAATACGCGCGCGGCAGGACTGCGCAACGAAGAGGCCGCGCGGCGGGCGGAGCTTGATGCGGCGGTGACCCGATTGGCACAGGAGCGGGCGTCGGTTGCAGATGAGGCGCTCAAGACGGCCGCCGAGGCCAAGCTGCGGGAAGCGAAAGCGGCGGAATTGAGCGTCGCCGATTTGGAACAGGCGCTGGCCGCGGTTGCGCCCGATGCGATAGCCGCCGAACTGGCCGAAGCATCGGAGGTGGCCGGGGCGTTGCGCCACCGCCACGTCGAGGCGGTCGAGACGCTGAAGAATCTGAGCATCGAGCTGGCCGTGCTGCGCAGCGAAGGACGCAAAGGCAAGCTGGACGCAGCCCGGACCGAATTCGAGCATGCGGCGGCCCAACACGAGCGGATCGGCACCCGGGCCAGGGCCGCGCAGCTACTCCGGTCGGTGATGGCGCGTCATCGCGACACCGCCCGACGACGCTATGCGGAGCCCTTCCGGGCTGAACTGCAGCGGCTCGGCCGACCGGTATTCGGGCCGACATTCGAGGTCGACGTCGACAGTGAATTGCAGATCCTCAGCCGAACGCTGGACGGCACCACCGTGCCCTACGAGTCGCTTTCGGGTGGGGCGAAGGAACAACTCGGCATCCTGGCCCGGCTGGCCGGTGCCGCACTGGTCGCCCAGGAGGACACCGTTCCGGTCGTGGTGGACGACGCACTGGGGTTCACCGATCCCGGTCGGTTGGCGGCGATGAGTGAGGTGTTCGGCAGGGTCGGTGACTGTGCGCAGGTGATTGTGCTGACGTGCAGTCCCACCAGGTACGACGGTGTTGCGGGCGCGCATCGCATCGATCTGGGCAGCTAGCCGCACACCGGTCCGGGGCCGGCACCTATTGACCTCAGCGCATGAAGCCGATCGCCGAATAGTCCAGGTCGGCGAGCCCGCGCGCGCCGAAGTTGGCCAGGTTGCTGCGCACGGCGACGGTTCCCTGGGACTGAATGAGCGGCAGGCTGAACCCCTCTTCCCAGACGAGCCGGTCGACGTCGTTGGCCAGCTCGCGGGCCTTCGCGGGATCGAGTGCTCCCAACGTCTGTTCGATGACGTCGTCGATCTTCGGGCCGCCGATCTTGCCGAAGTTGCTGTCCCCGTTCGAGGCGTAGATCTGGGTCAGCCCGGACAGCGGGAAAGCGTCGCCGACCCAGCCGAACAGCACGATGTCGAAGTCGCCGACGTTGACATAGTTGCTGAAAAACCCGCTGCCGGAACGTCCTTGAAGTTCAAGCCTGACCCCGATATCGGCAAGGCTGTGCTGGGCGATCTGGGTGAATACCTTGGCGTTGGGCGATTCGTAGAACAACAGGCGGACGACGAGTTGACGGCCGTCCTTCTCCCGGAACTGGCCGTTGAGTTTCCACCCCAGTGCGTCGAGTTCTCGCCTCGCCCGTTGGGGATCGTAGGGCAGGCTGTTGTCCCGATAGCCCTCCTGCCCGGCCACGAAGATGTGGTTGTTCAGCGGCACCGGTGCCGCGGTGAGGCCGTGCAACGCGACCTCGGCGATCGTCTTCCGGTCGATACCCATGGCGACCGCCAGTCGCAGGTCGCGGTCGTGCAGGATCGACCCCTCGGCGCCGTTCATGGTGAAGTGCGTCCAGCTGGGTGCCGGTGCTCGCCGGATGGAAACGCCCTTGGTGTGTTCGGCGATGATGAGCTGGTCGAGCGAGCCGATGCCGGTCGCATCGATCGTGTTGTTCTGCAGCGCGGGCAACGATGCCGTCGGGTCGAGCACCAGGTAGGTGATGGTGTCCAGCCGCGGTGGCCGGCCCCACCATTTGGGGTTGCGCGTCAATGCGATTCGCTGTTTGGCCCGGTCCAGTTTGGACACGATGAAGGGGCCTGCGGATACGTCCGGCGCGTTGAGCCAGCCGGTATTGAATGCCTCGGGTGTGGCGGTGACCCTGGCCGGCAGCAGCATGCCGTTGCCGGCGAACATGCCCCGCCACTCGGCGTAGGGCTTGGCAAAGGTCATGACGGCCTGCCGGTCGTCAACACCGCGGGTCACCGAGGCGACGCGTTCGGCGCCACTGGTGGAGGCGATCTGGAATTCCTCGTCGGTGCCGCTGATGGCGTGGATCTGGCTGGCGATATCGCGCCAGGTGATCGGACTGCCGTCGGACCACATTGCCTTGGGATTGATGGTGTAGGTGATCACCTGAGGATTGGTACCGGTGAGTTCGACGCTGGTGAAGTAGTCGGTGTTGACCGTTGTCGACCCGTCGGCCCCGATGACGAACGCACTGGGCATGGTGGCCTTGAGCAGGCTTGCGGTCTCGGCGACGTTGCCGTCGATGTGCAGCACGTTGAAGTTCTGCGGGAAATCGCCGAGCGCAAGCCGAAGATCGCCGCCCTCGCGCAGAGTCGCGGGGTCCTGGGCGTTGATGTCGCTGCCGGCGCCGAGGACGCCGGTGCCCGGACCCGGGGGTGTTGGCAGGGTGCCTCCGGAGCATCCGGACACCAGCACAGTGCCGGCCAACACCGCGGTTGCCAGCGCGCGCAGTCCGCGGCTAGCCATCGCGCTGTCCCGTTCGCGGTACCGCGGAGAGGAGCCGCCGGGTGTATTCGTGTTGCGGATCATCGAACACCTGCCGGCTGTCACCCTGCTCGACGACAACACCGCGGTGCATCACGATGACCTGGTGGGCGAGGTGCTTGACGACCGAAAGATCATGGGAGACAAAAAGGTACGACAGACCCAGTTCGTCCTGCAGGTCGAGCAGGAGATTGATAATGCCGGCCTGAATGGATACGTCGAGTGCGGATACCGGTTCGTCGAGGGCAAGGATCTTGGGCCGCAACGCCAGCGCGCGGGCTACGCCGATGCGCTGTCGCTGTCCGCCGGAGAATTCGGCGGGGTATCGGCTGGCATAGGACCTGCCCAATCCGACCGTTTCCAGCAGTTCGGCGACCCGGGAGTTGGTTTCGTCGTCGCCGAACCCGTTGGCCCGCAGCGGTTCGGCGAGTAGATCGAATACCGGCAGCCGTGGATCCAGCGCAGCCGCTGGATCCTGAAAGACCAACTGTATGTCGCGCCGCAGTGAGCGCCGGTCGTCTTTGTTCAGGGCGGCGACGTCCGCGTCGAGCACTTCGATCGACCCCGATTGTGGCGCAACGAGGTCCAGGATCTGATAAAGGGTGGTGGACTTTCCGGAGCCGGATTCTCCGACGATTCCCAGGGTGCGTCCCTGCAGGAGTTCGAAACTGACGCCGTCCACCGCGCGGACCTCCCCGACCTTGCGGCGCAGCAGCACGCCCTTGGTCAGTGGATAGGTCTTTACCAGGTCGCGGACCCGGATGACAGTTCTCGAATCATCCGGGGCCGGGCCGCTGCGTCCGATGTCGACTCCGTAGATATCGGCGGCGCTGCGCCCGATTGCGTCAGGGACACGAATGCACGCGGCCCGATGATCGGTGCCAACCTCGATCAAGTCCGGTTCGGCGGTGCGGCATTCGTCGACGACCAGTGGGCATCGCGGCGCGAATGGGCATCCCGGATCCAGGCTGGCTAACGACGGGGGAGCGCCGGGTATCGGGATCAGCCGGGTGCCCTGCGGGGCATCGAGCCGGGGGACCGACCCCAATAGACCTATGGTGTAGGGCATTTGACGATCTCGGTAGAGAATATCCACTGGTGCGGACTCCACCACCCGGCCCGCGTACATGACCAGTGCGCGGTCGGCGAACTCGCCTACCACCCCGAGATCGTGGGTGATGATCAGCACCCCGGCGCCGGTGACGTCACGGGCCTTTTTCAGCAGCTCCAGGATCTGCGCCTGCACGGTCACATCCAGCGCGGTGGTCGGTTCGTCGCAGATCAACAGGTCGGGATCGTTGGCGATCGCGATCGCGATGACCACCCGCTGTCGTTCGCCTCCGGACAGTTCGTGTGGGAAGGCGCGGGCCCGCTGCTGCGGCTGGGAGATACCGACGAGATCGAGAAGGTCGACCGCACGCAGTTCAGCGGCCTTCCTCCCGATACCGCGCTGGTGCACCCGGATGGCCTCGGCGATCTGATCGCCGACGGTGTATACCGGCGTGAGCGCCGACATCGGATCCTGGAACACCGTGCCGATGGACTTGCCGCGGAATTGCGACATCGCGTCGTCGTCGATACCCAGCAGTTCGGTGCCCTGCAGCCGCACCGAGCCGGTCGCGTTCGCGTACTCCGGGAGCAGGCCGGCCACCGCCATAGCGGCCGCGGACTTGCCGGAGCCGGATTCGCCGACCATGGCCACCACTTCGCCGGAGTTGAGGTGATAGCTGATTCCGCGTACCGCGTTGACCGGCCGGCCGTCGGTCGGGAAGGTGACAGCCAGGTCCCGGACTTCGAGTAACGGTGTCATTCGCCGCCTCCGCCGCCGCGCCGTAGGGACCCGGCGCCGGGGTCCAGGGCGTCCCTCAGAGCATCGCCGGCCATGTTGGCGCAGAACAGGATCAGCACCAGCACCCCGGCCGGAACCAGGAACACCCAGGGGAACGTTGTTGCCGATTGGGTGCTGTCGGCGATCAGGGTGCCCAGCGACACGTCGGGAGGTTGGACGCCGAAACCGAGGTAGCTCAACCCGGTTTCGGCCAGGATTGCGGCCGAGACGTTGAGGGTGGCGTCGATGATGAGGATGGATGCCACGTTGGGTAGTACGTGGTGGGCGATGATTCGGCGGTTGGAAACCCCCATATATCGTGCGGCGCGGATGAATTCGCGTTCACGAAGGCTCATCGTCATGCCGCGGACCATGCGGGAGCTGATCATCCATCCGAAGCCGGCCAGCAGCAGGATCAACGAAACGATGTTGGCCGAGTTCCGGGTCCGCGGTGAGACGATCAGTATCAGGTAGGTGGACGGAATCACCAGCATGAGATCGACCAGCCACATCAGTGCGGCGTCCCGCCACCCCCCGAAGTAGCCGGCGATCGACCCGACGGTGGCGGCTATGCCGGTCGAGATCACCGCGACGCAGAGGCCGACCAGCATCGACTTCTGCATGCCGCGCAGTGTCTGGGCCAGCAGGTCCTGGCCGATCGCGTTGGTGCCCAGCCAGTGCCGGGTGTTCGGCGGTTGCAGGAGTGCGTCGAAATCGAGGTCCTGATACGAGTACGGCAGCAGCGGTGGCAGCGCGTAGCAGCCGACGAACAGCAGCACCAGGAGCACCAGGGCGACCACCGCGGAACGGCTTCGCAGCAGTCTTCGCAGCACCAGGGTGCGTCGGGAGGTGAATTCCGCTGCGCCGGTCTGTTCCGGGGTGGGCGGCTCTGCGTCCGCGTTCTCAGCGACAATCATCAGACTCGTACCCGGGGATCGAGTGCCGCGTAGAAGATGTCGGAGAGCAGGCCGGCCAACAGGACGAGGGTGCTCAGGAACAGTGTGATGGCCGCGACGATGTTGGTGTCCTGGGTGGCGACGCCGCGAATCGTCCACTCGCCCATGCCATGCCAGCCGAAGATCTTCTCGACGAATACCGCGCCCCCGAACAGCCCGGCCACTCCGTAGGCGAACAGCGTGGCCATCGGGATCAACGCGGTGCGCAAACCGTGTTTCACCAGCGCGCGCCGGCGGGTCAATCCCTTTGCGCGGGCGGTGCGAATGAAGTCCTGCCCGAGCACATCGAGCATGGCGTTGCGCTGGTAGCGGCTGTAGCCGGCGGCGGCGCCCAGCACGAGGGTGAGCGACGGCAGCACCAGATGCTTGAGTCTGTCCCCGGCGGCTGCCCAGGTTCCCTCGGCGACACCGGGTGAGGTTTCGCCGGTGTAGTCGAAGAGCTGGATGCCCAGCGCCCAGTTGGTGCGCAGCGCGCCGATGATCAGCAGGGTGGCGATGACGAATGTCGGTGTGCTGATCACCAGCAGTGCGGAGACGGTGACGACGCGGTCGCTGAGCCGGTACTGCCTGATCGCCCCCCAGGCGCCGAGCCCAATACCCAGCAGGGTGCCGGCGACCGATCCGAGCACCAGCAGTCGCAGGCTCACCCCGATCCGACGCCCCAGTTCGGCGCCGATCGGCTGGCCGGTCACCGTCTTGCCGAAATCGCCATGTGCGGCGTGTGCTACCCAGTTGGCGTAGCGAATCGGAACCGGTTGGTCCAGGCCGAGATCGTGGGCCTTGGCGTCGATGACCGACTGCGGCGGGCGGGGATTGCGTTGCATCAGGCTGTCCAAGGGCCGAAACGTCACCGAGGTCAGCCAGAAGGTCAAAAACGTTGCCAGGAACAGCAGCACGACGTACTTGAGGAGCCGGCGCAGCAGAAAGCGCGTCACGTCTGATCACGCTGCCGCATGGGGACCCCGCATGGGGACAGGGTAGCGAGCGCCGCGGTGAGGTTGTGACGACCGGGGGGCGCGGGGGATCATTCGGCTTTGGCCGATCGGGGCCGACGAAACCGCGCGGAGCCATTGGTACGATCCGGCGCGATATGGATGTGCGCCGCACATGACAAGCCGCGATACCGAGGAGCCCTGCGTGACGGTTACCGACGACTACCTGGCCAACAATGCGAAATACGCGAGCACCTTCCAGGGGCCGCTGCCGATGCCACCGAGCAGGCATGTCGCGGTGCTGGCGTGTATGGATGCCCGGATCGACGTGTACCGGGTGCTTGGCATCGAGGAGGGGGAGTCGCACGTCATCCGCAATGCCGGCGGGGTCGCCACCGACGACGCGATTCGGTCGCTGGCCATCAGCCAGCGACTGCTGGGGACCGAGGAGATCATCCTTATTCACCACTCCGATTGCGGGATGCTGACGTTCACCGACGATGAGTTCAAGCGCAGCATCCAGGACGACGTCGGGGTCAAGCCGCCCTGGGCGGCCGAGGCGTTCCCGGACGTGGCCGAGGATGTCCGGCAGTCGATGCGTCGCATCGAGAACAGCCCGTTCGTCACCAAGCACGTGTCGCTGCGCGGGTTCGTCTTCGACGTCGCGACCGGCAAACTCGAAGAAGTCACGCTGTAAATTCCCGCGGACGGCGGACGGCGGACGGCGGGCGGCGGGCGGCGGACGGCGGGCGCCCGGCTTCGCGAGCGTAACGCCAGTGCGATTTTGCGCTTGATTTTTCGCACTGGCGTTACGCTCGCGGGATCTTGGGGTGCCGGCGCGCGCTCGCGGCCCGGCGGCCGGCCGGCCCCAGTTCCCGCGCTGGTGCGCCCGAGCGTCCGCGGCGCTTCGCGAGCGTAACGCCAGTGCGGTTTTGCGTTTGTTTTTTCGCACTGGCGTTACGCTCGCGGGATTTTGGGTGCTGGGGGCCTGGCACGGCGGGGGCCCGGGCCCGCGCGCGTTGACACCGTTCACCTCGCCTGGTTCCAGGTCAGGTAATAAGAGTAAATATGGTCAATTAGGCCAACTTGATCTGAAAATGGCGGCTTATGACGATAGATGTGGCGGCCGGCCCGGCGGCCGGCCAGTACGAATTGAGCCATCTGCGGCTGCTTGAGGCCGAGGCGATCCACATCATCAGGGAAGTCGCCGCCGAATTCGAGCGCCCGGTTCTGCTGTTCTCCGGCGGCAAGGACTCCATCGTCATGCTTCACCTGGCGATCAAGGCGTTCCGGCCGGGCCGGCTTCCGTTCCCTGTGATGCATGTCGACACCGGACACAACTTCGATGAGGTCATCGCAACCCGCGACGAACTGGTCGCGGCATCCGGTGTGCGTCTGGTGGTGGCATCGGTACAGGACGACATCGATGCCGGACGGGTTGTCGAGAGCTTCCCCTCGCGCAACCCGATCCAGACCGTCACGTTGCTGCGTGCCATCGGTGAGAACAAGTTCGACGCGGCATTCGGTGGGGCGCGCCGCGACGAGGAGAAGGCGCGCGCCAAGGAGCGGGTCTTCAGCTTCCGGGACGAGTTCGGCCAGTGGGACCCCAAAGCCCAGCGTCCGGAGCTGTGGAGCATTTACAACGGACGCCACCGCAAGGGTGAACACATTCGGGTCTTCCCGCTGTCCAACTGGACCGAATTCGACATCTGGTCCTACATAGGTGCCGAGGAAATCGTCTTGCCGTCGATCTATTTCTCGCACCGGCGCAAGGTCTTTCAGCGCGACGGCATGTTACTGGCGGTGCACCGGCACTTGCAGCCGCGGGCCGACGAACCGGTGTTCGAGACGTCGGTGCGGTTCCGCACCGTCGGCGACGTCACCTGCACCGGGTGTGTTGAATCCGACGCGGTCACTGTCGATGAGGTCATCGCGGAGACCGCGGTCTCCCGGCTCACCGAGCGCGGCGCGACCAGGGCCGACGACCGGATCTCCGAAGCCGGCATGGAAGACCGGAAACGGCAGGGGTACTTCTGATGACGACGTTGCTGCGGCTGGCTACCGCCGGTTCTGTCGATGACGGCAAGTCCACGCTGATCGGGCGCCTGCTGTACGACTCCAAGGCCGTCATGGAGGACCAGTTGGCGGCTGTCGAACGGACATCCAAAGACCGCGGCCACGAGTACACCGACCTGGCGCTGGTCACCGACGGCTTGCGTGCGGAGCGCGAGCAGGGCATCACCATCGATGTTGCCTACCGCTATTTCGCCACTGCCAAGCGGAAATTCATCATCGCCGACACCCCCGGCCATATCCAGTACACCCGCAACATGGTGACCGGGGCGTCGACCGCGCAACTGGTTATTGTACTCGTCGACGCGCGCCACGGGCTTTTGGAGCAGTCGCGCCGGCACGCTTTCCTGGCCTCGCTGCTGGGTATCCAGCACATCGTGCTCGCGGTCAACAAGATGGACTTGATCGGCTGGGACAAAGAGAAATTCGAGGCCATCCGCGAGGAGTTCCACGCGTTCGCCGCACGCCTGGACGTACAGGATGTGGCGACCATCCCGATCTCGGCGCTCGACGGCGACAACGTGGTGACCAAATCCGATCGGGCGCCGTGGTACGAGGGGCCGTCCTTGCTGTCACACCTCGAAGAGGTGTACATCGCTGGCGACCGCAACCTGGTGGACGTGCGGTTTCCGGTCCAGTACGTGATCCGGCCGCAGACCTATGAGCACCGGGATCACCGCAGCTACGCGGGCACGGTGGCCAGCGGTGTGATGCGTCCCGGCGACGAAGTGGTGGTTCTGCCGATCGGCAAGACGACGCGAATCGCCGCGATCGACGGCCCCAATGGCGCACTGACGGAAGCATTCCCGCCGATGGCCGTGTCGGTGAGCCTGACCGACGATATCGACATCTCACGCGGCGACATGATCGCCCGCACCAACAACCACCCCAGAATCGCGCAGCAATTCGACGCGACCGTGTGCTGGATGGCCGACGATGCGGCTCTGGAACCCGGCCGCGACTACGTCATCAAACATACGACTCGCACGACACGGGCCAGGGTCACCGAGCTGGACTATCGGCTTGACGTCAACACCCTGCATCGCGACAAGACGGCAACGGCGTTGAAACTCAACGAACTCGGACGTATTTCGCTGCACACCCGGGTGCCGCTGCTGCTCGACGAGTACTCCCGTAACGCCAGCACCGGATCATTCATCCTCATCGACCCCGACACCAACGGCACGGTGGCGGCGGGCATGGTGTTGCGCGACGTCACGGCCCAGCAGGCCAGCCCCAACACCTCGCGGCACCAGTCGCTGGTCACCGCCGCGGACCGGATGACCCAGGGCAGGACCGTGTGGTTCACCGGCCTGTCCGGAGCCGGGAAGTCCTCGGTGGCAATGCGGGTCGAGCAGAAGCTACTCGAAGCCGGAATACCCGCATACGTTCTCGACGGAGACAACCTGCGGCACGGCCTGAACGCCGACCTCGGCTTCAGCATGGTCGACCGGACGGAGAACCTGCGGCGATTGGCGCATGTCGCGACCCTGCTGGCCGACTCGGGCCAGATCGTTCTGGTCCCGGCCATCAGCCCGCTGGCCGAACACCGGGAGATGGCCCGCAAGATCCACGACGACGCCGGGTTCGAGATATTCGAGGTGTTCTGCGACACGCCATTGCAGGAGTGCGAACGGCGCGACGCAAAAGGGTTGTACGCCAAGGCCCGCGCCGGGGAGATCACGCGTTTCACCGGGATCGACAGTCCGTATCAGCGGCCGAAGAAGCCCGACCTGCGGCTCACCCCGGACTACAGCATCGACGATCAGGCCCAGAGCGTGGTCGACATGCTCGAAGTTCATCCGTAGAAAAACCCCCGCGCGGCTCCGGCTCGCGGCACCGTGGGGTGTGGGCGAAGTGCGGCTGGCACAATCCTCAACCATGCGGATGTCGGCCAAGGCGGAATACGCCGTGCGAGCCATGGTCCAGCTGGCCGCCGCGCCGAGCGGCACCCTGGTCAAAACCGACGACCTGGCCCAGGCCCAGGGCATCCCGCCGCAATTCCTGGTCGACATCCTGACCAACCTGCGCACCGATCGGCTGGTGCGAAGCCACCGCGGTCGCGAAGGCGGCTACGAACTCGCTCGGCCGGGCAGCACCATCTCCATCGCCGACGTGCTGCGCTGCATCGACGGTCCGCTGGCAAGCGTCCGCGATATCGGCCTCGGTGACCTGCCCTATTCCGGGCCGACGCTGCCACTGACCGACCTGTGGCGGGCGCTGCGTGCCAGTATGCGCTCGGTGCTCGAATCGACGACGTTGGCCGACGTCGCCGCGGGCCGGCTGCCCGGGCACGTGGTGAGGCTGGCCGACGACTACCGCGACCAGGAACGCGGGCGGTACGGCCGGGCGTAGGGCCACACCTCAATTCGCCGAGGAGACGGTGTTGCCGTCGCCATCCCGCCGCAGGTCGCCGAGCGGCTGCCAGAATCGTCGGTGTGCAGATAGGTATGACCATGCCGGTGATGGAGCCCGACCTGGATCGGGTGGTGTTGAGTGACTGGGCGCGGAGGATCGACCGGGGTCCGTTCTCGTCCTTGTGCTGGGGCGAGCGGATAGCCTTCGGCAACCCCGACAGCCTGACGCTGCTCGGCGCGCTGTCGGCCTGGACCGAGCGGGTACGGCTGGTGGCGACGGTGATCGTGCCGCAACTGCACGACCCCGTCATGCTCGCCAAGGCGTTGGCGACCGGTGACCTGCTCAGCGGCGGACGCCTGACGGTGGGTATCGGCGTGGGCGGCAGACATGAGGACTACAACGCCGTCGGCGCCGACACCAAGACGCAGACGATGCGCGGGATGGCCGAGCGGGTTGCGGTGATGAAGCGGGTGTGGGCGGGACAGAAGATCACCGACTCGGTGCTGCCGGTCGGACCGAAGCCCGTTCAGGACGGCGGCCCGCCATTGCACGTCGGAACCATCGGGCCCAGGACCGTCCGCAGCGCGGCGGCATGGGCTGACGGATTGGCCGGCACCACACTGGATCTCGACGTCGTCAAGCAAAATGAGTTGTTCGACGTGGCGCGGGCAGCCTGGGCTCAGGCGGGCAAACCCGAGCCCCACCTGGCGACGTCGTTCTGGTTTGCGTTCGGAGCCGCCGACGGAGCCCGCGCCCAGATCCATCGCCATCTGCGGCGGTATATGAACTGGATCCCCGCCGAGTACGTCGATGCCATGGCGCCTGTCACCGGCTGGGCGGGCAACGAAGCCGAGCTGACAGCGGTGCTGAGACGGTTCGCGGAAATCGGCACCGACGAGGTACAGCTGATCCCGACCAGCTCGGACATCGAGCAGCTCCACCGTGCCGAGGATGTCGTGGCGGCACTGTGACCCACCAGCCGGTGACGGGCTTGCCGGCTGCCCCGCTCCTTGGTGGACTTTCAACGAATCGCTGGGCAAATTTCGGGGAGATTGGGAGATGCAGCGCTGTTCGCTTACCAACATTTGGAGACCCATGCTCGAAGTGATTTCCCGGGGGACCGCTACCGAACGCCATCCGGTGCCGTTGTTGTTCGTGCATGGCGCCTGGCACGCGGCGTGGTGCTGGGAGGACCATTTTCTGGATTTCTTCGCCGACCGGGGATACGAGTGTCATGCCCCGAGCCTGCGCGGCCATGGCCGGAGTTCCGGCGCGGAACGGTTGCGCTGGACGAGGATTCGGGACTATGTCGACGACGTTGCCCAGGTGGTAGCGCAATTGCCTACCCAACCGGTTCTCATTGGGCATTCCATGGGGGGTTTCGTGCTTCAGCACTACCTCCAGGATCACGCGGCTGAGAGGACCGTCCTGCTTGCTCCGATTCCGCCTACCGGCGCGCGACGGATCACGATGCAGATCGCTCGACATCATCCCCTCACATTCGCCAAGATCAACGCAGGGATGACGTTGGCTCCGGTGATGGAGACAGAGGGTCTGGCCCGTGAAATGCTGTTCGCTCCGCAGGCGCCCGATTCCTGTGTGGATGAATGTCGCCAGCGGTTGCAGAACGAGTCGTATCGGGCATTCTTGGACATGCTGGTATTGGACTTGGTGAAAACCAAGAGGGTAACCCCGGGCGCAATGCTGATCCTGGGTGCCGAGCACGACGCCATGGTCTTGCCCCATGAAATTCAGCGCACGGCAACGGTATACGGTGCGGAGGCGGAGATCTTCGGAGAGCTTGGCCATGAGATGATGCTGGAACCGGGATGGCGTCAGGTTGCCGAACGGATCGATGGCTGGCTGGTAAGAAACGGTTGCTGAGAACTTGTCGTCCCTGACCGTGCGCAAGCGGCGTCCTCCGACGACGGTCTGCGTTGCGATGCGGCATGGTGAGTCGATCCGGGCGGCGCAGTGCTCCGTCGCCGTTTTCACTGTTGCTAATTGAACTTCGTCAGCGAAAAACTCTCAGTGGTGTCGAAGCCGCAGGGCGCGGTGCTCGCGATGTAGATGGCTTCGCCGGTGAGAGTGATGGGGTCCCACGATTGGGTGACGGTGACCGGGTGCTTGCTGCCCCCGAATACGACGCCGCTGTCCACGGTGGTGAACGTGGGGCACCTGACGGCTTCGGGAATATCCCGCGTGACGACGTAGCGGCCGTCGACGAGCGGTGCGTCGAACCCGTGACCCGGCGCGGTCGTCACATGCGCGACGCAACCGGGTGTACACGTGGTGCTGATCACCCACGTTCCGGTGGCGCCGTCTTCGTCGGTATATCGGTACACGCCGTTCATCGCCGGGGCGCCGGCGTGCGCCAATGGAGTTTCGGCGATTGCGCCCGCCGCGAGTGCGAGGGCCACTGCCGCGGTGAGTGCGTTGATCCTCATGGTTTCCGCCTGTGTGACGATTGCCGAAAAGTGACGCACATCTAGCGTAAAGCTGAACGAGAGGTTAACGGAAGATGTACAGGGGGTGTTCATAAAGAATTCCTAGGCTTCTGGCCCAGTGGCTCGGCGTGCATTGCCGGCACAACGTGCGGACATTGGGACACGAAACGTCGGCGCACGCCCGGTGTTCCAATGTCCACGTATCCTCAAACCCATGCCCGCCGACATCATCACGGCCATCGACGAGCTGCTGGCCGATGACACCGACGACCTCGCCGAGTGGCCAGACGCCGCCAGGTGGTCGCCGACTGGGGACTGGTGCGAACACGAGGGCCTGGAACCTCTCGACGCCATGCCCTACGGACCGGTACTGGCCCTGTTCGGCACCGGCCTGAGCTGGATCGGCTGTCACGGCGTCGGATGGTGGGAGGGCGATCCGGGGCTGGTGTCGGTGGCGAAGCGGATGCGGGACGACAGCGCTGACCCCAATGACTCGACGGCACTGGCCCACATCGTCGCAACGTTGTGTGAGCAGGTGGACGACTACACCGCCGTGCTCGCCGCCGAATA
>NZ_JBKECZ010000171.1:0-10212 GCF_047975165.1 Mycobacterium sp.
CGCCATGATCATCGCCCCGGCATAGGCGCCCACCGACGATGACGCCAGCCCAGAGGTCAGCAGCCCGATCGCGAACAGCACCGCCACCGTCGGCCCCAGGGTGTCGCGGACGGCGACGTGGGCGTCCTCGATCGATCCGATACCACCCTGTCCGCGCATGTTGAACGCCGCGACCAACAGCATCGAGGCATTGACTCCGCCGGCGATCACCATCGCCACACCGACGTCCCAGCGGGTGATGCGCAGCAACCGGCGCCGGGTGGGGCCCGGCTCGGGATGCCCGTGCCGGTCGCGGGACAGCCCGGAGTGCAGATACACCGCGTGCGGCATCACGGTGGCACCCAGGATCGCCGCGGCCAGCAGCACACTCTGGCTGCCGTGGAAGCGCGGCACCAGACCGGACAGGACCTCGCCGGCGGGCGGTGTCGCGACGAAGAAGCTGGCGGTGAACCCGAGCGCGATCACCATCAGCAGCCCGGTGATGACCGCTTCGAAAAGGCGCTGGCCCCGGCGGTCCTTGATGGTCAGCAGGAGCAGGGAGATGACGCCGGTGATGATGCCGCCGACCGGCAGCGGCAGGCCGAACAGGATGCGCAACGCGATGGCGCCGCCGACCACCTCGGCGACGTCGGTCGATATCGCCACCACTTCGGCCTGGGCCCAATAGGCCAGCCGGGTGGGCCGGCGCATCCGCTCGCCGATGGCCTCCGGCAGTGAGCGTCCGGTGACCAGACCGAGCTTCGCCGACAGGTACTGGACCAGGCCCGCCATCACGTTGGCGGCGACGATCACCCACAGCAGCAGGTACCCGAACTGGGTGCCCGCGCTGATATTGGCGGCGACGTTCCCGGGATCCACGTAGGCGATCGCGGCAACGAACGCGGGCCCCAGGAGAATCCAGCCCGCCTTGTCCGCGCTGTCCCGTGCCAACTCACTGACCTTCGATACAGGTGGACTGATCGGAGAATGAACCGACCAGCACAGTGAGAGTAATAGACCCGGTCGGGGGGTTGCGCACGCCCGGCCCGATCATCACAGGTCGGGAACGGGAATTTCGAGGTTGGGGAAGGTCAGTCCGCCGTCGACCTCCAATGTCTTGCCGGTCAGGAAACCACCCGCGGGAGATGCCAAATACACTGCGGCTGCCGCTATGTCGAGCGGGTCGCCGAGACGGCGCAACGGTGTCGCGCGCTCCATGGGGGCGCGTAGCGCGTCGTTTTCGGCGACCACGTTCAACGCCGACGTCAGGATGGACCCCGGCGCGATCGCGTTGACCCGGATCCGCGGGCACAGGTCCAGTGCGGTCAGGCGGGTGTAGTGCGACAGTGCTGCCTTGGCGGTGCCGTAGGCGGCGAAACCGCGTCCGGCCAACCGGCCGATGGCCGACGTGATGTTGATGATGCTGCCACCGCCGGAATTCTCAAGCATCAACGGCACCGCGGCCACCGTCAACGCGTGCGCTGTCGCGACGTTGAACGTGAACGCGTCCCGCAGCTCCTTGGCCGAGGTCGTCAACAGCGTGTTGGGCATGCTGCCGCCGACGTTGTTGACCACCACGTCCAATTGCCCGAACGTTTCGACGGCCGCGGCCGCCAGCTTCGCGGTTTCCTCGGGGTGGGCGAGGTCGGCGGCTATCGTGTGGGCCCGCCGGCCGGTGGTGCGGACCTGGCCGGCCACCTCGTCCAGTTGCGACTGGGTGCGCGCGGCGATGACGACGTCCGCCCCTGCTTCGGCGAATGCCAGCGCGATGGCCGCACCCAGGCCCCGGCCCGCCCCGGTGATGACGGCGACCTTGTTGTCGAGGCGGAACCTGTCGAGGATCAACGGGGGCTCGTTTCGTTCGGGGGCAGGGGGGTCGGAGGGCAGGGGCGGCGGCCCGCGGCCGGCGGCCGTTATCGCTGAAACAGGTTCTAGTTTGTCACAGCGACGCGGCCCGGCCCGCGCCGCACGGGCTCGGGCCCTTCCACCGTCTGTACCCTGTTGTTAGTGTGAGTGAATATCGGCGATGAAGAGGGTTGTCGGCGAACCCCGACGTGTGGACGACGGGTGGGCGACGACCAACAGGCGTCGTCTCTAGCGTTAGGAACGGATTTGAAACTCAACCGATTTGGGGCCGCGGCGACTGCGCTGGCCACCGGCGCGCTGGTCTTGACCGCGTGCGGGAGCGACAACAACTCAACCGGGGACAGTCAAAGCGCCTCCAGTGGTTCGGCGTCGAGCGGCGTGGCTTGCGGCGGCAAGGACACCCTGAAGGCCAGTGGCTCGACCGCGCAGAACAACGCGAT
The DNA here is from genome assembly GCF_047975165.1 of Mycobacterium sp. GTDB lineage: Bacteria > Actinomycetota > Actinomycetes > Mycobacteriales > Mycobacteriaceae > Mycobacterium. The sequence goes on from NZ_JBKECZ010000171.1 coordinate 2,286, forward strand.
GACCAGGTTCGTCAAAGCGTTCGAAGAGGCTTGCCGCGGACAAACGTTGAATTACACACCCAACGGATCAGGTGCCGGAATCAGCGAATTCAATGGCAACCAAACAGATTTCGGCGGATCGGACTCGCCGCTGAGCAATGACGAGGCGGCCGCGGCGAAGCAGCGCTGTGGCTCGCCCGCGTGGAACCTGCCGGTGGTGTTCGGGCCAATTGCAGTGACTTACAACATCAATGGTGTTAGCACGCTGAATCTGGACGGATCGGTTCTCGCCAAGATTTTCGACGGTGATATCACCAGCTGGGACGACGAGGCAATCGTCGCACTCAATTCCGGTGCGGAGCTTCCGGCGACTCCGATCCACGTCGTGTTCCGTAGCGACGAATCCGGAACCACCGACAACTTTCAGCGTTACCTCGAGGCCGCCTCCGACGGAGCGTGGGACAAAGGCGCCGGTAAGGCGTTCAAGGGCGGTGTCGGTGAGGGCGCCAAGGGCAACGACGGCACATCGGCCGCCGTCAAGACCACCGAAGGGTCAATCACCTACAACGAGTGGTCGTTCGCCCAGGGGCAGCATCTGAACATGGCGAACGTCATCACCTCGGCCGGTCCCGAACCTGTCGCGATCAGTGCCGAATCAGTCGGCAATACGATCGGCGGGGCCACCATCGCCGGCGTCGGCAACGACCTGGTCCTCGACACCATCTCGTTCTACCGTCCGACGCAACCCGGTTCCTACCCGATCGTGCTGGCCACCTACGAGATCGTCTGCTCGAAATACCCCGACGCGGGCGTCGGCGCGGCCGTCAAGGCGTTCCTGCAGTCGACCATCGGCGCCGGCCAGGCTGGACTGGCCGACAACGGCTACGTCCCGATCCCGGACTCATTCAAGACGCGGTTGTCGGCTGCCGTCGACGCCATTTCCTGATACCAGGTGGACGTGGCCGAACCTTCGCTGACCAAACATGCGTTAGCGGAGGTGGGCGCCTCGCGGCGAGCGGATCGACTGTTCAAGTCGCTCGCCGCGGCTGCCGGGTCCACCGTCGTCGTCGCGATCGCGCTGATCGCGGTGTTCCTGTTGGTGCGGGCCGTTCCGGCGCTACGTGCGAACACCGTCAACTTCTTCACAAGTGCACAATTCGACACCTACCGCGACGACCGGCTGGCCTTCGGCATCCGCGATCTGTTCATGGTGACCGTGCTCAGCTCGATGGCGGCGTTGGCGCTGGCGGTGCCTATCGCGGTCGGTGTCGCGGTGTTTATCACTCAGTATGCGCCGAAACGGCTTTCGCGGCCGTTCGGTGCGATAGTGGATCTGCTGGCCGCGGTGCCGTCGATCATCTTCGGATTGTGGGGGATCTTCGTCCTGGCGCCGAAACTGGAGCCGCTGGCACGGTTCCTCAACCGCAACCTTGACTGGCTGTTCCTGTTCGCGAATGGCAATGTGTCGCTGGCCGGAGGCGGCACGATCTTCACGGCGAGCATCGTGATCGCGGTGATGATCCTGCCGATCGTGACCTCGGTGTCGCGAGAAGTGTTCCGGCAGACGCCGCTGATGCAGATCGAGGCCGCCCAGGCGCTGGGAGCGACGAAGTGGGAGGTGGTTCGGATGACGGTGCTCCCCTTCGGGCGCAGCGGAGTGATCGCCGCATCCATGCTGGGTTTGGGACGTGCCCTGGGTGAAACCGTGGCGGTGTTGATCATCCTGCGTTCGGCGGCCCAGCCGGGCCGCTGGTCGCTGTTCGACGGAGGATATACCTTTGCCTCCAAGATCGCCTCGGCCGCTTCGGAATTCAGCCGTCCGCTGCCTACCGGGGCGTACATTTCAGCGGGATTCGCGTTATTCGTGCTGACATTCGTGGTCAACGCGGCCGCCCGCACGGTCGCGGGCGGCAAGGTCAACGGGTAGAAACGGGGACCGACCGAATGCCTGTGGAACCCCTGGAGCAGCCGCTCAAACCGGTGGTGTTCCGGCCGCTGGGCACGGTGCGCCGCGTCAAGAACGCAGTCGCGACGATCTTCTTCGTCTCCTCGTTCGCCCTCGCCCTGGTGCCGTTGGTGTGGCTGTTATCGGTGGTGGTGGTGCGGGGCTGGCGCGCTGTCATCCGGAGTGAATGGTGGACCCACTCGCTGAGCGGTGTGCTGCCCGAAGAGTTCGCCGGGGGTGTGTATCACGCCCTGTACGGCTCGCTGGCCCAAGCCGGGATGGCGGCCGTCATCGCCGTTCCGCTCGGGCTGATGACCGCGGTCTATCTGGTGGAATACGGCACCAGCCGGTTGGCGCGGGTGACGACGTTCATGGTGGACGTGCTCGCCGGCGTACCGTCGATCGTCGCGTCACTGTTCATCTTCAGCCTCTGGATTGCAACCTTGGGGTTCGAGCAGAGCGCTTTTGCGGTGTCGCTGGCGCTGGTTCTGCTGATGTTGCCGGTGGTGGTGCGTTCCACCGAGGAGATGCTTCGCCTGGTGCCCGACGAGCTGCGGGAGGCCAGCTACGCGCTCGGAGTGTCGAAGTGGAAGACGATTGTGCGGATCGTGACCCCGATTGCGTTGCCCGGCATAGTGTCCGGTGTCCTGCTGGCAGTCGCGCGGGTCATCGGGGAGACCGCTCCGGTGCTGGTGCTGGTTGGATACAGCCGCTCGATCAACTTCGACCTGTTCAGCGGCAACATGGCTTCGCTGCCGCTGTTGATCTACACCGAGCTCACCAATCCCGAGCGTGCCGGATTCCTCCGCGTCTGGGGTGCGGCGCTGACCCTGATCATCATCGTGGCATTGATCAACCTGGTCGCGGCGGGGATCAGGTTCGCCGCCACCCACGGATTCGCCTATCGGATGCGAGGTTTTGCGCATCGCTTGACCGGGGGGCTGGGCCGGGGTGTCCGGCCGTCGGCCGGGGTCGGCTAGCTCCGGGGGCCTAGCGGGTCCCGTTGGGCTGCTGAAGTTTGACCACTCTGCCGTTGCCGCGGTCGGCGACGTAGATGGTGCCCTTACTGTTGACGGCCACGGACAGCGGAGTGTTCAGGCCGGTGAACGGAAGTTCGACTGCGGTGGACCCATCGGCCGGCAGCTTGAGCACCTTGTTGTCGTCGTGCTCGGTGACGTAGATGTTGCCGGCGTTGTCGACCGTGATGCCCCACGGCGCGGCGATGCCGGTGAACGGCAGCTGCGTCTGGTTGGTGGTGCCGGCGTCGAGCTTGAGCACCCTGTTGTTGTCGGTGTCGGTGACGTAGATGTTGCCGATCGCGTCCAGTGCCACACCGTCGGGGTTCTTGAGACCGGTGAACGGCACCTCGGTCTGCGTGCTGGACCCGGGTGCCAGTTTGAGGACCCTGTTGTTGCCCCGGTCGGCGACGTACACGTTGCCCTGGGCGTCCACCGCGACACCCTCGGGGTAGTCGAGCCCCTGGAACGGCAACTCGACCTGGTTGTTCGATCCCGGCGAGAGTGCGACGACGCGGTTGTTGAAGTCGCTGACATAGATTTTCCCGGCCGCGTCGACCGCGATGCCCTGCGGTTCGTAGAGACCGTTGAACGGTTTCACCGTTGGTGACGACGATCCCTCGGACAATGCCACCACCCGGCCGTACATCGTCTGGTTGGTGACGTAGACGGTGCCGCCCGGGTCGACGGCTACCCCGCCGGGGGCGAAGCGGAACGTCAGGCCTTTGAACGCCAACACCTGTTGGCCGTCGGTCGACTGCGCACCGTCGCCCCGACCGGGCTTGAAAATCAGGTAGGCGGTGACAGCGGCTATCGCCAGCAGGGCTGCGGCGGCCGCGGCGGCGATCATCTTGGACTTGTTGGACTTATCGGACTTGTTGGACTTGGCGGCAGGTGCCGCGCCCTCGGATTGATGCGCCCAGGCGGCCGGCGGGACGGGGGCCGGGGCTGCCGGGGTTGCGGGGGCGGCGGGGACCGGGGCGGCTTGCGTCCACTGCCCGGAATCGGCACCCGGGCCGGTGGCCGATGCGCGGGGAATCGGCGGGATCGGCCGGGCGACGGTCTCGTCCGAGCTGTTGTACGGCTGCCCCGTGTGGCTCGCCGGCTGCCCGGGCGCGATGAGCGCTTGGTTGTCGCCTTGCCGCAGAATGGTGGCTTCCTGGCGCCGCTCGGGCTCGGTGAGCGCTGCGCTGGCAGCGGCGGCCAGATCCCCCGCCGTGAGGTAGCGGTCGTTGGGGTTCTTGGCCATGCCCTTGGCGATCACCTGATCCAGCGCCTCCGGGACCTGCCCCGGCCGCAGCACGCTGGGCTTGGGGATCGGTTCCATCAGATGCGAGGCGATCAACCGCTCTACGCTTTCGCCACGGTACGGCGGCGCCCCGATCAGGCATTCCCCCAATACGCAGGCCAGCGCATAGATATCCGCCCGGTAGGTGACCTCGTCTCCGGTGAATCGTTCCGGGGCCATGTAGTTGTATGTCCCGACGACCATCCCGGCTTGAGTCACGTCCGGATCCTGAGCGGCGCGGGCGATACCGAAGTCCACCAGGTAGGCGAAGTCGTTCCGGGCGATCAAGATGTTCTCCGGCTTGACGTCGCGGTGGGTGACGCTGTGGGTATGTGCGGCGTCCAATGCCGCGGCGACCTGCCGTGTGATAGCGACCGCTCGGGCGGGTGCCAACGGGCCGAACTGGGTGAGCATTGAGCGCAACGAGACGCCGTCGATCAGGCGCATGTCAACATAGAACTGCCCGTCGATCTCGCCGTAGTCGTGGAGCGGGACGATGTGCGGTTCGGTCAGCCGTCCGGCGGTGTCGGCCTCGCGCTGCATCCGGGTGCGAAAAAGCTGGTTGTCGGAATAGGCCGGTGAGATCAATTTCAGCGCTACGACGCGGTGTTTGCGGGTGTCCTCGGCCTCGTAGACCTCACCCATTCCTCCGCGGCCTATCAGGCGCACCAACTGATAGGGCCCGAAGCGCGACCCCACCCGAGGTTCCGGCTGGGTGTTGGTCACCGTCGGCACTCCTTTCGTCGGGAAACCCGTGCCGCACCGGTACCGCCGCATCGCGGAACCCACGCCGTCGCAATCGCGTAGCCGGTGGTCAACCCACGGTAATTCCTCAGAGCGCGGGCACACAACAGCATTGGGCGACCGAGCGGGGATTTTGGATCACGAGTCCGTAACGGTTCCGGCGGGCCGGACCGGATCCGGCGTCGGCAAAGTTGCTCATCCGAAAGGTTTTGTCACCCAAAGGCGTTTGCAAACTTATTGATTGGCGCGCCATGTTCGCCCAGCGATAGGTTCGATTTACGATCGGTGGAATCAGCGGCAGCGCAATACGTCCCGTGCTGCTTCGGAGGAGCCGACGGGTCAGGAGATGGCGTTCACGACCGGAATCAATTTGGATTGGAACGAATTCGGCAGGGGAATGTAGCCGTATTCGTCCAAACCGATTTGACCGTCGCCGATCGTCGATTGCATGAAGGCCTTGACGGCCCCGCCGGTCGGTGCATCCGGGTACTTCGAGCAGACGACCTCGTAGGTGACCAGCACGATCGGGTAGGCGTTGGCTTGCGTCGGCCGGTAGAACGACGAGGTGTCGACGATCAGGTCGTTCTTGTCGCTGCCGGCTTTGAAGGTGGCGCCCTCGATGGTCTTGCCGACGGACTCGGCGCTGATCGAGACGGCCTCCGGGCCCGCCGAGGTGATGATCTGGGCCATGTTCAACTGGTGGCCCACCGCGAACGACCATTCGTTATAGGTGATGGAGCCGTCGGTCCGCTTCATGCCCTGTGAGGTGCCGTCGTTGCCTGCGGCGCCCTCGCCGACGCCGCCGTTGAATGTCTGGCCGGCACCTTTGCCCCATGCTCCGTCGGACGCTGCGTCGAGATACTGCTGGAAGTTGTCGGTGGTACCGGACTGGTCGGATCGGGACACGACGTGGATACTCGTCGACGGCAGGTTGGTGGTGGGGTTGAGGGCCTTGATCGCAGGGTCATCCCACTTGGTGATCCCGCCATTGAAGATTTTGGCGATACTCGGGCCGTCGAGGCTCAGCGAATTGACGCCCTTGATGTTGTAGGTGACCGCGATAGGGCCGAATACCACTGGAATGTCCCAAGCCGGGGAGCCGCACCGCGCCCGTGCCCGCTCCGGCTCGCCCTTGTCCGCGTTCATCGGCGAGTCCGAGCCGGCGAGGTCGGTCTGGCCGCCGAGGAACGCCTTCATCCCGGCGCCCGAGCCGGTGGCCGCGTAGTCCAGCGTGTGACCGGGGCAGGAGTGGATGTAGGCGTAGACGAACTGTTCCATCGCGTTTTTCTGTGCCGTCGAGCCACCGGCCAGAATCTTCTTCTTGCCGCCGCAGTCCACCGGCACGACGGGTGTGGGACTCGAATCCGATGACGAGCCGGTGGAGTGGCCGCCGCATCCCGACAACAGCAGGGCGCTCACCGCAAGCAGGCTGACTGTGGCGCCGGATGGACCGAATTTCACGGCAACTCCTCGGAATTCTTGGATTGGCGGCACAGATGAGCATATGTCAGTGGACAAGGGGGTGAAGCCGAAGTCGACGCGGGCGGCTGGGGTGGGGGCAGGGGGCAGGGGGCAGCGGCGAGGGGGCGGGGGGCAGGGGGCGCTGGTGGGCGGTGGGGCGCGTTACTTTCGACGCAGCGCGTTACTGTCGGCGGAGTCAGGCTAGCCGTCAGCGGCAGTCTCGCTGACGCTGGTCGTCGCCCGGCCGGAATCCGATTGGGGTGGTGTGGGAATGAAATGGGTGACCTACAGAAGCGGTGACGGCGACCGGGTAGGTGTGGTGTCCGGCGCCGAGGTGTATGCGGTGCCGCCGGGTGCGACGTTGGTCAACCTGCTTGGGGCCGGAGTCGACGCGTTGCGGGTGGCCGGGGAGGACGCGCTGAGGACGCCGGCGGCGGTTGTCGCCCTTGACGACGTGTCGCTGGCGGCGCCGATTCCCTGCCCGCCGTCGATTCGGGACACACTCTGCTTCCTGGACCATATGCGTAATTGCCAGGAGGCCCTCGGCGGCAGCCGGATGCTGACCGACACCTGGTATCGCATCCCGGCATTCTATTTTGCTTGTCCGACAACTGTTCTGGGCCCGTACGATGATGTCCCGATGGCTCCCGGCAGCGCGTGGCAGGACTTCGAATTGGAGGTCGCCGCGGTGATCGGCTGTGCGGGTAAGGATCTGACAGTGCAGCAGGCGGAGCAGTCGATCGCCGGCTACATGATTTTCAACGACTGGTCTGCCCGGGACTTGCAGATGCTGGAGGGTCAGCTGCGCATCGGGCAGGCCAAGGGCAAGGACAGCGGTGTCACCCTCGGGCCGTACCTCGTTACCGCCGATGAGCTGGAGCCCTACCGCCGCGACGACCGATTGACCCTCGGGGTGACAGCCCGGGTCAACGACACCGTCATTGGCTCGGGCAACACCGCGGCGATGGATTGGACCTTCGGCGAGGTCATCTCCTACATCTCGCGCGGGGTGCCGTTGCGCCCCGGCGACGTGATCGGTTCGGGCACGGTGCCCACCTGCACGCTGGTGGAGCACCTGACGAAGCCGGAAGCATTTCCGGGCTGGCTGTGCGACGGCGACGTGGTAACCCTCGAAGTCGAGGGCTTGGGTGAGACGCGGCAGACCGTACGGGCCACCCCGGCCCCGTTCCCGCTGGCGCCGCGCGTTGACCCGGGGTCGCTTGACGTGCCCTGATGGTGGGAGGGTTGCGCGTCTTCTCCGGGCTGGCATTCTCTGGCTCAGACTTCTTCGTCTTCTCCGTTTTTCCCGCCGTCCCTGTTTTTCGCGCCGTCCCTGTTTTTCGCGCCGTCCCCCGTTTCTCCGTCGCCGGCCTCGTCTTCCCCGGTTGCCTCGGCTTGCCGGCGGGTGAAGGGTCGTTCGGGGTGGTGGAAGTTGTTGACGCGGGGTTGGTCGGTGTCGAGGTGTGGGGGTGGGATCCATTCGGTGTGGCCGCG
>NZ_JBKECZ010000172.1:0-1938 GCF_047975165.1 Mycobacterium sp.
CAAGCGATCCTTGATGGCATGCAAGGCCGGTTCATAACGCGGATTGGTGCGGATCTCGGTCAGTCGATTGGCGAGCCCGCCGACGGTGGGCGTGTACGATCGCCCATTGTCGTTGACGACGATCACCACTCGTCGGTCATTGTCTGCGCAGATGTTGTTGATCGCCTCCCAGGCCATCCCACCGGTCAGCGCCCCGTCACCGATGACTGCGACAACGTGGTTGCTGCTGCCCTGCAGCGTGTGTGCGTGGGCGAGCCCATCGGCATAGGACAGCGACGTCGAGGCATGGGAGTTCTCCACCCAGTCATGGGGTGATTCGGCAGCACAGGGATAGCCCGACAAGCCATCGGCGTGGCGTAGCGCGGCGAAGCGGTCGGCCCGACCGGTGAGCATCTTGTGCACATAGGCCTGGTGGCCGGTATCCCAGATGATCTTGTCCGAGGGTGACTCAAAGACCCGATGCAGTGCGATCGTCAGTTCGACCACTCCCAGGTTGGGACCGAGGTGGCCACCGTTGCTGGCCACCGAACTGATCAGCAGTTCGCGGATTTCGCTGGCCAAGTCCGTCAATGCCTCATCATCGAGCCCGCGCAGGTCTGCCGGGCCAGAGACGGTACTGAGAACACGCGCCATTGCCCCATCGTAACGAGGACGCACCAACCGAACCGAAGGACCGACCCGATCGCCACGCCGCAACCACGCACTGGTGCCGAAGCCAGTCACCACTTCGTCGCAAGTCCTGGTCAGTCGGCGGCGTGGTAGCGGCCGCGTAGGTGAATCAGGGCAGGTCCATCGGCGAGTTCGATGTCGGTGATGGCGCCGACAATCTGCTTGGCCCAGCCGCAACTGCCGATCTCGCTGACCGTGACCGCAACCGATGCCCGCCCCGCCAGCCGCGGCCCGGCGCTCGAGGGCTCCCAGTCACCCATGGTGAAGGGCCCGCCCGGCGCCGGCGCAAGACCCGCGAAGGCCTCGGCAAGATAGTCGTCTGAGGCCTGCAGCACGTTCATGGTGAACCGACGATCCAACTCGAGGTACTCCCCCAGGTCTGAGTCCGGGTCCACCAGCGCGACCAGCACCGGTGCTGGCCCATCGGCCAGCAGGATCGACGACACGGTCAGGCCAACCGGACCCGATGCCGAGTCAGCGGCCAGGATGGTCACCGGCGCGGCCAGGCGGCCCCGCAGCCGACGGAACAGATCCTTCGACCCCTCCGGCGGGTGAAAAGGATGGCTTGAGTGAATGGTCATGGCTCCACCACCTCGCTGGCTCCTCTGCTCAGGCCTGGGGCGGTGGGTAAGCGTCCAAAATCACGGTGGAGACCGACGCCTACTCACCGCCCTCTACGTGGGCCAGTGTGAGCGATCTCAGAGGAGGGAACGCAGGACGTACGGCATAATGCCGCCATTGCGGTAGTAGTTTGCCTCACCGGGGGTGTCGATCCGAACTATCGCATCGAACTGCACGTCTGCGGCCTTCACCTTGACTGTCGCCGGGGTGCGTCCCTCGTTGAGTTCGGTGATCCCGCTGACACTGAAGGTCTCCTCACCGGTCAGACCCAGCGAATCCGCACTCATCCCGTCGGGGAACTGCAACGGAAGCACGCCCATGCCGATGAGGTTCGATCGATGGATGCGCTCGTAGGATTCGGCGATCACGACCTTGACCCCGAGCAGCGCGGTGCCCTTGGCCGCCCAGTCACGCGAGGAACCAGAACCGTATTCCTTGCCTGCCAGTACCACCAGCGGCGTACCCGCTGCCTGATAGTTCTGGGCGGCATCGAACACCGTGGTGACCTCACCATCAGCGGAGAAGTCCCGGGTGAATCCACCTTCGGTTCCCGGTGCGATCTGATTGCGCAGCCGGATGTTTGCAAACGTCCCGCGGATCATCACCTCGTGGTTGCCGCGCCGCGAGCCGAGCGAGTTGAAGTCGCGC
>NZ_JBKECZ010000173.1:0-8391 GCF_047975165.1 Mycobacterium sp.
ACTTGCCGGCGTTTGTCGCTACCGGCGGTGGCGTAGATCTGTGCGCCCGCGGCGCGCGCGATCGCAATCGCCGCCTGACCCACACCACCGGTCCCGGAATGGATGAGCACCTTGTCCCCGGCCCTGATCCGCGCCAGATCCTGCAACCCGTACCACGCCGTCGCCGACGCCGTAGAGACCGCGGCAGCCTCAACATCGGTCAAACCCTCGGGAAGCACGGTGGCCAGCCGGGCGTCACAGGTGACGAAAGTCGCCCAACAGCCATCGGGAGACAGGCCCCCCACCCGGTCGCCGATCTTGTGGTCGCTGACGTCGGATCCGACCGCGGTCACCACCCCGGCGAAATCCAGCCCGAGCGGTGGCTGCTTGCCGTCGAAGGTGGGACAGCGCCCATAGGCTGCCAGGACGTCGGCGAAGTTGATGCTGGCCGAGGCAACTGCGACCTCGATCTCGTTGGGGCCCGGGGGTTTCCGGTCGAATGCGGTGAACTCCAACGTCTGCAGGTCACCGGGTGTGCGGACCTGCACCCGCATGCCCTGTTGGCTGTGGTCGACCACGGTGGAGCGGCGCTCCTCCGGACGCAGCGCGGAGGGGTACAGGCGGGCGGCGTACCACTGGCCGTCCCGCCAGGCCGTTTCGTCTTCGTCGGTGGCCTGCAGGAGCTGACGTGCCAGGTGTTCGGCACTGGTGTCGTCGATATCGATGCCGGTGGGTTTCAGGTGCGGATGCTCGGAGCTGATCACCCTCAGCAAGCCCCGCAACCCGCCCTGTTCGAGATTCGGGCAATCGCCTGGGAGCACCGGCGCGGCGTTGTGGGTCACGACGTAGAACCTGGGCGCCTGGCCTACGATCTCGGGCAGTTCGCGGGCGATGTGAACCGCGAGTTCGACGTACTGAGCGCCGCGGGAGATCGCATCTCCATCCCGGCCGCTCGGCGGTTCGGTGAGTATGACGACGCCGTCGAATACATTGGCGTTCAGCAGATCCCGGAGCTGGCCAACCTCGGCCCCGTGGTCGCCGTCGAGCGGCCAGGACATTGCGGCGGTCTGTGCGTCGTGTGTTGCGAGGGCCTCGGCGAGGCTGCTGGCCAACGGAGGGGCGGTGTCAGCCGAGTCGGCGGTGGCCGCGGTGTCGCAGACATTGATCAGCAGCCAGTTTCCGGGTTCGGTCACCGTGGTGTCGGGCAGCTCGTGTTCCTGCCATTCGATGGTCAGCAACCGCTCGCTCAGGACGCGGTCGTGTTCGCTGTCCGCCGATGCGCCGGTACCCAGCCGCAGACCGCGCACCGCCAGTAGTACCGCGCCGTGCTCGTCGAGGACATCGATATCCGCGGACAGCTCACCGGCGCCGGAGTCCGGGCGGGTCACCGTCGTCAAGCAGTAGTGCGCATGCCGGGCCGGGCCGTAGGAACGGATCCGGCCCACGCCCAGCGGCAACAGCAGCCGACCGGCACCCGAGCCGTCCGGGTTGCGGACGCTGGGGTGGGCTGCCACCGACTGGAAACAGGCGTCCAACAGTGCCGGATGTATGACATAACTGGTTTGCTGCGAGCGGATGGACACCGGAAGCCCGGCTTCGGCCACCAGGGTGTCCTGCTCCTCAGCGGTGTGCGCGGCGACCAGGCCGGCGAACGCCGGACCGTACTGGATGCCCCGGAGATCGGCGTCCAGCCGGAGGTCATCGCCATCGATTCGGGTCTGGCGCCCGGCCAGCAGGGCTTCGATGTCGTGGGGGGCCGGGGGTTCGGCGGCGGCTTCCTGTGTGGTGAGTGCGTGCAGGATCGCCGTGGCCCGCAGGGTGCGTTCGCCGTCCTCGGTGGTTTCCACGGTGAACGGGATCATTCCGGGGGATTCCACGGTGGCGGTGGTGCCGACCAGGGTTTCGGCGTCGAGCAGCAGCAACTGTTCGAACTCGATGTCACGAACTTCGCCCGCCTCACCCAGGATGGTGTGGGCAGCGCTGAGCGCCATCTCGCAGTAGGCGGCACCGGGCAGGGCCGGGGCGCCATGGATCTGGTGATCCTCCAGCCAGGGCTGCGCCTGGGTGCCGATATCGGCCTGCCAGACGTGACGTTCGGGCTCCTCGGGCAGCCGCACGTGCGGGCCCAGCAGTGGATGCACCGCCACCGAATTCGCATGAGCGAGCCGGTCGGTGCTTTCCACCAGCATCAGCCGGCGGTGATTCCAGGCCGGCAGGATCGCATCCACCAGGCGTCCGGTGGGGTAGAGCACCGAGAAGTCCACCGCAGCACCGGCGGCATACAGGTCGCCGAGCAGCCCGCGCAACCCGTGCGGCAGCGGCTGCTCGCGGCGCATCGCGGCCAGGGCGGCGACCGACATGTCCAGCCCGCGAGCGGTCTGATCGACCGCGTGGGTCAACAGCGGGTGCGGGGACAACTCGGTGAACACCCGGAAGCCGTCCTCGAGCGCGGCCTGCACCGCCGCGGCGAACCGCACCGTGTGCCGCAGATTGTCCGCCCAATAGTAGGCATCGAAATACGGTTCCTCCCGCGGGTCGAAGGAGGTCGCCGAGTAGTAGGGCACCGCCGGCTCCTGCCCGCCGATGTCGGCCAGCGCCTCGGTCAGGTCATCGAGGATCGGATCGACCTGCGGGGAATGCGAGGCCACGTCGACGGCCACCTCCCGGGCCAGCACGTCACGCTGCTCCCAGGCCGCAACCAGCTCACGCACCGTCGCGGTATCCCCACCGATCACCGTCGACTGCGGCGACGCCACCACCGCCACGGTTGCGTCGGTTATCCCGCCGCCCAGCAACTCAGAAAACACTTGTTGCGCGGGAAGTTCGACCGAGGCCATGGCGCCGGCCCCGGCGATGCGGGTCATCAGCTTCGAACGCCGGCAGATCACCTTCACCCCGTCGGACACCGATAGCGCACCGGCGACCACCGCAGCCGCCGATTCACCCAGCGAATGCCCGATCACCGCACCCGGGATCACCCCGTATGCCTTCATGGCGGCCGCCAACCCCACCTGCATGGCGAACAACGTCGGCTGCACCCGGTCGATACCGCTGACCTTCTCCGCGGCGGTCAACGCCTCGGTCACCGAGAACCCCGACTCCTCGGCGATCAACGGCTCGATCTCGGCGATGGTCGCCGCGAACACCGGCTCATACTCCAGCAGATCCTTGCCCATCTGCGCCCACTGCGACCCCTGCCCGGAAAACACCCACACCGGACCCTTGTCGTCCAGACCCACCGCCGGCGGATAGGCAACCTCGGCACCGGCAAGCTCCCGCAAAGCCCCGGCCAGCTGCGGACGATCCTCGGCGAACACCACACCGCGCACCGCCCGCGGCGACCGCCGCCGGGCCAACGTGTACGCCAGATCCGCCACGTCCAGATCCGCCTGCGCCTCCACCCAGCCGGCAAGCTGCTCCGCGGTCGTCCGCAACGCCTCCTCCGACGACGCCGACACCGGAAAGACCAGCTCCCCGTGCAGCCCGGCACCGGCGGGCTCCGGCACCCCCGGCACCCCCGCCGCCCCCGTGGGGGGCTCGGGCGTGACATCCTGCTCGGGAGCTTGTTCGAGGACCGCGTGCACGTTGGTGCCCGAGAACCCGTACGAGGACACCGCGGCTCGTCGCGGTGTCGATGCATCACCAATGGGCCAGACCGTACTCTCTTGTGGCACAAAGAGATTGGTCTCTATCTCGGTTAACTTCTCGGGAAGTCGGCTGAAGTGCAGATTTTGCGGGACCACGCCGTGCTGCAGCGCCAGGACAGCCTTCATCAGCCCCAGGGCTCCGGCGGCGGCTTGGGTGTGGCCGAAGTTGGTCTTGACCGATGCCAGTGCGCACGGCCCCTCGGTTCCGTAGATTTCAGCGAGGCTGGCGTATTCGATCGGATCACCGACCGGGGTCCCGGTACCGTGTGCCTCCACCATACCGACGGTGGTCGGGTCAACGTCGGCCGCGGAAAGGGCCGCCCGGTATGCGGCGACCTGAGCCGGCTGCGAGGGCGTCACGATATTGACGGTGTGCCCATCCTGATTGGCGGCCGTACCGCGGATCACAGCCAGGATCTGGTCACCGTCGCGTTGGGCGTCTTCTAGCCGCTTGAGTAGCAGCATGACCGCGCCCTCGCCCGAGACGAAGCCGTCGGCGTTGACGTCGAACGCATGGCAGTGCCCGGTGGCCGACAACATCCCGATGGCCGAACCCGATGCGGCTTTGCGTGGCTCCAGCGAGACCGCGGCGCCGCCGGTCAGCACCATGTCGCTTTCCCCGTCGTGCAGACTCCGACAGGCCAGGTGGATCGCAGAGAGTCCCGATGAGCAGGCGGTGTCGACCGTCATCGCCGGGCCGCTGAGCCCCATGGCGTAGGAGACCCGCCCCGATCCCATCGCGAAACTGTTGCCCATGTATCCGTATGGGCCGCTGAGAGTATCGGCGTCGGCGTGCATGAACAGGTAGTCGTCGTGCATCAAGCCGACGAACACGCCGGTCCGCACGCCGGCCAGCTCCTTGCGAGTCAACCCGGCGTGCTCCATTGCCTCCCAGGCCGTCTGCAGCAGCAGCCGGTGCTGCGGATCCATCTCGGTCGCTTCGCGCTCGCTGATCCCGAAGAACTCGGGATCGAACTCGGCGATGTCGTCGAGGAAGGCGCCCCATTTGCAGACCGTCCGGCCGGGCACTCCAGGCTCCGGGTCGTAGAACTCCTCGACGTCCCAGCGATGCGCGGGAACCTCGGTGACCAAATCGTCGCCGCGCAGCAGCGCCTGCCACAGGGCGGCGGGAGAGTCGATCCCTCCCGGCAGCCGGCACGCCATACCGACGACGGCTACCGGGGTACCAGTGGGGCTTTCCACGGTTGATCACCTCATCCCTCGCCGTGATTGCCAGCGTGCGATTGAGCCGGTGGCTAGGACTTCAAACTCTGCGGAGAACTCTCCGAAGCGTAGTCGTTCGCTTTCGCCGGTGTTGCACGAACCGGTGCCCGTGCGGCACTGCCTGCGGTGCTGATCTTGGCGAACTCACAACCCGAGGTGCGCACGACGATCTATCGACAGGCGTGCCGGTTGCGTGTCCCCGGCGAACTTTTTCGGCAGGGACACACAACCGGACATGCGCTGGATTATCGAGCCGCGGGAACCGTCGAGTTCGCGTACTGGCCCTCGGCCGCCTTCTCGAACACGGACTTGAGAACCTCGAGGTAGCGGGTTACCGACTCGCGGGCAACGGGGTTGTTCGGCAGGTTCACCATGATGGAGACCTCGTCGAACAGCCGAATCACCGAGAAGTACAGGTAGGCGGGGTTCCGGCCGTCGTTGTAGGCGGTTGCATTCGCACCCTTCAATGCCGTGGCGACAACTGCGGAAAGCGGCGGCAGGCCGGCGTCCATGTAGTTCGTCATGAAGAACTGTGACGAGTTCCGTTGCAACCAGGGCGCCAATTCCAGGACGCGTTCGTACGGCACGTTTGCCATGTCGAGGTTGTCGTCGAAGGACTCCTGAGTGGAGCGAGCGGTTTCTTCGAACGAATTCGGGTCGATGGCCACGGTGTAGGGCACAGCGCCGGTGAACCAGCCCATCGACAGGTACTCCTCGGGGGAGGTGCGCTTGTCGACCGGCGTCATTCCGTAATAGGTTTCCTCACCGGTCAGCTCGTAGTGCGCCATGGCGACACAACCGAACAGGCCACCGCTGAATCGTGCCTGTGCGGCGATGCACCTCGCCTCGAACTTGGCTGTTTGCTCGGGAGTCAACAGTTTCTCGATCATGATGTCGCCACCGGCTGTCAGCGTCTGCTCACCCAGCGGCAACGGGAACTCCGGCAGACCACCGCGGTTGTTCTCGGCGAACTCGATCCATTTGCGGACGTTGGGAGAATCCACGGTGACCTCCGCGGAGGTCTTCGCCTCGCGAATGCAGAAGTCGTCGTGGCTGCCCGGCTCCGCCATAACCAGCGGCGGCTTGCCCTCGAGCAGTGCGCGGTAATTCGTCAGAATTTCGACATACAGCGAGGAAACAACCGCCGGGTCGCAATGCAAGTGGTCGACGATCGCGAACAACGAGCAGTGGTTCTCGTGCTGAATCAGACCGAACCGGAAGCAGTCCCATTCCAGCGGGGTCGGCGTCGACAAAACCAATTCGCGCCATTCCGGCTGTGTCATCTCGCCATGCTGAACCGGTGCAAGCTGGATATCACGCGGATTTTGAATCTTGTGCCGGACAATATCCTTCGGTCCGTTGTACTCGAACCAGCTGCGGTACGTTTCGTGCCGGCGTGCGTGGGCGTTGATGACGTGCGTCATGGTGCGGATATCGCACTTTCCCGGAATTTCCCAGGAACCCATCACCAAGCGGGAATAGTCGAGGCCGCGCTCGGCGTAATCCACGTAGCCGCGAAGGTGGCCGGCCTGCATGGAACTCGGCGGCACATCGACGACCGGAGCTTTCATGGCCTTTGCACGCGACGCCGGTGTCGGCTGCCAGGTCACAATTGTTCCCGGGCCGGGCTCCCAGTCGTGGACGATTCCAACACCGAGAGTTACATCTGCTGATCCCCCACCTATGATCACGTTGCCTCCTCGATTACAGCCAACTGTCAAGCAGTGGCGCTTGGGACTTTTCTACCTCATGGGGGTGTCGGCGCGTCGGGTTTTGAGATTAATTGGCCGTAAAGGTGATCAGAGACACCCCGAACGGTGGTGATGTCGGTGGTGGTGAGGCGGACCTTGACCTCGGATTCGATATGGGTGCGCAGTTCCAGGTTGCCCAGCGAGTCCATCCCGAACTCTGACAGTGGGCGGTCGACGTCCACGGCACGACGCAGGATCAGCCCTACTTGCTCCGACACCAGGCGGCGCAACCGGGCGGGCCATTCCTCCTGGTCCAGCTCGGCGAGTTCGGCCAGGAACTTGCTACTGCCCGACCGGCTCCTACCTGCGGATTTGAACGCCTCGGCGAAGGGGCTGCGCTGGGCGAAGGCGGTCAGCCAGGCCGATCCGATGACCGGGGCGTAGCCGGTGTAGGCGCGATTGTGCCGCAGCAGCACCTCGAACGCATACGCACCTTCCCCGGGCTCGATCGCATCCCCGGACTTCTCGGCGAATTCCGCACCCTTGCCGATCGCCTCCCACGCACCCCAGGCAATCGCGGTAGCCGGCAAACCCTGTGACCGGCGCCACAACGTAAACGCATCCAGCCAGCTGTTGGCCGCCGCATACGCGCCCTGACCCGGCGAACCCACCAGCGCCGCCGCCGAGGAAAAACAGCAGAACCAGTCCAGCGGCTCAGCGGCCTCGACCTTGCGCACCGCCTCATGCAGATTCCACGCCCCGAACACCTTCGGCGCCCAGTCACGCCCGATGAGCTCATCGGTGATATTCGGCAAGGTGGCGTCCTCGACCACCGCCGCGGCATGCAACACCCCGCGCAACGGCACACCGGTAGCCCGCGCCGCGGCCACCAGCCTCTCCGCGGTACCCGGCTCGGCGATATCACCGCACTCGACGACGACCTCCGACCCGGCCGAACGGATCGCCTCGATGGCCTCCAGCGCCTGCCCACCGGGCTCCGAACGTGAACTGAGCACGATACGCCCGGCCCCGGCGGCAGCCATCTTCTCGGCCAGGAACAACCCCAAAGCCCCCAACCCACCGGTGATCACATAGGAGCCGTCGCCACGGAACACCCGCGCCTGCTCCGGCGGCAACACC
This sequence comes from Mycobacterium sp., assembly GCF_047975165.1. Classification (GTDB taxonomy): domain Bacteria; phylum Actinomycetota; class Actinomycetes; order Mycobacteriales; family Mycobacteriaceae; genus Mycobacterium. The sequence goes on from NZ_JBKECZ010000173.1 coordinate 7,682, forward strand.
ACACTGCTACGCCCGGAATGCGGAACCTCCAGGATCAGCTTGCCGGTGTGCTCGGCCGCGCCCATCACCCGGATCGCGGTCGCCGCATCGGCCAGCGGATAACACGTGCTCTCCGGTATCGGCAGCACACCCTCGGCGGTCTGCCGATACACCGTATCCAACAGGTCCCGGACCGCCACCGGGTGTGTCCGCGACATCAGCGCGAGGTCGACACCGAAAAATGCGAGGTTCTGCCGGAACGGGAAGAGGCCGACTTTGGTGTCGCCGTAGATGTCGCGCTTGCCGATCTCAACAAACCGGCCGCCCATGGCCAGCAGTTTGATCCCGGCCAGCTGAGCGGCGCCGGTGACCGAGTTCAGCACGATGTCCACCCCGTAGCCGTCGGTGTCACCGCGGATCTGCTCGGCGAACTCCACACTGCGCGAATCGTAGACATGCTCGATCCCCATGTCCCGCAACACTTGCCGGCGTTTGTCGCTACCGGCGGTGGCGTAGATCTGTGCGCCCGCGGCGCGCGCGATCGCAATCGCCGCCTGACCCACACCACCGGTCCCGGAATGGATGAGCACCTTGTCCCCGGCCCTGATCCGCGCCAGATCCTGCAACCCGTACCACGCCGTCGCCGACGCCGTAGAGACCGCGGCAGCCTCAACATCGGTCAAACCCTCGGGAAGCACGGTGGCCAGCCGGGCGTCACAGGTGACGAAAGT
>NZ_JBKECZ010000010.1:0-8061 GCF_047975165.1 Mycobacterium sp.
AGGGTCATTTTCCATGCAGACCGCGGCTGTCAATACACCAGCGCCCAACTCGCGACGGTCGCCGTCGAACTCGTCGTCCGGCTCTGGGTCGGACGCACCGGGGTGTGCTGGGATAACGCCCAGCAGGAGAGTTTCTGGTCAACCCTGAAAACCGAGTTCTACCACCGCCATCACTTCCACACCCGAGTCGAGGCGATCCACGCCGTCAGCAGCTGGATCGACACCGTCTACAACCACCGACGGCGCCACAGCGCACTCGGCCAAATCCCCCCGGTAGCCTTCGAGCACCGGATCATCACCATGGCCAAGCAGGCCGCTTAACCGATGTCCACGAAACGGGGTCAACCCCATACCGCAACGATCTGCTTATCGAGGCGATCTCTTGCCGCGGTCGCCGACAGGACCGCATCGAAGTGGTGGTCGAAGGCGGCCGTGGTGTGGGCATCATCGAATCGTTGCCGCCGTAGTCACGTTTCGTGGACTCCGGTCCAGGCGTTGCCGCCCGAATACACCCGGCCCTGGCGCAGCAACAGTTTCGAGAGTCTGTGCCGTACCCGCATCAAATCGGCGCGGGCGTCCTCGCGGGCCCTCACCAGATCGCGTACCGCCTCCACCTCAGCCTCAGGGACCGTGACCGCGGCGATCTCGCCCAACCGCAGCAGCCGGGCCAGATGCGCGGAATCGCGGGAGTCGGTTTTGACCCGATCCCCGGCCGGGCGGATCAATTTCGACGGTGCAGCGACCACGCAGTCAATCTGAGCCGCGGCCAACGCCCGGGCCAGACCGAACCCGGTTGGCCCCGCCTCATAGGCCACCCGCACCGGAGCCCGCAACCGATGCAACCAATCCAGAATCTCGCCATGATCGGGACACAATCGCGCCCGCTCAACCTGGCCTGTCTCTTCATCCAATGCATGCGCAACCACCGAAAGCGCGTGCACATCCAACCCGACACTCGTACCGTTGAAACTCACCGGAGGCCTCCTGATCTGCAACTGTGGCTCTACCAGTGCGAGTATTCACTCGACACCGGCAACCCACGTCCGATTGCAGCCCGAGGCCTTCGGCCTCAAGTCGCCCCCATACCGTCTAGCGCCTAGCGTGCGGGGGCGGGGGTGTCCGTCGTCGTCTCGGTCGGTGACAGCGGGAACGGCTGGTCGACGCTGCGTTCGATCACGCACCCGGCTGACGACAAGGCCACGCCGGTGGCCACCGCCGCGGTGAGAACCGCAACCGCAATCCGATTCGCCGGCATCCGCCCGGTCATTCCGCTCCTGCTCATCCGTTGCGCCTTTCGTTCGCCGGTATCGCACACCGCCGGGATGCTCCCGGTGTGACTGCTGGCGACAATCCTAGAGGGGGCGCAGAACGATCGGCATGCCGTCCGCCGGAACCGGCATTCCGCCGTAGTCCCAGCGCGGCCGGTAGTCCGGCCGGGGGAGCTCAAGCCGGTAGCGGCGCAGCAGCCGGTGAATGATCGTCTTGACTTCCATCTCTCCGAACACCAGCCCGATGCACTTGTGCGCTCCACCTCCGAACGGGGTGAACGCATATCGGTGCTTCTTGTGTTCGCTGCGCGGCTCGGCGAAACGCTCCGGATCGAATTTCATCGGGTCCGTCCAGAACTCCGGCAGCCGGTGGTTCATGCCCGGATACGCGATGACGTTGGTGTCCTTGGGTATGTAGTAGCCCAGCAGGTCGGTGTCGCGGACCGTGCGCCGCATCGCCCACTGCACCGGTGTCACCAACCGGATCGATTCGTTCATCACCAGCGACAGCGACTCCAGTTTCTCCAGCGACTCCATGTCGACCGGCCCGTCGCCCAGGCGGTCCGATTCGTCGCGGCAGCGCTCCTGCCACTCCGGGTGCGCGGCCAGGTGGTAGATCATCGTGGTGGCCGTCGACGACGAGGTGTCGTGGGCGGCCATCATCAGGAAGATCATGTGGTTGACGATGTCGCGGTCGGTGAACCGGTTGCCGTCTTCGTCGGCGGTCCGGCACAGGACGGTCAGCAGGTCGGTGCCTTCCTGGCCGCGGCGCTCCTTGATCCGCTCGGCGAAGTAGTCCTCCAGCAGCTCGCGGGCCTTGAGGCCACGCCACCAGGTGAACGGCGGAATGCCGGTGCGGATGATGGCATTGCCGGCGCGGGTCGTGGTCTCGAAGGCCTTGTTCACCTTGTTCAGCAGCTGCCGGTCGGTGTCGGGATCGTGGCCCATGAACACCATCGAGGCCACGTCGAGCGCCATCTCCTTGATCGCCGGGTAGAGCAGGAAACGCGCGTCGTCGGTCGCCCAGTCGTTGGCGACGGTGCGCGATACCACCTGGTCGATGTGGTCGAGATAGCCGACCAGCCGGGGCCGGATGAACGCCTCCTGCATGATCCGCCGGTGGAACATGTGCTCTTCGAAGTCCAGCAGCATCAGTCCGCGGCGGAAGAACGGGCCGATGACCGGCGTCCAGCCCTGCTGCGAGAAGTCCTTGTTGCGGTTGGAGTAGATGGCCTGGGCGGCATCGGGGCCCAGCGCCGCGACGCTGGGGAGGAACTTCGAATCGGCGAAGATCAGCGGCCCCTGCGTCTGGTACAGGAACATCACGTAGTCCGGGCCGCCCCGAAGCAGCTCGATCATGTGTCCGAGGACCGGAAGCCCGGCATCGCCGACGACGGGTTTGAGTCCGCTGCCCGGCGGCGGCTCGGCCAGGGTGGTCTGCGGGACCTTGGTGTTCCGCAGCTGGCGCTCTATTTGACCCAGCCCGGGAAAGTTGTTGAACGACGGGGTGAACCGGCGCCGGGCCTGGTCGAGAAGGTAGTCCGGAGTGCTGATGGTCGTCATTGGCGCGTGCTCCTAACCCGTTGTGGCAACGGTCACTTTCGATAATGATCGAGCTAAACTTGACGGCTATCAAGTTTTGTTTTGTCTCGCTGTAGGGCAAGGTCAGGGTGTGATCGGGACGTGAGAACTCAGGCGGCGAAGACTCAGGACGCACAGGTGTCGCGTCGGCGCGGCGACAAGCAGCGCGAGGCGATTCTGCAGGCGGTACGCGAATTGCTGGAGGAACAGCCGTTCGCCGATCTGTCAGTCAGCGAGATCAGCCAGCGGGCCGGGGTGGCCCGTTCGGGCTTCTACTTCTACTTCGACTCCAAGTATTCGGTGCTGGCACAGATCCTGGCCGAGGCGGCCGAAGAACTCGAAGAGCTCACGCAGTACTTCGCCCCCCGGCAGCCCGGTGAGAAACCCGAGGAGTTCGCCACGCGAATGGTGGGCAGCGCCGCGGCTGTCTATGCGCACAACAACCCGGTGATGCGGGCGTGCAATGTCGCCCGCCACAGCGATGTCGAGATTCGCGAGATTCTCGACGGCCAGTTCGAGGTGCTGCTGCGCCAGATCGTCGACATCGTCGGTGCGGAGGTCGAGGCCGGGACGGCGCAGCCGATCAGCGATGACCTGCCGACGCTGATCCGGACCCTGACCGCGACCACCGCGCTGATGCTGACCGGCGATCCACTGCTGGTCGGGGGTGACGTCACCGACGGCGTCGGTGCGGACCGCCGGGTGCGGGTGCTCGAACAGCTGTGGCTGACCGCGCTATGGGGTGGCCCGGCCCGGTAGGCCCGTCGTACGCGGCGACGGTCGCGGCCCTGCCCGGTACCGCCGGTAGGGTCACCCCCATGGAGCGGACGGGTCCCGGGCGGTATTACTCGGGCAAGCGGTGTTTCGTCACCGGTGCGGCCAGCGGGATCGGGCAGGCCACCGCGCTGCGGCTGGCCGCGCTGGGAGCCGAGCTGTACCTGACCGACCGTGACGCCGAGGGGCTGACGCGCACGGTGGACGACGCCCGCGCGCTGGGGGCGCGAGTGCCGGCATTCCGGGTCTTGGACATTTCCGACTACGAGCAGGTGGCGGCCTTCGCCGCCGACATTCACCTCGGTCACGCCAGCATGGACGTGGTGTTCAACATCGCCGGCGTTTCGGCGTGGGGGACGGTCGACCGGCTCTCGCACGACCAGTGGAACAGTATGGTCGCGATCAATCTGATGGGCCCGATTCACGTGATCGAGACGTTCGTCCCGCAGATGGTGGCGGCGGGTCGCGGCGGACGGGTGGTCAACGTGTCATCGGCCGCCGGATTGGTGGCCCTGCCCTGGCATGCGGCCTACAGTGCCAGCAAGTTCGGCCTGCGAGGGCTCTCGGAGGTGTTGCGTTTCGATTTGGCCCGGCATCGCATCGGGGTGTCGGTCGTGGTGCCCGGTGCGGTGGAGACGCCTTTGGTCAACTCCGTGGAGATCGCCGGGGTGGACCGCGAGGATCCGAATGTCGCGCGCTGGATCGACCGTTTCAAAGGCCATGCCGTCTCCCCGGAACGCGCTGCCGAGAAGATCCTGGCCGGTGTCGCCAAGAACCGGTATCTGATCTACACCTCTGCCGATATCCGGGCGCTGTACGCCTTCAAAAGGCTGGCGTGGTGGCCCTACAGTGTGGCGATGCGGCAGGTCAACGTCGTTTTCACCCGGGTGCTGCGGCCGGGTCCGCCCCGGCGGACGGCCTAGCGGCCGGTCCGGCGGGCCCGCTTGTTCGCGAGCGTAACGCCACGGCGAAATCCGGCGCGCGAAATCGCAACCCCGTTACGCTCGCGAACGACTCGCAGCCATCTGCCCGAATCCGGCCCTCGTCCGCGCCCGGGGGTTACCGCCCGCACAGTTTGCCGGCCAGATTCGCCCAGGTGTCACCCAGGGTCTGCAGGGTATGGCCGCCGTGGGTGAGCTGATGCTCGACGTAGTCGACGTCGAGCAGGGCCAGCAGCGCATCGGCCTGCGTGGGAAGGTCGCCAGTGGTGTGCGCCGCTTCCAGCAGCACCAGGACATGCCTGCGCTGGACGGCGGTTGCGCCCACCAGGCGGGCGCGCGGGTCGCGGTTTGCCGCCGACAGCAACTCGCGGTGGGTGTGCACGAAGCGGATCCGCTCGCGGCCGAATGCGATGAGCCGGTCCATCGGCGGCGCGTCGGGCCCCAGCGGCGGCGGGCCGAACAGGAATGCGTGCTGGGCCGCTTTCTCGTCCTCGTCGAGCAGCACGGTCATCAGGCCGGCTCGGCTGCCGAAACGCCGGAAGACCGTTCCCTTGCCGACGCCGGCGGCGGCGGCGACCTCGTCCATGGTGACTGTCCGGGCCCCGTGCTCGGCAACCAGCCGGCGAGCCGCGGCGAGCAGCAGGGTGCGGTTGCGCGCGGCGTCTCTGCGCTCCGGCGGCGGATCGTCGGACGTCGGCGCGGGTGGTTCACCCGCGGCGTCGGTACCGGTCATATGTGCACCCTAACGCGATCGGAATTAATCGGACTATAGTCCGGTTGGCTCATGCGACGATGTACGACGACGGATGAAGGGGATGCGGACGTGACCGAGACCAGCGGGACGGAGACCGGGATGACCGAGACCGGCGGGACCGAGAGCGGCAGGGCCGAGACCGGCGGGACCGAGACCGGCGGGGCCGAGACCGGCACGACCGAGACCGGCAGGGCCGAGACCAGGGTCCTGGCCCTGGTGGGCAGCCTGCGTGTGGGGTCGATCAACCGCCAGATCGCCCAGCTCGCCGCCGCGGTGGCCCCGCTCGGGGTCACCGTAGAGGTCTTCGACGAGCTGGGGGAGCTGCCGTTCTACAACGAGGACAGCGACGGCGCGGTCAACGGCCAACCGGGTGCGGTCCCGGCGGCGGCGGCGAGGCTGCGGGCCGCCGCGGCTGGCGCCGATGCGGCTTTGGTGGTCACCCCCGAATACAACGGAACGATGCCGGCGGTGCTCAAGAATGCGATCGACTGGTTGTCCCGCCCCTTCGGTGAGGGTGCGTTGCAGCGCAAGCCGCTGGCCGTCATCGGAGGTTCGCTGGGGCGCCACGGTGGCGTGTGGGCCCATGACGACACCCGCAAGGCGTTTGCCATCGCCGGGGCGAGCGTGGTCGAGGCGATCAAACTCTCGCTGCCCATCGAGATCCTGGGCGGAAGCGCTCCCGCCGATGATGCGCGGCTGTCGGCCGACGTGAGTGCGGTGGTGGGCAAGCTCGTGGCCGAGGTCGGGTAGTTCCGGGGCCGGAGCCGGGGAGGGCTGGGGGCTGGCGCCGGGCGCCGGGGGCCGAGGGCTGGGGGCTGGCGCCGAGGGCCGAGGGCTGGGGGCTGGGGATCCGCGCCGGGATGCCGGGGGCCGAGGGCTGGGGGCCGGGGGGCTGGGGGCCGGGGGCCGAGGGCCGGGGGCTGGGGGCCGGGGGCTGGGGGCTGGGGACCCGCGCCGGAACCAAGCTCGGCGAAGTCGACTTGTCGGTGGCCGCTGGTATACCCGGACCCATGCGAAACCCGTCTACAACGCCGGCTCGGTTTGTGATTTCCGACACGCCGGGGACACGCCCGGCAATAGCGTGCGACCAGCGAATTTCAAGAATGTTGTTTCGAACATCTTGTATCTCTTCGCGCGGTGACCCCCTAGGTGTAGTGTTTTGGGCACCGGCAGACCCCAGAGTCGGCAGGTCACACGGCCCGCTGAACTTCCCCGGAATCTGGGTCCGCCGGACCGCTGAACGTCGTCAATTCAATCCGCCAGATCGCAAGTCCCGAACCCGTCTCAAGTCCGACCCGAACCCCTTGATCCCCGACCCCCGACCCCCGATCCCCGACCCCCGACCACCCCCACTTCCGCGAAGGAGCGGTACGCCCATGACCATCACCGTTTACAGCAAGCCCGCCTGTGTGCAGTGCGTCGCCACCCACAAGGCACTGGACAAACAGGGCGTCACCTACCAGAAGGTCGACATCACCCTGGACGCCGAGGCACGCGACTACGTCATGGCCTTGGGCTACCTGCAGGCGCCCGTCGTCGTGGCCGACAATGCCCACTGGTCCGGGTTCCGGCCCGACCGCATCAAGGCCCTATCCGAAGCGGCGATGAGTGCCTAGCGCCCAGCGCCGAGTGCGATAGCCCAGAGGCAAGGGGGTTGCGGCGCCATGGAGACCGACATGGGAACCGGCATGCAGATGAGCTCCGAGTTCGTGGGATGCAACCTGGTGTATTTCTCGTCGGTGTCGGAGAACACCCACCGCTTCGTGCGGAAGCTGGGTGTTCCCGCCATCCGGATACCGCTGCGCGGCCGCATCGAGGTCGACGAACCCTATGTGCTGGTGCTGCCCACCTACGGCGGCGGCCGGGCCACGCCGGACATCAACAACGGCGGTTACGTGCCCAAGCAGGTCATCGCATTTTTGAATAACGTGCACAATCGCTCATTGATCCGCGGCGTCATCGCCGCGGGGAATAACAACTTCGGTGCGGAATTCGCCTACGCGGGCAACGTGGTGTCCCGCAAATGCGGTGTTCCCTACCTCTACCGCTTCGAACTCATGGGTACCGCCGACGACGTCGCCGCCGTCCGCGCGGGCCTGGCCGATTTCTGGAAGGAACAGACGTGTCACCAACCGTCACTGCAGAGCCTGTAACCGCCGTCCCGCAGGCCCACTCGGCCGGGGGTCCGGCCGAGACCGACTACCACGCGCTCAACGCGATGCTCAATCTGTACGACGCAGACGGCAAGATCCAGTTCGCCCACGACGTGCTCGCCGCCCGCCAGTACTTCCTTGAGCACGTCAACCAGAACACCGTGTTCTTCCACAACCAGGACGAGAAGCTCGACTACCTGATCCAGAAGGACTACTACGAGCGCGAGGTCCTCGACCAGTACTCGCGCAACTTCGTCAAGACGCTGCTGGATCGCGCCTACGCCAAGAAGTTCCGCTTTCCGACGTTCCTGGGGGCGTTCAAGTACTACACCTCCTACACGCTGAAGACATTCGACGGCAAGCGCTACCTGGAGCGCTTCGAGGACCGCGTCGTCATGGTGGCGCTGACCCTGGCGGCCGGCGACAACAGGCTCGCCGAGAAGCTGGTCGACGAGATCATCGAGGGCCGCTTCCAGCCGGCCACCCCGACCTTCCTCAACTCGGGCAAGAAGCAGCGCGGCGAACCGGTGAGCTGCTTTCTGCTGCGCATCGAGGACAACATGGAGTCCATCGCGCGCGGCATCAACTCC
>NZ_JBKECZ010000011.1:0-1947 GCF_047975165.1 Mycobacterium sp.
CCCTCCCGGGAAACCTCCCGCACCTCCCGTTGACCCTCCACACACTTGCACCACAGGTGGCCCCCGCAGCCCCGCCCACGCCCCTGATGCCGGCGACCCGCACGCCACGGGACGCAACGACACCAACCGGCACCACCACGCTGCCCGGCCTTCGGCCGGGCGCTCCCGCGCCCCCGACCGGGCGTGCTCGACGTCCCGCCGCGTCTCCCGCGTGACCTCCCGTTTGGCCACTGACCTCCCGTCGGACCTCCCGCGCGACCTCCCGTTTGAGCACCCGGCCCGTCAAGAGCCGCCCGCTGGTCGACTCAGCGACTGAACCCTGCCCGGCGGCCCCGGAGGTTCTTCTTCAGCCGCTGCTCAGCCGCCAGCGGCTACCCAAGCCGGCTGAACAGAAGCAACTCGGCTGGGGACCGCCACCAGCCGCTACGAGGCTGCGAGACTCGCGGGCAGTGTCAAGCACCCGACCGCCACACGGCAGCACCCAGGCCCGCCTCCGAGCGCTCCTGGTCGTGCTCGCCGCGTTGGTCGCGGTCGTCGGCCTGGGCGCGCCGGCCGCGTCCGCGCACCCGGCCACTGGAGTCCAGAACGGCGTCGCGGCCATCACCCCCGGAACCGGTTCTGCCGTCGCTGCCGCACCGGCCGTTTCCCCTGCTGTCGTCGGGGTTTCCGGCCCGCTGTTTGACGATCGGGCGTTGGTGTCACTTGTTACCCCAAGAGCAGGAGCCCGGGCGGCGGGTCTAGCCGATGACGCGTTGCCAGCGGCGCTGCGGGGCGGCGCGACGGACGTCCACGTTTACTACGGGGTCAGCGGCGGGAAGCCGGTTTATACCGGGATCACGAACAACCTTGCTCGTCGCCAGGTTCAGCATGGGGACCGGTTCGTCGTGCAGCAAGTCACGTCGGCACCGGTGACGAGGGGGCAGGCACGGGCGATCGAGCAGGCGTTGATCGTGAGGAATCCTGGGTTCCAGAACAAGATCAATTCGATCAGTCCGAACCACTCGTGGTACCAGGAGGCTGTCGACTGGGGCGAAGCCTGGCTCCGAGCCAACGGGTTGTAGCGATGGGTGACGTTCTCACGAACCTTCAGGTCCTGAAGCCATCGCGCAAGAAGCCGCAGGCCGGAGATCTCTTTGCGATGCAGCTGCCCGATGATCGGTTCCTGTTCGGTCGGGTCATCACGGCGGAAGCGATGGCTGGGCCGTCGATGGGTGGCGCGATTCTGGTCTACGTCTACCGGCCTCGCTTCGACTCCAAGGAGGTGCCGGAGCGCTCAGCGCTGTCGGCCGGTGAACTGTTGGTGTCGCCGATGATGACGAACCGTCTGCCGTGGTCGAAGGGGTACTTCGAGACGGTGGCTCACTGGCCGATCGAGGCCGGTGATGTCCTCGAGCAGCATTGCTTCCGGCGTTGGGACGGTCGTTACTTCGATGAGGCGCTCAACGAGGTGCCGGGGCCGGTGGAGCCGGTCGGCGACTACGGCTTGCACAGCTTTCGGACGATCGATGACGAGATCAGCGACGCCCTGGGGTTCGAACGAGTGCCGGACTGACCGTCGGGCCCGTCTACTGACAGTCCCGCCAGCTGTGAACGAGGCGGCTGAACAGAAGCGACTTGGGCGGGGACCGCCACCAGCCGCTGTCGGGCTGCGAGACTCGACGCTGGTGTCTGTCACCCGCTCTGCTCTCCGGCCGCCCCTCGGCGGCATCCAGGCCCGCGTCCTGGCCGTCGTCGCCGCGATCGTGTCGGTGGTCGCGCTCGTCGGCCTCGGCGCTCCGGCCGCGTCCGCGGGCGCGGCCACCGGAGTCCAGAACGGCGTCGCGGCCATCAACCCCGAACCCGCCACTCCCGTCGGGCCCGGAGCGGCCGTTTCCCCTGGTCGGGTCGGGGTTTCGGGCCTGCTGTTTGACGACGGGGCGGTGGTGTCACTTGTTACCCCAAGAGGGA
>NZ_JBKECZ010000012.1:0-3826 GCF_047975165.1 Mycobacterium sp.
GGCGGCGACGATCCCTACAGTGCGTCCAAAGCGATGGCCGATCTGCTGACCCAATCCTGGATCCACAGCTTCCCCGGCTGCCCGACCGCGATTGCCCGCGGCGGCAATGTGATCGGCGGGGGCGACATCAGCCGTGACCGCCTGCTGCCGGACCTGGTGGCCGCCTATGCAAGCGGCCAGGCGCCGCTCTTGCGTTTCCCGCATGCGGTGCGGCCCTGGCAGCACGTACTGGACTGCCTCAACGGCTATCTCACGATTGCCGACGCGCTGCTCGCCGGTGGCGGGCTGGGCCAGTGGAACATCGGGCCAGGCCGCGACAGTTTCGTCGAAGTAGGGCAGGTGGCAACACTGGCAGCCGAGCTGTGGGGAGGTGGGGCGCACTGGGACCGCCAACCCGGAGATCACCCGCACGAGGCGAACCTGCTGGCCCTCGACGCCACCAAGGCCCAGCGCGAATTGGGCTGGCGCAACCGGCTCGGTTTCCGCGATGCCGTCGGGTGGACCGTCGACTGGGCACGCCGGGTGCACGAAGGTGAGGACCCGCTGGCGGTGACCCGGGAGCAGATCGCGAAATTCGAGTCCCCGCGGTGACCGAGTTCGACCTGCCACCCGAATCGGCGCCGCCGGGGCCGCTGATGCGTCTCGTCCAGGACCAGCGGATGGCGTTCCTGGCGGTCGGCATCATCAACACGATCGTCGGATTCTCCATCTTCGTTGTCTGTTCCGAAACCGTCGGTCAAAGCGTCGATGGTCGATTCGGCACGGTCGCGGGGGCATTGGTGACCGTCGGGATTTCGCACCTTCTGGGTGTGCTGTTCGCCTTCGTGATGCATCGGCGGTTCGTGTTCCGGGTTCGCGGCCATGTGCTGCGCGATCTGGCACGCTTTGAGAGCATCTACCTCACCGGACTGGGCATCAACGCGGTGGCCTTGCCGCTGCTGGTGGAATCCGGGATGCACCGCATTCCCGCGCAGGCGATCATCATCGCAACGACCACGTTGCTGAGCTGGTTCGGGCACCGGCACTTCTCCTTCCGGCGCAGCGCCGATGAGATTGAAGGACATTCGTCCCGCGCGTAGTGGGTGCGGCCCAGCCGTCGTTCAGCGTGCCCGGTGGGGTTCGCCGCAATCGACCGGTGCGTCACCGATGGCTGGCGCCGGATGCAGGGCGTAGGAGACAAGAGTCACGCAGATGGTGACCAGCCAGAGAATTGGTGCGAACTCCGCCGTGGTCCGCACGAGACTCACGACTGCCCAGAGATCCCCTTGCGGACTGTATATCGACCAGTGAAATAGCGGGCCGGGTATTGCGATCTGGGCGATGGTGACTGCAGCGGCCAGACTGACGCAGATGCCGACTAGACGGCGGCGTCCTCCTACCACTGCCAGTCGTTCGAAAATGCCCGTCGCCGGTGGCCCGTCTGGGTCCCTGACTACCAGGGCGGCAATCGGCAACGCGAATACCAGGTAGTAGCGGTTGCTCACGGCTGGGAAAAGTGAGGCTGTGGCCAGCAGTACGGCACCTGCCATCACCGGGGGAATGCGCCGGCCAAGAGCGACCAGGGCAACCACGACCAGCACCAACACGGCAGAACCGGCCAGCAGCCGCGGGCGAATAAGAAAATTATCCGGCAACATACCGCCATTCAACGCACCCTCGACGCCGTCGATTATGGTGAATAGCCCCTTGCCGAATGACACGTTCTGATCGCTGAACAACAATGCGTCTGACCCGTATTGGGCGGTGTTGTGAATGGATTGCAGGATGGTGCCCGGGAAGTCTCGTGGCCACAGGGCGTAGGCGGCGACGTTGGATATCACACCTCCCGCCACTGCGATGGCGGCCATTCGCCATTGCCGCGCCGTGAACAGCACACACCCCAACACCGCGAACTGTGGTTTGATCAGCGCCGCCAGGATCACCATGGCCGCAACCAGACCCCAGCGCTGCCGGCACAGCGCCACCAGGTAGTACAGCATGGCCGGCACCGCAAAACCCACCGCGTTTCCTCGATCGACGGTCATCCAGACCGGAACGGCAGCGGCTCCGCAGATCATGAAGACCACGATCCGTTCCAGCCCGATCGCGCCCCGTGCCGCCCATATCGCTGGAATCAGGCAGGCTGCGGTCAGAGCGATCAGGTAGCCGACCATTCCTGCCAGCGGGGCTCCTAGCCATTTGCCGACCGCACCGAAAGCAACCATCGGCAGCATCGCGCCAGCTGAGTAGTTGTTGTAGATGACGTCCAATTCTGGGGGAAGATGCAGAGGGTAGGGGGCCCACGGGTTGGCTTCCATCCCGAGGACCAGTGGAAGTGAATAGTCGCCGAAGCAGTGCCTACCAACCTTTATCGCCTGGATGGGCAGACAGTCATAGGGCTGGTATAGCAGTGACGACAGGACATCAGCTGAAAAATAGTGGGAGAGAACAAGGCAAGTTGCGAACGATATTGAGGTCAACAGCAGCACTGTGCCGACCAGTAGATTCCTCGGAGATTGATTCGCGGCCGCGGTACAAGGCTTCTTTGCGGTAGTGACCAGCGCGCGCGCGACGGGCCACCGCTGTATCACCCTCTGACTCCTTGGTGTCCCAAATCGCCCCAGTGAGGTTGTCCCGGGCCGTCCCCCATCAGGCGCACCGCCCGCATTCCGGACGACCCGGCGGCATCCATCGACGGATTCGGCGATTTGGGCCACAGTCATACCCGTGGCCCTGGGGGTAGCCCCGGAGCCACATCAGCATGATTCAGCCATCGGCTGGTTCAACGTTGATTGTTGCCACAGCGCGTGATCGTACGCGTGCTTGACCATCACGGGAAATGGCGTTATGGCAATGTCAACTTGATTTGGCCCCGCCGGGACGGTTTGATTTGGCCCCGGTCGCTTTGGTGGGCTGGGCGTTTCGGGCGTGGGCGAGTCGGTAGGAGTGGCTGCCGGTTTCGATGATCTGGCCGGCGAAGGTGCGTCGGTCGACGATGGCGGCGCAGAGCCGGGGGTCGGTGAAGGTTTTCGTCCAGGCTGAGAAGGGCTCGTTGGAGGCGATGGCGATCGCGGAGCGTTCTTCTCGTTCGGTGAGTACTTGGAAGAGCAGCTCGGCGCGCCGGCGGTCGAGCTGCAGGTAGCCCAGTTCGTCGATGAGCAGGTTGGGGTTACCCCCGTTTTGTGGACATCCTGACTGGCTGGGCGTTGCTCGGCAGGAGAGGATGCACTCATGGGTGCGAAGAGGAAGAGTTGCACCCTGAAGTTCCGTGCGGAGGCGGCGCGGTTGGTGATCGATACCGGTCGCACGATCGCCGGAGTCGCCCGTGAGATCGGGGTCGGAGAGGCCCTGCTGGGCCGGTGGGTGGCTGTTGAGCGGTCGAAGTTGGATGATCCTCCTAAGGTGCTTGATGCCGACGAGCGGGCCGAGTTGACCCGGCTACGCCGTGAGGTGGCCGAGTTGCGGATGGACCGGGCGTTTTTAAAAAAAGCAGCAGCCTTCTTTGCGGTGGAGAACTCGAACCGGAACGACGGTTCGCGGTGATCGACGCGGAGAAGGCACACCACAGCATCACCAGGATGACCGAGCTGCTGGCGGTATCCCGATCGGGATATTACGCGTGGGCTGCCCGCCGGGACGCCGCGCCGGGGCCGCGTGCGGCGCGCACCGCGGAGTTGCCGGTGAAGATCCGCCAGGTGCATGCGGCCTCCGATCACGTCAACGGGGCACCGCGAATCCTCGCGGATTTACCTGAGGTCGGCGAGACTGTATCGAAGAAGACGGTGGCCAAGATTATGCGGGCCAACGGAATTCGCGGGATCAGCCCACGCCCGTGGCAGCCGGTCAC
>NZ_JBKECZ010000013.1:0-2056 GCF_047975165.1 Mycobacterium sp.
CTAGCCTCGATTTTTCGCCGGAGGTGTTCGCGGTGGAGCTTTGCGGCAAGATGCGCTGTGAGGTGGTGTCTGCGGTCTCGGGCCGTGTTGGGGTGGTCCCGTGTCGCCGGGTGGTGCGGGCTTTGCCAGGCCAGTGGGTCTTTCGTGATCGATGGGTCAGGCGGGCTGTGTGTCAGTCGAAGGCGGTGCGGATGTTTTGCCAGGCGGTGGCGATCTGGGTGGCCCAGCGCCAGGTGGCGTCGATGCGTAGCCGGGTTTGGCGGGAGCCGTGGGTGATGCGGGCGGCTACGTGCAGGACCCGGTAGCGGAACGTGGCGATCTGGACGCGAGCCAGGTCGTGGGTGCGGAATCCGATGAGTCGACACCAGGTGACTAGATCGGTGGCGGCCAGGACGATTTCCAACCATGCGGCGTTGGCCCAGAAATTGTGACACGGCAGGTTACCCTGGCCGGTGGCCTTCAGTTCGCGGATGCGGTCTTCGACCCGGGCGTGCTGGCGGTGCCGCAGTTCCAGACCGGTGACTTGACCTGCCACGACACCGACCAGGGTGTCGGTGATGAACGCGGTGACCCGCATGCCGTCGGCGTCGGTGAACCGCAACTGCGCGCCGGGATGCGGGCGTTCCTTGCGCAGGACCAGTCTTGTGCCCGGTGGCTAGGTGTCCAGGTTGACCAGGTCGGTGGCCTCGGCGACCCACGCGCCGTCGCGGATGCCGCCGTCGGTGTCGATCGTCGGATACCAGCATTGGCCGAGGTTGAGGGTGTCCACCGCGTCCTGGACGCGGGCATCGACGGGGTAGCCGAAGGAGAATCCCACCCCGGCGGTGTGGCAGGCATCGGCGAAGTTGTGGGTGGCCCCGGCGGTGTCGCAGCGCACCAGCACCTTCGGTCGGTCTGGATCGTGGCCGCGACTCGGGTCGGGTCGCCATGGGGCGGGCAGCGCTGCCAGCGCCTGGGCCAAGACGATGATGTGGTCGCTGGCGGTGTTGGAGCCGGCGTTGCCGGTGCGCAGCAGCCCGGCCAGGGCTTCCCCGCCGGCGATCTCCGGGCGGTCCAGAAACGCCAGCAGCGGATGGTGCCCGAAGGTCTTCTTCCAGGTCGGTGTGGCGCCGTGCTTGTTGTCGGAGTGGTCGATGACCAGGGTCGCGTCGATATCGATGTGCAACCAGTCACCCGGGTCGGGGGCAGCGCCCGCGGCCCAGGCCGCCGCCCGAGCGCCGGCTCGGGCGGCCCGCACCAGCGGTAGGTGCGCGGCGTCGATGCGTTCATCGACCAGCCGCCACATCGTGGTGGTGGAGGCCGTCGCCCCGAAGAGGTGTTCGCGGTCGCCGCACAGTTGGCCGACGCCGTCGATGCAGTCCGCCCCGTCAGCGACCGCAGCGGCCAGATCGGCGAATACATCGCCGGGTGCGTATACCCACGGCCCGCGATAGGTGTCCGCCAATGCGGCGGTGACCTGCGTCGATAGCCCGGTCCGGTCGGCGAGCTCACGCAGCATGCCCATCCCGGCATGCGACACGACGCCATGGCCGTCGGCCGACACTTTGACCCGCGATGCGGCCGCGATATTCTTCACCTGCGAAGTGCCTTCCCGTTAGGATGGTTGAACCCTCGACAAGTCCAATTATCCCTTGCCGGACAGTCACTTTCGCTTATCTACACGCCCTCACCAGCAACAATCCGCGAAAAATCCGGGCTAGCGGACCGGACATGGCGGTCCTCGTAGCGATCGATCTCGATCCAACGATCATTGACCTGCTCTTTCAAGGAAACATAGCTTGGCTCGCCACCTTCACAGTCGTGGTCGACGGGGTCAGCTACCGTCTGGTCAATGGAAACGCAGCGGAGCCATTTCTCATCGTTAGCCCCCCTTCGGTCAAGGGCACCAACCTTGATATCCATGCTCACAGCATTGATGTAGGTCGGTCCAACTCGCTAGGACACCACTGAATAAAGTCGTCGATCGTTGGTCGTGTCTGACGGCTGTGTGCCGTGCGGCGTGTGATGATGTTGTGGCGCAAGGGATTACGCGGTGGGAGCGGGAGTTGTTGGATGC
>NZ_JBKECZ010000014.1:0-30525 GCF_047975165.1 Mycobacterium sp.
CGCAGTCACGTTTGGCGGGCGTTGGTATGTGCCCACCGAGCGTGTCTCCCCAGTCACTTTTGGCGGCGGGGGTGACTGTCGCGGCACGCCCGGCGGCGGCGGCGGCGGCGGGGTGGCGGGGTGGCGGGGCGGCGCGGCAGGCGGGGCGGCGCGGCAGGCGGGGCGGACAGCGCGTCGGGGTAGTCTTTGCCGCGGCCGTCGTAGATCGTGATGCGGCTCTCGCGTGGATAGCCGAGGTGGGAGATCCCGGCTTCGCGCCGCGCGCTACACCGGCAGGATAATGGCGGTGGTCGGCCCGACGAAGATCGTTTGGCCGCCGGGTGGAAGGTAGCCGCCGGTAGGACCGTAGCTGCCGTACATCGGGTTGGTCGGGCCATACCCGGCCCAGATGTCGTTGATCCAGCCTGTGGACAGCGCGTAGACGGCCGAGGTGGCGCCGGGTGGGGAGAACTGGGTGATCAGCTGAAGTGCGAGGTCGGCGATGGGTCTTCCGCCCAGCATCGCGTCCAGGTGTGAGCCGCCGACGATCTCCGCGCCGACGAATTGGTTCGGGTACAGATCAACTAGTTGATTTGTGGTGGAGCCGAAGATATTCCCCGCCATTGGCGGTGCGGCTACCGTGTAGATCGGCACGTTCGCCGCTTGCAGGTTGGCTACAGCGGTGCTGAACGCGGCGGTGTCGCGGGCGACGCCGTCGAACATGACGACACCCTTGAGGTGGTTGGGGGCAGTGCCCAGGGTCGCGAGGTAGTCACCGGCGGCAATCGAGGCGAGGCCGCCACCCCCGGAGTGTCCGGCCAGGATGAAATCCGGCGGCAGCGTGCCATGGAAACCGGCCTGTTGCGCGCCGATGTTCAGTGCCGTCTGCGGCCCCTGGAATAACGACGCCACACCCTGCTGCATCTGTGGGCTGCGGAGCCACAGGCCCAGCGGCAGCCGGAGCGACGGCACGGTCGGAGTGACCACCACGCTGTTCGTCTGCTGTGCCAGCTCGATGGCCAACGGCTGTTGCAACCAGCCGGACGCGCCCAAGCCGTGCTGCAGGTAGAGGGTTCCGTTGGCATTCACTGATCCGTCGGCTTGTGTCGGGAAGTACCAGAGTGCGGGCGCGGGATAGCTGAACTGGGGAATCGTCATGCCCAGGAAGGAGTTTGGGCCGATCGGGATCTGCAGAAACGAGAACCCGATCCTGGCCCCGACTACGCCGTTGGTGGTCGGAGCCGACAGGGCCACAGAGGAAGGGAAGTTCAAAATCTCGCCCAGGCCCGCGGCGTTGGTGGCCGAATTGAGTAGCGCTCCCAACGTAGCGGTAGCGGTGCCGCCGAAGGGCGCCTCGCCGATCCCACCGGGCGAAAACGGGCTTGAGCTTGCGGCGGGCCGCAGCAGCGACCGTAGCTGCGAAATATTATCAGCCTCGGCGTCTGCGTACGCGGCGCCGGCCGCACTCAACGTGTGCTCGAACCGGGTCTGAAACGCCGTGGCTTTGACGGACAGCATCTGAAATTCCCGGGCGAAGCCGTCGAACAACTTCGCGATCGCCGTCGACACCTCGTCGGCCGCCGCCGCGACCACCCCCGTAGTCGAGGGTGCCGCCGCAGCGGCTGCTCCCCTGATCGCTTCCCCGATGGCAGCCAGGTCTCCCGAGGCCGCGGCCACGGCCGCTGGTGCTGCGATCACGTACGACGACATCGGCGGCTCCCCATTCCCCCAGCCCCCCGCGGCACGACGGCCAGGGGTTGCCGCTGGATGCTACCTGGTTGGACTCTGTCTGGTTCGCAATTGAGAAAGATCAGGTCACCGCGCAGCCGCCCATCCTCGTGCCGTCGACGCCAGAGGAAGGGGCGCGCAGTTTCGGGAAGGACGCTCCACGAATCCGTCGCGAATTCTTGAAGGCCCGCTCCGGGCTCCCGCCAACTATCGCGCGGCGAGTGTGACGCCACAGTCACGTTCGGCGGCGGGTGCGACTGCACAGTCACGTTCGGCGGCGGGTGGAGGCGCCGAGGTGACGTTCGGCGGCGGGTGGAAGCTCCCGCCAACTATCGCGCGGCGAGTGTGAGGCCACGGTGACGTTCGGCGCCTGGTGCGACTGCACAGTCACGTTCGGCGGCGGGTGGGGCGGCCAAATAGCGCACGAAGGGGGCGCTGGGTGGGGCGGGGCTAGCGCGCACTCAGCGGGAGAACATCGTGGCCCGCTTGACCTCCTGGATCGCCTTGGTGACCTCGATGCCCCGCGGGCAGGCGTCGGTGCAGTTGAACGTCGTCCGGCAGCGCCACACGCCGTCGACCTCGTTGAGAATGTCCAGGCGTTCGCCGGCGGCCTCGTCGCGGCTATCGAAGATGAAGCGGTGGGCGTTGACGATCGCCGCCGGACCGAAGTAGCTGCCTTCGTTCCAGTACACCGGACAGCTGGTGGTGCAGCAGGCACACAGGATGCACTTGGTGGTGTCGTCGTAGCGGGCGCGGTCGGTGGGGCTCTGAATCCGCTCGCGGGTGGGCGGATTGCCGCTGGTGATCAGGTACGGCTTGATCGCCCGGTAGGCGTCGAAGAACGGCTCCATGTCCACCACGAGATCTTTGAGCACCGGCAGCCCGCGGATCGGTTCCACCGTGATGGTGAGATTCTTCTTCGGCTTCTTCGGCAGCAGATCGCGCATCAGCACCTTGCAGGCCAGCCGGTTGACCCCGTTGATCCGCATCGCGTCCGAACCGCACACCCCGTGGGCGCAGGACCGGCGGAACGTCAGCGTCCCGTCCAGGTATCCCTTGATGTAGAGCAGCAGGTTCAGCATCCGGTCGCTGGGCAGACACGGCACCCGGAAGCTCTGCCACCCGCCTGTCGATGTGAAGGCGTCGGCGTCGTCGGGGTTGAACCGGGCGATCTTGAGCGTCACCATCACCGCGCCGTCGGGGACGGGCGGCAACGGCGGCTCGGCCGAATCGACGGCCGGTGCTCCCTGCGTTTGCGACGGCATCAGTACTTCCGTTCCTTGGGCTCGTAGCGGGTCTGCACGACGGGTTTGTAGTCCAGCCGGATGTCGCTGAGCAGTTCGGTGCCTTCCTTGTAGGCGATGGTGTGACGCATGAAGTTGACGTCGTCGCGGTTGGGGTAGTCGTCGCGGGCGTGGCCGCCGCGGGACTCCTTGCGGTTGAGCGCACCGAGCGCCGTCACCTCCGCCAGCTCCAGCAGGAAGCCCAGTTCGATCGCTTCGAGCAGGTCGCTGTTGAACCGTTTGCCCTTGTCGTGCACGCTGATCCGGGAGTAGCGCTCCTTGAGGGCGTGGATGTCGGTGATCGCCTGCTTGAGGGTTTCCTCGGTGCGGAACACCGCGGCATTGTTGTCCATGGTCTGCTGCAGGGCGCCCCGGATGTCGGCGACGCGCTCGGTGCCGTGCTCGCTGAGGATGTCGGCGACCCATCCCTGCACCATGGCCGCCGGGTCCGGCGGCATGTCGGCGAAGTTGATTCCCTCCGCGTAGTCCGCGGCGGCGATGCCCGCGCGGCGGCCGAAGACGTTGATGTCCAGCAGCGAGTTGGTGCCCAGCCGGTTGGCGCCGTGCACCGACACGCAGGCGCATTCACCGGCGGCGAACAACCCCGGCACGGTGTTGGCATTGTCGCGCAGCACCTGGCCGGTGATCGTGGTCGGGATGCCGCCCATCAGGTAGTGGCAGGTGGGATACACCGGGACCAGTTCGTTGACCGGGTCGACACCGAGGTAGGTGCGGGCGAACTCGGTGATGTCGGGCAGCTTGGCCTCCAGCACATCGGCGCCCAGGTGGCGCACGTCGATGTAGACGTAGTCCTTGTTCGGCCCGGCGCCGCGACCCTCCAGCACTTCGAGCACCATCGAGCGGGCCACGATGTCTCGGGGCGCCAGGTCCACAATCGTCGGGGCGTAGCGCTCCATGAAGCGTTCGCCCTCTCCGTTGAGCAGCCGGCCGCCCTCGCCGCGCACCGCCTCTGAGATCAGGATGCCCAGGCCGGCCAGCCCGGTGGGGTGGAACTGGTGAAACTCCATGTCCTGCAAAGGGAGTCCCTTGCGGAACACGATGCCGACACCGTCTCCGGTCAGGGTGTGGGCGTTGGAGGTGGTCTTGTACATCCGGCCCGAACCGCCGGTGGCCAGCACGATGGACTTGGCGTGGAAGACGTGGATGAGGCCGGAGGCCAGTTCGTAGGCCACCACACCGGTGGCCACCGGGCCGGTGGCGGTTTCGGTGAGCACCAGGTCGAGCACATAGAACTCGTTGAAGAACTGCACGTCGTGCTTGACGCAGTTCTGGTAGAGCGTCTGCAGGATCATGTGGCCGGTGCGGTCGGCCGCGTAGCAGGCCCGGCGCACCGGCGCCTTGCCGTGGTCGCGGGTGTGGCCGCCGAAGCGGCGCTGGTCGATGCGGCCCTCGGGGGTGCGATTGAACGGCATCCCCATCTTCTCCAGGTCGAGCACCGCGTCGATGGCCTCTTTGCACATGACCTCGACCGCATCCTGGTCGGCGAGGTAGTCGCCGCCCTTGACGGTGTCGAAGGTGTGCCACTCCCAGTTGTCCTCTTCGACGTTGGCCAGCGCGGCGCACATGCCACCCTGTGCCGCGCCGGTGTGGCTTCGCGTGGGGTAGAGCTTGGTCAGCACCGCGGTGCGGCCCCGCGGGCCCGCTTCCACCGCGGCGCGCATGCCGGCCCCCCCGGCGCCGACGATCACCACGTCGTATCGGTGGTGCTGGATCACGGGCACCGCCTATGGCCGGTAGTGGGGTGATCGGGGGACTGTGGCGTTGACATGGGCGCCTTTCAGGAAATGTTGGGGTCGAATGTCATCAGCACATAGGTACCCAGCATGAGCGTGAACACCGTTGACGCCGTCAGCAGTGCGTTCAGCCAGAAGCGGGTGACGTTCTTGCGGCTGTAGTCGTCGATGATGGTGCGGATGCCGTTGAAACCGTGCATCTGAGCCAGCCACAACAGGATCAGGTCCCAGGTCTCCCAGAACGGCGTGGCCCAGCGTTGGGCTACGTAGTTGAAGTCGATGCGGTATACGCCGTTGTCCCACATCAGCATGATGAACAGGTGGCCTATGACCAAGACCGCCAGCATCATGCCGGAGAACCGCATGAACAGCCACGCGAACTTCTCGAAATTCGGGATGCCCGAGTTCCGCCGTACCGCTCGCGGGTTGTCCAGGCTGGCCGGGCGGTAGTAGCTGCGTTGCAGCACCGGCGCCACCTGGCCGGGGCCGAGCTGGAGGTCGGGTGTGTTCATGCGAAGCGCTCCCACATGTGAATCCCGGTCACCACTCCGGCCATCGTCAGCAGTATCAGGAACGTCGCGCAGACGACCCACAGCATTGTCCGCTGGTGGCGCGGACCCTCCGACCAGAAGTCGATCAGCATGATCCGGATCCCGTTGAGCGAATGGAACAGCACGGCCGCGATCAGGCCGAATTCCATCAGCCCGATGATCGGGGTCTTGTAGGTGGCCAGCACGTCGTTGTACGCCTGCGGGCTCACCCGCAGGACCGCGGCATCGAGTACATGGACGAACAGGAAGAAGAAGATGGTGGCGCCGGTGATCCGGTGCAGGACCCAGGCCCACATGCCGGGATCGCCGCGGTACAGGGTGCGGGGCGGCCTGCGTTTGCTGGACGAGTCCGCTGCGGCTGAATCCGCGATTGCCGTCTGTGCGCTCACTGGAGAACTCACCTCTTTCTGGCGGGGCTGATGGGCGTGGAGGCGACTCCGGGCCAGGCAATCGAGCTTAGCCCCAACGGGGTTGCTCACGGTAGTGCTCAGAGGCGATCCATGCGGTGTGTCGCGATGGGATTAGGGTGGCTTCAGCGGGATCGGAATATCGGCGAACGGGGCTGGGAATGGCTGCTGTCGACTGGAATAGACTGCGGGACAGTGCTATTGACGTTGCCACCGGGGCTTACGCGCCGTATTCGAAGTTTCGGGTGGGCGCGGCGGGGCTGGTGGGGGACGGCCGCGTCGTCACCGGATGCAATGTGGAGAATGTTTCCTACGGCCTCAGCCTGTGTGCGGAGTGCGGTGTGGTGTCCGCGCTGCACCAGACCGGCGGTGGCAGGCTGGTCGCGTTGGTCTGCGTTGCCGGGGACGGGACGCCGGTCATGCCCTGCGGAAGGTGCCGGCAGGTGCTCTACGAGCACGGCGGCGCCGACCTGCTGATATATCACACCGATGGGCCGCGACCCCTGAGCGACCTGCTGCCGCACGCCTTCGGCGCCGGCGACTTGCGTGGGAATTCCCTTGGGTGACTTCGTGTTCGACGCGCCGACGGTAATCCGGACCAAACGCGACGGTGGCCGGCTTCCCGATGCGGCCATCGACTGGGTGATCGCTGCCTATACCGGCGGCGAGGTTGCACCCGAACAGATGTCGGCATTGCTGATGGCGATCTTCCTGCGCGGCATGGACGGCGCTGAGACCTCCCGCTGGACCTCGGCCATGCTGGCTTCGGGGCCGAGGCTGGACTTCGGTGATCTGGGTCTGGTGACCGTCGACAAGCACTCCACCGGCGGGGTCGGCGACAAGATCACGCTGCCGCTGGTGCCGGTCGTCGCCGCCTGCGGCGCCGCGGTGCCGCAAGCCGCCGGACGGGGCCTGGGGCACGCCGGCGGCACCCTGGACAAGCTGGAATCGATCGCCGGGTTCAGCGCGGACCTGCCGGGCCGGCGGGTGCGTGAGCAACTGCGGGAGGTCGGGGCGGCGATCTTCGCTGCCGGCGAACTCGCCCCCGCCGACGCCAAGCTGTATGCGCTGCGCGATGTCACCGCGACGGTGGAATCGCTGCCGCTGATCGCCGGCTCGGTGATGAGCAAGAAGCTGGCCGAGGGAGCGAGCGCGTTGGTGCTCGATGTGAAGGCCGGTTCGGGGGCCTACCTGAAGTCGCTGGACGACGCCCGCGCACTCGCCCACGTCATGGTTGAACTGGGTGTCTCGCACGGGGTGCCCACGCGCGCGCTGCTGACCGATATGAATGCGCCCTTGGGGGAGACGGTGGGCAATGCGCTGGAGGTGGCGGAGTCGCTGGAGGTTCTGGCCGGCGGGGGGCCACCCGACGTGGTGGCGCTGACGCTGCGGTTGGCCGGCGAGATGCTGGAGCTCGCCGGCGTCGACGGCCGCGACCCGGCGCAGACCCTGCGCGACGGCAGCGCGATGGACCGGTTCGCGCGGCTGATAGCCGCGCAGGGCGGGGATTTGGCGAAACCGTTGCCCATTGGTCGGTATTCGGAAACCGTGTCGGCAACCCGGGGGGGCACAATGGGCGATATCGACGCAATGGCGGTGGGGCTGACGGCCTGGCGGCTCGGTGCCGGCAGATCGCGCCCGGGTGCGCGGGTGCAGCATGGCGCCGGGGTGCGGATCCATCGCCGCCCCGGTGAGCCGGTGGCCCCCGGGGAGGTGCTGTTCACGCTCTACACCGAGACCCCGGAGCGGTTCGATTCCGCGATGGCCGAGCTCGACGGCGGGTGGAGCGTGGGCGACGATCCGCCGGCGACCAGACCGTTGATCATCGATCGGATCCCGCGATGACCTCGCCGCTGACCCTTGGTGACATCTCGGCGGCGCCCAAGGCGCTGCTGCACGATCATCTCGACGGCGGCTTGCGCCCGGCCACCGTGCTGGAGATCGCCGGCGAGGTCGGCTACGACGAGTTGCCTGCCGCCGACGCCGACGAACTGGCGACCTGGTTTCGCACCCGCTCGCACAGCGGATCGCTGGAACGCTACCTGGAGCCGTTCTCGCACACCGTGGCCGTGATGCAGACTCCCGACGCGCTGTTCCGGGTGGCCCACGAATGCGTCGAAGATCTGGCCGCCGACTCGGTGGTGTACGCCGAGGTCCGGTTCGCCCCGGAATTGCACATCAACCGGGGGCTGTCCTTCGATCAAGTCGTCGATGCGGTGCTGGCCGGTTTCGCCAGCGGCGAAAAGTCCTGTGCCGCGGCGGGCCGGTTCATCAGGGTGCGTTGTCTGCTGACCGCGATGCGCCACGCCGCCATGTCCCGCGATATCGCCGAGTTGGCGATCCGCTTCCGGGACCGGGGGGTCGTCGGATTCGACATCGCCGGCGCCGAAGCCGGATATCCGCCCAGCCGGCACCTGGACGCCTTCGAACATATGCGAGACAACAACGCGCGCTTCACCATTCACGCCGGGGAGGCATTCGGGCTGCCGTCGATCCACGAGGCGATAGCGTTCTGCGGCGCCGACCGGCTGGGCCACGGGGTGCGCATCGTCGACGACATCGAGGTGGGACCCGACGGGACCCGGCTGGGCAGGCTGGCATCGATATTGCGGGACAAGCGAATTCCTCTGGAGTTGTGCCCGAGCTCCAACGTCCAGACCGGGGCGGTCGCCAGCATCGCTGAGCATCCGTTCGATCTGCTGGCGCGCACCCGCTTCCGGGTCACCGTCAACACCGACAACCGGCTGATGAGCGACACCACGATGAGCCAGGAAATGCACCGGCTGGTAGCGGCTTTCGGCTACGGGTGGAGCGATCTGGCGCGGTTCACCATCAACGCGATGAAGTCGGCGTTCATCCCGTTCGACGAGCGGCTGGAGATCATCGACGACGTGATCAAGCCGCGGTACGCGGTGCTGATCGGATAGACCCCGGTGTATCGATGACGCCGGCGGGCGGTGCAGGCAGATCATGGCAGGGCCGGCGCCGATGATGCCCGAGCGGATCGGTGCCGACGACGCGCGGACGCTGGTCCTGGCCGACGGTC
This sequence comes from Mycobacterium sp., assembly GCF_047975165.1. Taxonomy (GTDB): domain Bacteria; phylum Actinomycetota; class Actinomycetes; order Mycobacteriales; family Mycobacteriaceae; genus Mycobacterium. The sequence goes on from NZ_JBKECZ010000014.1 coordinate 8,749, forward strand.
GTGACCTGGCCTACCAGGAGTACGGGGATCCCGGCGGCTTTCCGGTGTTCTACTTTCACGGCACACCGAGCTGCCGGCTGGAAGGGGTGTTCGCCGACGGTGCCGCCAGCCGCCAGGGGTTTCGCCTGGTCGCCGTCGACCGCCCCGGGTACGGGCGCTCGACGTTTGCCCCGGGGCGCAGGTTCGCCGACTGGCCCGCCGATGTGTGCGCGCTTGCCGACGCCCTGGGATGGGCGGAATTCGGGGTGGCCGGGCACTCCGGAGCCGGCCCGCATCTCTTTGCCTGCGGGGTCTTCATCTCACCGAAGAGGCTGAAATTCATCGGGGCGCTGGGGCCGTGGGGTCCGCTGGCCACGCCGGAGATCATCGGGGACCTGAACCTGGCCGACAGCGGCTACGCGCTTGTCGCGCGGCACGCACCGTGGACGTTCGGCGCCGCCTTCGCCCCGGTGGGCTGGTGTGCGAAGTATGTGCCCCGGTTGCTTGGCTGGTTCGTGGCCGAATCGCTTCCCGAGACCGACCGGCAACACCTGCGCGACAGCGGATTCCGGCGGCACTTCAACGCCATCCAGGCCGAGGCCTTCCGTCAGGGTGGCCGGGGCGGGGCCTACGAATCGCTTCTGGACTACCGGCCGTGGGACTTCGAGGTGGCCCGGATCGCGGTCCCGACCCACATCTGGCAGGGCGAGCGTGACGGCCTCATTCCGCGGGCGATGAGTGAGTACCTCGAACGCACGATTCCGGGTGTGGACATGCACTGGGTGGCGGGCAAGGGACATCTCAACGTCGAGGACTGGGACGCGATTCTCGCTGCGTGCGCGGCGGACGTCGGGCACTGACAGTCGGTGGTGATGCGCGGCCGGGCGGGACGGCTGCCCCAGCCGACTGGCCCCGGCTGCGGAGCCACCCGCGGCCTGCACGCCCACCACTTCCAACACTGGGAAAACGGCGGCCCCACCGAACTGGCCAAGGTCAGCCGACTTCCGGGAACGGCCGCTGATCGCTGCGCCGGCCGAGCCCGCTTGCTCGCGAGCGTAACGCCACGGCGAAATCCGGGGCGCGAAATCGCAGCCTCGTTACGCTCGCGAGCTGCTCGCAGCCGCCTGCCCCGAATTCGGCCTTACGCCTGGGCGCCAAGCACAATGTCCGCACTCAGGTGGGGTGTTGTTGGCGACACGTGAGGGAGGTGTAGTCCTAATGTCGTATCGCAGCAGAGAGGGACCGCGCAGTGGAAGACCTGTCCGTGAATCTCGGTATCGCCATATGGGCCGCTATTTGTTGCCGGCAACAGTGATGAACTCAAGCCTGGGCACCCCATCGAATATCCCGTCATGGGAGACCAGCGGTATGCCGAGGCGCATCGCGGCGGCTGCAACCCACCGGTCGCCGTCATGGATCTTGCCGGCGAGCGCATGACCGATCCGGGCGCAGTCTGCACGCAACGTGGCGCACACGGTGAGCATCTGATCGTCAGGCTGCACAACGGTCAGTTCAGCGATGCGGCGTTCGAGTCGCTGGCGCCGCAGTTGACCCCACCCGGCGCGCAGGACCCCGTAGCGGAGTTCCATGACGGTGTGGAACGCGAGCAGGACCGGCCTTGGGCCGATCAGTGTGCGATAGCGCTCAGCGAGCCGATTGGGACGTTCGTCAAACATCCAGCTGATAACCATTGTGTCCACAACGACGCCCGATAGCTGGGCATTGGTCATGCGCCCGCTAGCGCAGCCTGAAAGGCGGCCCACTCATCCGCGGGCACATCGTCGATGACGAGGCGATCACGGGCGGGTAGTGGCCGAGCATGCCTGATCGCCTCGTCGGGCGTATAGATTCGCGCGACTGGCTCTTGAGGCTGCTCGGCACTGGACATGCCGCCTAGTTTACCGTCGCGTGCTGATATCCGGCGCCGCATCCACTCTGTCGCTTGCCCGCGTATGGCACGGTTTGCCGACCGACCGGGAACTGCTGGTGATTTCGCTTGTCCGCCATCGGTGAGCGACCACATACGAAAGGGTGGAGTCCCGACTTGTCACCAACCTCGCCATGGTCTGCTCGTATAACCACCGAGGCCACCACAGCGGCATCATCACCATTGCCCCTGACTTCGGACACGTTCGCTGCGCTTTTGGGCTGCTAGGGCTTTGACCTGCTGGTGTTTCTGTCTGGGTGGGGTGTTTGGGGTACTGGGCGGGCAGGTTCGGGCGGTCGCGTAGATGCGGAAGGTGCGCACGGCCCGAGGCGATTCGCCCGCTTGCTCGCGAGCGTAACGCCACGGCGAAATCCGGGGCGCGAAATCGCAGCCTTGTTACGCTCGCGGACGACTCGCGGCCGTCGGCGGGCCGCCCTACTCGCGCCGAAGCCGGCCTTCCACGAACGCTTCGAGCTTCTCCCAGGACCGTGCCGCGGCCGCGTACGGGCCGGCCGGTTTGCTCGCCGAGTCGGGCTCCAGCACGTGAACGATCAGCTTGCCCAGCGGCTTGCCCGTTCCGAGCGCCGTGTCGACGGTGCTCTCCTCGGAGTAGTCGCCGATGTCGCGCAGCAATTCGACGGCCAAGTCGAGTTGCTCCCGGTCCACCGCATCCGGCCCGTCGGCGAAATCGTCTGCCAGCCCGCTGAGCACGTACACGTTCTCCTCGCCGACGTCGACTTTCAGCGAGCCATCGGTGGCTGCGGTGCGGATGTCGTCGTAGGTGCTCAGATCCGACAGGTCGTGGTCGTGCTCGTCGGCGAGATACCGGGCAAGCGCTCGCTCCGAACCGAACACGCTGATCCGGCCGTTGCGCCCCAGGAAGATCGGCCGTTCGTCGAGATAGCAACGCAGTGTGAAGAACGTGCCCGAGCTCGTCATGATCCGGATGGGGTCGATGCCCACCTGTGCCCAGAAGTCCTCGTCGCCCCCGAGGACGGCGGTGTCGCCGTCGGCCCGGCCGTCTGCGTCGGAGTCGTCAGCATCCTCGGCGTCGTCGGAAGCCTTCGCCTCCCCTGCCTCCCCGGCGTCGTCGGACTCCCCTGCCTCCCCGGCGTCGTCGGCCTCCCCGGCCGCCGCGCTGTCCCCGGGTCCGTCCTGCCCGGCCGGTTCTTCGGGTTCCTCCGGCTCTTCGGCGAGTTCCTCGGCGGCCTTGGCGGACAGGGCCTCGTCGACGTCTGGGGTGCTGGCGATCTCATCGACGGCGGCAAGTACGTCGTCCCAGCTTCGCCCGATGAGATCGGCGATCGCATCCCAGCGCTTGCGCCCGGCCCTGCCGGTGAAGTGGCCGATACCGCCGGACACCGTGCCCAAGGTGGGGTTGCCGTTGAAGAACTTCGAGATCGCCGTCAGCTCGCACACCGACCCGATGGACGACACGATCGCCAGGATGCGGGCCAGGGCGGCCACCGACTCCTCGGTGGGCTTTTCGGCCAGCAGTTCCTCGACGGCGACCAGGTCGAACCGCTGATCGTCGGCCGGATCCAGTGCGTGCGCGCCGGCCTCGGTGATGCTGTCCCATCCCGGGTGGTCGGTCAGATCACTGTCCGCGCCGCCGCGTACGAACGCGACCAGATCCGCGACGCTGTCGAACACGAACAGGTCGTCGTCCTTGCCCAGGAACGCCTCCCACTCGTCCCCGGAGTCGCGCCAGCGGGGAGCCCACAGCGTGTAGCGGTCGCCCTCGGACAGGCTCAGGCGGATCGGTACGAGGTCAGCAGCCATGCGGCACAGAATAGCGACCCGGCCGATGCTCGCTTATCCGCCCCAAATACTTGCGATCGCCGGAGCATTGGCCGCATAGCCCGTCTTGGGCAGGCCGTACAACTGCTCCAGCGTCGAGAGCACGTTGTAGTGGCTGATGGTCTCGCTGTAGACGCCGGGCCGCACGTGGGCGCCGTAGAACACCGTCGGGATCTGGTTGCGCGGGCCGCCGTCGTCCTCGTCCCAGGTCACTATCAGCAGGCTGTTGTTGGCCTTGGCCCAGTTGGCGTACGGGGTGAGCTGTTGGTTCAGCCACGCATCGCCCTGGGCGATCGAGCCGTCGTGCATGTTGTTGTCGTTGTTGGGGATGACGAACGACACGGTCGGCAGGCTCGCGTAGCTGCCGGGTGCGGGAAACGCCGAGAACGGCATCGACACCGACGGCGGCACATTGCTGAAATCGACCCAGGGCACATGCTTGCGTCCGTACTGGCCCGCGAAGCACACCGTCGAGCCGACCGCGGGCAGGCCCTCGGCGTAGCCGCCGAAGGTGTGGCCCGCCGCGAGCAGTTCGCTCGCCAGGTTCGGTTGGGCACCGACGTTGACCGGACAATCGTTGGTCTTCACACCGAAGGTGTTGCCGGCGAACAACGCAAGATAGTTCGGTTGGCTGGGGTGCATTTCGGCGAACGACTGGGTCATCATCGCTCCGCCGGTGGCCAGCGCATTGATAAAAGGTGCTGACGGACTGTCGATGATGTTGGCCTGCGAGCGGTTCTCCTCCACCACGATCACCACGTGGGAGAACGTCGGCAGCGTGGCGGCGGCGGCCGTGCCGGGGGTGGCGATAACCGGGGAGGACAGTGCGGCCACGGTGTAGAAAACACTGATCAGGCGATATCCGAGCCTGCGCATGGCCGGAGTCTATGGGGCTCTTCGTGATTGAGCGTGTAGTCGGGGTGTGAATTCGCCGGGTTTTTTCGACTGGATCTGGTGATGAGCGGCCCGGTGCCCGGCGCCCCCTGCCCGCTGCCCGATGCCCGGTGCCCGCTGCCCGCTGCCCGTGGCCCGGCGCTCGGGCCCGGAGGCCGGAGGGGTGTCGTGGGGGCAAGAGAGTTCTATAGAGTCACACCCAGTGGACCTGCATGTCGTTGACCATCCGCTGGCGGCGGCCCGGCTGACCGTGCTGCGAGATGAGCGCACGCACAGCGCCGCGTTCCGTGCCGCACTGCGCGAGTTGACGGCGATGCTGGTCTACGAGGCGACCCGGGCCGCGCCCACCGCACCGGTCATCGTCCGCACCCCGCTCGCCGAAACCACCGGATCGCGGTTGGCCGAATCGCCGCTGCTGGTGCCGGTCCTGCGCGCCGGGCTGGGCATGGCCGAGGCGGCCCGAACCCTGCTCGCCGACGCGGCCACCGGCTTCGTCGGCGTCGCTCGCAACGAGGACACGCACCGGCCGGTGCCCTATCTGGCTTCGCTGCCCGACGACCTGTCCGGCATGCCGGTGATGATCCTGGACCCGATGCTGGCCACCGGAGGATCGATGACGCACACCGTGCGGCTGCTGCAGGAGCGCGGGGCCACCGGGCTCACCGCGCTGTGCGTGGTGGCGGCACCCGAAGGCATCGAGGCGTTGCGGCAGGTGGCGCCGGATGCGCGGTTGTTCACCGCGGCCGTGGACGACGGACTCGACGAGTTCGCCTACATCGTGCCCGGGCTCGGTGACGCGGGCGACCGGCAGTTCGGCCCGCGCTGAGCATCCTCACCACTGCCGGATTTCGGTGACCAGGCGGTCCCGTAGGTCCCGTGCTCGCCGTCGGGCCGGTGCCGGATCGGCACCCGGTGGGCAGCGAACTTCGCAGTAGCACTTCAGTTTCGGCTCGGTTCCCGATGGTCGCACCACCAACCGGATCGAGGCGCCCTGGTCGCCGCCGGTGAAAACCAGGGCATCGCCGATGTCGGTGAGTGCGGCGCCGAATCCCGCGAGCCGCTCCGGCGGCGCAGCGCGCAGGCGCTGCATCAGTGCCCGCGCCTCGGCGATGTCGGCGACCCGGTGCGGCACCGCCGCAACGTCGTGCACGCCGTGACGGCGGGCAAGGTCATCGAGCGCATCCTGCACGCAACGCCCCTGCTGTTGCAGCGTTGCCACCAGATCGCAGGCCAGGACCGCGGCGCTGATGCCGTCCTTGTCGCGGACCGCCGACGGGTCGACGCAGTGCCCGATCGCCTCCTCGTAGGCGTAGACCAGGGTGCCGGGCGCGTCGGTGTCCGCGCGCGCCAGCCATTTGAAACCGGTCCTGGTTTCGACGTGGACCGCGCCGCGGTGGGCGGCGATCGCCGCCAGCATGCGCGATGACACCAGCGTGCTGGCCACCGTCCGGGGTCCGGCCGACGGCTGCGACAAGATGTAGTCGCCCAGCAGCCAACCGGTTTCATCGCCGGAGAGCATCCGCCAGCCGTCGCGTCCCGGAATGCCGACGGCACACCGGTCGGCATCCGGGTCCAGCGCGATGGCAACGTCGGCGCCGACGTCGGCGGCCAGCGCGAGCAGCGCATCGGTGGCCCCGGGCTCCTCGGGGTTGGGAAAGGCCACGGTGGGGAAGTCCGGGTCGGGTGCGAATTGCGTTGCGACGGTGTGCACCCGGTCGAAGCCGGCGCGACGCAGCGTCCGCACCGCCACCTCGCCGCCGACACCGTGCATCGCCGTCAGGGCCACCCGGATACTGCCGGTCCCGCGGCGGACCCCGGCGGCACGGTCGATGTAGCGCTCGACCAGATCGGTCCGGGCGGGGTCGACGTGCCTGCGGGGACCCTCGTCGGCCGGGGGCGCCTGGGCGATCGCCGCCTCGATCCGCCGGTCGGTGGGGGAGACGATCTGGACTCCGCCGTCGAGGTAGACCTTGTAGCCGTTGTCGGCGGCGGGATTGTGCGATGCGGTGATCTGGACGCCTGCGGTCGCGCCGGCGGTGCGGACCGCGAACGCGACGACCGGCGTGGGGACCGGTTCGGGAAACAGCAGGACGGCAAAGCCCTGGGCGGCAATGGCTTCGGCGGCCACCCGGGCGAACTCCGCCGAACCGTGCCGGGCGTCGCGGCCCACGACCACCATCCCCGGGCCGTCGAGAACCCTGGCCAACGCCCAGCTGGCCCGCAGGACGGTGGCGACGTTCATTGCGTCCGGCCCGCCGCGCACCTGGCCGCGCAGCCCCGCGGTGCCGAACCTCAGCGGGTGGGCGAACCGGGCGGCGAGTTCCTGGGGATCGCAGGCGGCCAGTTCGGCGGCCGTGCGCGGATCGGGGTCGTGGGCGATCCAATCTTGCGGATTCGGACCGGGATTGCTGCCGGGATCCATGTCGGAGGCCACGTGGGGATTCAGCCCGGGTGACCGGGTTCGGCAAGCCGGGCGATCACCGCGGCCAGCAGCGCCCCCATCCGGGCGGCCGCGGCCGCACCGTTGGCCAGCACCTCGGCGTGGCTCAGCGGCTCCCCGGTGGTGCCCGCCGCCAGGTTGGTCACCAGCGATATGCCCAGCACCTCGGCGCCGACAGCGCGGGCCGCGATGGTCTCGTGCACGGTCGACATGCCCACTATGTCCGCACCCAGGGTGCGCAGCATCCGGATTTCGGCGGGCGTCTCGTAGTGCGGTCCGGGCAGTGCGGCATAAACCCCCTCGGCCAGCTCCGGGTCGCAGGCCCGGGCCAGCTCCCGCAGGCGCGGCGAATACGCGTCGGTCAGGTCGACGAACTGTGCCCCCACCAGCGGTGAGCGCGCGGTCAGGTTCAGGTGGTCGCTGATCAGAACCGGCGTGCCGACGCGCATATCCGGACGCAACCCGCCGGCGGCGTTCGTCAGCACCACGATCCGCGCCCCGGCCGCGCACGCCGCCCGCACCGGGTGGACGACATGGCGCAGGTCGTGGCCCTCGTAGGCGTGGATGCGCCCGGCCAGGATCAGCACGCGCCGGCCGGCGACCGGTATCGACAACAGCTCGCCGGAGTGCCCGGCGGCACTCGGCGGCGTGAAACCGGGCACCTCGGACTGGGGCAGCACGGTGCCCGGGGAGCCCAGTGCGTCGGCAGCGGGTGACCAGCCCGAGCCGAGGACGACGGCGACGTCGTGGCTGGCCACACCGGTGCGGTCGGCGATGACCTGGGCCGCCCGGGCGGCGATCTCCCCGGGATCGGGCATCGAACTGCTCACAGTGGGCGAGATTACTTGCCGGCGGACCCGGCGCACCCGCAGCCGGCATCGGAGATGCCCGATGATGTGTGATGATCTGCTGTGTGAGACTTCGCATAACGACGTACGCCCCGCTGGGGCTGGTGATTGCACCGAGTGTCGCCGTCGCCGCCGCCGTCGCCAGCACCGTGGCCCTCGCCGCCCTCGCCGCCCCGATGCCGAGGGCCTCGGCCGACCCCTGTCCGGGTGTCGAGCTCGTCTTCGCCCGCGGGACCACCGAGTCGCCCGGCATGGGCGACATCGGCAATGCGCTGGCGGCCGCGCTGTGGCCCGCGCTCGGTGCGGCCAACCTGGGAACCTACGGGGTGAACTACCCCGCCAGCTTCAACTTCCTGACGACTGCCGAGGGCGCCAATGACGCGCGCGGCCACATCGCCTGGATGGCCGAGCAGTGCCCGGCCACGCGGATCGTGCTCGGCGGCTTCTCCCAGGGCGCGTCGGTGGTTTCGATGCTGGCCGGTGTGCCGCCGGTCGGCAGCACCATCGGCACCATCGGGTCGGCCCCGCCGCTGGAGCCCTGGTTGGCGGCCAACGTCGCGGCGGTCGCCGTCTTCGGCAATCCCGGCAACCGTTTCCACACCCCGCTGTCGACGACGGGCCAGTTCGCCGGGCGTGCGATCGACCTGTGCAGTGCGGGCGACCCGGTCTGCACCGTCGGCGCATTGGACCGTTCGGCACACAGCAGCTACGAGTTCCCGCCCTACCCGGGTGAAGCCGCGGGGTTCATCGCCGCGCGGATTTGACCTGGTGCAGACGGCGTCCCGGGGCTACGGGCCCAGCCTTGTGCGTTGGCAGCGGTGTCGTCGGTGCGATACTGCGGGGATGCCCGCACGCAGCGTCCCGCCGAGTTCCCCGCGTCACCCGGAGGTCGTAGAGCCGGCGGGCCGCGGTGCGGGTGCCCGCGAGGAGACGGCCCGGTGAGCCTGGTCGACACCGCCGAGTCCTGGCTGGCCGCCCACTTCGACGACCTGGTTGCCTGGCGGCGGCACATCCACCGGCACCCCGAACTCGGCCGCCAGGAGTTCGCCACCACGCAGTTCGTCGCCGAGAGATTGGCCGATGCCGGACTGAACCCGAAGGTGCTGCCCGGCGGGACCGGCCTGACCTGCGACTTGGGTCCCGAGGATCAGCCGAGAATTGCCCTGCGCGCCGACATGGACGCCCTGCCGATGGCGGAGCGGACCGGCTTGCCGTTCTCCTCGGAGCTCCCGGATGTCTCGCATGCGTGCGGTCACGACGGGCATACCGCGATCCTGCTGGGTGCCGCGCTGGCGTTGGCGTCGGTGCCCGAGTTGCCGGTGGGGGTGCGGTTGATCTTCCAGGCTGCCGAGGAGCTGATGCCCGGTGGGGCGATCGACGCGATAGCGGCCGGAGCGCTCACCGGGGTGTCACGGATCTTCGCCCTGCACTGCGATCCCCGGCTCGAGGTCGGCAAGGTTGCCGTCCGGTACGGCCCGATCACCTCGGCGGCCGACCAACTCGAGATCACTCTGCATTCTCCCGGCGGGCACACGTCCCGTCCGCACCTGACCGCCGACCTGGTCTACGGGCTGGGCACGCTGATCACCGGGCTGCCCGGGGTGCTGTCGCGCCGGATAGATCCGCGCACCAGCACGGTTCTGGTGTGGGGTGCGGTGAATGCCGGCAATGCGCCCAATGCGATTCCACAATCCGGGGTTCTTGCCGGTACGGTGCGCACCGCCAGCCGTCAGACGTGGGAAGGTCTCGAAGGGCTGATCAGCGAGGCGGTGGCGGGATTGTTGTCTCCGCTGGCCGTCGAGCACGCCCTGGAGTACCGGCGCGGTGTACCGCCGGTGGTCAACGAGGACGTCTCCACCCGCATCCTCACCCACGCCATCGAGGCGGTCGGGCCCGATGCGCTGGCCGATACCGGGCAGTCCGGCGGTGGTGAGGACTTTTCCTGGTATCTGGAGGAGATCCCGGGCGCGATGGCACGGCTGGGGGTGTGGTCGGGTGAGGGGGCGCAGCTGGACCTGCACCAGCCGACGTTCGACCTCGACGAGCGGGCGCTGGCGGTCGGTGTGCGGGTGATGGTGAACATCGTCGAGCAGGCCGGCGCCTTCTCCTGAAACTAGGCGCCGGTCCCCGGCCCGATGTTGCGGGCCGGACGGGTCCGCAGGTGATGCACGTACTCGGTGGGCGCACCGGCGATCTCGGCGGCATCGGCCATCACGCCCAGATACCGTGCAGAGGGCAGCCCGCCCTCCCAGGCGTCGAGCACATACAGCCATGCCAGCACCGGGTCGACGGTGGTGTCGGAGGATTCGCGCCGCACCCGGCAGCGAATCTTCTTGTGCACGCAGAAGTCGGAGCCCTCCCAGCGGTCGAGGTTGGACTCGTCGGCCGGCGTCATGTCATAGAGCACGACGAACACCTGTGAACCCGGGTCCTCGACGATGGTGGCCAGCGCGCCCTCCCAACCGATGTCCTCGCCGCCGAACGTCAGCCGCCACCCTGGCAGCCAGCCGGTTCCGGCCATCGGCGAGTGCGGTGCCCGCTTGAGCATCTGCTCGGGATGCATGTTCGACCCGTAGGCGGCGTAGAGCGGCACGCAAAGAGCTTAAACGCCACCGCGGAGCGCATCGTTGCCAAGATGGGTCCGGCGGTAGGTTTAGCCCCGTGGTGACGCGCATCGTGATTCTCGGTGGAGGCCCGGCCGGATACGAGGCGGCCCTGGTCGCCGCAACCGCACACCCCGACTCGGTGACGGTCACGGTGATCGATCCCGACGGGCTCGGCGGCGGGGCCGTTCTCGACGACTGCGTGCCGTCGAAGACCTTCATCGCCTCCACCTGGCTGCGCACCGAGTTGCGCCGGGCGCCGCAGATGGGCTTCGACATCGACATCGACCACGCCAAGATCTCCCTGCCGCAGATCCATGCCAGGGTCAAGTGGCTGGCCGCCGAGCAGTCGGCCGACATCTCCGCCCAGCTGCGCAAGGTGGGTGTCCAGCTGATCGCCGCGCGCGGCGAGTTGATCGACTCCGCGCCCGGGCTGGCGAGCCACCGCATCAGAGCCACCGCCGCCGACGGCGCCGTCACCGAGCACGACGCGGACTTCGTGCTGATCGCCACCGGCGCCAGCCCGCGGGTCATGGCCTCGGCCCGGCCGGACGGCGAACGCATCCTGACCTGGCGGCAGCTCTACGACCTCGAAGAGCTGCCCGAACACCTCATCGTCGTGGGCTCGGGCGTCACCGGCGCCGAGTTCGTGCACGCCTACACCGAACTGGGTGTACCGGTGACGGTGGCGGCCAGCCGCGACCGGGTGCTGCCCTACGAGGACGCCGACGCCGCGGCGGTGCTCGAAGAGTCGTTCGCCGATCGGGGTGTGCGGCTGCTCAAGAACGCCAGGGCCGAGTCGGTCGTCCGCACCGGTGACGGTGTCCTGGTGACCATGACCGACGGCCGCACCGTCGAGGGCAGCCACGCCCTGATGACCATCGGCTCGGTCCCCAACACCGGCGGGCTGGGCCTGGAGCGGGTCGGCATCGAACTCGGGGACGGCGGTTACCTCACCGTGGACCGGGTGTCGCGGACCTCGGTGCCGGGCATCTACGCCGCCGGCGACTGCACCGGTCTGCTGCTCTTGGCCTCGGTTGCCGCCATGCAGGGCCGCATCGCCATGTACCACGCGCTGGGGGAAGGCGTCAGCCCGATCCGGCTGCGCACGGTGGCGGCCACCGTCTTCACCAGGCCTGAGATCGCCGCCGTGGGAGTGCCGCAATCGGCGATCGACGACGGGAGCGTCAGTGCGCGCACCGTCATGCTGCCGCTGCACACCAATGCGCGGGCAAAGATGTCCGGCTTGCGGGAGGGGTTCGTGAAGATCTTCTGCCGCAAGTCCTCCGGGGTGGTGATCGGCGGCGTGGTGGTTGCCCAGATCGCCTCCGAGCTGATCCTGCCCATCGCGCTGGCCGTGACCAATCGGATCACCGTCAACGAGCTGGCCCAGACACTGGCGGTGTACCCGTCGATGTCCGGGTCGATCACCGAAGCCGCCCGGCGACTGATGGCGCACGACGATCTGGACTGAACCCCGCCTCACCGCGGGCAAGACGAACTAGCCTGGTGGGGTCGACGCCTACTGCCCAGTAACCGACAGGAGCCCTGTGTCGTGACCAACCCGAGCAACCGGCCGAGCAGCGCCGACGACAGTGAGCAGGCCGGGTTCGACGGGGCGCTGGGACCGCAGCAACGCGCGGAAGCCTGGGATCGCCTCGGGGCCGAACAGTTCGACGTCGTGGTGATCGGCGGCGGAGTGGTGGGCGCGGGCTGCGCGCTGGACGCGGCCACCCGCGGTCTCAAGGTGGCCCTGGTGGAGGCGCGGGACTTCGCCTCGGGTACCTCGAGCCGCTCGTCGAAGATGTTCCACGGCGGCCTGCGCTACCTCGAACAGCTGGAATTCGGGCTGGTGCGCGAAGCGCTCTTCGAGCGCGAACTGTCGCTGACCAAGCTGGCGCCGCATCTGGTCAAGCCGTTGCCGTTCCTGTTCCCGCTGACCAACCGCTGGTGGGAGCGCCCGTACATGGCGGCGGGCCTCTTCCTCTACGACCAGCTCGGCGGCGCCAAATCCGTTCCGGCACAAAAGCATTTGACCCGGGCCGGCGCACTGCGGCTGAGTCCCGGCCTCAAGCGCAGCGCGCTGATCGGTGGTATCCGCTACTACGACACCGTCGTCGACGACGCCCGGCACACCATGACGGTGGCCCGCACGGCCGCACACTACGGCGCGGTGGTGCGCAGCTCCACCCAGGTGGTCGCATTGCTACGCGAGGGCGACCGGGTGACCGGCGTGCGGGTGCGCGACTCCGAGGACGGCTCGGTCATCGAGGTTCAGGGGCACGTGGTGGTGAACGCCACCGGGGTGTGGACCGACGAGATCCAGGCGCTGTCCCGGCAGCGGGGCCGTTTCCAGGTGCGCGCCTCCAAGGGGGTGCACGTGGTGGTGCCGCGGGACCGGATCGTCAGCGATGTGGCGATGATCCTGCGTACCGAGACGTCGGTGATGTTCATCATCCCGTGGGGCAATCACTGGATCATCGGCACCACCGACACCGAGTGGAACCTCGACCTGGCCCACCCGGCGGCCACCAAGGCCGACATCGACTACATCCTGGGCACCGTCAACGAGGTGCTGGCCACGCCGCTGACAGCCGCCGACATCGACGGGGTGTACGCCGGTTTGCGCCCGCTGCTGGCCGGTGAGAGCGACGAGACGTCCAAGCTGTCCCGCGAGCATGCGGTGGCTGTACCCGCGGCGGGGCTGATCGCGATCGCGGGCGGCAAGTACACCACCTACCGGGTGATGGCCGCCGACGCGATCGACGCGGCGATCGAGTTCATTCCGGCCAGGGTCGCGCCGTCGATCACCGAAAAGGTGAGTCTGCTGGGTGCCGACGGATACTTCGCGCTGATCAACCAGGTCGAACATGTGGGGGAGCGAGTTGGCCTGCACCCGTATCGGGTTCGGCACCTACTGGACCGGTACGGGTCGCTGATGGACGAGGTGCTGGCGCTGGCCGCCGACCGGCCCGAGCTGCTCGGCCCCATCACCGAAGCGCCCGGTTACCTGAAGGTGGAGGCCGTCTACGCCGCCGCGGCCGAGGGTGCGCTGCACCTGGAGGATGTGCTGGCTCGCCGGATGCGCATCTCGATCGAGTACTCCCATCGCGGGGTCGACTGCGCCCGCGAGGTCGCCGAGCTGATTGCGCCCGTGCTGGGCTGGAGTGCGGCCGATGTCGACGGCGAGGTCGCCAACTACCTGGCCCGGGTGGAGGCCGAGGTGCTGTCTCAGACCCAGCCCGACGATGAGTCCGCCGATGAGCTGCGGGTCAGCGCACCCGAGGCGCGGGCGGAGATCCTCGAGCCGGTGCCGCTGGACTGAGTTCGCCGCATTGCCCCGATCGGGAACAGCGCATTGGCTAGTCTGCATGCAATGGATTGCCGACAGCTCGCGGTACGCGACGCACTCGGACCGGTGCGGGTACGGTTGCGCGGCGGGCCGTTGCTGGCCGAGCTGACAGGGCGTTTCGGAGCGCAGGCGCGGGCGAAACTCCTTGCCGGAGAGGTATTCGACGCTGCCGGTACGCCGGCGAACGAGGCGACCGTGCTGCCCGCCGGGGCCAGCGTTTACCTCTACCGGGACCTGCCCGACGAAGTGACGGTGCCGTTCGCCATGCCGGTGCTCTACCGCGACGACGACATCGTCGTCGTCGACAAGCCGCACTTTCTGGCGACCATGCCGCGGGGCCGCCACGTTGCCCAGACCGCGTTGGTGCGGCTGCGCTGCGATCTCGGCCTGCCCGAGCTGAGTCCGGCGCACCGGCTGGACCGGCTGACCGCCGGGGTGCTGCTGTTCACCACCCGCCGAGAGATCCGCGGCCGGTATCAGACGCTGTTCGCGCAGGCCAAGGTGCGCAAGACCTACCTGGCCCGGGCAACCGTCGACCCCGCCGTGACGCTGCCGCGGATTGTCCGCAGCCGGATCATCAAGCGCCGGGGGAATCTGCAGGCCGTGTGCGAGCGGGGCCGGCCCAACGCCGAGACGCTGGTGGAGTTGCTGTCCGGTGACGGCCTGTACCGGTTGACGCCGCGCACCGGACGTACCCACCAGCTCCGGGTGCACATGGCCGCACTGGGCCTGCCGATACAGGGAGACCCGCTGTATCCCGACATCATCGACGTGGACGCCGGGGATTTCCACACGCCGTTGCAACTGCTGGCCCGCAGTATCGAGTTCGACGACCCGGTCACCGGATCGCGCCGAGAGTTCGTCAGTACCCGCACCTTGGAGGATGCCGCGCAATGAGTGAAGACAACACACTTGTCATCGTCGCCGGGTACCAGGACATCGATGCCGCCCGCAACGATTTTCACAACCTGACCGGACGCGCGAAGGCCAAAGCGGTTCCGCTGCACGGCGCGATACTCGTCGGTAGGGACGCCCGCGGCAACGATGTGCTGCTGGACACCGGAAACCGGTTGGGCCGGCGCGGAGCGGCGTGGGGAGCCGGGGCGGGGCTGGCGGTCGGGTTGTTCTCCCCGGCCCTGCTGGCCACGGCGGCGGCCGGCGCCGCGGCCGGTGCGGTGGCGGGCACCTTCGCCAATCACCGGATCAAGAGCGGGCTGGCCGACAAGATAGGGGAGGCGATGGCGGCGGGCAGCGCGGTGATCATCACCGTCGTCCCCCCGCAGGGACGGTTGGCCGTGGAGCAGACGTTGGCCGGGTCGCCGATGAAATCGGTTGCCGAGCTGAGCCGTTCGACGTTGCGGGCGCTGAGTTCGGCGTTGGGAGAGGCGATGAGCAAGTTCAACCCCGACCGCACCCGGCTGCCGATACCGCAGCGCAGCTTCGGCGGCACCATCGGCCGGACGGTCGCCGAATCGGTCGGCGACTGGACCATCGTCGGCGGCGTCACCGCGCCCGATGACGCACCCAACGTACTGATCGTGCTGATCGACGACGCCGGTTTCGGCGGCCCGGATACCTTCGGCGGCGGCATTCACACACCGACGCTGTCCCGGGTGGCCCAGAACGGCCTGGCTTACAACCGTTTCCATGTCACCGCCGTCTGCTCGCCCACCCGCGCGGCCTTGCTGACCGGCCGCAACCACCACCGTGTCGGCTTCGGATCGGTGGCCGAATTCCCCGGGCCCTACCCGGGCTACACCACGGTCAAGCCGCGCAGCTGTGCCGCGCTGCCGCGGATCCTGCGGGACAACGGCTATGTGACAGGTGCTTTCGGCAAGTGGCACCTGACGCCCGACCGCGTCCAGGGGGCGGCCGGGCCGTTCGACAACTGGCCGACCGGCTGGGGATTCGACCACTTCTGGGGCTTCCCCACCGGGGCGGCGGGACAATACGACCCGATCATCACCCAGGACAATTCCGTGCTCGGTATCCCCCAGGCCCCGGAGGGAGCAGAGGGCCGCCCGTACTTCTTTCCCGACGATCTCACCGACAAGGCCGTCGAATGGCTGAACACCATGCGCGCACAGGATGCCGACAAGCCGTGGATGATGTACTACTCGACCGGTGCCACCCATGCGCCGCACCACGTGTTCAAGGAGTGGGCCGACAAGTACAAAGGGAAATTCGACGAGGGCTGGGATGTCTACCGGCAGAACACCTTCGAGCGGCAGAAGCAGCTTGGGATCATCCCGCCCGACACCGAGCTCACCGAACGCCCGGACCTTTTCCCCGCGTGGGACAGCCTGACCGACAATCAGCGCAGGCTCTATGCCCGGCAGATGGAGGTGTTCGCCGGGTTCTCCGAGAACGCCGACTGGAACGTCGGGCGGCTCCTCGATGCCATCGAGGGGCTCGGGGAGCTGGACAACACCCTGGTGTTCTACATCTGGGGTGACAACGGCGCCAGCATGGAGGGCACCAACACCGGATCGTTCAACGAGATGACCTTCATCAACGGTTTGGATCTGACCGCCGATCAACAGCTCGACCTGATCGAACAGTATGGCGGGATAGAGGCCCTCGGCGACGAGTTCACCGCGCCGCACTTCGCCAGCGGCTGGGCGCACGCCAACAACACCCCGTTCCAGTGGGGCAAGCAGATGGCCAGTCACCTCGGCGGTACCCGGGACCCCATGGTGGTCGCCTGGCCCAACCGGATCCGGCCCGACGGCATCCGCGACCAGTTCGCCCACTGCATCGACATCGTGCCGACGGTGTTGGAGGCCATCGGTTTACCCGAACCTGTCAGCGTGGATGGATTCGACCAGGAACCGATGGACGGCACCAGCTTCCTGCACACCTTCGACGATGCCGGCGCGCCGGAGCGGCACACCGTGCAGTACTTTGAGAACTTCGGTTGCCGCGCCATCTATCGGGACGGCTGGTGGGCGGGGGCGCGGCTGGACAAGGCGCCGTGGGACCTGTCCCCGGAGACCATGGCGCGCTTCGCGCCCGGCGTGTACGACCCGGACAAGGACGTCTGGGACCTCTACTATCTGCCCGACGACTTCTCCCAGGCCCGGGACCTCGCCGCCGAACGTCCGGACAAACTCGCCGAGCTGCAGCGGCTGTGGTGGGCCGAGGCCGAACGCAACCGGGTGCTGCCGCTGATGGGCGGGGTGGCGGTGATGTTCGGCGACCTGCCTCCGGTGCCCACCGTCAACCGGTTCACCTACCGGGGCGGGGTGCAGAACATCCAGCGCGGCATGGTCCCGCGGATCTTCGGCCGGTCATACGCGATCGAGGCGAAGCTGGTGGTGCCCGAGACCGGCGCACAGGGCGTCATCGTGGCCAACGCCGACTTCATGGGCGGGTTCGCGCTGTGGGTCGACGAACAGCAGCGGCTGCACCACTCCTACTCGTTCCTCGGCGTCGAGACCTACCGGCAGGTGTCCACCGAACCGATCCCCACCGGTGAGCTCACCGTGTCGATGATCTTCGAGACCGATCGGCCCGTCGTCGGCTCCGGCGGCAAGGTGAGCTTGTGGGCAGGTGAGCGGCGCATCGGCGAGGGCGAGCTTCCGCAGACGGTCAGCCTGGCCTTCACCTCCTACGCGGGGCTCGATGTCGGCCGCGACAACGGTCTGGTGGTCGACCGCGAGTACGAGGACAAGGCGCCGTATGCGTTCACCGGGGTCGTCGAAGAGGTGGTCATCGATCTCGCGCCGGTGGCCCCGGACACCGCGAAGGCGTTGCACGAGCACGCCTCGGTGCAGGCTGTCGGGCGGGGAGCGGCGGGCTAGCGGCCGAGCCCGGATGGACTCAACATCGCCGCAGGCCGACGTCGGGGTTTGGTGCGTGCGGTGGCCAGCGCCTCGGCCAGCTCCGAGGGGATGGCCGGTACCCGCGCTATCGCGTCCAGCAGGGTGTGGGCGCAGCAGTCGGCGAGCCGGCCGGCTTCCAGGGTCTGGTCCATCATCCGCTGGCGGCAGGTTTCTAAGGTGAACGCCAGCCAGCCGTGGATGATCACCCGCAGGTCGCGCTCGACGCCGGCTGCCAGGGCGCCCGTTCCGGGAATGTCGCTGAGGACGTCTGCGATGCGCGACATGATGTGTTCCATCTGGCGGTTGTTGGCCTCGTCGTCGATGCCGAGCAGCACCGGATCGGCTCGGCCGAGCCCCACATGTGCCGCCCACGCGGCCTCGGGGTTTCGTTCGTGGTAGCCCATGTAGGCCAGGACGCTGGCCCGGATCTCCTCGAACAGCGTCATGTCCGCGGCGGGCTGGGTCCTGGTCGCCGCGTACAGCCGGTCCGCTTCGTCCTTGACGACGGCGGCGAAGAACGCGCGCTTGTCCGGGAAGTAGTGGTACATCAGAGCGCGGGATACCCCGGCGCGTCCGGCGATCTCGTCGATCCGCACCTCGTCGTAGGGCCGCTGCCCAAAGACTTCCGCCCCCAGGGCCAGCAGTTCAGCGCGGCGGTCCGCTGGAGATAACCGCCTCCTGGCTGTCGCCATAGGGGCCGATGGTAGTCACGACGCCGCGCGTTATCCGGGCTTCGGTGAGATTGTGAGATGATTCAACCCCGGTTTGCCGGGCAGCGCAGCCGGGTATTAGCAACTATGTTGCTGCCGGCGAGGCCCGCCGGAGCCGAGGAACACGACGTCAGAGTCGAGGTGCTCCGATGAGGACGGTAAACGACACGTTGCGGGGAGATCGCCTTGGGCGAGACGACGACGAAGTGCACGCTGCCGTCAAGTTCGCGCTGCGGGCAGCGGTGGCCGGACTTGGATTCGTCCTCGTCGGCGCCCTCTGGGTCAGCACCTGTGGACCGGTCGGTGTGGACACTGCGGCGTGCGGTCGGCCCGAGCGGGCGCTGCTGGCCATCGCAGGTCCGCTGATTCTGCTGGCCGGCGGGCTGTGGGCGTTTCTGCGCACCTATCAGGTGTGGCGCGAATGCGGGACCTGGTGGGGCTGGCACGGTGCGGGCTGGTTCCTGATGACGATCATGATCGCCACAACGGCGCTGGCGGCCGCTCCGATCGCCGGCGTGGTGGTGCCCCGGTGATGCCGGGATTGTCGCTCGACTATCGCCGGGAGGCCCCATGACCGATGCGGATGTTCGCATGGAGAAGCGCACTCGCGGGTACCGCGCCGTTGAACTCACCGTGGCGGCCCGCTTGGAGAACCTGGCGGTGTTGCGCACCCTGGTGGGGGCGATCGGCACCTTCGAGGACCTGAATTTCGATGCCGTCGCCGACTTGCGGCTTGCGGTCGACGAGGTGTGCACGCAACTGATCCGGTCGGCTACCTCCGGCGCGACGCTCACCCTGCTGGTGGATCCGCGGGAGGACGAAATGGTGGTGGAGGCATCCGCGGCCTGCGAGACCCCCGATGTGGTGGCCCCGGGCAGCTTCAGTTGGCACGTGCTCACCTCGCTGGCCGACGATGTCCAGACGTTCCATGACGGGAGCGAACCCGGAGTGCCGGGCACGGTCGTCGGTATCTCGCTGACGGCGCGGCGGGCGACCCCCGGTAAGTGACGGCCAGTTGACAGCCTCGACAGGCGACGGCCCGGATTCCCGGCCCAACCAATACGCTGACGTCCCGGATATGTTCCGCGAGCTCGCCGGTTTCGCCGCGGGCACCGCGGAGCATCAGCGGCGTCGGGACGCCATCGTGCAGCGGTGCCTGCCGCTGGCCGATCACATTGCGCGCAGGTTCGAGGGCCGTGGCGAGCCGCGCGAGGATCTGCGGCAGGTCGCGCGGGTAGGACTGGTCAATGCGGTGATCCGTTATGACGTCGGAACCGGTTCGGATTTCCCGTCTTTCGCCGTCCCCACGATCATGGGCGAGGTGCGGCGGCACTTCCGAGACACCAGCTGGTCGGTCATGGTTCCCCGTCGGCTCAAGGAACTGCACCTGCGTCTGGGCGCCGCCACCGCGGAGCTGTCGCAGCGGCTGGGGCGGGCACCGACGGCGACGGAGCTGGCCGCCGAACTCGACTTGGACCGCGCCGAGGTGGTTGAGGGTCTGGTGGCCGGCAGCTCCTACAACACTTTGTCCATCGACAGTGGCGGCAGCGACGAGGACAACGTTCGCGCCATCGTCGACACTCTCGGCGATGTCGACGCGGGCCTGGAGCGCATCGAAAACCGGGAGGCGTTGCGCCCATTGCTGCAGGCGCTGCCCGAGCGTGAGCGAACGGTGGTGGTGCTGCGGTTCTTCGAGTCGATGACGCAGACGCAGATCGCAGAGCGGGTAGGCATCTCGCAGATGCATGTGTCGCGCCTGCTGGCGCGATCCCTGGCCCAGCTCCGGGACCGGCTGCGCTGATCCCGTGCCTTACCGGATACCGGTCACTTGATCTCGGCGAGCACCGTGCCCTGGGTGATGGCCGCCCCCGCCTCGACCGCCAGGCCGGTGATGGTGCCGTCCTTGTGCGCGGTGACCGGATTCTCCATCTTCATCGCCTCCAGGACCACCACCAGGTCGCCCGCCGAAACCTGCTGGCCCTCCTCGACGGCGACCTTCACCACGGTGCCCTGCATGGGTGCGGTGACCGCGTCGCCGGAGGCGGCGGCCCCGGCGTGAGCGCCCCGTTTGCGCGGCTTGGGCTTGCGGCGTATCGCGCCGACCGCGTCGGTGCCGCCACCTGACAGAGCCAGGTCGCCGGGCAGCGAAACCTCGACCCGGCGGCCGTCGATCTCGACGACCAGCTTCTGCCGGGGCAGGGACTCATCCTCGTCGGCCGCCTGCCCTCCGGTGAAGGGTTCGACGGTGTTGTCCCACTCGGTCTCGATCCAGCGGGTGTGCACGGAGAAGCCGTTGTCGTCGCCGACGAACGCCGGATCGGACACCACCGCCCGGTGGAAAGGGATGACCGTGGCCAGGCCTTCGACCCGGAACTCGGCCAGCGCCCGCCGGGCGCGGGCCAGGGCTTCGGCGCGGTCGGCGCCGTGGACGATCAGCTTGGCCAGCATGGAGTCGAACTGGCCGCCGATCACCGAACCGCTTTCGACGCCGGAGTCCATCCGCACGCCCGGACCGGTCGGCGGGTGGAACATGGTCACCGGGCCGGGTGCGGGCAGGAAGCCGCGGCCGGCGTCTTCGCCGTTGATCCGGAACTCGAAGGCGTGCCCGCGCGGCGCGGGATCCTCGGTGATGTCGAGTTTCTCGCCGTTGGCGATCCTGAACTGCTGGCGCACCAGATCGATGCCCGCGGTTTCCTCGGTCACCGGGTGCTCGACCTGCAGGCGGGTGTTGACCTCCAGGAAGGAGATCAGCCCGTCCTGGCCGACCAGGTATTCGACCGTGCCGGCGCCGTAGTAGTGCGCCTCCTTGCAGATCCGCTTGGCCGATTCGTGGATCTCGGTGCGCTGGGCGTCGGTCAGGAATGGCGCCGGGGCCTCCTCGACCAGCTTCTGGAACCGGCGCTGCAGCGAGCAGTCGCGGGTGCCGGCGACGACGACGTTGCCGTGCTGGTCGGCGATCACCTGGGCTTCGACGTGGCGCGGTTTGTCCAGGTAGCGCTCCACGAAGCACTCCCCGCGGCCGAAGGCGGCGACGGCCTCCCGGGTGGCCGATTCGAACAGCTCGGGGATCTCCTCGAGGGTCCGGGCCACCTTCATGCCCTTGCCGCCTCCACCGAACGCGGCCTTGATCGCCACCGGTAGGCCGTGCTCCTTGGCGAAGGCCACCACCTCGTCGGCGTCTTTGACCGGGTCGGAGGTGCCGGGCACCAGCGGGGCCTGTGCGCGGGCGGCGATGTGGCGCGCGGTGACCTTGTCGCCGAGGTCGCGGATCGACTGCGGGCTCGGGCCGATCCAGATCAGTCCGGCGTCCAGCACGGCCTGGGCGAAATCGGCGTTCTCCGAGAGGAAACCGTAGCCGGGGTGCACGGCGTTGGCGCCGGACTTCTCGGCGGCCTCGAGC
>NZ_JBKECZ010000015.1:0-1644 GCF_047975165.1 Mycobacterium sp.
ATTTTTTTAATTTTTTTTCTTTTTTAGATTGTTTTGATAATTGTTTAGTTCTTTTTCTAGCATTAAATAGTTTTAGATCAGTTGTTCCTTCATACCCAGAAAGTTTTGCTTGTCTAATTCTATCAGCTCTTAGTCCTTCTTCAATTAAGTCATCTTCAATCTTGTTTGCTTTCCTTGCTTTCTTTTCTATGAAGTAAGCTGGGATTGCTTTAAAGAATCCAATTCCTTTTTTTGCAGAAAATTTTAAAATTGCTCTAATAATTAATACTAATCCAATAGCAATTGATAACACTGCAATTGTTGCTAAATTCAATGCAACTGCTTGAAAAATGTTTTCCATTTATTTCTCCTTATTTTCTCCCGTCCCCCATCCACAAATTTTTATTCTTCTGTTGGTTTAGGTATTGCCGCTAATACCCTTGCCTTTTGTTCTTCTGTAAGATTAAGTTCTTGTGCCATAGCATTGAAGGTTGTTGTTATTGCTTCATTTATTAAAGTATTTACATTTCCTTTAGACATTAATCCCCTAACGTCATCAGGCATAAAATCTTTTAAAGTGATGTCTCCAGTAGTAAAGTATCCTTTAAGGATTTCCAATCTTGCACTTGAATCCCTGTATAGTCTTAATGCTATCCCTGCTTTAGAATAGTCTGAAGAATCAAGATTTCCTTCTGGGGATACATCAACTCTTAAATTCATTTGATCTTCATTTAAAATACTATTTATAGAACTTCCTGAATTAGTGTGTTCTATTGGAACAAAAGCACCATTAACATATGAAGTATCTGCCTTAGTATCAATGGCACTAGTATTGCTTGCAATGTTTGTTTCATTAGCTGTGATCCTTGCTTCTGCAGAATCTATTTCACTTTGCATTGTATCATTAGTTGTGTTTAATGTGTTAAATGCATCTGTAGCATTATCTCCTTCTACTAATGAAGTATTTAATAGATCATCAGTAGTTGAAATTGTACCTGTCCCTAGGGATGAAATAAGTTCTACGTCCACAATTGTATTTGCCTTAGAATCTATTGTATTACCTGTTGCTGTTGTGTATGCTCTAATAGAAAAGTTTCTATTGATAATTGTAGTTAGATCAATATTATTAATATCATAGTTTAACTTAGCAACTTGTTCTCCTGTAGCACTCCCATTAGGGAAATCATAATCTTTAGTTCAAGTGTCAACTGCAACTCCTGCATCTTCATCATAAAGATCTACATTCAGAGAAACTACTCCAGCATTACCTTGTTCTACTGCACCTGTAAGTACAACTCTTAATGTTCCATTTTGAGATACAACAAATTTTTTATATGTTGTTTCTTGTGTATATGAAAGTAATGCTGGTCTAGTAGATTCAATAACTACTGCTGGATTAATTTTTATTGGAGTATTAGATATTACTCCATCTGTTGTTGTTTTAAATACTTCAACAGTTAATCCACCTGCTTCAATAACTTGTTCTAGTTCAGCTACAACATTTGCTAATGCCTTAATTTGTCTTAAAGCATCTCTAATAAAGATATCTTGAGATCCATTTTTAGTAGATCATTGTTCGTTTGTTGGAGAATCACCAATAGTAATTTTAGTTTCTATTAGAGCATTTGCTGCTGCTAATAGTTCATCTACCTTATTCTTTTTATA
>NZ_JBKECZ010000016.1:0-1663 GCF_047975165.1 Mycobacterium sp.
GGCGTGGACCCCATGCGCATGCGTCCCGACCGCAAGGCCGCCCGCGGCCGCTAGGTGGTTCGGCCCCGCCTAGGCCGGGTTGATTAAGTCGGTCTTGATCCAGATGAGGGTGGCGGCCAGGGCGATGCCGGCGCGGTAGGAGCGAGCGGTCTTGTCTGAGCGCATCGCGATGCCGCGCCACTGCTTGAGCTTGTTGAAGCAGCGTTCGACGACGTTGCGGCCCTTGTATCGTTCCTGCTGCTGGTCGCCGAAGTCGATCGGCCGGCCCGGCTTCTTGCGGCGATGCGCGATCTGATCGTCGCGCTCCGGGATGGTCGCCGCGATCCGGCGGTCTCGCAGCCATGCACGGTTCGCCTTCGACGGGTAGCCCTTGTCGGCCAGCACCCGGTCCGGTCGGGTTCGTGGCCTGCCCTTGCCGGCACGCGGCACGCGGATGTCCTCGAGCACGGCGGTCATCATCGTGGTGTCGTTGGTGTTCCCGCCGGTGATCATCATCCCCAGCGGCCTCCCGCGGCCGTCGCAGACCAGGTGCAGCTTGGTCGTCAAGCCGCCGCGAGAGCGGCCGATCCCGTGATCAGGCGGCTCGAACCACGGATTCTTGTGATTCGGCAGAGCCCCCTGTGTCCCGTTTCAGGGTCGCTCCATGCTGATGGACGCGCGCGATCGTGGAGTCGATCGAGACGACCCAGTCGATCTTCCCCGCGGCGTCGGCCTGCTTCTGCACTTCGGCGAGCAGCTTCTCCCAGGTGCCGTCCGCGGCCCACCGGTTGAATCGCTTGTAGATCGAGTTCCACTTCCCGAACCGATCCGGCACGTCCCGCCACGGCGCCCCGGTCCGGTACTTCCACGCCATGCCCTCGACGGCGAGTCGGTGATCGGTCCACGGCCGCGACCTCCCGGCCACCGTCGGCATCAACGGCTCCATAACGGCCCACACCTCGTCAGAGATCTCCTGTCGCGTCACCGTTCAAGACTCACCCACCGAGGAACGAAACCTCTTGATCAACACGGCCTAGCAAGGTGGACAGGAGCCGCCCGGCCACACCCCGAGCCCCGCCAGGTTGGTCGAATCCGATCGGCGGGCTCGGTGCCGTCGCTGATGCCGCCGAGCAACACGGCAGCAGCACAGCGCGCGGGATGCCTGCCAACAGCAGCATCGGGTTGATGTACTCGCCGTGCAGCCTGGCCCCAAGGTGGACCGCGCCGAGCGCCGAATGGCCGCCACTGGACGCAATTCCCACAACTTCGCCGAGGGCAACGAGTTCCCCGGCGTTCACGACCGGGCTCACCGGCTCCAGGGTGGACACCAGCCCGTTGCCGTGCGCGTCGGTGACGATGCCTCGATCCGCGACGTCACCGGCGAACTCCACGACCCCGGCCGCCCCAGCCGAGACCTCGGCGGAGGCCGCGGGGGCCAGATAGCTGCCGCGGTGCCCCTGGCCGTACCGGTGCGCGGGCGCGATGAACGCGGCAGTGACGCGCCCGGGCGTGGCCGGCCAGTGCCACCGGGGGAGCGTGGAGGTCTCACCCGGCACACCTGCCCATCCCGGTGCGGAGGCTGCCGCAGGGATGGACAGGCCGATGCACACCAGCGCGCAGGCAGCGAGGACGGATACGACAGTGCGAAGCGCTGGTCCCATACCCGCCAGCATCGTTCCCGGGA
>NZ_JBKECZ010000017.1:0-1946 GCF_047975165.1 Mycobacterium sp.
TCGGCGAAGTACCCGTCCTCGCTCCGACGGGCGATCGCGGCACCCGCGTAGGTGCCGGGCCGGGCGGCGATGTTCAGCGTCCGCGGCTGGTCGCCACCGGGCCCGGCCTCGTCGGTGTTCGAGGACGACCCTCCGGAGCATCCGGCAAGCGCCAGCGCCAGCGCCGATCCCAACGCAATCAGTACCACGCGGCTTGGTCTGTTCATCCGATACTCCTCGCTCTCGTGCGGCGGCGGGCGGGGGTCGACGCCGATTCCACCGTGTGACGCTCGGCCGGAGCACCCATCCCGCCTGGTCGCTTCATGGTGCCCTGCACACCGGGCGCGGCCTCCGAGGGTGCGCCACAGGAAAACCGGTCTGCGCGCTCGGTACAGTCCGATCGCGGCGCGTGTGCGCGGCACGTACGCGACTTGACCGGGCCCGCACGATCACGGTGCCGCCGCCTCGTTCGGCCTACGTTGAGCGGGAACCGGTGCACGTGGTCGCAGCGCCTGGGCTGGGCGGTCCGCGCGACGGCACCAGACAGCCGCACGCCCGGGGAGGCGCGCGCCCCACGAGAACGGATCGAATCGATGACGAATCTGCCCAACGACCGGATGCGCCCGCGCACCGGGACGCGCCGACCCGGTCGCCTGCTCGCACTCGCCGCGTTGCCCGCGGCGCTGGTGCTCGCTTCGTGCGGCGGAGGCGGCAGCTCCAGTGCCGGCGGCGCCCCGGGCGCAACGGCGCCGGCGGCGACCGACGCGCAGTGCGGCCAGGTCCCCGTGGTCGCCCCCAACGACCCGGACGGGCTGATCGCGACGATGCCCGACGACATCCAGGCCGCGTTCAACGGCTGGCCGACCGCGGTTCAGGCCAGTGCCTGGGCCGACGCGGGGGGCACGGATGGACCGGTCACCGTCGGATGGCTTCAGCAGGACTCGGGAAGCCCCACCGCCGCGGCACTGAAGACCACCCTGACCCAGCTCTCGGCCGACGCCATCGACGCCGGGGAGGTCGCAGAGTTCCTGGTGGAGACGCCCGGCGGCACCGGCGGACAGGTGACCGCGGCCGACCAGGTGCGCGCGTACGAACAGCTGGTGCGCAAGGGAGCCGACGTCATCATCGCCCAGCCGCTGTCCGGTGAGGCGCTGGTGGCCGCGGTCAACAGCGCGGGCGAACAGGGCATCCCCACCGTGACCTTCACCGGATACGTCGACTCGCCGTACTCGATCGACATCACGCCGAACCCGTTCGACGGCGTCGCCCAGGCGGTGGCCAAGGGGGTCGGCATGATCGGTGGTGAGGGCTCGGCGATGATCGTGCAGGGGATCGAGGGCATGACCGTCAACACGTCGTCGGTGACCGCCGCCGAGCAGACCTTCGCCCTGTGCGAGGGCATCGAGGTCGTCGGTACCCCCGCGGGCAACTTCAACGACCCGGGCGCGAAGTCGGCGGTGGTGAGTTTCCTCGCCTCCCACCCGGGCGAGATCGACATCGTCTACCAGGTCGCCTCCATGGGTGCGGGGGTGTTCGCCGGGTTCGCCGACGCCGGGCGCGCGCCGATGCCTCTGGTCGTCGACAACCTGCCCACCGCCGCGTCTCTGGCCTGGTGGGAGCAGCTGCGCGCCGACGGCTACGACGGTCTTGCCGTTCCGGGCACGGCCGCGCAGTTCGGGCAGACGATGTGGGAGGTCGCCATGCGCACGGTGCGTGGTGAGGGGCCCAAGGTTAACCAGATCGCGCTGCAGGTGCAGTTCGTCACCGACGACAACCTGGATCAGTACCTCGTGGATGGGGCGACCACGACCACGAACGCGGAGACCGCGACCGTCGGCTCCCTGGCGCCCACGGAGTACCTCGACGGGTACTTCACCAACCCCGGTGCCTACGACCCGCGTTGATTCGCGGGCCGGGCGAGCACTCGCGCCTCGCCCGGCCCGGCGGATCCGATCCGAACCCGACGA
>NZ_JBKECZ010000018.1:0-3819 GCF_047975165.1 Mycobacterium sp.
ACGGTGCACTGGTCCCTGTATGGGATATAGGGCAACCATGCCCTCCGTTGCGCGCAGCTTTGGTCCTCATGACAGCAGGGCGTGGGTGTCCTCCTGCGGGCCGGTCGGATGCACCCGATAGACTGACGGCCCGACGTTCAACTTACCCCTCTGAACGACACTCACGAACCCCCTCTTGACTAGTGCGGCCACAGCCCGACGAACGGTACGCTCATCTCGGCCAAGTCTCCGGGCAATGTCAGCCTGACTGGTCCGCGCGGTGCCGGATGCCTTGGTATCCCGCCACAAAGCCACCCATACGAGAGCCTGTATCGGTGTGAGCTTGGCGGTCGCAACCCCGAAGTCGATGAACGTGTTCACGGTGGCGAACCGCTCAGATCGAGTGCGGCCCTTGCCCCGGCCCCGACTCTTGCCCCGGCCACCGCTGGTAGAGGGAAGAGCGGAAGGGGATGCCGTCGCCGGTGGTGTCGCCGGTCGCGGGCTATCAATGAACCGTGGATACTTGGGCGCGGTCCCGGCGGCCTTGCGTGCCTGATATTCCTCGAACGTCAGGCTAACTATGTCATCTGCCGGTTGTTCGCTCACTGTTTGCCCCCTGTCCTGATCTTGGCTATCACCTCGGCGATGTCATCATCGCTCGTGCCGATACTGGCAGGTGTGAAGGTTTGGATCGGCCTATCGAACCTCGTGTCGATACTCAGCAAGTCACCCTCGCGGTTCTTTTCGCAACGGAACTGCAGGTGGTCAGCGTCAATCGAACCAATCACATAGGCTTGGTCGCAGGCGAATTCCAGCTCAGACGAACCGCGAAACGATGCCAGCCCGAGGTTTTCGTAGTCGCTGCCGGTCTGACCGCTCTGACGCGATACAGCAGCAGCAGCGAGAATGGCAGCGCCACAACTGCACAACTCCCGGAGTGCGGCCAACAGGCCGTCCAACTGTAGCCGGCTGTCCTGTGCCGGGTCGCCTTTGAATCGTTGAACGTAATCGACCAGGATAACGTCGGCACCTGTGGCCTTGGCGGTGGCCAACAGACGCTCGCCGGTGAACGGTCCTTTCATCGCCAACATTCGACGATATACGCCCTGATACGACTCTGATACAGCCCGCAATCGATCGTAGCAGGATCGGTCGTTGTCGCGGATCGTGGTTAACGGCACGCCCGATAGCCGGCTCAGAATGCGCCGATGTAGCTGCTTGGGCACCATTTCGACGTTCGCCACCAACAACTGTATATCCGGGTTCATCGCCAACATATCAACCACAATTTGCATGAGCGCGGCCGTCTTACCTTTACCCGGCGGCCCGCCGAGTAAGATCATCTCACCCGGCCTGATGTCGAGAACATCGAACGGTGCGGATACCCGGTATCGCCGAGGCGGTATCCCAGCGGCCACCTCAGCCAATACCTCACGGTCAACCTCTGTCCAGTCGATTACCAGATCACTGAGTTGGTCACTCATTATCCTCTTCCTCTCCTCTTTCGATGTCGCGTATCACGCCCCACACCGGCCATTCCGGGCACGACGATTCCGGCTCCCGGTTCGCGCCGAATCCGAAGTCCAACGCGCCCGGCGGCAACGGGTCGCCCTCGGCGGCGATAGCCTCACGTTCACGGTCATCGTCGGTGGTCACGGGCACGGATACGATCGGCTTACGTCGCGCGTAGGCGATGCCGTCGCGTATCTGCTTCTCGATCTCTTTTGGCGGAAGCCCCGCGATTGCACCGAAGTCGCTCAGTATCGCAGAGGAAAGGGAAGGGGGTGATCCCTGCTCAGTCAGCCATGCGGCAGCCCGGAACAGCGTGACGGCCCGGTTCGTACACTCCTCGGGGTGTCGCAGGAATTCCCGGAGGAATGCCGGTATCCGTGTACTCAACAGGGCGTGCCCATCGACACGATCGACGGCGGCAGTCTCAGACTCGGCGGCAGCCCCTAACCAATCGGCCACCAGTGACGGCGACACTACGCCCGACGATGGCAGACCGTCACCGGCTGGACTCGATGCGTGCCGTAGGATCGCGTCAATGTCCCAACTGAACAGGTCATCCGGGTCAATGCGTCGCTTGTAGCGGCCCGTCTTGGGATGCCGGGTATTGGGCAACCGGATCGGGCGCAGGACGTTGTAGATAGACTGGTCGACCGTCACACCGGCCCGGCCCGCAAGCGTTAGGGCGTACCGTTTTGCGATGTCGCTGAATCCAACACATGGTGCCGGATTGTGCGTCAGCTCGATCAGAACATGGAACCCCTTGCCGCCACTGAAGTACGTCACCGGATCGGTGCCGTATCGGTCCCCGATGAACGACACTAACTGCCGTGTCGCGGTCAGTGCGGCCCGTAGGTCATCGGCTCTGTCTATGTCGAGAACCAACCATCGGCACCAACACGGACCCGTATAGCCCGCGTCGCTGTTGCCATTGGCGATGAAGTAGCGTCGATAATCGTCGCCGAACACAAAGTGCGTCAGGTATGCCTCGCCGGTCTGCTCAGTCTCGCCATCCGCGAACCGGCTCAGAGTCTGGGAGTGCGCCTTCAAGTGACGACTCCCGGCCAGCCCGCCACGAATGAGCAGGCCAGCCCGGAAATCGCCATGGGTCATTGCGTGCCTCCCTCGGCCAACGGCGGCAGGTCTAGGTCGGCCAGGTCATCTTCCACGGGCACGATCTTGAGCAGCTGCAGCCGATCCACGGCCACCCATACGGTGCCGCTATCGTTGGTGCGATGCGTCACCGCGAACCGGACGACGTATTCCCGGCCCGGCTCCGGGAACGGTGCGTCCAGTGCGGCCGTGGTAGTCAGCCCGTAGGCGGCTATCTCGATCTTGCTCCGGCCCTTAGCATTTCTCGAAAAGACAAACGACTTGAACGCGCACTTGCCGGTGTGGTCCCCGGTCATGACCTCAAGGCGCATCACATACTGCCGGTCGCCGCCACGGGTCACGCTCATCTTGCCGTGGGCAACACGTCCCACATATTGCCCCGGCGGCAACTGCTCATGTTTCGTGGTGTCGATCTCATCAAACCAGTCGCCACCACTATTTCCAATCAAACTAATGCTAGAGTAATCAATCGCCATATAATTAGACTCCAACTTTGCGACTCACCCAACCGGCACCGTGCCAGTGTGGGTCATATCGCGTCTCGAAAATCGCCACTGTGCTTTGATTGCCGATCCGGCATGGATCGACTAAGAGGCTATCCGAGAAGCCTCAATTCGACGCAACTCTGTATTTAAACGGCGGATACCGCTCTGCCGGCGACATCCGGTTCAGGAGCAGACTGATCCCGCGGAGCCGTACCATGCACTCGCTCGAATCCGTCCGCCGCTCGTAATCCTTGCTCAACCGCCGCGACCGGCCCAGCCAACCGAACGTCCGCTCGACCACCCACCGCTTGGGCAGCAGGACGAACCCCTTCGACCCCGGCGGCCGACTGACGATCTCGAGCCGCCAGGTCAGTTCGGCCTGCTTGGCCTTCCAATCGTTCAGGACGTGGTTGTGGTACTTGCTGTCCGCCCAGACGACCTCTAGCCGCGGGTACTCCCCCCGGTGCAATTGTTTGAGCACGTCCGGGGCCGCCCTGGCATCGTCGACCCCGGCCCCGGTCACGACCACGGCCAAGAGCAGGCCGAGCGTGTCGACCGCGATGTTCCGCTTGCGGCCCGTGACCTTCTTGCCCCCATCGTACCCCCGCACCCCGCCCACCTCGGTCGTCTTCACGCTCTGGCTGTCGATGCTCGCGGCACTCGGGGTCGGCTCGCCGCTCGGGGCGTGGACGTGCCGGTACCCCTCTCGGAGGACATCGAGCATGGCCTGCCA
>NZ_JBKECZ010000019.1:0-2024 GCF_047975165.1 Mycobacterium sp.
GCTGGCCGCGCTGGCGGTCGCGGGGCCCGCGGCGCTGGCCACCGGGCCCGGGCTGGCCGGGCTGCGGGCGGCGGTCGAGGCGGTGCCGGCACTGGGGGTGTTGCGCGACGGCCAGAAGTGGGTGGGGTTGGCGATGCCGGGATACACGCTGGCCGCCGCCGCTGCGGTGCTGACGCTGCGCCACCGGATGCCGGCCGCGGTGACGGCGACGGCGTGCTGTCTGGCGCTGGTGCTGGCACTGCCGGATCTGGCCTGGGGCGCCTGGGGTCGGGTAACCGCGGTGCACTATCCGCCCGGATGGGCGCGGGTCGCCGCCAGGATCAACGCCGAGCCGGGTCGCCCGGGATCGGTGGCCGTGCTGCCGTCCGGCACGATGCGACGATTCGACTGGTCGGGTGCGGCGCCGGTGCTGGACCCGCTGCCGCGCTGGGTTCGTGCCGAGGTGCTGACGACGGGTGACCTGGTCATCGCCGGGATCACGGTGCCGGGGGAGGGCGATCGTGCCCGGACGGTGCGGCGGCTATTGCTGGCCGGTGCCGAACCGTCGGAGCTGGCGGCGGCCGGGGTGTCCTGGCTGGTCGTCGAATCGGACACCCCCGGGGACATGGGCGCGGCGAACCGCACGGTGTCCCGGCTGCCACGGGCCTACCGCGACCGCCGGATCGCGCTCTACCGGGTCGGCGGACAGACGCCCGGTGCGTCCGCGGGGGTGCGCGATGCCGCGCTGGCCGCGCATCTGGGCTGGCTGGTGTTGCTGGTGGTCGGGGGCGCCGGCGCGACCGTCAGATCACGCCGCTGAGAAGGCGCCCAGAGCGCACGGCCTCCAGCACCGTACCCATGGCCTCCGCGCTTTGGCGCCAGGAGAACTCCACGCTGCGGGCCTGGGCTTTGGCGCCCAGCTGGTCGCGCAGCACCGGGTCGGACAGCAACTCGCCGAGCCGGTCGACCATCGCCGCCCGGTCGTCGACCAGGATGCCGGTGACGCCGTCGATCACCGAGTCGCCCAATCCGCCGGATGCGCGATAGCCGATGGTCGGCACGCCGTGCTGGCCGGCCTCGACCACTGCCAGGCCCCACCCCTCTTTGCGCGAGGGCAGCAACTGCACCCAGGCGCTTTGCAGCACATGATGTTTGGCGAGGTCGTCGATGTGACCGTGGAAGGTCACCGCGTCGGCGATGCCGAGTTGTCGTACCCGGTCGACCAGGACCGCGCGCCACCACCCGTCGCCGACGACGTCGAGATGCAGCCCGGGTATGCGCGGCCGCAACTCGGCCACCGATTCCAGCGCGTCTTCGATCTGCTTGTGCGGCACCAGCCGGGACAGCACCACCACTCGCGGCGCGGCCGACCGGGGCGCGGACATCGTCGGCGCCGGAGCCTCGTCGAGACCGTTGCGCACCACCGCTATCCGCTTCGCATCCACCCCGAGATCGACCAGGTCCCGTGCCGACGGCAGGGACACCGTCACATACTGGTTGCCCCGGTGCAGCCGCGGCGACACCCTCGACTCGACGAACCAGCCGATCCGGGAGAGCACCGGGCCCGCCACCGGCCACTGCTCGCGGTGGCAGTGATGCACCAGCACCACCGCGCGGCGCCCATGGATCAGCCGGGCCAGGAACGGCAGCCCGTTCTGGGTGTCGACGACCACGTCGGGCCGGACGCGGCGCAGCGGCCCCAGTCCGATGCGGGCCAGCGCCATCGCCGCCGCGGCCCAGATGTAGACGGTGTAGCGGCCCCCGGCGCGGCTGAGGCGCACACCGTCGATGACTTCGCGGCGGGGTGCGCCCGGATAGCGCGCGGTGCGCAGTGTGACGCCGATGCCGTCCGCGGCCAACTGGGCGCCGATACGCTGCAGGTAGGTTTCGCTGCCGCCGCCTTGGGGGTGCCCGACGTCGCGCCAGCACAGCAGCAGGACGGAGCGCAGCTCGGACATTGTTCGCTAGCCTAACCTGGCCGGGTCGGGCCGGGGTGCGGGCCGGGCGCCGGACGGCCCGGCGGCGGGCGGCCGGGCGGCGGGCGA
>NZ_JBKECZ010000020.1:0-5392 GCF_047975165.1 Mycobacterium sp.
ATGTCGACCATCACCGGCAAAATCACCCCGCAGTTGCGGGCCGCCATCGAAGCCCTGTGCGCCAAATACGCCGCCCCCGGCATCAACAACCCCGCCGACAAGACCGCAACTGGGGCCGGCACCGGGACCGGGGCGGGCCAGGGCGCGGGGCCGAACGGGGACGGGAACGGGACTGGGGCTGGGGCTG
Source organism: Mycobacterium sp. (assembly GCF_047975165.1). Classification (GTDB taxonomy): domain Bacteria; phylum Actinomycetota; class Actinomycetes; order Mycobacteriales; family Mycobacteriaceae; genus Mycobacterium. The sequence continues at coordinate 188 of NZ_JBKECZ010000020.1, forward strand.
GGAACGGGGAGCAGACGGGGAACGGGGATGGAGCCGGCCAGGGCGCGGGGGCCGGGGCTGGGGCCGGGGCTGGGTCAGGGGCCGGCGACGACCCCCAAGCCGCCCGCCGTGACACCCGCAGCCCGGCCCAACGCAACCACGACGCGCGACAGGCCCGCCTGAGCCAACTGCTGGCCACCGGGGACCTCGGCACCCACCGCGGCCTACCGGTCACCGTCATCGTCACTACCACCATCACCGACCTCGAAGCCGCCGCCGCCCACGCCACCGGCAACCCCAGCCCCAACCCCAGCCCCAGCCCCAGTCCCAGTCCCAACCCCAGCCCCAGTCCCAGTCCCAGCCCCAGCCCTACCGGCCTGACCTCCACCGGCACCCGCCTACCGATCTCGGAGTTGCTCCACTACGCCAGCTTCCAACGCTGCTACCTGGTCGTCTTCGAGGACGAAAAACCCAAAGCGCTCTACCACACCAAACGCTTCGCCTCAGAATTCCAACGCCTGGTCCTGCACGCCGGCGAACGCGGCTGCACCAAACCCGGCTGCGACACCCCCGCCGCCCACTGCGAAGTCCACCACGTCACCGGCTGGACCAAAACCAGGCGCACCGACATCAACGACCTCACCCTGGCCTGCGGCCCCCACAACCGCCTGGCAGAAAACGGCTGGACCACCCGAAAAAACAGCCGCGGCCACACCGAATGGATCCCACCCCCACACCTCGACACCGACCAACCCCGCGTCAACAACTTCCACCACCCCGAACGACACTTCACCCGCGAGGATGCCGGGAACACAGGGGAAGACGACGACGGAGAAACCGGGCAGGCCAGGCAGGCTGGGCAGACCAGACAGGCCGGGGCAGCCGGGGCCTGCCGGAAAAGCAGGTCTGACCGGCCAGACCGGGCTGATCAGGCCAACCGGGACAACTGAGGCACGGCCGTCGAATCGGATCGCACCGCCGAACCAGACCGGCCCGGAACACCAGTGCGCAGCCGGGTTCTACAGTTGTAGATCGTCAACCGCCCGACGGTGGCTGCACGATCATGGTCGGCTTGAAGCCGTAGCGCGGGGCCGCGAAGTTCGACACGCCGCGCGCCGCGCCTGCGCCGGACATCACCGGCATGCCACCGAAGGCGCTGGCACCCGGCTCGGCCGCCGCGGCACCGCCGACAGTACTCAGCGCGACGTTGACCGGGTTCACCGGTGCGGTCGAAGCGGCCCAAGCCGCCGGCACCTTGAGGCCCCCGACCGACGCCGCTTGACCAACCGCCCCGCTGATGGACTGGCCGATATTGGGCAGAGCGGACGGCAACGCCGACGGCAACGCCCTGGCCGCAGCTCCGGCCGCGTCGACCGCACCCTGACTCATCGTCCCGAAATTGGTCCCGATGCCCTGCATCGTCTGGAACGTGGTGGCGAACAACCTGATGGGGGAGATCATCTCGGCGTATCCGTCGATCAGCGAACCCGCATCCAGGGTCGCCGAGCCGGTGACCGCCTCCAACACGTCGCCGAGGGCTCCGGCCACCACAATGCCGTCGCCGTTGACGTTCCAGGCGGTCTCGGTGACACCCAGCACGGCCAGCGGATCCTGGAGCCAGGGCACACCGTCGGTCAGACCGGCCAGTGCCATCAGCGCGTCCGGCACCGCGGACACACTCTGAGCGCTGGCGGCCGCACCGGTCGCGGCGGCTGTCGCACTGAGCTGAGCACCCACCCCGTTCACCGTTGTCGCGGCCGGTGCCGGAGCGAACGGCGCCAACGACGTAGCCTGCGCCGAAGCCCCCGAATAGCCGTACATCGCCCCCGCGTCCTGCGCCCACATCTCCGCATACTGGGCTTCGGCCGCCGCGATCGCCCCAGTGTTCTGGCCGATGAAATTGGTGGCCAGCAAGGCCGCCAGCAGCGCCCGATTGGCTGCGATCTCCGGCGGCGGGACGGTCGCTGCGAACGCCACCTCGTAGGCGGCCGCCGCTTCCACAGCCCGCGCCCCGGCTTCCCGTGCCAGCTCCGCGGTGGTGCTCAGCCAGGCGATCTGCGGAATGGCCGCGGTCGCCATCGAGGCTGCGGACGGCCCCCGCCACGGCCCGTCCATCAGGTTGCCGACAACGGTGTTGTAAGCAGATGCCACGGATTGCAGCTCGGCTGCCAGACCCTCCCAGGACGCGGCGGCGGCCAGCATCGGCCCCGATCCGGCCCCGGCATACATCAACGCCGAATTGATCTCCGGCGGCAACAGTCCGAAATCCATGATTCGCCGCTATCCGATCAGCGCCCTGTTGGCGGCTTCGGTTACCGCATACGAACCGGCGCTCAGCCCGAGTGTGGCGGCCAATTGCTCTTGAATTGCCGCAGCCTGGGTGCTGATCGTCTGGTAAACCTCTGCGTGCTTGACGAACTGCGACGCCGTCAACAGCGAAACCAGGTCCGACCCTGCCGGCATCACCGCCGTCGTGGGGCCCGCCGCAGCCGAATTCCCGGCGCGCAGCATCGCGTTGATCGACCACAGCTCCCCCGCGGCGTCGGCCAATTCGTCAGTTTCGGCCATCATGATCGACATGACACGTCCTCCTTCGACGTCTTGTCAGAGCATCGGCTTCCAGCTATCGATGACACCTTCGTCGATCGGCTGTCCAGCGGCAGCCTATGCCACCTCGGACACCCCGAGGAGCCCGAAAACAGGCTTCACACAGGTTGTTCACTAGGGGGTAGATAACTATTCATCTCCCGCGCAACATCTCGACATATCCCCGGCCGAACCCAGTCGGGCTGACCGGCTGTGCGCGGGGGCGACTAAGGTGCCGGTCATGCGGTTTCGATGCAGCACACCACGACTCGTCCGCAGTTCGGTCGCCTCGGCGACCGCCTGCCTGACGCTCCTCACGTTGACAGCGTGTGATTCCCGCACAGCGGCCCCGGCGCCCGGAACCACTACCCGCCAGGTCACGGTGAACGGCACCGGGCAGGTCCAGGGAGTCCCGGACACCCTGCGGGCAAACGTCACGATCGAGTTCACCGCGGACGACGCCTCCACCGCGATGAATCAGACCGGCGAACGTCAGGAAGCGGTGATCGACGCGCTGATCGACGCCGGGCTCGACCGCAAGGACATCCGCACCACGCAGGTCAGCCTGCGTCCCCAGTACAGCACCCCCGATCCTGCCGGGCCCGCGACAATCACCGGCTATCGTGCCGAGAACGGGATCGAGATCAAGATCCACCCCACCGACACCGCGTCGACACTGCTGGCTCTGATCGTCAGCACCGGCGGCGACGCCACCCGGATCGCCTCGGTCGACTACTCGATCGCCGACGACTCACAGCTGGTCACCGACGCCAGGGCCCGAGCATTCGAGGACGCCAAGGACCGTGCCGAGCAATATGCCCGGCTCGCCGGTCTCAAACTGGGCAACGTGCTGTCCCTCTCCGAAGCCACCGGCCCGACAACCTATCCCGGAGACGGTCCGGCACTGCGCGCCGAACTGGCGGTTCCGCTGGAGCCCGGCCAGCAAACGGTGAGCTTGTCGGTGACCGCCGTCTGGGAACTGCGTTAGCTACTGATAAACCCGCGGGTCCAGCGTTCCGATATAGGGCAGGTCGCGGTAGCGCTCGTCGTAGTCGAGTCCGTACCCGACGACGAAGTCGTCGGGAATGTCAAAGCCCACGTAGGTGATGTCGGCAGCGGCAGCCAGCGCATCCGGTTTGCGTAGCAGCGTGCATACCCGTAGGGAGCGCGGATTCCTGCTGTGCAGGTTGCGCGTCAGCCACGACAGCGTCAGACCCGAGTCCACGACATCCTCGACGATCAGAACGTCGCGGCCGTGAATATCGCGGTCGAGGTCTTTGAGGATCCGCACGACCCCCGACGACGACGTCGAATGACCGTAGGAGCTGACCGCCATGAACTCGAACTGGGTGGGCAGTGGAATCTCGCGCGCCAGATCGGTGACGAACAGCACCGCGCCTTTGAGGACGGTGATCAACAGCAGATCCTGCCCGGTGGTGGCCGCCAAATCGCGATAATCCTCGCCTATCCGCCGGCCCAGTTCGGCGATCCGCTCCCGAATCTGCTCCCGGGTGAGCAGCACCGACTTGATATCGCCCGGGTACAGCTCCACCGTCACCAGCACAGCCTGCCACGCCGGCCCGTCAACAACCAACGCGGAGCTCAGGTCGCCTCCCGGCGCATCTTCAGCACGCCGGCACGTCGCTCGGCGAAAACCCGCTGGCCTCGCAATTCGGAGCCAACGGCCACCCCTCCCTGACCGTGCCAGCCGGTGAGCAGCCGGTCTACTCCGCGAATGTGTTTGCTTGTGAGACCGGTCGCCCCGCCGGCCAGTAGCCAGCCACGAATAACCCTGCGTCGCAACACCCCTGGCAACGTGCTCAGTGTTCCGACATCCAGGCCGTCGGCAACCGAGACCTCCGGCAAGACCTCGGCGGCGGCCCCATCGATAAAGTCGCTGTCTTCGCGCAACGCGGTCGCGGTGCGGGCCAGAGCTTCGGCGACGCCGCCGCCGAGCACATCCTCCAACAGCGGGAGGACCTCGGTGCGCAGCCTGACCCGGGTAAACCGGCGGTCGTCGTTGTGCGGATCCCGCCAGACTGCCAAGCCCAGCTCCTCGCACGCGGCGATGGTCACGGCGCGCCGCACCGCAAGCAGCGGCCGGCACCAGGGGGGATCGTACGGGCGCATCCCGGCGATGGATCGTGCCCCGGACCCGCGGCCCAGACCCAGCAAAACCGTCTCGGCCTGGTCGTCGAGTGTGTGCGCCAGCAACACCGGGCCCTCGCGATGCACGTCCAACGCGGAATAGCGCGCCGTGCGCGCAGCGGCCTCCGGCCCCCCTTTGACGCCATACGGTGGATCCACCTGAACCCGAAGAACCTTGACGTGCACGCATCCCAACGAAATCGCTTGCTGTCGCGCGGTTTCGGCAACAGCTGCCGAATCGGGCTGCAAGCCGTGATCTACCACCAACGCCGTGGTGGGGCGTAAGCGGGCAGCAACCGCGGTCAAGGCCAGCGAATCGGGTCCACCGGACAGTCCCACCGACCACCGATCGGTGCAATCGAGCTTGATACGCGCGAATTCTTCTGCAGCCCTTTGTAACTGGGCTACAGCACCCGGTCTATCCATCGCTGCGGATCCTCGATTTCGACTGGTAGCGGCAAGGTCTCCGGCCCCTCCCAGATGGTATTTAAA
>NZ_JBKECZ010000021.1:0-5194 GCF_047975165.1 Mycobacterium sp.
AAAAACAATCAAAGAAAAAGATGAAAGACTAACCCAACTAGAAAAAGAAAACTCTGATAGAAATTTCAAAGAAGCAATTAATAACATGAATCTAAACATTAAGGAAGAAGAAATTTCAAAACTTAAAGAACTTAGTGATGGCGACCTTGAAAAAGCAAAGTCATGACTACAAATCTCTCGGAATATTAAAAACGCAATAAAAGAAAATAAAATTCACACAAAAGAGAAAGAACAAACTAAAAAAGAAGAACATGAGAAGATCACAAAGGATCATCCTGTTGTTCAAGAATTACTAAACAAAAGGTAATATAAAAAGAAAGGAAAATAATTATGTCTATAAAATACATAAATGACGGAGCGGGTAACTCCATTGATGCAGCGACTGTTATTCAAGTTTATGCACACGAACAAAGAATTGCTACTAACCCATTCCTTGCGTTAAGAGCACACCCACAAGAAGCTATCCCTATGGGAGATGGTGGACATTACATATTCCACAATGTCTTAGGACTTGATCTACCTGAAAGAGAAGCGGCAAAGCCAACTAACTCTTCATATGATTATACTGATGGAGCTTCAACAATTAAAGTTGAATTAACTGTAAGTGCACCATTCAAAACAGCTGCATATTCATTCACTGACTCAGATGTTATTCAAATGGGTGGAATTGATTTTGCAAAATTTACTTCAAGACAAGTTGCTGATGCTTTAATCAAAGCAGAGATTAATGAAGAAGCAAACAAAATTTTAACTAACACTGATGTTAGATCAATTGATTCTTCAGCAGCAACAACTGCTCTAGATAAATTCATCGCTCTTAAATCAGTAGTTACTGATTACTTTGCAATTAATGAAACAGAAGAAAATTGAACTGCAGAAGCAGCAAAATACTTCACAGGTCAAAGGGGATCTTTTGCACCAGAAGAAATCTTCATTCACCTACATCCTAAAACAATCGCTGAACTAACTAATGCTCAAACAGAAGCAGGAGCAGGATCAAATCTTCAATTCACACAATTTGAAAATGGTACATTAACTCATATCGCAGGAGCGAAGGTTGTTTCTAACCAATACATTCCTGTTGATAACTATTTAGTGTCACCAATCAATATGGTTGGTACACCTTCAGAAACAGTTATGTTTACTAAGATCAAAACATGAACTCAAGATTCAGATGACGTTAGACTTATTAGAGGATGACATTACTTCGATGCAGTATTAATTGCACCTGAACTAGTAACACTAGGATCATTCACAGCAGCAGGAGCAGGAGCATTAAAAGGTAAGGTTGCTACTAGAGCTGAAAAAAATGCTAAACTTGCTGAGCAAAAAGCAAAGACAGCAGACTTAGAAGCAAAAGTTGCAAAACTTGATGCAGAAGCAAAAGCAAACACAAAAAAATAAAGATTAATCTTTGAGAGCCTAAAGGGCTCTTTTCTTTTATAATATAATTATGGATGATAATAATTTAGAATTTTTAGATCTGGAAGTAGACGAATCCAACACTGGATCTGTTAGAAGGATCCAAGAAGGATTCCATGAATTGGAAAGTAAATGAATACTAGGATTCAATGTTAATAGATATAGATATGGAACATGGATCATGTCTGTTCACTTTGATCCAAATACAACAAGCGGTCCTTCCAATCCTGGTGGTAAACCAAGTGTAACTATTTATGGAATAGAAACAAGAACTATACTAGGATTCGAAAAAGCAATATCACCTGGTGATTACTATATCGAGAACTTCGCTTTATTACCTAATGCATCTAATCATGGTGGTGGATCATTTAAATATGCAACTTCAGAATTGAATGATGCATTAAGGACATTTGTAAAAGAAGGTATTGGTGGAGTTAAGGATATGTTGGAAGATAAATATATTCCTGAAGATATCAAAAGGCATTTCCAACAAGCGGAAAAATTCCAAAGACTTGCTAAAAATCCAAAAAACTTAGTATCCAATTATGCAAGTAGATCTAAAAACTTTGTTCAGAAAGAATTAGGATTAGGTAAATTCTTTAGAACAGGTAAGAAAGTATTCTCAATTGGAGTAGATATATCAGAAGCAATATTTACTCCGGAAGTATTTGTTACAAAGTCAATAAGAAATTTAACAAAGAGAACAACAAGGAAAGCTTCTAGAAATTTAAGAAACAAAGCTTTTAAAGCTTTATAAAAAAGGGGACAACATGTCAGAAGAAAATAAATACTATATACATGACTATCACGTTAAAGATAAAGAATTACCTTCAAGGTTTGTGAGAAGTCAAATTGCTGGTTTAAACCAAAAGAAATTATCGGCACACCAACCAATTATAAATGCTGCTAATGATTTAACTAGAGAAGAATTATTAAAGTGAATTGAAGATTCTAACTTCATGCTTAAACTTAAAAAGACATTCTATCTAACTTCATCATTAGGTAAGACATATTGAATACTTTCAAAGATTAATGATCAATGAGAGCATGTAGTAACTAATGATGTATTCAATATTGTAAAGGATTCTTCAGATAGAATCATTCAAGCAACTACATATAACAAAGTTATTAAAGGAACATTAGGGAATTATTGAATTTATGAAACACACAGAAAAGGATCAATCATTAGAACTATTAAGAAAGTTGATAAAGACACTAAAGGTACTTATGATGACATTTTCAATAAGTCAGAATACGATGAGATTTCTACATCTGGATTAAGAATTTATGAAGGTATATATATAGAACCAATTGTGGATACAATGGATGAAACTACAATATTTGAAATTGGAAATAGAGTAACTACTGATACTGATGGAGAGTTAATCTATGTGGATGATCTACATGATGCTAAACCTGAAATCAAATTACTAGATCATTCGTATGTTAATCTAGTAAAGACAATGAGATTATCAACTCCTAAAATTGTATTAAGAACAGAAGAAGGATCAGAACTTAGAGACCTAGAACAAAAAGAAGATAAGGCTGATCAACTTATTGATTCTTCATTAATTCAAATTGAAGCTGCAATGACAATTGAGAATGGATCTGATAATGTAAGTATCTATCAACCAAACACACAAATGATTGCTGATGCAATGAAGTCATTTAAGGATTCATTTGCCGCACTTCTATACAAAGCAGGATTTGCTGGAGCGGATGATACTGATAGTGCTCAGAAGTCTGTACTAGAAGTATCTCAAATTAGAGATTCAGAATTAGCTTCTATGGAAGATAAGATTTCATTATTCCAAGCTAATGCAAAAAGATTCTTAAGAGTATTAGGAAAATTATTAGGATTAGAAATTGATCATAAAGATGGAATTGAAATTCAAAGACTTGATGTTAAAGAAGAAATTGATATGATTGATAATTTAATTAAAGCAGTTGAAGCAGGATTCGAAGAAAGAACTGCGGCAATAGCAAGATATAAAGGTATCTCATACACAGAAGCAAAAAGTGTGAGAGAGATAATTGATGATGAGAAAGAATCAGTTAAACAAAATATGGAAGATGATCTAACAGAAGAAACTCTAGAAGATGATCAAAAACCTATAAAAGGAACTGCAAGGAGATTGGAAGAATAATATGCCAAGATTAGATAAAAAATTTTCTCCAAAAACAAAAGAAAAATTTAATAAATTAATAATGAATCAAGATGAAGAATACTTCACAGTTGATCTATATGCTTTCAAACCTTTGCTAGGTTCTACTGGTAATATTGAAGGTGAAGGTATTAAAGTAACAGAATTACAAAATACTCTTAATACAACAATAAAGGATAATACTTCTACACAATTTATTATTCCTATTGTTGTTAATGATAGACTTTCTACATCTAATGGATTATTAAAATGTAAATTACTTGGTGCTGGTCAAAAACCATTAGAATCACAAATAAAAGGTAATAATACAATTTCTTGAATGGAAACTGTAGAGACATTAGAAATTGAAATCCAAGGTGTGTATCAAGCATCAGATCTTGTTGATTACTTTTCATTTGAAGATATAAGGGAAAATACCACTACAACAAGTGATGGTTTAAAAGTAACTAACTCCAAGATATTCATGGTGTCTAAGGTAGAACCTGTAACTGATAATTTAAGTTCTGATAACACAATAATGAATACAAAGATTACATTAACTTCTGGTGTCTCTTCATTATTACAAAATGATGAATCTGGTTCATTACTAACTATTCAGTATGCTGTTGAGCCTGTACAACCTAGTAATGCTGCTTTTGTAGCTGTTACATATAGTTCTTTTATGCTACATGCTTCTATATCTGGTTTAGATTCAAATGGTACTCCAATTACTTTTAATAGGGTTAGTGAACTTAACTCTACAAATTATTTAGAGAATGTAGAAAATGACAAAGATTATTTAGTATCAGATCCATTAATAATTGATGGTGTATATCCAAAGACTGTAAACAACCAATTAGTAAATATGCATTCTTGAATGTCAGGGGAGATCTATAATAAATTTAGGTTATGAAATGATGCTATAGAGCATAAAGATGAAGCTGGATACTTCGGTGCTGGTGCTAGTAATAGTACTCCAGGTAATGGACAATTCCATATTGGAATTTATGATCTTTGATTCGATCCAATAGTTGCAGGTAGAATGTATAAAATATTCACTGCCGGAAAAGGACCACTTATCTTCCATGGTGATATTAATGATTATTTCTCTGGTGGAGAAGTTCAAGGAATAAAAAGATGAAATAATGACTTTTCATTCTTTGAAAATGTTTGAGTTGTAAAAGGTAAATCTGATGATTCATTATCAGGTGGATTCAAAGCTTCAAATTCTTATTTCATATATGATACACAAAAGGCAAATGTTGGTGATGAAGGTGCTGTTCAAACTAACCAACAATACATCATTTTAATGGATCCTAATTCAGGAATTAAAAATCCAAACATATCAAATGAACAATACGATCAAATGACAAGTGATGCTGCTTCAGGTGAAGTTATTATTAACGGTACAACATTCAACTCTTGAGATACTCCTATGGCACAAATTAATAAACCTGATAACTTGTGAGAATGATCTAACTCTGAAGAAAATAGAAAATATATAGTAACTACTCCAGGTAATGATTGAGTTGAAAGAATGAATAAAATTATTGATTCCAACGGAAAAACTTCAGCTGATAATAGTATTGTTGTGAAAGTTGGTAATACACAAATCCCTTCGGCAAGAC
>NZ_JBKECZ010000022.1:0-12717 GCF_047975165.1 Mycobacterium sp.
ACGCGGCGAGCGTGCGGGGCACAGCGACCAGATTGCCTCGGTGCAACACTGCGCAGTAGGTAGCTTCATCGATCAGGTACGGGAACCTGCCATCCCAGCCGCCGGCGCGAACCAGCGCTTCGCGCCTGAACAGCACGCAACCCGGCTCACCGAAGATGTTGGTACCGGCCGCAATGTCACGCCGTATTGCGTCCACGGCGCGGACCTCCCCGCGCAGTCCGGCCAACCCGCGGTTCCGCAGCACCGGTGTGCCCGCAGCATCTATAACGTCCCGGGGACTCGCCGCCATCACCGCCGACGGGTGTGCCTCCAACGCAGCCACCTGCTCGGCCAGGCAGTCCGACATCAGCAGATCATCGCCGCAGACCAACTTTACGAACTCGCCGGCAGCACGGCCGGTTACCGCGTTCCAGTTCGCGGGCGCTCCGCCGCCGGAAGGCAAGCGGCTCAGGCGAACTCGTTGATCAGCCGCGAACTGCTGCAGCACCTCCCAGGTCCCATCGGTCGAGCTGTGATCGGAAACCACCAGTTCGAAGTCGGTAAAGGTTTGCCCCAGAATGGATTCCATTGTCGCTGCAATGTAGGCGACGCTGTTATAAGCCGGAATGACAACCGATACCAATGGCGTCACGGCGATAGTTGCTCGGGCTCGGGCACCTCAAGTTCAGCGGCGCCACGCCGAAAGGAGTAGCCGCGATGAGCGAACCAGCTGTACACCACGGTAACGCCCGCAATAGCGAATTGTGATGGCAGCACCGGCCAGCCGATCACTTCCACCAATACGGGTAGAACAGCGAAGTTGAAACACAATGTCGACAGGTTGACCGGTTCGAATCGCGCCAAGTCGCGCAACACATGGCCGGTCACCCGGAATACGAACCTGCGATAAAGGACGAACGCACACAACACCGCGCAAATGTGAGCGCAGATCAGAGCGCTCAGGTACCCAGCGGCGCCTGCGGGAAGCAGCCACAGGAACAGCACAAACCACAGGGCCCCGATTGCGGTGTTCATGCTTCCTACGATCAGGAAGGCGATGCGCTGATCCCTGATCAGCCGGAATAGCGGGCCAGGCGGGCCGGCCATACCGGCCGGTGGATGAGGGTGCTCGTCGCACCCCGCAAAGGCATCCGAAGTCATCGACAGCCCGCTAGCCCGAACCGTCGGGTACCGCGTCCGGGGTCCCGCGCGCCTGATCGGCAGTTGCGGCCAACCAGCCGGGGCCTCCCACCATGTCGCGGATCAGGAACAGTGGCCGCCCCTTGCTCTGGTCGTACATCCTGCCGAGGTAGGCGCCGATAATGCCCAGCAACAGAAACTGCATGCCGGTAAGCAGACCGATCATGGCCATCAGCGAACTCCAGCCGGGAACCGTCTGCCCGAGCAGCGCGCCTCGAATCGAGTTGATGGCGGCGCCGAATCCGACCAGGGCCATCACCCAGCCCAGTATCACCGATAGCTTCAATGGCACGATCGAGAACGCAGTGATGGCGTCGATCGCAAACCGCACCATCTTGGAGAGCGGATACTTGCTCTCACCTGCGGCGCGCGGGTCACGATCATACACCAGCGGCACCTGCTTGCCGCCGATCCACGACACCAAGCCGCGAATGAACCGGTGGCGCTCCGGCATGGCGATCAGCAGGTCCAACACACGGCGAGTGATCAGCCGAAAATCACCCGTGTCATTGGGGATGTGGATTTCGGTCATCCGGCCGATCGTCCGATAAAAGATCGAAGCACTTGCACGTTTGAACAGTCCCTCACCTTCGCGCCGACGGCGCTGCCCGTAGACCACGTCAGCACCGTCATCCATCAAAGTCATCATCTCGGGCAACAGTTCGGGCGGATCCTGCAGGTCGGCGTCGACGATCAGCACTCGCTCCCCACGGCACACGCTCAGCCCGGCGGTGAGCGCAAGCTGGTGTCCGTGGTTGCGCATCAGCCGAACACCGACGACGCGCGAATTCTCCACCGCCGCCTTTTCGATGATCTCCCAGGTCCGGTCGCGGGAACCGTCATCGACCAGGATGATTTCGCTGGTACCACCGAATTCGTCCAGCACTCCTCCAACCCGGCTCAGGAACAGCGGCAGGACCTCTTCTTCGTCGAAGCACGGTGCTACCACTGAGATCGCCGGGCGACTCAGCACAGCCATATATCTAATGTAGTTCTCAGGATTGACCAATGGACCTCTTTCGTGAACGGGACCACGCTGATGTGACCCGATCGACGTCATCGGCATCCCTTGGGCCAGCGCCGAGATTCCATCCGAACAGGGAAATCACCCCGACGTGGGATGACCGCGCCAGCCCACCACGACAACTCGGCCCGACGGCCGGATCAAGGCCACGTCATCGCCGAACTGTCCGACGTATCGGTGAATTTTGCGGACGTGGAGGTGATTCCCGTAGGTTGCCGGCCTTGCTGGCCGCGGGTCGAGCAGCGGTTAGGCTTTCGCCAACGGCGTCGGCGAACAATGCGGAGGAGACCAATGCGAAGCTTCATTCAAAATCTGCCGCACCCGATAGCGAACACCCTTTTCATGACGCGGAGGTTGCGCTCCAGCTTCTACGAAGACGGGCTTTTCACGACAACCAACGCGGACTTTCGCAAGACCGATCATTTCAAGCGTGTTTACGCGGCGGCCAAGGCCACCGGGTCGTTCGGCAGGTGGAATGTTCGCTAGCGGATTCATGTGCTGTGCTGGGCGGCCAATCACGCCGCTGCACTCGACGGAGACTTTGTCGAGTGCGGGGTCGATCGTGGAGGCACGGCGATGGCCGTCATCACCCACACCGATTTCGGTCGCCTCGGGAAACGCTTCTGGCTGTTGGACACATTCCGGGGGTTCGATCACTCTCAGCTTTCGCCGGAAGAAGAAGCGCATTCGGGTTACATGGACTATTCCGACTGCTATGAGCGAGTGTCGGACACCTTCGCCGAGATGGGATTCGTAGAGCTGGTTCGAGGCGCGGTACCCGGGACGCTCGACGAAGTCACCAGCGAAAAGATCGCCTACCTGCATCTTGACATGAATTGCACTGCGCCGGAAATCGCTGCACTCGAGTATTTCTGGCCGAAAATCGTCCCCTTCGGCATCGTCATCATGGACGACTACGGATGGCCGCGGCATTACCAACAGAAGATCGGCTACGACCGGTTCGCCGAAGAGCGAGGCCTGCAGATCCTGCGACTGGCGACCGGCGGGCAGGCAATTCTCATCAAGCCGCCGGTATGACGCCGCCTAAGCCCCCACCCTCATCTCATAGAAGCGCAATCCCGCTTGCACATCGCCCTGCCCCAGAGACCGCGACCGGTCGATCTCGATGGTGTGGGCGTGGATATCGAGATTGGTGCCATCAACCGACGCGGGGCTGACGACAAGGAACGGTTCGGCCGCATTCTCATTGATCAGGCGGTAGCTGATCCCGTCGAGTACCGCGGTGAAGGTTTCCAGCGGGAGGATTTTTCCCTGAACGAGCCGATCGATGATCGTCGGATCAAGATCGATCCCCACCAGGACCGCCATACCCGGGGCGCTGGGCGCCGGGATCTCGACGGGCCCCCTGCCGCCCTGAGTCTGCGACAGCGGCCCACAGCGCCGGTTCGAAAACGGGTGAACAACGCCCAATGGTTCTCGACACCGGTCAGGGTGAAATCGCACAGCAGGGCCCGCGAGTACAGGGGAGACTCTTGTACGGCGAGGCGGTTGTCGATTCCGATGGCCGGTGAGGTACCGGAGACCCGCGATAGGACGAAATCAGGCCCGTCTGCCAGCGTGTCCGCGTTGAGCTTGTCGAGTTCGGGGGTGTAGGCGGAGTAGGTCGCGAACATGGGCGCGGGCCGCCACGCGAGGTCGTAGGCCCACACGACCGAGGTCTGGTAGGGATCGACATGGACGGTCTTGGATCCGATGGCTTCGATAATGCGGTTTGGGACGTCGTAGGCTGCGCGTTGCCCAGCCTTGGCTCGTTGAATGCGTTGTTCGACGTGGCCCGGCAGCGCGAGCCCGACCACGCGGTCGGCGCCTGATAGGAACACCTTGTTCGGTGGCCACAAGCGGCCTTCAAGGGGTGTTCCGGCAACGACGTAGAATGCAAGCGCAACCACGAGCAGCACATAGATCCGGTGGTGCAGACGGACCGAGGGCACGATTGCGGTGGTGACGGCGATCACGCCGAGCAGCGCGCTGAAATGCCAAATGTCGTACCGCGCGAAGGCGGTCTTGACGGTGATTGCGGTCAATAGCCCGGCCAGCAGTACTAGATTGCGTGGAATTGCCGGACCGCCGTGTACGAACATCACACAGAGCATCACGATCCATACCAGGGCCAGTAGCATGGCGGGCCGGGCATTCGGGGTGAGCGGCTCCGCCTGCGCCTCGCCATATCCGGACAGGATGGCGCCGCTGTACTTCAGCCACGCCGGCAGATCTCCCAATCGTTGCCCGGCGGCGAGCCACCAAGTCACGGCGGATACGGCAAACGCCGCCGCCGTTGCGCAGTGGCGCATCCAAGCTCGCCAGCCGAGCAGGACCGACCCGGCAACAGCAACCATCAGAACCGTAAGTCCGGTATTGAACTTGACCAGCAGTTGCAATCCTGCGACGGCACCGAGCGCCACACACGTGACGAAAACCGTTGATCGTCGAGGGTGCTCCTGCAATGTCAGAGCCGCTAGCCAGGTGAAAGCCGCAAGAATCACCAACTCCGGGTGCATCATGCCCAAAGTTGACCCGTGACCGACCTGAAGGAAGGCGGCAAGGCCGGTCCCAACGAACGCGCCGATGATCGATGTCATCGGCGCATACCGCTGGCGCAACGTCGCGGCAATCCCCAGGAAGAGCCCGGCAACAACGATGAACTGATACCCGGTGGCAAGCACCGACTGGCCGTAGGCATAGTAGGCCGTGGTCTGCAGGAATCCGAGCGGTCCGTAGGTGAATACCACCTCGGGGCCCCACGCGATGTGCTGATCCAATGCCATTGCGTTGGCTGCTTCCCAGGATGGGTCGAGCCCGATTCGGGCATCTACCGACGACTGCGGGGCAATGACCAGTGCAGCCACACCCGCCGCTAGCCCTTGGTGCCGGCCGGTGGAACCCCATGTTGTCGTGTGCACCCACGTCCGCGTTCGGTCCAATGCCACGGATATCACCCCCGCGCTCATGGCACCGACGCTCGAACCAACCGCTGCAACCCTGTCGTGGATGTAGGAATCACCCGGTAACCGGGCGGGAGGTGCTGCTGGACAGCGGCGGTGGGGTCGCAGCTGTACACGTAGCTATAGGCGCTGATGTCTGCGCGTCTCCACGCATCGGGGGTAAAGCGAGTCAACATCAGTCCCCGCCGGTCAGCGTAGTACAGGGTTGTCGGGTCCCAATCGCAGTTGGCGACCAAGATGAGATCATCTGGGCGGGTGGCCGCGCGGAGGCGCTCCCCACCAGCATCAGGTTGTGGCGATACCGTCCATTGCCCGAGATTTTGCGGTGCCGCGGAACCGGTGACAACGAAGGCAACCCCTGCCAGTGCGACAAGGCTCGCCTGCCTAGGCAGTCGCTGAACAGCTGCAACTGTTCCTAGCGTGACAGTCGAAATGATGGCGGGGTACAGGGCTGTCCAAAAGTAGCTCTGGGCCATATTCAGGTTGAAAAACACCACCGGCACACACAGCGCGACGGCAAATCGGCCGCGTATGCGGCGCGCGACCTCAACAATTCCCAATCCTATGACAGCTACTATCGCCGGGAATACGGCTATCAGGTAGTAGCTGTGAACCTGATATAAGTTGAAGAACAACATTGGCGCACTTGCGGCGACACCTAGCCACCCAGCTCGGCGAATTCGCTCTACCCATGTGGGGGCCGCTAGTATCCCGAATACGACGAACGCCAGCAGCCCGAAAATTGCCAGTGGCAACGGCGGGGGGACGGAACTCAAACCGACAATCTCATCGGAGATCCTGGTCAGAACGGGCTCGTACTCGGCCCAGTGGGAACGTTGACCCAGCGTCCCGAAATTCCACTGGCGCAGGTTTTCACTTGTCAAGAACACAGTCGACGGATTCTGAATTTTGACCGAGTCGCCGTAGCGAACCCACGCCATGGCGACCGCCACGGCTACCGCTGGTCCCGCAAGGATTCCCATGGCGACGCGGCCCAGCGAACGCGTAGTCAGGTAGACCGCGAGGGCCGATGCTCCGGCCAGCACACACCATGCGGGCAGAGTGGTGGCTTTGACAAGGGCTGTCATCCACGCGCAAATCGACCCCGTCAGCAGCCCGACGTTTGAAGCGGTTCGAAACCAAGAGTCGAGGCCGACAACCATTCCGAGTGCGAGTGCGACAGCGGGGAAGTCGATGAGGGCGGCGGCACCCCACGCCAACCCGAAGGGCGAGAACTCGTAGAGCACCACCACGACAAGCGCGGTCAACCGGCCATGCCAGCGGAAAACCAGCACCGCCAATAGAACAGCTGCGGCCTGAAATCCGATGAGGCCGATGATCCGCATCGCTGCGTCGGAGCCGAGACCCAGACGAATCAGTACCGCAGCAGCGGCTTGGGGCAACGGGCACTCCATCGGCACATCCGCGTCAGGGCCGAATATTGGCAGCGGGGTATGTAGCGGGTTGATACCGCGGCGCGCGTATTCCAGTGCTACATAGGCTGTTTGCGTTTGACGGAAGGAATGCATCTCATTCAGCCTGTGAAAAAGTTGCGGAATGCGAACCAATGTCCCCACTGCTATCACCGCTGACAGCCAACCAGCAAATGGTGTCATCGCCAGGCTGCGCATACGAATTCGCGCGCCAAAGCTGTGACTGCTGCGATCGGAGTTCGAGTCTGGGTCGACGCCATTCGTCGGTGCTGAATCCAACGGACCTCCTTAGTCGTGCGTCGTCATGCGGTGGTCGCGGCCGTCAGAGTGCCCTTTCGAGGGAAGGTCGTCGCGCACGTAGGACATGCAGCCATCACAGTCCTCGCCGCTGGGGACCGCGCGAAAGTGCTGAACAACCAGCTCAAAGAGGTCCGGATAGACTCGTGAGGAAATCACGCTAGCAGGAAGACGAGGATTTCCCAAGTTCCGTGGAACTTCGGTAGCGGTCCGGTGAGCATCAGGCTGCGCTCACCTGGTCATTGTGCACGACGTGTCCGACAGATTCGGCGAACTCCCGCTCAAGTGCGGCCCGCAGCGCTGGCAGGTGCAGGTGACCGTTGACGCGGCGGAACTGCTTGCCGGCATCGGCCATGCCGGGCGCACACCAACGCAGCGCCATCTTGCCGTTGCGCCAGCGTGTGACGTTGCCCGCGTGTTCGCGGCACACCGAGATCATCGACTCGATCGTGTTGGTCGGGCGCAGCGTGCGCGCCAGGGTGGGCGGCACACCCAGGCGCAGCACCGTCAGCGTCTCGTCGAGCCCCTCACGCAGGGATGCGGCAGCGCCGGGGTGGGTGCGGTCGAGCTCGGCGGCCAATGCCTGCAGCGCGGCTTGGGCCTCCAACGCTGAATCGGCGTGATAAGCATCGGTCATCCTGCGGCCTACAATGGACCGAAGCCGTTGCGGCAAGCGGTCTTTGACATTCCGGACCTTATGGATTTGGCAGCGTTGAATGACCGGGCGCTCGCAGACGTCGAGCACGGCTTTGCGCAGCGCCTTTGACCCGTCGATGCCGACCGGCATCGGGCGGGTCATGTCCAAGCCGCGGTCGCGCAGGCCCACCAGCAGCTCAGTGACCAGCGTCGCATTCTCGGTGGAGCCCTCCACCAGCGCCAGCGGGTGCTTGACGCCGTCGATGTCGATCCCGAGGGCCATCACGCAGCACGATTCGGTGAAATGCACACCGTCGACCAGCAGCGCCACCACATCCAGATCGGAGAGGTCCTTGGCCAGCAGCTCAGCCAGGGCGGTCTCGGTCATCGCCACGAACTTCCGCGATACCGCAAACTTGCTTGTGGCAGAGGCGGCTTCACTGATCCGCTGGCCGACGGGATCAAGCCCAACCGGGTAACGCCGCCCCGACGGCCAGCGCCAGCAACCCCTCCTGCATGTTTCCGGCTATCTCGGCCATCGCCACACCGCCGCGCTCTGGAACCGCGACCACGGTCGCGTTCCCAGGCCTGTTCTGACTACTGCCCCTCATGGTGGCCCCCTTCGCTGGTGCTGTTCTTGCGGAACGCCCGACACTTACCACACCGGCAGGTCACGAGCGGGGGACCGCCACCTCAATTCCCACGAGACCCGGAACAACCTCCGAGGCGAGCGCCGCATGCGCCTGTGCCATGAGTTCTGCCTCGTCGGGGTTCCAGGTAGCCCCAATCGCCGATCGCTGGACCCCGGAGGACCGCAGTGGCAACCAAGAAACCCGCCGCGGCCAAAAAATACACCTGAGTGGGCCGAAGGCGAATGGCTCTGACCGTCACCTCCAACGTTTGAGAACCTGCCGTGACTGGCGGCGCCGATACCGCCGCACCACCTGTGCGGTCCCGAGCGTCGCGAGTCCGCCGCCGATCCCCCGCATCATCGGCCGCCGCATCGCCAGCCCATACCAGCGCAAATATGCGGGGAGCCAGCCAACCAGATCGAACTTGCTTGTTCCCGCGGTTCGGTCCTCCCAGCTACTGGGTACCTCGTCGATGCGGTAGCCATGCAGGTGCGCTTTTGTCGTCAGCTCCAGGCCCACCTCAAACCCGCGCACACTTTCAATCGGGACCTGGTCGAGAAAACGGCGGCTGTAGCCGCGGAAGTTCGTTGTAGCATCGTGCGTCGACAAACCACCCACATAGTGCAAACTCAGTCCGGCCGTCCGCGACATCAACGTCTTGAGTCGCGGTCCTCCAGTCTGGGAGCCACCAGGCATATAGCGCGATCCACTGACAATATCTGCACCCTCATCGCGAATCTTGGCCGCCATCAAGGGAATTACCGCCGGCGGGTCGGAAAGGTCGGCCATGCTGGTGACGACCACGTCCCCACGCGCCGCCGCGAAGCCCGCAATCAGCGCGTTTGCGACACCTTTGCCCAACGAGTTCCGGACCAACCGCACGGTGGCCGGCTTGTCGGGCATCGCGGCAAGTGCGGTGAGGGTGGTGTCCTCGTCGAAGTCGTAACACACGAGCAGTTCGTGCGGTGTCTTCGCCAAGGTCTCGGTGAGTCGCCGAAGGCAGACTTGAATGTTCTCACCCTCGTTGTACACCGGGATGACAACACTGATCAGACGTTCACCCTCGGTGCCCGGTCGTGGCTTCTGCGCACGGATCAGGAACTGCTTGCCGAAGATCGGCCATGCCGGCTTGACCCCAAGATAGAGCCGCACCAGGCGCGCAGATTTCGGTAAGGACCAGCAGGCTGAATATGGGAGAAAACGGTCACGAGTCTCCGCGATTGTGAACCCGAGTACACCCAGTAGTTCGATCAGCGAACGGTCACTGATTGGCACTCCGTGGTCCCAGAAATCCCAATAATCACCGGCGAGGAACCGAATATTCGGGCCCATCGCGATCAAGTGCCCGCCTGGTTTGAGTACCCGCCGGACTTCGGCGACGGTGCGCTCGACGTCCGCCTTGCTCTGCATATGCTCGAGCAGGTTGCTGGTGAACACCACATCCACCGTCTCGTCGCCGAGAAAGCTCAGGTCTTCGGCTCGACCTTTGTGGAACTCGATTCCCGACTCGAGCATGTTGGCACTGTCGGGGTTCACATCGACGCCGATCCGACGAGCCGCACTCACCTGATTCAGGAATTCGCCGTAGCCGCAGCCGAGGTCAAGCACCGTGTCACTGCGCCTGATCCACACCTGAAAGAAGTTTCGAACCAGCACACCCCAGATGGCGTAGCGCACCTGCTGGTCGTGGCCAAACCGATTGCGGTACAGGTGTTCCAGGTCGATGTTGCTCACGATCTCTACGTCGTCCTTACGGGTAGCTGCGGCGCAGGTCAAATGGTCCCGGTCTCAACCGCATCCACAATCCAGGGGATGACCTCGTCGAGCATGGTATCCAACGTCGTCGTGGCCTCGAAGCCAAGTACCTCCGAGGCCTTGTGAACATCGGGCGTGCGTAATTGCACGTCATGCTCGAACGGCGGGTCGCTTTCGTAGCTGAACGGTACGCCCGGACGCATCTTGTTCCAGATCACTTCGGCGAGTTCCAGCACCGTCGTGGCTTCCGGCGTGGATAGATTGAAGTCGCCGTTGAGCGCGGCGGGGTGCTCCATACACGTACGGATGCCCCGTGCCAGATCGCCACCGTAGGTGTAATGCCGCACCTGGGTGCCGTCACCCAAAATGTGCAACGGATCCTGCCCCTTGGCCACCTTCTGAATCAAGTCCGGTACGACGTGGCTCATCGCGAGCTTGACGTTGCCACTGGGAATTTCGCGGCCACCGAGCGCCCGCTGCTCACCCGTGCCAACGCAGTTGAAGGGCCGAATGATGGTGTATGGCAGTCCGTATTGCTCGTAGGCGCCGTGGGCGAAGTACTCGCAGGCCAGTTTTTGAAACCCATAAGTGCTTGTCGGGGGGGGACATTCGACGATGTGCTTCTCCGGCGTCGGGAACACGCTCGCGTTTTCGAACACCATCGACGAGCTGATGACGTTGAGCTTCTTGAGCCAGCCCTTCTGGTATGCGTAGATCGCAGTATCGAAGTGGGCGGCAGCAATGCGCTCATTTTCGGCCAGCAGGTCGTAGGCGTACTCATGAAAGTAGGTGATCCCGCCGATACGGGCGGCACTGGCGATCATCTGATCACAGCCCTCGACCAAATCGAACATCAAGTCAACGTCTTTGACATCACCCTCGACGAAGTGATAGCGGGGGTGGTCGTCGTAACTCTTCACCACCTTGCCGTACTTCGAATAGTTGTCGATACCGACAACGTCATGTCCGGCGCGGAGCAACTCCTCGACAACATAGCCGTTGATGAATCCCGCGCTGCCGGTTACCAGAACCTTCACTGTGCGGCCGCCTCCGCTTCTTGGGTCATCGGATCAGTTCCATTCAGGACGGGGTCGACTTGCCCACCCTCGTCCACACATCCCCAGACGTCTTCGATTATCGTGCCCGGCGGAATCCGCAGCCCGCGGTACTCGGAATGCGGCACTCCCACCACAATGACGTCGGCACGTTCCAGGACGGTGTTCAGCGGATAGTAGTCCGTCCCCTCCAGGAACGGGTCGTGCCGGATGACTTCTTTAGCCTCGAGCATCAGCAAATGCCGGAGTTTGAAGCTCAGCGAATCACGCGTGTCGTCGCAATCAGCCTTGAAGGTCATGCCCAGGATGCCGACGATCTTGTCCCGCAAATCAACGCGCCGTTTGAGCATGTTGACGATGAACTGTGGCTGACCTTCGTTGATCAGCATGGCCGAGTGACCCAGCATGAAGTTGTTGTTGCTGAACGCGGCCAGTTGCATGGTGTCTTTCAACAGGCAGGGGCCAGCTGCCAACCCGGCTCGAGGCAGGCTGTCGACGCGCCCGTTCTGGTATGTGGCCGCATGGTGCACGCGGTTGAAGTCCAGTCCCGCCTCGCGGCTGAGCAAGTAGAACTGATTCGCGACCGCGAACTGGATGTAGCGGTAGCTGTTGCAGAACAACTTGGCCAGTTCAGCTTCCTGCGGCTCAACCTCGATGATTTCGCTGGTAATCCTCGAGAACAGATTCGAGACAACTTCCAGGCCTTTGGCGTCAAAACCGCTGATGATTTGTGGAATCTGCCGCAACTCGCGAATCGAGTGTCCCTGTGCAATGCGTTCGGGACAGAAGGTCACATGAACACCTATCCCCCGTTCCTGGAACATGTCGTGGACACGTTGGGTCAGCCCCGGGTAGACCGTGCTCCTCAGGACCAAGGTTTGCCCGTCGCGGAAGTACGGGCTGATCTCGTTGATAATTCGGAAGAACGTGTGGGCCTGCGGCGTCAGGAACTCGTCGACCGGCGTGCCCACCACGCAGATCACGATGTCGGCGTTCCCGACTATCAAGGAATCGGTGCTCGCTGATATCCGCCCTGTCGGTAACAACCGCCGCAACAGTTCTTCGGCACCGTTCTCGATGAACGGCATGTTGCCGGCCATAATGGTTCGCAACGCGGCAGAGTTGGTATCCAAGATGTCGACGGCATAGCCCTCGTCGGCCAGCACCAGTGCCAGCGGCAGCCCGACGTGTCCTGCACCACCGACAATGCAGATGCGCTTATCCGGTTGATTGGTCACGCGAACCGACACCTCCCCTCTTGTCACATACTCGATCCAGCCCACGTTCGCAGACACAACGACATGGCCCTCAGGTACCGAGCGACTCGATTGTTTGGTGTGAGCGTAGGAGATTCTCACACACCGATGCAGTGTTTCCCACAAAACCGGCGGGTCGAAGCTCGATTCCGGGTGTCGAGGCACATGCTGTCACCAGCAATAATCCGTTTGATGGCAGGAGCGACGCTCCCGCTTGTCCTGTGATCGCGACCACAGACGCGAGGAGTTATCTGGCGTCTCATACCCAGCGGAGCCGTTGCTGCGGCCTACCCCCTCACCCCGCGACCGCCCCCGCCTCCCAGTATGGCGCCCCCATCGAGCGCACCGGCCGGTACCCGCGCTTACGGGCCGTGGCCACGGCCCGCCGGGTCAGGGCATACAGCCCGACGAAGGCGGCGTGGTCGGTCACCACCAGGGGCGTCAGCAACCGGTTGTGCACGAAGCCGATCGCCAACCCCGAATCGGG
>NZ_JBKECZ010000023.1:0-93565 GCF_047975165.1 Mycobacterium sp.
CCCTGCCCCCTGCCCCACCCCCCCGGCCTCGGCCCCGGCCGCCGCCCGCCGCCCGCCGCCCGCCGCCGAGCGTGAATGTGCAGTCACGCTGCCTGCCGAGGGTACCTGTGGAGTCACGCTCGGCGGGGATGCGGCGGGGTACCGCTCGGCGGGGATGCGGCGGGGTACCGCACGGCGGTGGCCGCGAGCACGAAGGTGCAGTCGTGGTGAAGTGACGTTGCGCGGAAGGCATGGCACCCTGCCGCCATGGAAGAGCCGTTCATAGGTAGTGAGGCAGTTGCGGTGGGAGCGGCATCACATAGCCAATTGCGTCGCCGGTACCGCCGACTGTTCCCTGACGTATACGTCGGCAAGGTTCCCGATGCGACCCCGGAAGACTTGGCGAAAGCGGCCTGGTTGTGGTCGCGCCGCCGCGGTATAGTCGCCGGCTTTTCCGCGTGCGCGCTCCTCGGCAGCAAGTGGGTGGACAGCACGCAGCCCGTTGAACTGCTCTATGGCAACCGTAATCATCCTGCGGGCCTGCATGTTCACGGCGACAGGCTGGAAGACGACGAGGTCCAGATCATCGCCGGAATATTGGTCACCACGCCGGCGAGAACGGCACTTGACCTCGCGTGCTGGTATCCGACGTTGACGGCGGTTCCGGCGATAGACGCCGTGGCAGGAGCTTGCGAGGTGAAAATGCATGAGGTCGAGACGCTCGCGCAACGATGTCGCGGACGCCGCGGCATCAGGCGTGCGCGGACGTCGTTGGATCTTGTCGATCCAGGGGCGCAGTCGCCAAAGGAGAGTTGGCTTCGGGTGATCCTGGTGCGGGCTGGTTTTCCGCGCCCGCAGACACAGATTCCTGTCTGCGATGAATTCGGTGAAGTGTTCGCCTATCTCGACATGGGCTGGGACGACGTGAAACTGGCGGTCGAGTATGACGGTGAACAACATCGTACTGATCGGCGGCAATACAGGTGGGACGTTCGCCGGAAGGAAATGGTCGAGCGTCAGGGCTGGGTGCTAGTCCGAGTGGTTGCCGGCGATGAGCCTGCAGAGATCGTTCGGCGTGTCAGATCGGCCTGGTCCCGCCGAACCTGACTGCCGCGGCCCCTGCCGAGCGTGACTGCACAGTCACGTTCGGCGTCGAGTGTGACTGTGGTGTCACGCTCGGCGGGGTGGGGGGGCTGTGGGGTGGGGGGGCTGTGGGGTGGGGGGCTGGCGAGTGTGACTGTGGTGTCACGTTCGGTGGCGAGTGTGACTGTGGTGTCACGCTCGGCGTGCCGGGCCGGGGTGGGGGGCGACAGCCAACAGCCAACCGTCAGGCCGGGACGAGTTCGACGCCGGCTAGTACCACCGCGTTGCCGCGCGCGGGCGCGACGACCCCCGCCACGAACCGGCCGTCTTCTCGCCACACGTTGACCGTGAGCATTTCCCCGGGGAATGCCACCCCGGCGAAGCGGGCACCGTAGCCGCGCACCGCGCCGGCATCCCCGTCCAGCACCGCGTCGGTGATGGCCTTGCAGGTCATGCCGTAGGTGCATAGCCCGTGCAGGATCGGTCGGGGAAATCCTGCGGCAGCAGCGAATTCCGGGTCGGAGTGCAACGGGTTGCGGTCCCCGCACAAACGGTACAGCAGTGCCTGCTGGGGCAGCAGCGGCATCGAGAGCTCCAGGTTCGGGGCGCGGTCAGGCGCGGAGTCCGAACCCGACGGGCCGCGATCACCCCCGAAGCCGCCCTCGCCGCGGGCGAAAATCGACCGGCGTTGGGTCCACAGCAGGGTCCCGTCGGGCGCGGTCGCGGTGGTCTCGCTCCAGATCACCGCCGCCTTGCCTTTGTCCCAGATGTCGGTGAACCGGGTGACCGCGGTCGCCGAACCCGAAGCAGCCAGTGGCGCAGGCACTTCCACCCGCTCGCTGGCGTGCAGCACCTTGGCCAGCTCGATGTCGATGCCGGGGAACTGCACGGTGGGCGCGTCGGTCATGTGAAATGAGGCCGCGACGTTGCCGAAGGTCGGCAATACCTGAGGGGTGCCGTCGGCAAGATAGCGCAGCTCGCGAGGATTCATGGGATCTGATCCCGCCCCCAGGCCCAAATGGTAGAGCTGGACGTCGGTACTGGTCCAGGAGAATTCGACCGGTTGCAACTCCGCAGCCAGTGCGACGTCGACGTCGATCGGCATGTCAGGCCTCCCCGGCAATATGCAGTGCGGCCAAATACCCGAACGTCATGGCGGGCCCGATGGTGCCGCCGGGTCCCGGATAGGTGTGGCCCATCACCGGGGCGCTGACATTTCCCGCTGCGTACAGGCCCTCGATAATGCTGCCGTCGTCGCGCAGGGCGCGCCCATGGATATCGGTGCGGATGCCGCCCTTGGTGCCCAGATCGCCGGGCACCATCTTGGCGGCGTAGTACGGGGCATGGGTGATCTCGCCCAGATTTGGATTGGGTGTATTGGTCGGGTCGCCATAGTATTTGTCGTAGGCGCTCTCGCCGCGGTGGAAGTCTTCGTCAACACCCGACCGGGCAAATCCGTTGAAACGCGCTACGGTCCTGGCGAATTCCGCGGCCGGTAGGCCGGCTTTGCCGGCCAGCTCGTCAATGGTGTCGGCTTGGATTATTACGCCGGATTCCATCCATTTTCGTGGGATGCGCTGTCCAGCTTGTAATCCCGCGAATATGTATCGGTTGCGGTACTGCTGGTCGAACACCAGCCATGCGGGAATATTCTCCCCGGGACCCGGCCCTTGCCCGAATTGTCCGCCATACATGTGGTGTACCGCCTCCACATACGGCATCGATTCGTTCATGAACCGTTTGCCCGACATATTGACTATGATCGAGCCGGGTGAGTTGCGTTCCGACAGAGCGAACCAGGGTGCACCCTCCAGGGGCACCGTCGGACCCCACCAGGAATCTTCCATCAGATCCAGTGCGGCACCGACGTTTTCACCAGCAGTGATGCCGTCCCCGGTGTTGGCCTTGGCACCCACTGTCCATTCGGTGGTGATGGGGGCCCGCTGATATTTGACGCGCATCTGCTCATTGTGTTCGAACCCGCCCGAGGCCAGGATCACGCCGCGGCGGGCCAGGATCAGGTGTTGTTCGCCGAGGTGTGGGCCATCGACGTCGCGTACGTGGATACCGCGGACCACGCCCTCTTCGACGAACAGGTCGGTCAGCGCGGTGTTGAGGACGACGGGAACTCCCGCTCGCTGCAAGCCGATTCGCAACGGCCCGATCAGTGCACGTCCCATGCCGACCAGATTTTTGCCGGTCGTCTTGGCCCACATGGTGCGGGCGCCGACCTTCAGGCTCCGCAGTACTCCGCGCGGGTGTCTCTTCAACATGTTGAGGCGAACGTAATCCTGTTGCATGACGACTACATTCATGGGGACTTTGCCGTATGCCGGCTCCAGCCCGGCTTCGTGGATACCGAGCTTGCGGGCGTTGAACGGTTTGGGTTCGATGGAACGCCCCCCTGCCCGACCGCCGGGAGCTTCGGGGTAGTAGTCGGAGTAGTCCGGCACCCAGCACATCTTCAGCGGTGTGTGCTCCAGGACGAAGGACAACATCTCGGGTCCGCGCTGCAGGTAGGTGTCAATCCGCTCGGGTTCGACACCGCTGACCGACGAGTCGCCGACGATGCCGTGCAGGTAGGTGCGGGCGGCTTCGGGGGTGTCCTCGACGCCGGCGCGTTCGAGGACCTCGTTGTTGGGGATCCAGACGCCGCCACCGGAGCGCGCGGTCGAACCGCCGTAGTGTGGCGCTTTTTCGATGACTACTGTCGAGAGACCGCGATGTGCGGCGGCCAGGGCTGCGACCATGCCGGCGCCGCCGCTTCCGACGACGACGACGTCGTACTCCTGTGCTGGCATGTAGAACACGTTATAGAATTGCTTGGGTCGGGCGCTACCGGCCCGGTCACAAGCGCGAAGGGAATTCGGTAAATGCTCGCTGGTGCGACCCGTGACGAGCTGGCCGCGAACCTGGCGCACGCCGAACGAAACGGTGTGGCCATGGCACCGCTGACGGCTGCGCATCCCGAGATCGACGTCGTCGACGCCTACCAGATCCAGCTGACCAACATCGGTCGGCGGGTGGCCGGCGGCGCCCGGGTGGTCGGCCACAAGGTGGGCCTGTCGTCGAAGGTGATGCAGCAGATGATGGGGGTCGACGAACCGGACTACGGGCATTTGCTCGACGAGATGGAACTCTTCGAGCAGACACCGGTCAAGACGGCCAGGTACCTGCTGCCGCGGGTCGAGGTCGAGGTGGGTTTCATCCTGGGCGCGGACCTGCCAGGCGCCGGTTGCACCGAAGCCGATGTGCTGGCCGCCACCGAAGCCGTCGCCCCGGCCATCGAGTTGATCGACACCAGGATCGAGGACTGGAAGATCGCGCTGTGCGACACCATCGCCGACAACGCGTCCTCGGCGGGTTACGTGCTGGGCGCTGCACGAGTGGCGCCGGCCGACATCGATATCACGGCAATCGACGCGAAGCTGACCCGCAACGGGGAGGTGATCGCGCAGGGCCGCAGCGATGCGGTGCTGGGCAATCCGGCCACCGCGGTGGCCTGGCTGGCCCGGAAGGTGGATAGCTTCGGAGTGCGGTTGAACAAGGGCGACATCGTGCTGCCGGGTTCGTGCACGGTTGCCGTCGACGCACGTGCGGGCGACGAGTTCGTTGCGGATTTCGCCGGGCTGGGCACGGTCCGCTTGTCTTTTGAATAGCCGAACCCGTGACCGCGAGCGAAGCGGGTCGCGACGAAGGAAGCAGGGAGCGTTCATATGCCGGCCAAGGCGAGTGTTGCCATCGTCGGATCGGGCAATATCAGCACCGATCTGCTCTACAAACTGCTGCGGTCGGACTGGCTCGAACCGCGTTGGATGGTGGGTATCGACCCCGAAAGCGAAGGCCTGGCGCGGGCCCGCAAGCTGGGCTTGGAAACCACTCACGAGGGTGTCGACTGGCTGCTGGCGCAGCCGGAGAAACCGGATCTGGTGTTCGAGGCGACCAGCGCCTACGTGCACCGGGCGGCCGCGCCCAAGTACGAGTCCGCGGGCATCCGCGCGATCGACCTCACCCCGGCCGCGGTGGGGCCGGCGGTGATCCCGCCGGCGAACCTGCATGCCCATCTCGACGCCCCGAACGTCAATATGATCACCTGCGGGGGGCAGGCGACGATCCCGATCGTGTACGCCGTCAGCCGTGCATTGGCCGATCACGGCGGATTGCCCTACGCGGAGATCGTCGCCTCTGTCGCGTCGGTTTCCGCCGGGCCGGGCACCCGGGCGAATATCGACGAGTTCACCAAGACCACCTCGCGCGGCGTGGAGACCATCGGAGGCGCCGAGAGGGGCAAGGCGATCATCATCCTGAATCCGGCCGACCCGCCGATGATCATGCGCGACACCATCTTCTGCGCTATTCCCGAGGATGCAGACCGCGACGCGATCGCCACGTCGATTCGTGATGTGGTGGCGCAGGTCCAGACCTACGTGCCGGGCTACCGGTTGCTCAACGATCCGCAGTTCGACGAACCGTCGGTGGTCAATGGCGGCAACCACGTCGTCACCACCTTCGTCGAGGTCGAGGGGGCCGGCGACTATCTGCCCCCGTACGCCGGCAATCTGGACATCATGACCGCGGCGGCCACCAAAGTGGGCGAGGAGATTGCCAAAGAGGTGCTCGCGGTGACGGGAGGCGCGCGATGACAGGACACATCTTCGAAGGGGTGTGGGACGTCCGGATCACCGACACCTCGCTGCGCGACGGGTCGCACCACAAACGCCACCAGTTCACCAAGGACGAAGTCCGCGCCATCGTGACCGCGTTGGACGCCGCCGGGGTTCCGGTCATCGAGGTGACACACGGCGACGGACTAGGCGGATCGTCGTTCAACTACGGCTTCTCCAAGACTCCGGAGCAGGAACTGATCACCCTTGCCGCCCAGACGGTGACCGACGCCAAGATCGCCTTCCTGATGCTGCCCGGCGTCGGCACCAAGGAGGACATCAAGCAGGCGCAGGACAACGGCGGATCTATTTGCCGCATTGCCACTCACTGCACCGAGGCCGACGTCTCCATCCAGCATTTCGGACTTGCCCGCGACCTCGGCCTGGAGACCGTCGGGTTCCTGATGATGGCCCACACGATTGCGCCGGAGAAGCTGGCGGCCCAGGCTCGGATCATGGCCGACGCCGGATGCCAGTGTGTCTACGTGGTCGACTCCGCTGGTGCGCTGGTGCTCGACGGCGTCGCCGACCGGGTGTCCGCGCTGGTCGCCGAACTCGGTGAGGACGCCCAGGTCGGCTTCCACGGGCATGAGAACCTTGGGCTCGGGGTGGCGAACTCGGTGGAGGCGGTGCGTGCGGGCGCCAAGCAGATCGACGGCAGCGTGCGCCGGTTCGGCGCTGGAGCCGGAAATGCGCCGGTCGAAGCGTTGATCGGAGTCTTCGACAAGATCGGGGTCAAGACCGGCATCGACTTCTTCGACATCGCCGACGCCGCCGAGGACGTGGTGCGCCCCGCCATGCCGGCCGAATGCCTGCTGGACCGCAACGCGCTGATCATGGGGTACTCCGGGGTCTACTCCAGCTTCCTCAAGCACGCTGTCCGCCAGGGCGAGCGCTATGGCGTTCCGGCACACGAGCTGTTGCACCGTGCCGGGCAGCGCAAACTCATCGGCGGGCAGGAAGATCAGTTGATCGACATCGCCCTGGAGATCAAGCGCGAGCAGGAGATGTCATCCTAGGATTTCTCCGTGCATCCACGGGGCGCCCGACTGATTCATGTGGATGGCGGGGTGAGTGGGCTTCGTGCGCCGGCCCAAGACTCCACGGGTGGAATTGTTTGCGTTTGACGGAAAACAGGAACACGTTCTACCGTCGAAGCCGTGGCTGATCCCCCTTGTTCGGAACCCCTGATCGAGGCGATCGCGGAGGCCGAGCGGCTGGTCGCTGCGGCCCCGCACATCGAAACCGAAGCCGATTTGCTCGAAGGCCTGCAGTACCTGGCCGGCTGTGTCGCCGGCTGCATGCACCTGGCGTTCGACTACGAACGTGACCATCCGTTCCTGCAGTCGGGCACCGGGCCGTTCACCAAGATGGGCCTGGACAACCCCGACACCCTCTATTTCGGCACCCGTGTGCAGGCCGACCGGGACTACGTCGTCTCGGGCGTGCGGGGTACCACCACCGACCTGAGTTTCCAGCTCCTCGGCGGCGAGTACACCGACGACAACGTGCCGGTCAGCCAGGTGGCGTTCGACGACCGGGAACTGGACATTGCCGCGGACGGCAGTTTCGCGTGGAGGGCGCGCCCGGCAAGTCCGGGGCAGCTGGTCATTCGCGAGGTGTACGGGGACTGGGCAGCGCGGCGCGGGACGGTGACTATTGCCCGTCTGGACACAGCCGGTACCGCACCGCCGCCATTGACCCGCCCGATGATCGAAAAACGTTATGCCACCGCGGGTAAGCAACTGGTGAATCGTGTCAAGACGTGGCTGCAATTCCCGCAGTGGTTCTATCTGAACATCCCGGTCAACAGCATGGTGGCGCCTCGGCTCACACCCGGAGGGCTGGCCACCCAGTATTCTTCGGCGGGTCACTTCGAGTTGTCGCCGGACCAGGCCCTGGTGATCACGGTACCGGTCAGCGATGCGCCCTACCTCGGATTTCAGCTGGGCAGTATGTGGTACATCTCGCTGGACTACATCAACCATCAAACCTCGTTGAACAACGCTCAGGCACAGCAGGATCCAGATGGAAAGGTTCGCATCGTCGTCAGCGACCAGAACCCGGGCGTGACGAACTGGGTTGAAACCCTGGGGCACCGACGTGGCTTCCTGCAATTCCGCTGGCAGCGGGTGTCCGGGCCGCTGTCGGCCGAAAATCGACCGATTGTCGAACGCGTGGACGTGGAATCGGTACGGGCCGCACTGCCGTATTTCGAACACAACAGGATTTCCGACGACGGCTGGCGAGAGCGGATCGCACTGCGCCAGAACCAAATTGCGGCAAGGATGTTGGGATGACCCGATTGCTGGACGGGAAAGTCGTGGTGATCAGCGGTGTGGGGCCCGGCCTGGGTTCGACCCTGGCGCGGCGCTGCGCCACCGAAGGCGCCAGCCTGGTGCTTGCGGCCCGCAGTGCCGACCGGCTGGAAGCGGTCGCCGAGCAGGTTCGAGATCTGGGGAGCAAGGCGGTGGCAGTGCCCACCGACATCACCGACGACGATCAAGTGGCCAACTTGGTCGACACCGCGCTGCGGGAATATCGCGCGGTCGATGTACTGATCAACAACGCATTTCGGGTGCCATCGATGAAGCCACTGGCTGGCACCACCTTTCAGCACATCCGCGATGCCATCGAACTCAGCGCCCTGGGTGCACTACGTCTCATCCAGGGCTTCACTCCCGCTCTGGCGGAATCGAACGGATCCGTCGTCAACGTCAATTCGATGGTGATTCGGCATTCCCAGGCCAAGTACGGGGCCTACAAAATGGCGAAGTCAGCACTGCTGGCGATGTCGCAGTCGTTGGCGACCGAACTGGGGGAAAAGGGCATCAGAGTCAATTCCGTCGCACCTGGCTATATCTGGGGTGACACGCTGCAGGGCTACTTCGAGCATCAAGCGGGCAAATACGGCACTACGGCCGAACAGATCTATCGGGCGACCGCGGCCACCTCCGACTTGAAGCGACTGCCGACCGAAGACGAAGTGGCATCGGCGATTCTGTTCCTGGCCGGCGATTTGTCCAGCGGTATCACTGGCCAGACGCTGGATGTCAATTGCGGGGAGTACCACGCGTGAGCCGCCCTACGGGTCTTCGCGAAAATGACTATGAGCAAATGAATTTGCTGTGCGATGGGGAGAGGGAACTGTGACCGCTGAACGGACTGATGTCGGAACAGTCGACGACCTGCACGCCTCGGCGACCAAGTTGACCGGGCTCGATGATTTCGGCTCCGACGACGACGATTACCGCGAGGCGCTGGGGGTGCTGCTGGACTCCTACCGGAGCGAGGCTGACCTGACAGTGTTGGGCAGCAAGATGAATCGGTTTTTTCTTCGCGGCGCGCTGGTGGGCAGGCTGCTGTCCGAATCGTCCTGGAAGCGATTCCCGGCTCATTCGGACGTCGCCATCGAACGGCCCATCTTCGTGACCGGACTGGTGCGCACCGGGACGACTGCGCTGCACCGGTTGCTGGGTGCCGACCCGGCGCACCAGGGCCTGCACATGTGGCTGGCCGAGTTTCCGCAACCACGCCCGCCGCGCGACGCCTGGGAATCCAACCCGCTCTACCGGCAACTCGATGCCCAGTTCACCCAGCATCACGCGGACAATCCGGGCTATACCGGGTTGCATTTCATGGCGGCCTACGAACTCGAGGAATGCTGGCAACTGCTGCGGCAGTCGCTGCATTCGGTTTCCTATGAGACGCTGGCCCACCTTCCGGGCTATGCGAAGTGGTTGTCACGGCAGGACTGGACGCCGACCTATCAGCGGCACCGACGGAACCTGCAGTTGATCGGTCTCAACGACACCGACAAGAGGTGGGTGCTGAAGAACCCGAGTCACCTCTTCGCGCTGGATGCGTTGATGGCGACCTATCCCGACGCACTGGTGATTCAGACCCATCGTCCGGTGGAGACGATCATGGCTTCGATGTGCTCCCTGGCACAGCACACCGCACAGGGATGGTCGACCACGTTCGACGGAAAGCGGATCGGCGCCGACTCGAGGGAAACCTGGTCGCGTGGCCTGGAGAGGTTCAACACCGCGCGCGCCCGCTACGATCCGGCGCAGTTCTTCGACGTCGACTACCGGGATCTGATAGCCGACCCGATGGGGACGGTGACCGGCATCTACCGGCACTTCGGATTGACGTTGACCGACCAGGCGCGCCAAGCGATGCAAGCCGGCCACGCCGAGAGCCAGAGCGGTGCGCGGGCTCCGAAACACCGGTATTCACTGGAGGACTACGGGCTGACCGTCGAGGAAGTCAAAGAGCGGTTCGCAGGACTGTGACCACGCGGTGGCCGGCCGGTTCGCCTCGGCTTCAGCCGGCGACGTCTCGCTGGAGGATACCTTCTGCCACCGCGTGCTCGATGCTGTCGGACAGCCGCGGGCAGGTCCTGGTTCGGGCGGTATCGCCGCCGGCCGAGCGGATTTCGGTGAAGTGTGCGCAACCCCGGGATGCAGCGCCGTTCCATTGCACCGCGGTGTAGCCCGGTCCTCCCAGCCTGACCGCGACGGTGACGTGGCAGAACCGGCAGTCGACCGGGTTCAGGCCCGCGGTCAAATAGTGTTCGCGGTCGGCTCGGCTGGCCGCGGCCACGGCTGCGGCCCGTTGCGGGTCATTGGTGAAATCCCGCGACTTGGCCCAGGTTCCGGTGTGCTCTGCGTCTGCCGGCGCCTCGTCGTGATCATGATGTGCACCGTGCAGCATCAACATCGACCGGGCCAGCCGATCCACGTCGGGAACAGCCGGTTGATCGTCGGGCATTGTTCTCAGTGCTGCTCGACGGGGACTTCGCCGGAAACCGCGGTGATTTCGCGGGATTTGAGGTTTTCGGCCACCTCGGCGTTCCAGAACTCGTTCGCCCGGGTGGTGTCCACCTCCATCTCGAAGCGTTCGACCATCTCCGGTTGGACGTCGGCGACGTCGACGTAGAACTGCTGGTACCAGCGGCGCATCTGATACACGGCGCCGTCCTCCTCGACCAGTAGCGGATTGTCGATTCGAGTCTTGTGACGCCAGATTTCGACGTCCTGCAGAAAGCCCTTGCTCACGCCTTCGGTGAACACTCTGGAAAGCTTGTCGCCCATCTTCGGATCCAGGCCCTTGGGCTTTTCGACGATGACGCCCCACTGCAGCATGAATGAGTCCTGGGTGACCGGATAGTGGCAGTTGATCAGGATCGACTCGGACTTGAAGCTGCCGTAGGTGTTGTGCAGCCAGTTGATCATGAACGACGGCCCGAAGTAGGAGGCCTCCGAATCTAGTTGGGCCTCACCGTAGGACGTGCCGAGGTCATCGATGTCGGGCCGCCCCACATTGTGCAGGTACTGGGATGCGATGTGCCCTTCGAAGACGTTCTTGAAGTACGTCGGCAATCCGAAATGGATGTAGAAGAAGTGCGCCATGTCGGTGACGTTGTCGACGATGTCGCGGCAGTTGGAGCCCTCGATGAGCAGGCTGTTCCACCGCCACTCGGTCCATTCGCCGGTATGGACCTCGGGGATGTCGGGGATCCGGACGGCGGGGTCCGGGGGGTTGCCCTCGTGGTCGTGCCAGACGAACAGCAGGCCGCCCCGCACGTCGGTGGTCCAAGCCTTGGTGCGGGCCGTTTTGGGGGTGCGCTTTGCGTAGGGCACCAGTTTGCAGCGGCCGTCCCCGCCCCAGCGCCAGTCGTGGAACGGGCAGGCCACTTCGTCGCCCTTGATCGTGCCCTCCGAGAGGTCACCGCCCATGTGCCGGCAGTAGCCGTCGAGAACCTTGAGGTCGCCGTGGGAGTCGGCGAAGACCACCAGCTTGGTGCCGAAGGCGTGGACCGAATGGGGCTTTCCGTCCCGGAAATCCTTGGCGACGCCCAGACAGTGCCAGCCGCGGGCGTAGCGGGTCGGCAGTGCGCCGGTGTCGATTTCCCGGACGCCGGCCTCGCGTGCTTGAGTGCTCACCCTTTCACCTCCAGATAACGGGTCTCTAACTAGAACACGTTACAGTTTTGGGCCGGGAGAGCGCAACGCTGCCGGTTCCACCCGCATTCTGCTGCGGTATATGTAGACGATGCCGATCTTCTCTTTCGAGGGCCGCTCGCCCAAGGTCGATCCCACCGCATTCGTGGCCCCGACGGCCACCCTGATCGGTGACGTCACCGTCGAGGCGGGGGCCTCCGTCTGGTACAACACCGTGCTACGTGGCGATTATGCGCCGATCGTGGTGCGAGAGGGGGCCAACGTACAGGACGGATCGGTGCTGCACGCCCCGCCGGGCATTCCCGTCGACATCGGTCCGGGGGCCACGGTGGCGCACCTGTGTGTCATCCACGGCGCACATATCGGTTCCGAGGCGCTGATCGCCAACCACGCGAGCGTGCTGGACGGGGCCGTGATCGGGGAGCGATGCCTGGTGGCGGCGGGATCGACGGTCGTCGGCGGGACACAGATTCCGGCGGGAATGCTGGTCACCGGCGCACCGGCAAAGGTCAAGGGGCCCATCGAGGGTACCGGCGCCGAGATGTGGGTCAACGTCAATCCGCAGGCCTACCGGGACCTGGCGCAGCGACACCTGGAAGGGGTGGATTCCGTAGACTGAGCCGCCCGCGACGACGGGTCGCGGGTCAGCCGTTTTGCCAACCCGAGTGGATGTAGGTGTCGGCGAAGCGTTTCAACGAGTCCTGCTTCTTGTCCAGTGGCGCGTCGAATCCCAGCCCGTCGAACACCCAGGGAATGGTGATGTAGTCGGTCACGCCGATCTCGGCGAGCTCCCGGTGGCCGTCGACCCCGAACTTGTCGATACACACCGCCTGAAACTCGAAAGGCACATTCGCGCGGTTGTTTTCGACCAGAAGTCCGTTGATTCGCCCAATTGTCTCCGCCAGTTGCGCGTGGGTCATCATGGCGCTGGTCCAACCGTCGGCGATACGCGCCGCGCGGCGCAACGCCACATCGGTGTGGCCGCCGACGTAGAACGGGACGGGCTTGCTGGGCGCAGGGCTCATTTGTAACCGGTCGAAATCGAAGAACTCTCCGTGAAATTCGACCATACCCCCGGCCAGCACCAATTTCATGACGTCGATCATCTCGTCGACACGCTTTCCCCGACGACTGAATGGAACACCGCACCATTCGAACTCCTCTGGAGCCCAGCCAATTCCAACACCAAATCCGAACCTGTTGTTGGTCAGATTCGCCACCGAACCGACCTGGCGCGCCAGTAGCAGCGGATTCCGAGACCCCAGCTTCATCACGTTGGTGTAGAAGCGCAGCGTGGAGGTGACAGCGCCCATGGCGCCGGCCAGGATCAACGGGTCCACCCAGGGGGTTTCCTCGTCGAACATCCGCTTGCCGTCGGCGGTGTAGGGGTAGTCGACCGACTGTTTCTCGAAATAGAAGATCGAATCCGGCAGCGCGATGGCATCGAACCCGACGTCCTCCGCCGTCCTGGCGAGTTCGGTCAACTGGTCGATCTGACCCATGGCAATACTGAGGGTGTATTTCATCCCACGGCCTTCCTGGGTTTGTCGGATCCGACAACCCACATGGAAAAGTACTGCGCCCCGCCACCGTAGGCGTGGCCCAGGGCCTTTCGTGCGTCGGGTACTTGGTGATCGCCGCCTTTGCCCATCACTTGGATCGCGGCCTCGGCGAAACGGATCAGACCGGAGGCGCCGATCGGGTTCGACGACAGCACCCCGCCAGACGGATTGACCGGCAGCCGCCCACCGATCGCCGTCTCACCGGACTCCGTGAGCTGCCAGCCCTCGCCCTCGGGCGCAAAACCCAGACTCTCCAGCCACATCGGCTCGAACCAGGAGAACGGGACGTAGATCTCCGCGGCGTCGATCTCGTCGATCGGGTTGGTGATTCCGGCGGCCGCCCACAGCGCAGCGGCGGCATCGCGGCTGGCCTGTGGATTGACCTGATCGCGGCCGGCGAATTGCAGCGGTTCGGTGCGCAATGCGGTCGCATGCACCCAGGCAACGGGATGTCCCTGCGTCACACGGGTATCGGCGGACCCCTCGTCCCCGATGACGACGGCGGCGGCACCGTCGGAGGACGGGCAGGTCTCGTCGTAGCGGATGGGATCCCACAGCATCGGGGATTTCATTACCTTCTCGACGGTGATGTCGGGTTGATGCAGGTGCGCCAGCGGGTTACGCGCTCCGTTGAGTCGATCCTTGACCGCAACCAGGGCGCCGATGTGGTCAGGTGCGCCGGAGCGGCGGATGTAGGACCGGATGTGCGGGGCGAAATATCCGCCGGCGCCCGCGCCGACAGGTTTGATGAACGGAATGGGAATCGACAATGCCCACATGGCATTCGACTCCGACTGCGTCTCCCACGCCACCGCCAAGACACGCCGGTACTTGCCGGACTGCACGAGGCTGGCGGCGACCACCGCCGTGGAGCCTCCGACCGAACCGGCGGTGTGCACCCGGATCAGCGGCTTGCCGGTCGCGCCCATCGCATCGGCCATGAACAACTCCGGCATCATGACGCCCTCGAAGAAGTCGGGTGCCTTGCCGACGACGACGGCGTCGATATCGTCGAAGGTGGAACCGGAGTCCACCAGCGCGCGGTCGATGGCCTCGCGTACCAGGCCATTCATCGAGACGTCCTTGCGTTTGGCGACATACTTGGTCTGTCCGGTGCCGAGTACCGCGGCCAGACGTGCTCCCGGGCCGGCCATCAGTTCGTCCCTTCCATGACCGCGACCAGATTCTGTTGCAATGCGGGCCCGCTGGTGGCGTGTGCCAGTACACGACCTGCAGAACCGTCCCAAATATGTTGTGCGGCAAATCCGATACGTTCCAAACCGGCGGCAAACATCGGGTTTGCCGACAGCGCGCCCCCGGACGGATTGATCCTGCTCGCCCCGGGAATCCCCATGGCCTCGACAAGGATCAGGTGTTGATGGGTGAACGGGGCGTGAATTTCGGCGACGTCGATACTGTCGGTGCTGCCGGCCGTGGCGGCTTGGGTGGCGGCGCCGGTCGACGGTGAGGCGGTGAGGTCGCGGGCGCCGAACACGCCGGTCTCGATGCGGTGTTCGATTCCCGTTATCCAGGCGGGGTTTTCGTGTAGTTCGCGAGCGCGGTCACCGCCAGCGAGTACGATCGCCGCGGCTCCGTCGGTGATCGGTGCGATGTCGTGGCGGCGCAGCGGATCGGCGAAGAACGGACGTTGGAGCAGGTCGTCGAGACCGGCCGGAGGTTCGACGGAATCGACCCGAGGTGAATTCGCGAATGCGTCCAATGCCACCTGTGCCATCTGCTCAAAGGTCCAAGTCGACGAATCCAACCCGAGGCGCGCCTGCAAACCCGCTATCGACACCGAGTCCGGCCACAGCGGCGCCACGGTGTAAGGGTCGGTTTGTCGCGACAATATCTGTCGCAGGTTCCCGGCCGAGGACTTGCCGAAACCGTAGACCAGCGCGGTGTCGACCTCGCCGGTGAGGATCTTGATGTAGGCCTCGTAGAGGGCCCAGGCCGCATCCATTTCCACATGCGACTCGTTGATCGGCGGAATCGCCCCGATCGAATCGATCGCCGATATGAAGGAAAATGCCCGTCCGGCAAGGTAATCCGATGACCCCGAGCACCAGAACCCAATGTCGGTGGTGGTGATGCCGAGATTCTCGTAGATCTGAGCGAAGCACGGCATCAGCATCTCGACGCCGTTGGTGGTGCCGTCGGTGCGGCGAACATGCGGGGCGTGGGCAAAGCCGACTACCGCGACATTGCGATCACTCATGTGTGGATGCGTCCTAGAGGTGGTGTTTGTAGGTGTCGTAGTCGGCGTCCGGTTCGCCGGTCGGCCGGAAGTACTCGATGTTGTCGATGCCGAATCCCCACTCCTCGCGGGGTTTCCACACCGCCTCGACTCGCATTCCCATTCGCACGTCGTGTGCGTCGATGTCGGCGACCAGGTGCAGGAAGGGGATGTCGGCGCCGTCCAGGAGGACGTAGGCGGCGACATACGGCGGCTTGATGCGTTGGCCCGGGAACGGAATGTTGATGATCGCGAACGTCGTCACCGTGCCCTTGTCCGGAAGTTCGACGAAATCGGTTGTCGGCAGGCCGGTCGCCGGGTCTGCGCCGTGCGGCGGGAAATACACCTTGCCGGTCTGGCCGGTCTTCGCGCCGATCAGTTTGCCCTCGGCGATGGCGCGCAGGTAGGCGCTCTCCTCATGCGACGCGGTGTGCTGGATGGTCAGTGACACCGGTGTGACGATGAAGGTGATCGGGTCCTGGTCGCCGGCCGGCGCCGGTGCGTCTTCGGCGTCCTCGCCCAGGGCGAAGTAGGCGATGTCGGTGATCGCACCCACCGTTTCTCCGGCCCAGTGCACGTGGACCCGACTGCCGGTCTCGATGGCGTCGGCCGAACCCGCGTCCACCGCGTGGATCAGTGGTGTGTCGGCGCCGTCGAGCTTGATCAGCGCCCAGGCGAACGGACGGTCCAGCGGCTGGCCGATCAGCGGTTCGGGCTGCCAGGTCCAGGACACCACGGTGCCGACGCCGGACACCGGTACCATTTCGCTCAGCGGTTCGTAGGTGACCGGATCGTATTCCGCGGGCGGAACATGCACCCGGCCGTCGGAACCCCGTACCCCCAGCACGCGGCGGTTGCGCAAGGCGGTGAAGAATTCGCCGAGGGTGGGGCCCACCGAACGGGTGTAGTCGAAGGACAACGTCAACGGTGCACAGAGAGGGGAGTCCGGGTGATCGATCTGCGTCGGGCCGCTGGAACTGACTGTCACACCTTCGAGTAGAACAGGTTCTAAGAATCGTTTCAAGGAGGCGGCTATGAAGCTCGGACTGCAACTGGGCTATTGGGGTGCGGAGTGCCCGGAGAACCACGCGGAGCTGGTGGCCGCCGCCGAGGAGGCCGGATTCGATTCGGTGTTCACCGCCGAGGCGTGGGGATCGGACGCCTATACGCCGCTGGCGTGGTGGGGTTCGGCAACGCGGCGGGTGCGGCTGGGCACGTCGGTGGTGCAACTGTCCGCCCGCACTCCGACCGCCTGTGCGATGGCGGCGCTGACGCTGGACCATTTGTCGGGTGGCCGTCACATCCTGGGTCTGGGTGTTTCCGGCCCGCAAGTGGTCGAGGGCTGGTACGGTCAGCGCTTTCCCAAACCGCTGGCGCGCACCCGGGAGTACATCGACATCGTTCGCCAGGTATGGGCCCGGGAGAAGCCGGTGACCAGTGCAGGTCCGCATTATCCGTTGCCGCTGAAGGGGTCTGAGACCACCGGCCTGGGAAAGGCGCTCAAACCGATCACCCATCCGTTGCGGGCCGACATCCCGATCATGCTGGGTGCCGAAGGCCCGAAGAATGTCGCGCTGGCAGCGGAGATCTGCGACGGCTGGCTGCCGATCTTCTACTCGCCGCGGATGGCCACGATGTACAACGAGTGGCTCGACGAGGGTTTTGCCCGGCCCGGCGCGCGGCGCACCCGTGCGGATTTCGAGATCTGCGCGACCGCGCAGATCGTCGTCACCGAGGATCGCACCGCGGCGTTCGAGGGGATCAAACCGTTCCTGGCGCTCTACATGGGCGGTATGGGCGCCGAGGACACCAACTTCCACGCTGAGGTGTACCGCAGGATGGGCTACGCCGAGGTGGTCGACGAGGTCACCAGGTTGTTCCGGTCCGACCGCAAGGACGAGGCCGCCAAGGTGATTCCGGACGAACTCGTCGACGACGCGATGATCGTCGGAGACCTGGACCATGTCCGAAAGCAGGTAGCGGACTGGGAGGCCTCCGGGGTCACCATGATGGTAGTGGCCGCACGTAGCGCTGAGCAGGTCCGCGACCTTGCGGCGTTGATCTGAGCTCC
Source organism: Mycobacterium sp. (assembly GCF_047975165.1). GTDB lineage: Bacteria > Actinomycetota > Actinomycetes > Mycobacteriales > Mycobacteriaceae > Mycobacterium. Next base: position 17,565 of record NZ_JBKECZ010000023.1, read on the forward strand.
GCCATCGACGATGTTGCGACTGTGTTGGAACACGTTCTAGATTGGCCCAATGGGGATGGACTCAGACGGTGCGCGCGTCGCCGAAAGACATCTCCACATTGGCTGCCGACTGCGTCAGCACCGCCCGTTTGGGCAGGCCCAACGATGCCAGCTCCCGCGCGTAGGGGTGGTCGCCAAGCCGCATTCGCGCACCGCCGAGCCGGGTGCGGACGCCGGAGGTGGTCATCTGCGAGGAAATCTCGCGGGTTACGCCATCCAGATGCGAGTAGGTGGTCAGGTTCTGCGCCCGCTGCGCCGGCTGCGGCAGGCCGGGGCTGAATTCGATCCCGGCAATCAGCCGACCGTCGGCGCTGACGTCGAAGTCGAACTTGCGACCTTCACGAACGTTGAAGTCCGCCATGATCTTCGGGTAGCCCCAGATGGTGCGCCCGGCCTCCAGGGTGAACTCCTGGTCGACGGGCAGGTGATGGATGAAGGTGGCGGCCTCGGAGAGCCCGCGCAGGGCGCGAATGCCGCGGTAGGTCTGGCCGGGCCGGTTCACCAGGAACGCTGTGCCGTATTCGTGGTACCTGCCCAGGTCGCCGTCGATGTAGCGCACCAGCAACTGCATCAGCATGGCGCGGCCGGGGAGGTACTCGATTACCCGCAGGCCGCTGTAGTCGATGAGCCGCTGTGCTGCTTTGGCGGGAACGGAGAACATCGCGGCATGCTGATCGGCTTTCCGGATGCGAACCGGCATCGTCAGCACGGTTCCGGCGACGGTGTGTTGCGATACAGACATGGAGCCCACCGTAATGGGCTCGAAGCGCGAGACTGGAGGCGGTAAATGACTTCGACAATCCCGGACACGATCCTCGACATGGAGCTGACCGACGGCGTTTTCTATGCCGACAGGAAGCGGGCCCGGGAGGCCTATCGCTGGATGCGCGCCAATCAGCCGATCTTCCGGGACCGCAACGGTTTGGCGGGAGCGGCCACCCATCAGGCGATCCTGGACGCCGAGCGAAATCCGGAGCTGTTCTCCAGCGCCGGTGGCATCCGTCCCGATCACCCCGCGATGCCCTACATGATCGACATGGACGATCCCGCACATCTGTTGCGGCGCAAGCTCGTCAACGCCGGCTTCACCCGCAAGCGGGTCAAGGACAAGGAAGCCGCGCTCGATGAATTGTGCGACACGCTCATCGATGCGGTGTGCGAGCGTGGCGAATGCGACTTCGTGCGCGACATCGCGGCGCCCCTGCCGATGGCGGTGATCGGCGACATGCTGGGGGTCCGGCCCGAGGAGCGCGGGACCCTTCTGCAGTGGTCCGACGATCTGGTCTGCGGGCTGAGTTCGAGCATTGACCCGGAATCGGATGAGTTCAAAAGGGTGATGGCAGCCTTCGGCGGGTATTCGGCCTACACCATGGACATGATCGGCAAACGGCGCGCGGAACCGACCGACGACCTGTTCTCCATTCTGATCAACGCCGAAGTCGAAGGCCGGCGGATGTCCGACGATGAGATCGTGATGGAGACGCTGCTCATCCTGATCGGCGGGGACGAGACCACTCGCCACACGCTCAGCGGCGGCACCGAGCAGTTGCTGCGGCACCGCGATCAGTGGTCGGCGCTGGCGAGCGATCCGTCATTGCTGCCGGGCGCCATCGAGGAGATGCTGCGCTGGACGTCACCGGTGAAGAACATGTGCAGGACGCTGACCGCCGACACCGATTTCCACGGTACGTCGCTGCGCGAGGGCGAGAAGATCCTGTTGCTGTTCGAGTCGGCGAATTTCGACGAGTCAGTGTTCGATCAGCCGGAGAACTTCGATATCCGGCGAAACCCGAACAGCCACCTGGCATTTGGATTCGGTACGCATTTCTGCATGGGGAATCAGCTGGCCCGTCTCGAATTGTCGATGATGACGTCACGGGTGCTCAAGCGGCTGCCGGACCTGCGGCTGGCCGATGAGTCGGCGCTGCCGTTGCGGCCGGCGAACTTCGTGTCCGGGCTGGAGTCGATGCCGGTGGTGTTCACGCCGACCGCGCCGGTGCTGAGCTGACGGCTGCCGGCTGACGGCTGCCCTCGCCTGGCCCAGGCTTCGGCCAGTCTGCCCAGGATGCCGCCGAGCGTATCGACGGAGGTGACCCTGATGACGATCCAACCGAGGTCGGCGGTCAGCGTCTCGTAGCGGGCGATGTCCTTGTTGAACACCCTGCGGGTGGTCCGATGGTGGTCGCCCTCGTATTCGAGTGCGAGTTTGAGCTGTTCCCAACCCATGTCGACGATGCCCACCAGTTCGCGGTAGGGGCCGTGGACCCGGATCTGGGTTTGCGGGGGCGGATACCCGGCCGCGACGACGAGCAATCGTAGCCAGGTCTCCCGCGGCGATTCGGCCCCGGCGTCGACGAGGGTGAGGGTATGGCGGGCGCGCCTGATGTTCCGATGCCCTTTGTGGCGATCGGCGACCGCTTGGATGTCGGCGGTGTTCAGCCTGGTGGCGCGGGCGAGGGCGTCGATGGTCGCCACAGCCCTTTCGGCGGGATAGCGGCTGGCGAGATCGAAGGCGGTTCCGGCCGGCGTGGTTACCCGTGCGCCGCGGATCAGTCGGACCTCCTCGGGCAGGACACGATCCGACCAGGTGGTGATATTGGACGGCGGCCGACGGTGGTTGTAGAGCAATTGCGCTGGTTGGCCGGGATCCACCCACTTGGCGCCGTGCAGGGCTGCTGCGGACTGCCCAGCGACAACTCCGCGCCGCTTCGACCACAGCCACGCGGCGTAGGCGCGCCGCGTCGCGGTGAGCTCGGTGCCGACGGGGATGTAGACGTCACGATGGATCGCTTGGTAGCGGCTTCGGAGCTGGTGGTGGGTCAGCGCGCCGGACGCGAGCGCCTCGCTGCCGACGAATGGGTCCGTCATGGGTTGAAGTCTGGCGCGGCGGGGGGTCCGGCGGCCGGGCTGGGCGCGGCTACCGGTTTCGGAACTGGGGCTTGCGCTTCTCGGCGAAGGCGCGCGGGCCCTCCTTGGAGTCCTCGGACAGGAACACCGGGATGCCGTTGGCGGTGTCGGGTTTGAACGCTTCGTTCTCGTGCATCCCCTCGGTTTCGCGGATGGTCTTCAGGATCGCCTGCACGGCCAGCGGCCCGTTGTCGCAGATGATCTCCGCGATCTCGAGTGCCTTGGCCAGCGCTTGACCGTCCTCGACGACGTGCCCGATCAGCCCCATCTCCCTGGCCTCGGCGGCGCTGATGTGTCGTCCGGTCAGCAGCAGGTCACACGCCACGGTGTAGGGAATCTGGCGGACCAGCCGAACCGCCGAGCCGCCCATCGGATACAGGCTCCACTTGGCTTCGGAGATGCCGAACTTGGCACTCTCACCGGCGACCCTGATGTCGGTGCCCTGCAGGATCTCGGTGCCGCCGGCGATCGCGGGTCCTTCGACTGCCGCGATTAGGGGTTTGGTGAGTCGCCGTCCTTTGAGCAGGGCATCGATGCGTGACGGGTCGTAGCTGCCATCCTTGAAGGAGTCGCCGGGGGGCTTGGCGGTCGCGGTTTTGAGGTCCATGCCGGCGCAGAAGTAGCCACCCGCGCCGGTGAGGATGCAGCACCGGATGTCGGGATCGTTGTCGACGCGGTCCCACGCCTCGACCATGATCCGCATCATCTCGGAGCTCAGGGCGTTGCGACGGTGCGGACGGTTCATCGTCACGATCAGCGTGTGGCCGCGCTGCTCGACCAGTGCATCAGGACCGGATTCGTTTGCTGGCGTATCGGTCACCGGCACCGCCTTTCGCGCTACTTCGGGCATCAGCTTGTCAAGAAATGTAACACGTTCTAATTTGGTGGCCGTGGCCTTGAACATTGCTGACCTTGCCGAGCACGCCATCGATGCGGTGCCCGACCGTGTAGCCCTGATCTGCGGTGATGAGCAGATGACCTACGCCCAATTGGAAGACGACGCCAACCGCCTCGCGCACTACCTCATCGACCACGGCGTGCGAAAAGGCGACAAGGTGGGCCTGTACTGCCGCAACCGCATCGAGATCGTGGTTGCGATGCTGGGCATCGTCAAGGCGGGCGCGATCCTGGTCAACGTCAACTTCCGCTATGTCGAGGGCGAACTGCGCTACCTGTTCGAAAACTCCGACATGGTGGCCCTGGTCCATGAGCGGCAGTACTCCGACCGGGTCGCCAACGTGCTGCCGGAGACTCCCGCGGTCAAGACGGTCCTGGTTGTCGAGGACGGCAGCGACAACGACTATCGGCGCTACAGGGGAGTGGAGTTCCGCTCCGCGATCGCCGGCTGCTCGACCGAGCGCGATTTCGGCAACCTCTCCGGAGAACGTAGCCCCGACGACGTGTACCTCCTCTACACCGGGGGCACCACGGGATTCCCGAAAGGTGTGATGTGGCGCCACGAGGACATCTACCGCGTGCTGTTCGGTGGAACCAACTTCGCCACAGGTGAATTCGTCGAGGGCGAGTACGACTTGGCCAAGGCGGCCGCCGAGAATCCGCCGATGGTCCGCTACCCGATCCCGCCGATGATCCACGGCGCCACCCAGTCGGCGACCTGGATGTCGTTGTTCTCGGGTCAAACCACCGTGCTGGCCCCGGAGTTCAATGCCGACGAGGTGTGGCGCTCGATCCACCGGCACAAGGTGAACCTGTTGTTCTTCACCGGAGACGCGATGGCGCGGCCGCTGCTCGATGCGCTGGTGGCCCACCAGTCGGCGGCAGACGACTACGATCTGTCATCGCTGTTCCTCCTCGCCAGCACCGCGGCGCTGTTCTCGCCGAGCCTCAAGGAGAAACTCCTGGAGTTGCTGCCGAACCGGGTCATCACCGACTCGATCGGTTCCTCGGAGACGGGTTTCGGCGGGACCAGCATTGTCGCGAAGGATTCGCCACACAGCGGCGGCCCGCGGGTGAGCATCGACCACCGCACCGTGGTGCTCGACGATGACGGCAACGAGGTCAAGCCCGGCTCCGGGGTGCGCGGCTTCCTCGCCAAGAAGGGCAACATTCCGCTCGGCTACTACAAGGATGAGAAGAAGACCGCCGAAACGTTCAAGACCATCAACGGCGTGCGCTACGCCATCCCCGGGGATTACGCGCTGGTCGAACAGGACGGCACCGTCACCATGCTCGGCCGCGGCTCGGTGTCGATCAACAGCGGCGGCGAAAAGATCTACCCCGAAGAGGTGGAGGCGGCGCTGAAAGGGCACCCCGACGTCTTCGACGCCCTGGTGGTCGGAGTGCCTGACCCGCGTTACGGCCAGCATGTGGCTGCCGTGGTGCAGCCGAGGGCGGGCACCCGCCCGCCGCTGACGGAACTCGACGGCTTCATCCGGTCGGAAATCGCGGGATACAAAGTGCCGCGGAGTCTTTGGTTCGTCGACGAGGTGAAGCGCTCGCCCGCCGGCAAGCCGGATTATCGCTGGGCCAAAGAGCAGACCGAGGCCCGCGCAGCCGACGACGTGCACGCGAGTCACCTGGCACGCTAATGCGCACGTAGCGCCGTGACCGACTTCGTCAAGGCCCACCCCGATGCGCCTATCGGTTACTTCGCATGGGAAGCGGCGGGGTTGCGATGGCTCGATGGTGTCGACGGCGGTGTGCCCTGCGCGCCGGTGATCGCATTCGATGCGACGAGCCTGACCCTGCGGCGTCTTGGATCGGTGTCGCCGAGCCCCGAGGCAGCCAGGGAATTCGGCAGCCGGCTGGCCATCACCCACGGCGTGGGTGCACAGGCGTTCGGCGCCGGGCCCGCCGGATGGGACGAACCGGGCTTCTTCGGACCGCTTTCGCGGCCGCTGCCGATGTCGCTGCGCACCCACTCCCGCTGGGGTTCCTTCTACGCCGAGGAGCGTTTGTCGCCGATGGCGGAGCTGGCCGGGCCCCGACTCGACGGTTCGACCCGCGCCGTCGTCGACGTCGTGGTGGCGCGGTGCTGCGCGGGAGACTTCGACGACGACGATCCGCCGGCCCGGCTGCACGGGGATCGGTGGAGCGGCAACGTGCTGTGGACGCCCGACGGGGTGGTGTTGATCGATCCCGCGGCGCACGGCGGTCACAGAGAGACCGACCTGGCGATGCTGGCGTTGTTCGGCTGCCCGCATTACGAGTCGATTCTCGCCGGCTACCAACGGGTGCGCCCGCTGCAACCCGGCTGGCGTGAGCGCATCGCATTGCACCAGCTCTTCCCGCTGCTGGCGCACGTCGCACTATTCGGTGGCGGGTACGCGCGCTGGACGGATTCGGCCGCCCGTGCGGCGTTGCGGGCGTAGTTGCGCCGGGATGCCGCCGTGGGCCGCGATCGATTCGACCGAGCCATGTCGCCGATCCCCGCTGTCCCATAGGGTGGACCGATGAACGGTGCACAGGCTCTGATCAACACGCTGGTCGGCGGCGGGGTCGACGTTTGCTTTTCCAACCCGGGCACGTCGGAAATGCATTTTGTGGCGGCGCTGGACACCGTCGATCAAATGCGTGGTGTCCTGGTGCTTTTCGAGGGTATTGGCACTGGCGCCGCCGACGGGTACGCGCGTATCGCGGGTAAGCCGGCGGCTGTGTTGCTGCACCTGGGTCCCGGACTGGGCAACGGGATGGCCAATCTGCACAATGCCCGCAGGGCCGGTGTGCCGGTGGTTTTGGTCGTCGGCGATCACGCCACCTATCACAAGAAGTACGACGCCCCACTGGAATCCGACATCGATGCGCTCGCCGGCACCGTCTCCGGGTGGGTGCACCGCACGGGTAGCACCGCGGAAGTCGGCCCCGACACGGCGGCAGCCATCGGCGCGGCAATGGCCGGCAAGCACGTTTCCACGCTCATCCTGCCGGCCGACGTCTCCTGGTCCGAGGGCGCCGAACCCGCTGCCGTTGCCGCGGCACCGGCGGGCAGTCCCGCCGGCGATGTGGCGTCGGTGGCGCAGGTGCTGCGCTCGGGCCAACCCGCCACCATTCTGATCGGTGGCGACGCCACCCGCGGGGCGGGGCTGGCCGCAGCCGCTCGGATTGCCGACGCGAGCGGTGCCCGGTTGCTTTGCGAGACGTTCCCCACACGTCTGGAACGCGGCGCCGGTGTGCCTGCCGTCGAGCGGCTGGGGTACTTCGCCGAGGCTGCGGTGGCGCAACTGGCTGGAGCCAGGAATCTGGTGCTGGCGGGTGCCAAGTCGCCGGTTTCGTTCTTCGCCTACCCCGGCATGGCCAGTGACTTGGTGCCGGAAGGTTGCGACGTCCATGTGCTTGCCGACGCTAACTGTGCCACTGACGCTTTGGTGGCGCTCGCCGACGAAGTGGCGGCCGGCACCGTCGCTCCGGTGGCGCCCGCGTCACGTCCGCAGCTGCCGTCGGGGGCGCTGACGTCGGCGACCGCGGCCGACGTAGTCGGGGCGCTGATGCCGGAACGCGCGATCGTGGTGGACGAGGCCAACACCTCGGGGATACTCCTTCCGCAGGCGACTGCCGGGGCGCCGGCCCATGACCTGCTAACGCTGACCGGGGGTGCGATCGGCTTCGGAATCCCGACCGCGGTCGGAGCCGCGGTTGCCGCACCCGACCGTCCGGTGTTGTGCCTGGAATCCGACGGGTCCGCGATGTACACGATCTCGGGGTTGTGGACGCAGGCGCGCGAGCTGCTGGACGTCACCACCGTGATCTACAACAACGGAGCCTACGACATCCTGCGGTTGGAGCTGCAACGCGTCGGTGTCGAGGCAGGACCGGGCCCCAAGGCCAAGGATCTGCTCGACATTTCCCGTCCCACCATGGATTTCGTCAAGATTGCCGAAGGCATGGGAGTACCGGCGCGCCGGGTCACCACGTGTGAGGAGATGGCGGATGCGCTGCGCTCCGCGTTTGCCGAACCCGGCCCGCACCTGATAGACGCGGTGGTGCCGTCTCTGCTGGGTTAATCACCGCGCAGGTGGGCGCACAGGCACTCGGTCATTGCGTCGAGTACGGCGATACCCGCTTCGAACGTGTCCGCCCGGGCCGCCAGTGCCACGCCCAGCCCCGTCGGGCCATCGGGCACAATCCCCCATTGCCGCACCAGATATCCGTCTCCGGCGTCCGGGCCCCACCCGCCCTTGGCCGCAAATCCTTTGGCGGCCAGCGCCCACCGGTGCTCGGGGATCAGGTTTAGCATCAAATCGATGACCGGGGCCGCCTCGGGGACTGCGCCCAGGTTGGCCGCGAAGATCGCCTGGCGATCCAGTGGCCATACGGTCTGGCCGAATGCGGTGAATCCCGGTCGAACACGCTGGGATTCGACCACGGTGAGGGAGTCTCCGGCCGCGGTGATAACCGACTGGACTGCACGTGCGGCCTTCGCCGGTTCCCCCAGCAGTGCCCACAGTTCCTCCGACGCTGGGTTGTCGGATTCGGTAATCGCCTTGATCGCCAGGGGTTCCGCGCGTCGCCGGTCGGCCCGCAGGGCGGCGATGGCCACCGGCACCTTGATCGTCGACCAGGCAACGCCGGCCGACCATGGACCCAGCGCATGGGCGCTGGAGTGTCGGGGTGCGGCGATCGCGATGCCGATGGCAGCCGGGACCCTCGCGGCCAGCGCGGCGAAGTCGGCAACGAATGCCTCGCCGAGAGGGTGCGGAGCCGACGGGGTGTTCATCGGCGTATCTCGAATACCGGATCGCCACAGTCCAGGCCGTCGGCAGACAGCTGTCGTTTGAGTACCTTGAACGTCACGGTGCGGGGCAGCTGCGCACTGACTCGCACGTACGACGGCCACTGCTTGGGCCCCAGGTCGGCCTGGCCCGCCAGGAATGCACGGAACTCGTCCGCGTCGAAGCGGACACCGGATGCCATGACAAGTGCGGCCATCACCCGGTCGCCCACCACCGGATCGGGCACCGGGTACACCGCGGCCGCAGCGACATCCCGATGGCGCAGCAGCACGCGTTCTATGGGGGCCGTGCCCAGGTTTTCGCCGTCGACCCGCATCCAGTCGCCCAGCCGTCCGGCGAAGTAGGCGTAGCCGGCTTTGTCACGGTAGGCGAGATCACCGGTGTGGTAGACACCGCCGGCCATGCGTTCGTCCTCGGCGCCGGCATCGTTGTAGTAGCCCTCAAAACGTCCCGGTCCCGCGGTATTGACCAGCTCACCGACCACCCCGGGCGGGCACGGCTCGCCGGTTTCCGGGGAGAGGATCGTGACGCCCACGGGCAGCGGACCCAGCGCTGTGCGCGGGGTATCGGGTGTGCGGGCAATCGCCACGCCGCCCTCGGTGGAGCCGAACCCGTCCTGCACTACACAGCCGAACCTGCCGGCGAAGCGTTCGAGGTCGGCGGGAACACCCTCGTTGCCGTATACCGCCCGCAGCGGATTGTCCGCGTCGTCGGGACGCTCGGGGGTGGCGAGCACATAGGACAGCGGCTTTCCCACGTAATTTGCGTAGCTGGCGCCGTAGCGGCGCACATCGGGTAGAAATCCGGACGCGGAGAACTTGCGCCGCAACGCGATCGAGCCGCGACAGGCCACGGCCACCGCCCAGCCCACCATCACGGCGTTCGAGTGGAACAGCGGCATCGACACGTAGCAGACGTCGTCGGGGCCAAGGGCGAAACGTTCGGCCATCCGCGTTCCTGCAACGGCCACCTTGCCGTGGCTGCACTTGACTGCTTTCGGCTCGCCGCTGGTCCCGGAGGTGAAGATCAGCATGAACAGGTCTTCGGGAGAGCAGCGCCGAAATACCGGATCGGTATCGCCATACCCGGCGACCTCCAGCTCCCATACCGGCGAGTCGACGTTGAGATGTTCGATATCGGACAATGGCTCAGCGGATTTCGAATCCGTTAGTACCAGTTGACAGTCGGCATGGGCGATGTCGCGGGCCAGCGCCGCCCCGCGACGCACCGGGTTGAGCCCGACCGGGACGATGCCCGACATCGCCGCGGCGACCAGTATCGCCGAGAAGAACGGGGTGTTCTGCAGCAGGACACCGACGTGTGGTGGCCGCGTAGGGTCCAGCCGGGAGCGCAATGCGCCGGCTACGGCGGCGCCGTGCCGCAGGTGATCGCGCCAGCTGGTGAAGGAATCCTCGAAGAGGACTCCGCGGTCGGTGATGCCGGCCAGCGGGGCAAGAAGTTCGGTGACGGTGGGGTCGGCCAACTCAGACCTGCTCGCGCTGCCGGGTATCAGGCCGGTGTGTCGGCGAGTTCGCGGCCGATCCGGAGCAGCTGCCCGGTGGCGCCGCCGAGTGCGAACTCGGTTTCCTTGGCGGCCAGGAAGTATCGGTGCACCGGGTGATCGGTGTCGACGCCCACGCCGCCGTGCACGTGCACGATGCTGTGCGCCACCCGATGCCCGGCGTCGGCGGCCCAGAACGCCGCGGATGCCACGTCGATATCGGCCGGCAGATCCTCGGAAACCTTCCATGCCGCCTGCGTCACGCTCAGCCGCAACCCCTTGACGTCGATATAACCGTCGGCCAAGCGCTGGCCGACCGCTTGGAAACTACCGATGGGACGGTCGAATTGCTCACGCGTGCGCGCATATTCGGCGGTCATCTGCAACCCACGCTCGAGCACACCGAGTTGGTGGGCGCTGCGGCCCAACGCCACGATGGTGCGCAGCCAGGCGACCACGTCGGCGCCGCCCAGCTTTCGCCCTGCCGGAATCCGGGTGCCGTCCAGGGCGAGGTGTCCGACACTACCGAGTCCGGTGGTGTGCAGCGGTGTCACCGTCACACCGGGGTCGGAGGCGGCGACCAGGAAAACCGCCGTCCCGGAGTCGGTTTCGGCGGGCACCAGGAACGCGTCGGCGACCGCGCAGTAACCGACCTGGGTGCGGGTGCCGGCCAAGACGTACCCGCCGTCGGCCGTGCCGGAGCTGACAGCCCGTACCGGGCCTTCGCCCATCTCGCCGTCGGATGCCACCGTGAGGATCTTCTCGCCGCTCACCGCGGGTGCGCCCCAGGCGCTCCGCAATTCCTCGGAGCCGAAGCGGGCCAGCGCGCCGGCACCCAGCACCACCGACTCCAGATAGGGCACAGCGGCCAAGCCCCGTCCGAGCGCGACCAGGATCGCCACCTGCTCGAGCACCCCGAATCCATCGCCGCCCAGCGCGGTGTCGGCCGCAGCGGTGAGGATGCCGCTGTCGATCAGCTTGCGCCACAGTTCACGGTCGAACCGGTGGTCGAGCGCGTCGAGTTCGCGGTGATGCTCGGGTGAGCACACAGCGTCGACGATGGTGTCCACCAGCCCGCCGAGGTCCCGGGCGGCTTCGGTCACGGTGAAGTCCATGAGTGTTCGTCCTCCAGCAGAATCAGCGGTTGGCTCGGGGGAGTCCCAGCGCGACCATGCCGATGATGTCGCGCTGGACTTCGTTGGTGCCGCCGCCGAAGGTCAGGATCAGGCACGCGCGATGCATCCGCTCGACGCGGCCGCGCAGCAGGGCGCCCGGGGAGTCCTGGCGCACCGTGGCGGCGGTGCCCAGCACCTCCATAAGCAGTCGGTAGGCCTCGGTGGCCAGCTCGGTTCCGTACACCTTGGCGGCTGAGGCGTCCGCAGGCCCCAGCGCCTGGCCTTCCGAGGAGGCCAGTTCCCAGTTGATCAGCTTGAGCACCTCGGCCTTGGCGTGGACGCGTGCGAGGTTCAGCCGCACCCACTCCGAGTCGATCAGCCGTGCGCCCCGAGCGTCCTTGGTGTTCTGTGCCCACTCGCGAATTTCCTTGAGTGCCGTATGTATTGGTGCAGAAGAGACGAGCGCGACCCGCTCGTGGTTGAGCTGATTGGTCACCAGCTTCCAGCCCGCGCTCTCCTCGCCGATCAGGTTGGTCACCGGAACGCGCACGTCGCTGTAGTAGGTGGCGCTGGTGTCCGGACCGGCCATGGTGTGCACGGGTGTCCAGGAGAAGCCGTCGGCCGTCGTCGGCACCACCAACATCGAGATCCCGCGGTGCTTCTTGGCTTCGGGGTTGGTCCGCACGGCCAGCCAGACCCAGTCCGCATAGGCGATCAGGCTGGTCCACATCTTCTGGCCGTTGATCACGTAGTCGTCGCCGTCGCGGACGGCGGTGGTGCGCAGGTTGGCCAGGTCGGTGCCGGCGCCCGGCTCGGAGTAACCAATGGCGAAGTGCAGATCACCGGCGGCGATCCGGGGTAGGAAGTACTTCTTCTGCTCGTCGGTGCCGAAGGCCATGATCGTCGGCGCCACGCTGTTGATCGTCAGGAACGGCACCGGGGCGCCGGCGATGGCGGCCTCGTCGGTGAAAATCAGCGAATCCATCGGGGAACGGTTCTGACCGCCGTACTCCTCGGGCCAGTTCAGGGTGAGCCACCCGTCCTTGCCCATCTGTGCCACCGTCTCGCGATAGACGTTGCCGGTGCCGTATTCACCCTGGACCGAGCTCAGTGCCTCGCGGCGCTCGGGAGTCATCAGTCCGGAGAAGTAGGAACGCAATTCGCGGCGCAGTTCCTCCTGTTCAGGGGTGTAGCTGATGCGCATCCGCGCCGCCTCCGATCACGCGATCCTCCATCCGTGGGCGGTCACCGTTGCCCGAGGGGAGGCCAGCCCATTCGCCTTCTGGTTGTAACACGTTCTAGTCTTGGAATCCAGCGGCCGTTTGTGCGGGCGCTGATACAGGCGTAGGGAAGCTCTATGGTGGTGCTGCGGACGGGTCAGCCGACGGCAGCGGCGCGTCTCGTGATTCCCGGCCCGAGTTCGAGGAGGATGCCGTGCGAGTGACAGTGGACCCTGACCGGTGCGAAGGCAATGCCGTATGCGTGGGCATAGCGCCGGATATCTTCGATTTGGACGATGACGAGTACGCCGTTGTCAAGATCGACCCGATACCCGCCGACGGGGAAGAGCTGGCCGAGCAGGCGATCGCCGAATGTCCGCGAGCCGCGCTGCGCCGGGTCGACTGACACCCCCGGCGACCGAGACTAGAGGTATTCATAAATTGACCAGTAACACGAACGCGACCGATCTGTCCGGAAAGGTCGCGGTGGTGACCGGTGCCGCCGCGGGCCTGGGCCGTGCCGAGGCGATCGGGCTGGCCCGGTTGGGCGCCACCGTCGTCGTCAACGACATCGCCGCCGCGCTGGACGCCTCCGATGTGCTCGACGCGATTGCCGCGGCCGGGTCCAGGGGGATCGTGGTCGGCGGGGACATCAGCGCACGCGAGACTGCCGACGAACTGATCGCTACCGCCGACGGCCTGGGCGGGCTGGACATTGTGGTGAACAACGCCGGCATCACCCGCGACCGGATGCTGTTCAACATGACCGACGAAGACTGGGATCGGGTCATCGCCGTGCATCTGCGCGGCCACTTCCTGCTGACCCGCAACGCGGCGGCCTATTGGCGGGCCAAGGCCAAGACAGCCGACGACGGCCGGGTCTTCGGCCGGATCGTCAACACCGCCTCGGAGGCGGGCCTGACCGGACCGGTCGGGCAGGCCAACTACGGCGCCGCCAAGGCGGGCATCATTTCGCTGACCCTGACCGCCGCCCGAGGCCTGAACCGCTACGGAGTGTGCGCCAACGCCATCGCCCCGCGTGCCCGAACCGCAATGACGGCCGATATTTTCGGTGAGGCACCCGAAGGCGGTCTCGCAGCCGGTGAGGTCGACCCGCTGTCCCCCGATCACGTCGTCACCCTGGTCGGGTTCCTGGCGTCACCGGCTGCCGCCGAGGTCAACGGGCAGGTGTTCATCGTGTACGGCCCGCAGGTGACACTGGTTGCCGCGCCGGTTGCCGAACACCGATTTGATGCCGGGGCACCGGCCTGGGATCCCGCCGAGCTGGGTTCGGCGCTGCGGGGCTACTTCACCGGCCGTGACCCGGAGCGGAACTTTGCCGCGACCGGGTTGATGAAATGACGAGGGTGAATACCAGGAGCGTGGGTCGGTAGCGCTTTGGGTGGGCCGGAGGGCTATTAATTCGGGTATTTGTACCGCGCCATCGACACCAGGAACTTGTTCTAGTTAGTATGAGCGCGCTCACACCTAGCAACGAGTCATCCAGTGGTGTGTTCCACGTCTAGAGCTTACGCCGCGAGCCACAGATTGGAGGGCGCATCTTGTTGCAACGGCTTGCGGTGCCGGCGCGGGCGGTCGGCGGATTCTTCGAAATGTCCGCGGAGACCGCTCGCGCGCTCTTCCGGCGCCCATTTCAGCTCGGGGAATTCCTGGATCAGACATGGATGATCGCGCGGGTCTCGCTGGTTCCGACGCTACTGGTGTCCATCCCGTTCACCGTGCTCGTTGCCTTCACGCTGAACATCCTGCTGCGCGAGATCGGTGCCGCGGACCTCTCCGGCGCCGGAACGGCTTTTGGCACCATCACGCAGCTGGGCCCGGTGGTCACGGTGCTCGTCGTCGCGGGCGCAGGTGCGACTGCCATCTGCGCCGACTTGGGAGCACGCACCATCCGCGAGGAGATCGACGCGATGCGGGTGCTGGGGATCGACCCGATCCAGCGCCTCGTCGTCCCCCGGGTGCTGGCGTCGACCGTGGTGGCCCTGCTGCTCAACGGGCTGGTGTGTGCGATCGGGCTGTCCGGCGGGTACGTATTCTCGGTTTTCCTGCAAGAAGTGAACCCGGGTGCGTTCGTCAACGGCCTGACCGTGCTGACCGGGCTGCGCGAGTTGATGCTCGCCGAAATCAAGGCGCTGCTGTTCGGCGTGATGGCCGGGCTGGTGGGGTGCTACCGCGGGTTGACCACCAAGGGCGGCCCCAAGGGCGTCGGTAACGCGGTCAACGAAACCGTGGTCTATGCGTTCATCTGCCTGTTCGTCATCAACGTGGTCATGACGGCCATCGGCGTGAGGCTCTCGGCGAAATGATGCGCGCTATGGAAGCGACGATGCTGGTAACGCGATGAGCGACAACGCGACTTTCGACATGCGCCGGGTCTTCTCGAGGTTCGTCGAACCGGTCGACAACTTCGGCGAGCAGGCGCTCTTCTGGGGCGACACCATCCGCTACATCCCCAACGCTCTCACCCGGTACCGCAAGGAGACCATCCGCCTGGTTGCCGAAATGACACTGGGAGCGGGCGCCCTGATGATGATCGGCGGCACTGTCGGCGTCGCAGCCTTCCTGACCCTGGCCTCCGGCGGCGTGATCGCGGTCCAGGGATTTTCCTCGCTGGGCAACATCGGTATCGAAGCGTTGACCGGCTTCTTATCGGCCTTTCTCAACGTCCGCGTGGTTGCGCCGGTGATCGCCGGGATCGCATTGGCGGCCACCATCGGTGCCGGGGCGACCGCCCAACTCGGCGCCATGCGCGTCTCCGAGGAGATCGACGCGGTCGAGTGTATGGCGGTCCACTCGGTTTCGTACCTGGTGTCGACACGATTGATCGCCGGGTTGGTCGCGATCATCCCGTTGTATTCGCTCGCCGTGCTGGCGGCGTTCTTCGCCGCTCGGTTCACTACTGTGTTCATCAACGGCCAGTCTTCGGGCCTCTACGACCACTACTTCAACACCTTTCTGATCCCATCCGATTTGCTCTGGTCGTTCCTTCAGGCGATTGTGATGTCGATTGCTGTGATGTTGGTGCACACCTACTACGGGTACAACGCCAGTGGCGGATCCGTGGGGGTGGGTGTGGCCGTGGGACAGGCCGTACGGACCTCGCTGATCGTCGTCGTGGTGGTCACCCTGCTCATCTCACTCGCCGCCTACGGCGCGTCCGGAAACTTCAACCTCTCGGGATAGCGGCCATGTCAGATGTCGGATCACGACGTACCGCGGGGCGGGTGGCCGCGACGGCTCTGGGCGCGTTGATGCTGGCGGCATTTGTATTCACCTACCTGGCCTACACCGAGTTCTTCACGCCGGTCGACACCGTCACTGTGCGGTCGCCGCGGGCCGGGCTCGTCATGGAGTTGGGTGCCGAGGTGAAGTTCCGTGGTGTCGAGGTGGGCAGGGTCCGCAAGATCAGCTACGACGGCGACGACGCACGATTGAAGTTGGCCATCAACCGCGGGCAGCTGCACTTCATCCCGTCCAATGCGATTGTGCGGATTGCCGGAAACACCATCTTCGGGGCCAAGGCGGTGGAGTTTCTGGCCCCCGAGCATCCGTCGCCGGTGTCTCTGCCACCGGGCGCAGTGGTGGATACCAAATCGGTTCAGGTGGAGGTCAACACCCTGTTCCAGTCGTTGATCGACGTGTTGCACCAGATCGACCCGGTGGAGATGAACGGTACGCTCAGCGCTCTCTCGGAAGGCCTTCGTGGCCACGGCGACGACGTCGGATCGCTGCTGACGGGGCTCAGCACGCTTGCGAGCCAGGTGAATCCGAAGCTTCCCGCACTGCAGGAGGATTTTCGCAAGGCGGGAATCGTGACCAACGTCTACGCCGATGCCGCTCCAGGCCTCAACGCGGTGTTCGACAATCTGCCGGCGATCAACAGGACGGTTGTCGATGAGCAGCAGAACCTCAACACCACGTTGCTGGCGGCCATCGGTTTGGCGAACAACGGCTACGAGACGTTGCAGCCGGCTGCGGAGGACCTGACAGCAGCTGTCAACAGATTGCGTGCCCCGCTTAAAGTGGTGGCCGAGTACTCTCCGGAGTTCGGCTGCCTGTTCGCCGGCATTGACCGCGGCATCAAAGAATTCGCCCCGTTGCTGGGGGTGCGCAAGGCAGGCCTGTTCACCTCGTCGAACTTCATCATCGGGGCACCGTCGTACACCTACCCGGAGGGCCTGCCGATAGTCAACGCCAGCGGTGGTCCGAACTGCCGTGGTCTGCCCGACATCCCGACCAAGCAGGCCGGCGGGTCGTTCTACCGGGCACCCTTCCTGGTCACCGACAATGCCCTGATTCCCTATGAGCCGTTCACCGAATTGCAGTTTGACGCACCGTCGACACTGCAGTTCCTTTTCCACGGCGCTTTCGCGGAACGGGACGACTTCTGATGGCAGCCGCAGGAATGCCGTCGCACCGGTCGATGGTGATCAAGGTGAGTGTCTTCGCCGCCGTCATGCTGATGGTGAGCGCTGCGCTGGTGCTGGTATTCGGGGATTTCCGGTTCGGTTCGGAGAACACCTACCACGCGACCTTCCTGAATTCGTCGCGGCTGAAAACAGGCCAGAAGGTGCGGATCGCCGGGGTGCCGGTCGGCGCGGTGTCGGGGGTCAACCTGAACCCGGACAACACCGTGGACGTGGACTTCGGTGTGGATCGGCGGTACACCATCTACTCCTCCACGCGGGCGGTCATTCGATACGAAAACCTGGTGGGCGACCGGTTCCTGGAGATCACCTCGGGTCCCGGTGAGTTGCGCAGGCTACCGGCCGGCGCAACCATTGATTCCGCCCACACCCAGCCCGCCCTGGATCTGGACGCCTTGCTGGGCGGCCTCAAACCTCTGCTGAAAGGCTTGGACGCCGACAAGATCAACACGGTGAGCGGGGCGGTTATCGAACTGCTGCAGGGGCAGGGCGGCGCATTGTCCGACGTGCTCGCCGACACCAGCGCGTTCTCGATGGCATTGGGCAAGCGTGACCGGATGATCGGGGACGTGATCACCAACCTCAACTCCGTGCTGGGCACCGTGGATGCGCGCAGCAGCCAATTCTCGACCAGCGTCGATCAACTGCAGCAGCTGATCGAAGGGCTGGCCAAGAACAAAGATGCGATCGCCGGGGCAATCCCACCCCTGGCGTCGACGACAGCGGATCTGACCGACGTGCTGCAGAATTCGCGTCGACCGCTGCAGGGAATTCTGGAAAACGCGCGGCCCCTGGCCACCGAGATGGACACCCGCAAAGCCGAGATCAACAACGACATCGAGCAACTTGGCGAGGACTACCTGCGGTTGTCCGCTCTGGGTACCTACGGGTCGTTCTTCAACATCTACTTCTGCTCGGTCACCATCAAGATCAACGGGCCGGCGGGCTCGGACATCCGATTGGGTCTTGGCGGGCAGGTCGACGCCAGCAAGGGAAGGTGCGCCTTTGCCAAAGAATAAGCCGGGCAACAAACACGACCAGGATCCGCTGCGCACCGGAATCATCGGGATCGCTATGGTGATCTTTGTCGTCCTCATCTCATTCGGCTATTCAGCGCTGCCGTTCTGGCCGCAGGGCCAGACGTACGAGGCCTACTTCAGCGATGCGGCCGGTGTCAGGCCCGGCGACAACGTTCTGGTGTCGGGGGTCAAGGTCGGGTTGGTTTCCGACGTCGGCCTGGCCGGGGACAGTGCAAAGGTCACGTTCAGTGTCAACCGTCGCGTCGTCCTCGGTGACCAGTCACTGGCCGCCATCCGCACCGAAACCATCCTGGGTGAGCGGGCGATATCGCTGAGCCCCGCCGGCTCAGGGCGCGCAACCTCCATCCCGCTGAGCCGGACAACCACGCCGTATACGCTGGCCGGCGCGCTGGAAGACCTGGGCCAATCGGCGAACGCCTTGGACAAGCCGCAGTTCGAGCGCGCACTGGGGGTGCTGACCGACACCCTGCACGACGCCACTCCGGGGCTGCGCGGGGCGCTGGACGGTTTGACCACGCTGTCGCGCACCATCAACTCCCGCGACGATGCACTGAAAGATCTCCTGACACATGCCAATTCGGTATCATTGGTGTTGTCCAACCGCGCCGGCCAGGTGAAGCAGCTGGTCGATGACGGCGACCACCTGTTCGCAGCCCTCGATGAACGGCGGGCCGCACTCAGCACGTTGATCGAGGGTATCGATGATGTGTCCGAGCAGCTTTCGGGCTTTGTCGACGACAACCGCAAGGAGTTCGGTCCGGCCCTGACCAAGCTCAACCTGGTGCTCGACAATCTCAACGAGCGTCGTGACTACATCACCGAGGCACTTAGGCGGCTACCCCCCTATGCCACCACCCTGGGTGAGGTTGTCGGCTCGGGCCCGGGCTTCAACGTCAACATCTTCGGTGCGATTCCGGCGCCGATGATCGCCACGGTGTTCGACGCGGCCTTCCAACCGGGCAAACTGCCGGACAGTCTTGCCGACTACCTGCGCGGAATGATCCAGGAGCGCTGGACGATTAGGCCGAAGTCACCATGATCGGATCCCTATGACAACCCAGGAGCGTTTCGGCGGCAAGAGGCTGCGTGCCATCATCATCGGCGCGCTGGTCGCGGCGCTTGTTTGCGGCGGCTATGTGCTGTACGCCCGTGGCGGGGGTGGCAAGAAGTTCACCGCTTACTTCACCTCGGCGGTTGGCATCTATCCCGGGGACGAGGTCCGTGTTCTGGGTGTACCGGTCGGGACCATCAAGTCGATCGAGCCGCGGCCATCAGACGTCAAGATCACGATGAAGGTGTCCGCCTCCGTCAAGATCCCCAGCGACGCCAAAGCGCTGATCATCTCGCCGAACCTGGTGGCGGCGAGGTTCATCCAACTCACTCCGGCCTACACCGGCGGTACGGTGCTCAAAGACGGCGCCAGCATCGACTTGAGTCACACCGGGGTGCCGGTGGAATGGGACGAGGTGAAGCTGGGGCTGGCGCAACTGGCCGATACCCTCGGCCCGGCGGCAGACGAGGTGCAGGGACCGCTGGGGATGGCGATCAATCAGGCGGCCGATACCTTGGACGGCAACGGTCACTCCTTCCGCAACACGGTGGTGGAGCTGGCGCAGGTCGCCGGGCGTCTGGGGGATTCGCGCGGCGACCTCTTCGGCACCGTAAAGAATCTGCAGGTCCTCGTAGATGCGCTGTCGAACAGCAACGAACAGATCGTGCAGTTTGCCGGGCACGTGGCGTCGGTGTCGCAGGTGCTGGCCGACAGTTCGCGAAATCTCGATCACACCCTTGGCGCACTCAACCAGGCGCTGTCGGATCTGCGGGGGTTCCTGCACGAGAACAATTCTGCCCTGATCGAAACGGTTGACCAGCTCTCGGCCTTCTCCCAGATCATGAACGACGAGAGTGACAACATCGAGCAGGTGCTGCATGTGGCAGGGCCCGCCATCACGAACTTCTACAACATCTACGACCCCGCGCAGGGCACCTTGAACGGCCTGCTGTCGCTGCCGAACTTCCAGAACCCGGTGCAGTTCCTCTGTGGCGGTTCCTTCGACACTCCGGCGGGTTATTCTGCGCCGGACTACTTCCGCCGCGCCGAGATCTGCCGTGAGCGCCTCGGTCCGGTGCTGCGCAGGCTCACCGCGAATTTCCCGCCGATCATGTTCCACCCGATCAACAACATCACGGCTTACAAGGGGCAGATCATCTACGACACCCCGGCAACCGAGGCCAAGGCGCAGACACCCGTTCCGGAGCTGACATGGATTCCCGCGAAGGGCAATGGGAAGCCGCCCGCGGGGAACACCACAGACTTGCAGAATCTCTTCGTTCCGCAGACGCCTGGATCCGGACCCGCACCGGGCCCCGGCCCGGGACCCGGACCCGTGCCCGCCGATGCCGGAACGCCGTCCGGTCCGGACGCCCCGATGCCTGCAGAGCAGGGAGCCGGGAGATGAGACGAATCGTGTTGCGCGCCAGCGCCCTGATAGCCGGCAGCATGATGCTCGCGGGCTGTTCCTTCGGAGGCCTGAACTCGATCTCGATGCCGGGAACCCAGGGCCACGGGATCGGTTCCTACTCCGTTACCGTCGACTTGCCGAATCTGTCGACAATGCCGCAGAATTCTCCGGTCTTCGTCGATGACGTCACCGTCGGCAGTGTGGCAGGCGTCGCGGCCGAACAGCGGCCGGACGGATCGTTCTATGCCACCGTGAAGCTGGCCCTCAACAAGAACGTGGAGTTGCCGGAGAACACGGTGGCCTCGGTCGCCCAGACCTCACTGCTGGGTTCGATGCACGTCGAATTGAGTTCTCCGCCAGACGAGCAGCCAGTGGGGCACCTGCGTAATGGCGCCAAAATCCAATTGTCGCGCACCAGCCACCTCCCGAACACCGAAGAGGTGTTCTCGGCGCTGGGTGTAGTGGTGAACAAGGGGAATGTGGGGGCGCTGGAAGAGATCACCGATGAGGCCTACGAGGCGCTGGCCGGCAGGCAGGGCCAGCTCGCCGACCTGATGCCCCGGCTCGCGGAACTCACCTCCGGGCTCAACCGTCAGGTCGGCGACATCATCCACGCGGTGGAGGGGCTGGACCGGTTCTCATCGATTCTGGCGCGCGACCAGGACAATCTGGGGCGGACTCTGGACACGCTGCCGGATGCCATCCGGGTACTCAACAACAACCGCGACCACATCGTCGAGGCATTCGGTTCGCTGAACCGCTTGGCGACGGTCACGTCCGATGTGCTGTCCCAGACCAAGGTGGACCTCGCTGCAGACCTGAAGGACGTGTACTCGATCATCAAGCCGCTCAACGACAATCGCAAGAAATTGGTCACCTCGTTGCAGATGATGCTTACCTTCCCGTTCCCGAACTTCGGCATCAAGCAGGCTGTGCGTGGCGACTATCTCAACGTGTTCACCACGTTCGACCTGACGCTGCGCCGCATCGGTGAAACATTCTTCACCACGGCGTATTTCGACCCGAATATGGCGCACATGGATGAGATACTCAACCCGCCGGAATTCCTGATCGGCGAAATGGCCAACCTGTCCGGACAGGCGGCCGATCCGTTCAAGATTCCGCCCGGCACGGCGACACAATAGGGGCGCGCAGATGATCGACAGACGCACCAGAATTCAGCTGATCATTTTTGCGGTCATCACCGTATTCACCTTGGTCGTGATGGCGATCTTCTACCTGCGCCTGCCGGCCACGTTCGGCATCGGCACGTACAGGGGGAGTGCCGATTTCGTTGCCGGCGGGGGTTTGTACAAGAACGCCAACGTCACCTACCGGGGTGTTCAGGTGGGCCGGGTCGAATCGGTCGAGTTGAACCCCAACGGCGTCACCGCCGATATGAGACTCAATAGCGGGACGGCTATTCCCGCCGACGTCACCGCGACTGTGCGGAGTGTTTCGGCGATTGGCGAGCAGTACATCGACCTGGTGCCGCCGGAAACCGAGACGTCGGGATCGCCTCCGGGCAAGTTGCGCAACGGATTCAGGATCGAGCGTGCCCGCACTCACATCGGTCAAGAGGTCGCGGACCTACTTCGAAAAGCAGAGCGGATGGTTAACAGCGTCTCCGACACCCGGCTGCGTGACGTACTGCACGAGGCGTTCCTGGCGACGAACGGGACCGGGCCGGAAATGGCCCGGCTGATCGAGTCGGCGCGACTGCTGGTGGACCAGGCGAACACCGACTATCCGCAGGTGTCGAAGCTGATAGACCAGGTCGGCCCGTTCCTGGAGGCGCAGGTGCGTGCCGGTGCCGATATCAAGTCGATGGCCGATGGGCTGGCCCGGTTCACCTCCGAGGTGCGGGCGGCCGACCCGCAGCTGCGGACTACCCTGGCTACGGCTCCGTATGCGATCGACCAGGCCAACGTGACGATTTCGGGTATCCGGCCGTCGTTCCCGGCGTTGGCGGCCAATATGGCCAATCTCGGTCGGGTCGGGGTCATCTACCACAAGTCTATCGAGCAACTCCTGGTGGTGTTCCCGGCACTGTTTGCCGCGATTATCACAGCTGCCGGCGGTGCACCCCAGGATGAGGGCGCCAAGCTGGACTTCAAGCTGGACCTCAACGATCCTCCGCCATGCAGCGTGGGCTTCATCCCGGCACCGTTGATGCGGACGCCGGCCGACGAGTCTCTGCGGGAGATCCCGCGCGACATGTACTGCAAGGCGGCACAGAACGCGCCGACCGCAGTACGGGGGGCCCGAAACTATCCGTGCCAGGAGTATCCCGGCAAACGGGCTCCGACGGTGCAGCTATGCCGCGACCCGAAGGGCTACGTGCCGCTCGGCAGCAACCCCTGGCGTGGTCCGCCGATTCCCTACGACACACCGGTGACAAACGGACTGAACATCCTGCCGCCCAATCACTTCCCGTTCATTCCTCCGGACGCCGATCCGGACCCGGGTGTTCCGATTGTCGGGCCGCCGCCGCCCGGAGTGACGCCGGGTCCACCCCCGGAACTGCACCAACCGGCTCAGATTCCGCCGCCGCCCAATGACAATGGGCCGCCACCGCCGTTCACATCCTGGCAGCCACCGGGTTACCCGCCGGAAGCCCCGCAGGTTCCCTACCCCAAGTTCATCGAACCACCCCCGCCGCCGGTGGGCACAGGTCCGGGGCCCCAGGCCAGCGGGCCGGCGTTCACCACCTACGATCCGGAGACCGGGCGTTTCGCGGATCCGGCGGGCGGTACTGGTATCTTCGCATCCGGTGGCTCGGGGACGTCCAGCGCCGAGAATTGGGTGGACCTGATGCGTGCGCCCGAACGCCTGTAGAGGGAAACGGGGTAATCCGCCTGGGGTGACAAGGCCTCGGTGACAAGTAAGCGAGCAAGCGAAACCAGTAGTGGCAGAACCAGAGTCGACAATGCAGCGGGTGCGTCGGCGGGCATCGCGCGAAGCGGGCCCGCCGACGGCCGAGCCGAACGGCCACGTTGCCGCCGATACCCGGACCGCAACCGTCGTCTCCGCACCTGTGGACGACAAATCAGCGTCCAAGAAGAACAACCTCCCGAGTACGGTCCGGCCGCCGCGGCGCCGTCAACCGAACAGCCGCCTGGCCGGCCGGCTGGGTGCGGCGGCGGTGGGGTTGGCTATCGCGGTACTGGCCGCGGGTGTGGGTTCACTGGCGGTGCAGCACCGTGCGGCCGAACGCCGGCAGGCCCGCGAACAGCGATTCGTCGACACTGCCGCGCAGACCGTGGTCAACATGTTCACCCACACCCAGGACAACATCGATGAGGCGGTAAACCGGTTCGTCGACGGCACCAGCGGCCCGTTGCGCAGCAAGTTCGGCCCGGAAAACGTTGAGTTTCTCAAGGGGTTGTTCCGCAAGACCGATGCGACATCCGAAGCGGTTATCAACGGCGCGGCTTTGGAGAGTGTCGACCCGGTTAGTGACAATGCCGCGGTCCTGGTCGCGGTCCGCGTGACGGTCGCGGACATCGACGGCGTCAACAAGCCGTCGATGCCGTACCGTTTGCGGGTTATTGTGCATGAAGACGAGTCCGGCACCATGACCGGCTATGACCTGATGTACCCCGACGGGGGAAACTGATGCGGTGGAAGCGATGGCTGGTGGTCGCCGCCGGAATCCTGGCAGTCGTCCTCGTAGTGGGGTTATCGGCCGCGGGGGGCTGGCTGTATTGGGATCGGGTGGCGAGTCGGGGCGCACAGGCGGCGCGGGAGACGCTCCCCGACCTGGCAGCCAAGGAAATCCCACGGTTCTTCGGATACGACTATCAGACTGTTGAGCGCACCATGGCGGATTCCTACCCGCTGTTGACGCCGGATTATCTGGAGGAATTCAAGAGAGGTGTCAACGAACAGATTGTCCCGGAGGCCAAGAAACGCGAGGTTGTGGTTCAGGCAGACGTTGTCGGCGTGGGTGTGATCGAGGCCAACCTGAATTCGGCCACCCTGATGGTGTATATGAATCGCATTGTGACCGACAAGGCTCGGCAACCCCTCTACGACGGCAGCCGACTGCGGGTTGACTTCAGGCGCATCGACGGCAAGTGGTTGATCGCCTACATGAAGCCGATCTGAGCCTAGCTGCACATCGCGATTCCATTGCAGTCCAGCGGGTATCGCTCGACTGGGCGCTCCGTCGGCCCGACCATGGTCAGTGAGAACGGCTCCTTGGACATTTCCGGCTGCAGCCCGCACACCGCATCGTGCAGGGTGGTGTGGGTGCCGGTGAGCGTCTCGTCGCTGAAGGCGTAGGTTTCGTCGGTCGGAGCGTAGCCGCCGTTCGGGCAGGACACGCCTTGGACCTTGGTGACGTGAAAGGTCCACAGCATGCTGCTCATCTGGGCCCGGCTGCTGTAGTTCTGCAGGTGTTCGGCGTGGGTGTTGTTCGCCGGTGTCGTGCTGACTACGTTCAGCACGCAATTCATGGCGAAGACAATCGGGTCCGAATAGTCGTTCATGTTGCGAGTTCCCGATGGTTGGACACACAACGCCGTAAGGTGCCAGGTCACATCGGATGTACCCGCCAGGCTCAGGGCGTAGGCGCCGTCGGTGGGTGGGCCGACCGCGTATGCGGGGCGTTCCGAGTCGAGCGCCAACCCGAGTGTCACGGCCGAAACAACGGCTGCACCAGCGGCCAGTCTCCGGCGGATCTTCACATCGTCCTCCCTGGTTGTCCCGGCCGTTCGGTTCGGGCCGCGAACTGCTGCATCTGATTATCACAGTGAATCATCGGCAATGCCACGGGTTCTCTTCAGATCAGTTCGGAGCCCGTCGACTGCCGTGCCCCGGCCAGACACGTCGCACAGTCCGTTTCTCTCAGCTCGCCGGGTGTGCCTCGGCCAGCGCATCCAGGAACGCGCGCGCCCAGAGATCGACGTCGTGGGTGAGCACCTGCCGTCGCAGCGCGCGCATCCGGCGCCGGCCTTCTTCGTCGGACTGGTTGAGCGCGGCCTCGACCGTGTCTTTGACACCCTCGAGATCGTGTGGATTGACCAGATATGCCTGGTGCAGTTCCGCGGCGGCGCCGGTGAACTCGGAAAGCACCAGCGCACCGCCGAGGTCACCGCGACAGGCGACGTACTCCTTGGCCACCAGGTTCATTCCGTCGCGAAGAGGGGTGACCAGCATGACGTCGCTGGCAACGAAGAAGGCGAGGAGTTCGTCGCGGGGGACCGGCCGATGCAAGTAGTGCACCACCGGATGGGCGACTTCGCCGTACTCGCCGTTGATATGTCCGACGCGGCGTTCGATGTCGTTGCGCAGTATCCGGTAACTCTCTACTCGCTCACGGCTGGGCGTCGCCAGCTGGATCAACACCGTGTCGTCGCGTTTCGCGCGTCCCTCGGCGAGCAGCTCGTTGAACGCCTTGAGTCGTACGTCAATACCTTTGGTGTAGTCGAGGCGGTCGACGCCGAGGAGGACCTTTCGGGGGTTTCCCAGCTCTGCGCGGATCTCCCGGGCCCGCCGCCGAATGCTGCGATCGCGGGCTGCCTGGTCGAGTGCCCCGGAGTCGATCGAGATGGGAAACGCGCCCACCCGGACCCTGCGCGAATTGAGCCGGACCTCGCCGAACCGGGCACGTACGCCGACAGCACCCCGCGACGTCTCGGCTCCTATCAGTCGTCGGGCCAGGATCAGGAAATTCTGAGCGCCGCCGGCAAGATGGAAACCCACCAGGTCGGCCCCGAGCATGCCTTCGATGATTTCGGTGCGCCACGGCAATTGCATGAACAGTTCCACCGGCGGGAACGGGATGTGAAGGAAGAAGCCGATGGTCAGGTCGGGCCGCAATGCGCGCAGCATTTTCGGGACCAGTTGCAGCTGATAGTCCTGCACCCACACGGTGCCACCCTCGGCGGCCGCACGTGAGGTGGCCTCGGCGAACCGGCCGTTGATCTCGACGTAGTGGTCCCACCACTGGCGGTGGTAGATCGGTTTGACGATCACGTCGTGGTAGAGCGGCCACAGCGTGGCGTTGGAAAACCCCTCGTAGTACTGTGCGACGTCCTCTGCGCTGAGCCGCACTGGATGAAGTCGCAAGCCGTCCTGGTCGATCGGTTCTTCGTCGGCGTCGACAACGCCCGGCCAGCCGATCCAGGCGCCCCGGCGTTTACGCAGCAACGGTTCCAGGGCCGTGACCAGGCCTCCCGGACTGCGTTTCCAGGTTGTCGAGCCGTCGGGAAGGCGCTCCAGGTCGACGGGAAGACGGTTTGCGACGACGACGAAATCGGAATCGCCGAAGTCCTGTGGTGCTTCGAGGTCACTCGGCGCCGGCGGTATGCCGCCCTTGGCGGCCATCAGTTGGCGAGATTCTCCGGCCCGATTCCGAGCATGGACAGGAAAATACGGCATTCGTCGGCGTCGTTGGCGTATGCGGCGACAACCCGCCTGGCCTGGCTCGCCGTGGTGTCGGTCAGGGGCTCGACATCGCCGATGTCGCGATGGTCGGTTTTGGTAGGCATCGGTCAACTCTAAGGTACGCGGCGCTGTTCTCGCATTCGCGCGGCCCGCAGCCGCGCTCTTTATGCAGTGCCGCAGTGCAGCGGGCCGACACGACGTCTGGACCGCACAATCCGGTCAAGCCCCGTGGCCGCCCGCTTACCTGCGGACCGTAATCTGTAGCGAGCACACGATGTGACAGGTGAGGTGGGCAAGTGGCTCTTTCCGATCAGCCCAACGCTGCCGCCACCGGTGAGCACCAGGCTCGCGAGATGGTGGCCTATGAGACTCTCGATGAGGGGCGCATCGCCCGGATATGGCTGAATCGGCCCGAGGCGCACAATGCGCAGAACCGAACGCTGCTGGTGCAGCTCGACGATGCATTCAGCCGCGCTGAGGCCGACGACGCCGTTCGCGTGGTGATCCTGGCGGCCCGCGGCCGCAATTTCTCCGCGGGCCACGACCTCGGCTCGGAGGCGGCCATTCTGGAACGCAAGCCGGGGCCGCAGCAGCACCCCACCTTTCGCTCGCACGGAGCCACCGTGGCGCCGGTCGTGGAGAAGACT
This sequence comes from Mycobacterium sp., assembly GCF_047975165.1. Classification (GTDB taxonomy): domain Bacteria; phylum Actinomycetota; class Actinomycetes; order Mycobacteriales; family Mycobacteriaceae; genus Mycobacterium. The sequence goes on from NZ_JBKECZ010000023.1 coordinate 45,027, forward strand.
TATCGGCAGGAATGGCATTTCTTCTTCGAGAACACCCGCCGTTGGCGCGATCTGCGCAAGATCACTATCGCTCAGGTGCAGGGCAACGCTATTTCGGCGGGCCTGATGCTGATCTGGGCCTGCGATCTGATCGTCGCGGCCGACAATGCGCGCTTCAGCGACGTGGTTGCCGTACGTCTCGGTATGCCCGGTGTCGAATATTATGCCCACCCTTGGGAATTCGGTGCCCGCAAAGCCAAAGAACTCCTCTTGACCGGGGATTCGTTGGACGCCGACGAGGCATATCAGCTTGGCATGGTGTCCAAGGTATTTCCGCTCGACGAACTGGCGGAGAAGACACTGGCGTTTGCGCGCCGCATTGCCGAACGGCCGACGATGGCATCGCTGTTGGTCAAGGATTCGGTTAACGCCGCAGCCGACGCGATGGGCTTCACCGAGGCGCTGCGTCATGCGTTCCACATTCACCAGCTGGGGCATGCGCATTGGTCGGCGCACAACGAAAACAAATTCCCGTGCGGCCTGCCGCCCGACGTCGAGGACTGGCGCACCGCCAAGCCGACTGCGCTGGCCCGCCGGGATGCGCCGTAGCGTGGGTGTTCGCACAAGTACTGGTTGATCTAGTCGAGGGGTTCCGATGCGGCTTTCCTTTCAGGACCGGACCTACCTGGTCACCGGTGGCGGTAGCGGGATCGGTAGGGGGGTGGCGACCGGGCTGGTGAGTGGCGGGGCGTCAGTGATGATCATCGGCAGATCCGCCGACCGGCTGGCCGGGGCGGTAAGGGAGATCGAGGACCTGCAACTGCCGGGATCGATCCGCTACCAGCCCGCCGACGTCACCGATGAAGACCAGGTGGTCCGGGCGGTCGATGCGGCGACGGCGTGGAACGGCCGCTTGCACGGGGCAGTGCACAGTGCGGGGGGATCGCTGACAGTGGGACCGCTGACCCACACCGACTCCGAGGCGTGGCGCCGCACGGTCGACCTCAACGTCAACGGAACCATGTACGTGCTCAAGCACGTTGCGCGTGAGCTCGTTCGCGGCGGCGGCGGGTCGTTCGTCGGCATATCTTCGATCGCCGCCAGCAACACCCACCGCTGGTTCGGCCCCTACGGGGTGACCAAGTCGGCCATCGACCACATGATGATGCTGGCCGCAGACGAACTCGGGGCGTCCTGGGTGCGGGTCAACAGTGTCCGGCCGGGCCTGATCCGCACCGATCTGGTGGACGCCAGTGTCATCCAGTCGCCGGAAATCAGTGGTGACTACGCCGTGTGCACGCCGCTGCCGCGGTTCGGCGAGGTCGAGGACGTGGCAAACCTGGCGATGTTCCTGCTCAGCGATGCGGCCGCCTTCATCACCGGCCAATGCATCAATGTCGACGGCGGGCAGATGGTGCGGCGAGGCCCGGACTACACGGCCATGATGGAGCCGATATTCGGTGCCGAGGCCATGCGCGGGGTGCTTTGACCTGAGTTCGGACATTTTGCCCAGTACCCAGCCTCGATTTTTCGCGCCGGTGGGGTTCAGGGGCTGTGAGTCGTTCGCGAGCGTAACGTGGCTGCGATTTCGCGCCCCGGATTTCGCCCTGGCGTTACGCTCGCGAGCAAGCGGGCTGAATCTCGAAGACCGTGGCCAAAGTCGGGTTTGAGGTTTCGGCGGGGTCGGCGAGATCTGGTTGCCGTAGCCCGTAGCCCGTAGCCCGTAGCCCGTAGCCCGTAGCCCGTAGCCCCAATGCCGGATGGCCTGGAATGGACAACGTGGGATGTCAAATTTCATTTATGGACCGAATTTTCAACTTGTAAAATGACTTGACAATGGGCGTATTTAATATTTCTCTGAAATTTACGATTGACGGTGCTTGAGACCGATAACTCGGTGGTACTGTCGCTATCGTCCGGGTCTCCGCACATTCGATACTACTTCGAAATGGCGCCTTATTTGGCGTGCGATCCAAGGAATAATATATGGCGTATGTGATCGTTGATCCGTCGAATGTGGCAGCGGCGGCGGCCGAGGTTACCGAGATCGGAACGGCATTGCAGGAGGCTAACGTCGCGGCTGCGGTGCCGACGACGGGAATCGCAGCCGCTGCTGCCGACGAAGTGTCGGCGGCCATTGCCGAATTGCTCAATCGGTATGCTGCTGAGTACCAGACCATCAGCGCGCGGATATCCGATTTTCAATCGTTGTTCGGCCAGACGTTGGCCTCGGGATCGCGGTGGTATTCGGATGCTGAAGTCACCGTCACATCCTCCCTGCGGCAATTCGAAAGCCAGGTGCAGAGTCAGCTCCAGGGTGTCGTCAGCCTGCTGACCGGGGGCCCGAGCACCCCGACGGAGCCGACGACCCCGACTAACCCGACGGAGCCGACCAACCCGACGGAGCCGACGACCCCGACTAACCCGACGGAGCCGACGACTCCGACCACCCCGACGGAGCCGACTAACCCGACCAACCCGACGGAGCCGACTAACCCGACCACCCCGACCACTCCGACCAACCCGACGGAGCCGACGACCCCGACCAACCCGACGGAGCCGACTAACCCGACCACCCCGACAACTCCGACCACCCCGACCGATCCTGGCCCGCCGGCAGGAGCGACGACTCCGGACGGCTTGTCGGCGACCTATGCGACGACGGCGCAGTGGGATGGTGGCTACACCGCGAACTACACGATCACCAATGCGGGTGCAGCCCCGGTTGCCGATTGGCAATTGCGGTTCGACATGCCCACGGGTTCGATGATCACCAATGCATGGGATGCCGTCCTCTCACCGCCGGCAGGATCCCAGCAGTACACGCTGAGCCCTGAGAGCTACAACACGACGATCGCGCCGGGGGATTCTGTCAGCGCCGGTTTCCAGGTTGCTCTGACCGGCGCTTATTCACCACCGACGAATCTGCTGCTCGAGGGCAGCCCCGTCGCCACCAACCCGACCACGCCCACCAACCCGACCGCGCCTACGGTGCCGACCGGCGGAACCGTCATCTCCACCCAGTACGGGACGACAACCCTCCCCGGCGGCTACGTGGTGCAGAACAATGCGTGGAACAACCCCGGCGGCCAAGCCGTCACCGTCGCGAGCAACGGGTTCACCATCACCGCCGAAAACGGATCCGCCCCGACCAACGGGGCGCCGCTGGGGTATCCGTCGATCTATTCGGGCTGGCACTACGGCAACGCATCGACCGGCACGACAATGCCGATCCAGCTCGGTCAAATTGAAACCGCCACCAGCAGCATCGATTACAACTACGTCACCGGCGGTACCTGGAATGCCTCGTATGACATCTGGCTGGATCCGACGCCGAAGACCACCGGTGTCAATCAGCAGGAGATCATGATTTGGTTCAACCACCAGGGCCCCATTCAGCCGGTCGGCGCGCCCGTCGGGAACACCACCATCGATGGGAAGAGTTTCGTCGTCTGGGACGGCAGCAACGGACAGAACAATGTGATGTCCTATGTCTCCTCGGCCCCGATCGAAGTGTGGGATTTCGACGTGTTGGACTTCGTCGACCACACCCGCACCATGGAAGCCATCGACGACTCCTGGTACCTGACCAGCATCCAAGCAGGCTTCGAACCGTGGAACGGTGGCGTGGGACTCGGGGTCGACTCGTTCTCGACCACCGTCGACTGACCACCGTCGACTGACCACCGTCGAGGGGCCTAGCGTCGACCGATCGGCGCCGGCTGACCCCGTCGGCATCAATTGATGCAGGGTACTCCTGCGCCGTCGATCGGCTTGCCCTCCTGACTTCGGAAACGGTCTCCGAGATTCAGCCCGCTTGCTCGCGAGCGTAACGCCATGGCGAAATCCGGAGCTCGAAATCGCAGCCACGTTACGCTCGCGAACGACTCGCACTCACGCCTAGGTACCAGGCAGAATGTCCGAACTCAGGGGGAACGGTGGCGTGGGACTCGGGGTCGACTCGTTCTCGACCACCGTCGACTGACCACCGTCGAGGGATCGTCGCGTCGACCGATCGTCGCCGGTTGACCCCGTCGGCATCAATTGACGCAGGGCACTCCTGCGCCGTCGATCGGGTTGCCCTCATCGGGTGTGGGATACGTCGTGAAATAGCCGTCGTAGTAGTAGCCGCTCTGCATTGGCAGCGTCGACGTGGACGTGGACGTGGACGTGGACGTGGACGTGGATGAGGGGCTTGGCGTGGCTGTCGTCGTCGCGGGGGTGGTCGCAGTCGTCGTCGGTGTTGTAGTTGTGGCGACCTCGTCCGCGGCCGGCAGTGAGAAGTTGGTGTCCACGGTCACCCGAATGTGCCCGGGAGCGATCCCGGGATCGGACTCTTTGGGGGCGTTGACGTCGATCGCGGCGCCCAGCGCACGCGCGTCGCCCTCCGCGCCCGTTCCATAGTGGATCGCAGTGGAGGTTGGCTCGCCTTCTTCGCGGTCGCGGACCTCGCCGGGGGTGTATCCGCGCTGCGTCAGGGCGTTCGAGAGCCGGCCGGCCATGCCTTTGACGCTGCCCGCGTTGACCACGTCTACAACCGTCGACGGGTTCGGCTTCGCCGAGGTGGTGGCGGTCGTCGACGGGCTGACCGCATTCCCGAACGCGGCGGCGATCTCGGCTTTGATTGCCGCCCGGTCGATGATATTGACGTCCTGGCCGTCGATATTGTCGTAGCGCACCACCGGCAGGGTGCGGAATTCGACATCCCCGCCGGCCAATTCGCCCAACCGGCGGAACAGGTTTTCGTCCCAGCCCCCTGACAAAACGACGTTCTTCCGGGCGACGGCCATCAGGTCGTCGAGCCGATCGAGGTTGCTGAAAGTGCCAGAACCCTGCAGGGCGTGCATGATCGAAGAGAGGAAGGCCTGCTGCCGGTGGGTCCGGTCGAGATCGCCGTTTTCCAGCCCGTGCCGCTGCCGGACGAACGCCAAGGCTTCACCCGCGTCGAGTCGCTGGCGTCCGGCCGGGAAATCGGCTCCGGAGTAGGAGTCGTAGGCGGGGTGCTTCAAGCACACCTCGACGCCGCCCAGGGCCTGGGCGAGGTCGTAGAAGCCGGCGAGGTTGACCTCGGCGAAATAGTCGACGGGCACACCGGTCAGGCTGCGGACCGCCCGCAGTGTGGCGGCCCGGCCTGCTTCACGGCCGCGGGCCTCGAGTTGGCGCTGGGACGTGACACCCTGCTCAGCGAGTTGATCGGTGACGTAGCCCTTGGTCAGCCCGTAGGCCTCCTTGATCTTGATGTGGTCGGGTCCGGGCACTCCGCTGAACGGTACCCAGTCGTCGCGAGGAATGGAGAAAGCGACCACTTTGCCGTCGCCGCCGACGTGCACGAGGATCAGCGTGTTGGTGTTGTAGCCGCCCTGGTCCGAATCGCCGGCATGCAGGTGCTTCAAGACCGACCAGGGTAGGTCGTTTCCGTCCTGGTCTTTGCGCGAGTCCAACCCGATGAGCAGGATATTGATGCCGTCGCCGCTGGATCGCGGATCGTCGGCGGTCAGGGCTTGCGAGATGGTGATGTCGCCGAGCGCGCCGTGGGCGGCCCAGTACCCGGCTCCGGTCATCCCTACGGCGACCATGGAAGCCAAGGCCATGAGGGTGCGCGCCAGCCGTCGGAACATACTCGACCGCCGCCGGGTGGGGCGTTGATTCAGTCGGAGGCGGTGAGCCCCCCCGGAACCTGCCATCAGCGCACCCGGCCCGGCACCGGCGCACCGGCCGGTGCGCGGCCGGTGATGTGCGGTGTCGTCGTTCTAGGCATGCCGTCCAGTATGCGGCAGACGGCCGCGGATCCCCCAGCTCCGTTCCCGCACTGTGCGCAGACTCACCGGCGCCACCAGGGCCGTCCGCGGTCTCAGTGGGCGGGGCCACCCCGTCCCGGACGGGCGGGGCGGATTCCAATCATCGTCGCCATGACACGGCCATTCCCCGGGCGGTGCGGCGCGGCCAGGCGCGCAATGGGAAGATTGCTGGTCGTGACAGGAAATTGGGGTTCGCTGATTACCAAGCTCGTTCCCCTGGCCCTGGTTATCGCGGTCTCACCATTGACGGTTATCCCGGCGGTGCTGGTCTTGCACACGCCGCGACCGCGTGTGACAAGCCTGGCGTTTCTCGGTGGCTGGGCGTCGGGGCTTGCCGGGGTGACCGGATTGTTCGTGGCCGGCGCCGCTATGTTCACCGGCCTGAAAGGGTCACCACCGGCCTGGGCTTCCTGGCTACGCGTGGTGCTGGGTTCGGCGCTGATCCTGTTCGGCGTCTACCGCTGGTGCAGCCGGCACGGTCACACCGAGGCGCCGCGGTGGATGCGGGCCTTCCACTCCCTTACCCCGGTACGGGCCGGCCTCATCGGGATGGTCCTGACTGTGGTGCGACTGGAGGTGTTGCTGATATGCCTGGCGGGCGGTGTGGCCATTGGTACCACCGGCCTGGATCCAACCGGCAAGTGGTTCTTCGGTGCGGTGTTCGTCGTCCTGGCGGCGTCGACGGTAGCCATCCCCATTCTCGGTTACGCGGGCGCCGGGGATCGCCTCGACGATCAGCTGAATCGACTCAAGGCGTGGATGGAGCAGAACCATGCGGGAATGCTCGCTGCAGTCCTCGTCCTGATCGGTTTGATGGTGTTTTACAACGGAATCCGTGCACTGTAGGGAATCCGGGCCCCGACCCGGCTGTTTCCGAGTGCAGCGGGGTGCCCGCATCCCAATTAGGACGTCTTAGTATTTTCTGACGATGACGGCAGCCGATTCGTTTGTCACCCGCACGTCCGACGGCGTGCGCATCGTGTGCGATCGCCGAGGCGATCCTGCGGCCCGCGCCGTGGTTTTCCTGCACGGCGGAGGGCAAACTCGGCGCTCCTGGGGCCGCGCGGCCGCCGCGGTTGCCGACCGTGGATTTCAGGCGGTGACCGTCGACCTGCGCGGTCATGGCGAGTCGGAATGGTCCGATGCGGGTGACTACCGGGTGACCAGGTTCGCTGCCGACGTCGGGGCGGTATTGGGTGGGTTGCCGCCACGGCCGGTGCTGGTCGGTGCCTCACTCGGCGGACTCACCGCAATGCTGCTGGCCGGCGAACTGGAACCCGGTATCGCCGGCGCGATCGTCCTGGTCGACATCGTGCCCAACATGGAGCAATCCGGTGCCGACCGGGTGCGCGCCTTTATGGCCGACCGGATGGATTCCGGGTTCGGCTCACTCGAAGAGGTGGCCGACGCGATCGCCAGGTACAACCCTTTGCGGCCCCGCCCCACCGATCTGCAGGGCCTGCGCGCCAACCTGCGCCGCCGGGACGACCGCTGGTACTGGCACTGGGACCCGCAGTTCATCAACGGCACCGCCGAATTCCCGCCGCTGGAAGTCGTCGACACCGATCGTATGCACACCGCGGTGGCGGCGATCCTGCGAAGCGGGCTGCCCATGCTGCTCATTCGGGGCCAGATGAGCGACCTTGTCAGCCAGGAGAGTGCCGACGAATTCCTCGCGCGGTTCCCGGAGGTCGAATTCGCGGATGTTCGCGGCGCGGGCCACATGGTCGCCGGGGATCGCAACGACGTCTTTGCCGAGGCAGTACTGGATTTTCTGGATAGAAACGCCGACGTGAGCTGATCGGCGCCCGACAGGTCGAAACAGTTGGGGCCCAGGGGTGCGGGCAACGGGCAAGTGGTGGAAAGATCGCTGTCGACGCCTTTCCCGATGGACTGATGCGAATTTAAGGAGCAGTGATGGCCAAAACCGCCAGACGGCTGGGACCGCAGGACATGATGTTCCTCTATGCCGAGTCACCGGCCACCATGATGCACGTGGGCGCGCTTATGCCATTCACGCCGCCGCCGGATGCACCCGCGGACTTCCTGCGTCAACTCGTCGACGAGAGCAGCGAAAACGAGGTCGTCGATCCGTGGAACCTGAAGCTCAGCAGTCCGGACATGCTGACGAACCCGCTCCAGGCGTGGGTTTATGACGACAAGTTCGACCTCGACTACCACGTGCGGCGCTCGGCGCTCGCCAGCCCGGGGGATGAGCGGGAACTTGGCGTCCTGGTGTCCCGTCTGCACGGCAACGCGCTGGATCTGCGGCGGCCGCCGTGGGAACTGCATTTCATCGAAGGCCTCGAGGGTGGCCGGTTCGCGATCTACGTCAAGATGCATCACGCGCTGGTGGATGGGTACAGCGGGCAGAGGATGCTCGCGCGCAGCATGTCGACCGATCCGCACGACACCACACACCCGCTGTTCTTCAACATTCCCACTCCGGGCCGGGTAGTCCCCGACGCGGGAGAATCCGGCGGTATCGTCGGCAGTCTGCTCAGTGGCGTGAGCGGCGTGGTGAGTGGTGTGGGGGGCATTGCCAGTGGCGTCGGCGGCCTCGTTGGTTCGGTCGCCGGTGCGGGACGATCCACGCTGGACTTCGCCAGGTCGATGGTCAACACCCAAGTGCGCAGTGACAAGGAGTACGGCGACCTCGTCGGCTCGATACAGGCGCCCCACTCCATCCTCAACGGCCGGATCAGCAGGAACCGCCGGTTCGCGACACAGCAGTATCAGCTGGCGCGCCTGAAAGCCATCGGGGCCGCCAACGAAGCGACACTCAACGATGTCTCGTTGGCGATCGTGGGCGGCGGATTGCGGCGGTTTCTCGACGAACTCGGGGAACTGCCCGACAAGTCGCTGATTGCGATGCTGCCGGTCAACGTGCGGCCCAAGGACGATGAGGGCGGCGGCAATGCCGTCGCCGCGATTCTGGCGACGGTGGGCTCCGACGTCGCCGACCCGGTTGAGCGGCTGCGCGTGGTGACAGCCTCGACTCGCATGGCCAAGGCGGAGCTGGCCACGATGAGCAGGGACGCGATCATGGCATACACCGGGGCGCTGCTGTTGCCGTTCGGGATGCAGCTGGCCAGCACGCTGACCGGGGTGAAGACACCGTTGCCCTACGCGTTCAACCTCACCGTCAGCAACGTGCCCGGCCCCCGGGATCCGCTCTACCTTCGGGGTTCCCGAATGGAGGCCTCCTATCCGGTCTCGATCGCTGTGCACAGCCAGGCGCTCAACGTCACCCTGCAGAGTTACGCCGACACGTTGAACTTCGGTTTCGTCGGCTGCCGCGACACCCTGCCGCACCTGCAGCGACTTGCTGTTTATACCGGCGAGGCACTCGACGAGTTGGAGAGCGCCCTCTGAGCGGCCGCGACCAGAGGCGCCGACGCGAACTCCGTCGATAGTTGTGTCCAGCCGCCGGTTTCGCGGCATGATGGCCCACAAGTGATAGCAGTGAAGGGTTGACGATGGCGTTCCTGCGCGTGACGCCGGACATCCTGGACGGGGCTGGGACCGAGCTGGCGCAATTGGGTATTGCGCTGCGTGCGGGCGATGCGGCGGCGGCCATTCCGACAACTCAACTGGCCGCTGCCGCCGCCGACGAAGTTTCGGCCGCAGTCGCGACCCTGTTCGCCGAGCATGCCGGCGACTACCAGGTGGTGGCAGCGCGGGCCGCGGAATACCACCGGCAGTTCGTGCTAACCCTGACCGCGGCCGCGGCATCGTACGGGGGTGTGGACGCGGCGGCTGCGCTGCCGTTGCAGGCGGCCGTCGCGAGCGGCTTTCAGTCGCTGGTGTACGAGCCGGTGCATGCGGCCGGTCAATCCTGGATCGGCAGTCCGATCGGTCAGGCGGTGGACCCGGTGGTCAACGCGCCCACCAACGCACTTCTCGGGCGCGCGCTGATCGGCAACGGCGCCCCCGGAACGGCGGCCAGCCCCACCGGTGGTCCCGGCGGAATCCTGTTCGGCGACGGTGGCGCTGGCTACGACGCGATGATTGGGACGACACCGGGCGGAGCCGGCGGCGACGCCGGCCTGATCGGCACCGGCGGCGCCGGTGGAACCGGGTTCGGTGGCGCGGCCGGCGGTCTCGGCGGTGCTGGCGGCTGGCTCATGGGCAACGGCGGTACCGGTGGCGCAGGCTGGGCGGGCGGTATCGGGGGAGCTGGCGGCGAGGCATTTTTCCTCGGCAATGGCGGCACGGGCGGGGCCGGTGCCCCGGACGGCGCGGGCGGTCAGGGCGGGTTGTTCGTCGGAGTGCCCGGAGCCGGAACCAGCCCCCCGGCGGGCCCCGCGACACCCATCCAGATCGACTTCGTGCGGCACGGACAGACATCGGCCAATGCCGACGGCTGGATCGACACCGCGGTGCCCGGCGTAGACCTCACCGCGCTCGGCCAGCAACAGGCGCAGAACGTCGCGGGCTTCCTCGATCCGCAGGGACCGTTTGCCGGCATCGTCGATTCGCAGCTGACCAGGACGCAGCAAACCGCGGCGCCACTGCTCTCCATGACCGGGCTGAGCGCGCAGGAACTGCCCGGGCTCAACGAAATCAACGCGGGCATCCTCGACGGACTGCCGCTGGTGCCCTTCGGTGCCCCCTACGTGATCGGCCCGGCTGCCTGGGTGTTCGGCTTGCCGCTGTTCCCGATGCTGGCCCCGCTGTCCACCGACATCAACGGGGCCGTTTTCAACGGCAACTTCACCGGCGCGGTCCAGACGATCTACGACACGGCGATGGCCAACCCGGTGGTGGCTGCCGACGGCAACATCACCGCCGTGGCGTACTCGAGTGCGTTCACCATCGAGGTCGGGACGCTGATGACCGTCGACAACCCCGATCCCCTACTGATGCTGACCCACTCGCTGGACAACACCGACGTCGTGGTGGTGAAGGGCAGCCCTCGGGACGGCTGGACGATGACCAGCTGGGCCGGGGTGCCCGTCGGGCCACCTTCGCTGCCGACTCAGCTGTTCGTCGACGTGCGGAATCTGATCACGGCGCCCCAGTACGCCGCGTGGGACATCTTTACGTCGCTGTCCAGCGGCGATCCGACGACGGTGGTGGGCGCGCTTCGCGACGGGATGGAGGAGGTCGGCTCGGCCGTCGTGAGCTTCCCCCTCGAGGTGGCTCAGGATGTGGCAGGCGCGCTGGTCTGAGTTGCATCCCCATGGCCGCTGATGGCTCCGGCGTGACCGAGCGGATCGAGCACGATCACGCGAACCTTCCTGGACAACGCCGGAATGATCGCGCGCCGATTACTCGAACTGCCGCCGCCGCCGTGGATCAGCAGCGGCACCTCGCCAGCGCCTTCGTCGCGATACGCGACGCGATCGCCGTGCAAATCGATTGTTCGAAGGTCGCGCATTGTGTTCTGCCAGGTCGGTGTGTAGCAGACCCGACTACTCCCCGGCCTGTTCCGAGGTGATCGGCCACTGGGGGTCGTGAAGCCCACTCGGCTGCCTCAGGATTGGGATGGCGCGGTGTTCATCGATCTGCAAGATCCCGGCCGCAGCACGATGTGACCCCGCACCCGGACCGCATCCCCCAACGCTGATTGCGGGTATACCACCAGCCTAAAACTCAACTGCAGTTTTGTTATGGGTTCGGAGGGTGGACCCAACAAGATTTGTAGCGCCTGATTGGGGCCGAGCGGTGTCAACCGGTGGCTCGGCTGCCTACCACGCGTTTGTTCCAGCGCCCGCGCCAAAAGAGCTGGTCCTGGACCCAGGGACGATCATGCTCCTGTCCGAAGCCGACGCCGCGCTGGGGCGATTGGCAGGCTCGGGGAGACTTCTTCTCGATCCGCACCTGCTGGTCAATGCCTACATCACCTGGGAGGCCGTTGCGAGTTCGCGCATCGAGGGCACACAAGCATCGGTGACCGAGGTCTTCGATGCGGAAATCACCGGGAAGGCAGCGCGCGCAGACATCCAAGAAGTCCGCAACTACATCCGCGCGCTAACTCACGGCTTGAAGCGACTGAAGGAGGACAATTTCCCAATCTCTCTTCGGCTGATAAAAGAGATGCACGAGCTGCTGCTAACCGATGTGCGCGGGCAGGAAAGGACTCCCGGCGAGTTCCGCAAGAGCCAAAATTGGATTTCCTCGCCTGACAATCGCCCGGCGACAGCACGTTTCGTGCCGCCGACAGTCGAGGAGATGTGGAATGCGCTCCACGACTGGGAGAAGTACCTGCATGACGACCAACCGAAGCTGCCATTGCTTATCCGTTGCGCACTATTGCATTATCAATTCGAGACGATCCATCCATTCCTCGACGGGAATGGCCGGCTCGGCCGACTCTTCATCATCTTGTATTTGCTGGATAAGGGGAGGTTGCCTGCTCCACTGCTCTACATCTCAAGCTACTTCGACCTGAGGAAGGGCGAATACTACGACCGACTGCAGTTCGTGCGGGAGCGAGGCGAGATACGCGAATGGCTGGACTTCTTCCTGACCGGCGTCGCCCTCCAGGCCGCGGATGCGGTGCACCGAGCCGAGATGCTGTCGGATCTCCGCGAGGGTTATCGGCTTGCATTGCAGGGCACTAGGAGTCGGGCGATCGAAGTGGCCGATCTGCTCTTTGCGTATCCAGTTATGACTGTGCGCGCGGTCCAGGCACACCTCGGTGTAAGTCAGCCCGGTGCAACCAACCTCCTGCGTTCGCTAACGGCAAAAGGCATTGTCCGCGAGGTCGGGTCGGGACCCATTCGGCATCGTTGGTTCGCCGAGGAGATCCTTGAGGTGCTAGACCCACAATTCGCTCAGACCCCCGGAGGCTGATGACTAGGAACGGATGGATCGCAATGGAAGAGAACGAATGGCGGAACCCGTCAAACCATTTGAGTCGTGTCAGGCTGCCTCGGGCAGCGTGGGCGGGGTGTTTGGGGTACTGGGCGTTCTGCTCGGACCGGGCCCGCTCGCTCGCGAGCGTAACGCCACAGCGAAATCCGGACCGCGAAATCGCAGCCTCGTTACACTCGCGAACGACCCCTCGCGGACCGATGATCGGCGCTGGTGTACCTCGCACTCTTTCCGACGGACTGCGGGCGCCCGCTAGCATTTCTGCTGGTGAGGGAGCCCCCTGTCAGGATTGAACTGACGACCGCTCGCTTACAAGGCGAGTGCTCTACCACTGAGCTAAGGAGGCCGGTGAAGCCGGTGCCAGCCTAGCGGGTCTTTCCCGGGAGTCCCTGGCTTGCTGCGACCGCGCCGGCCGCTACGACGACCGGCGGGGCGGCTTGCGTCCGGGGATCGGGAGACGGTCGGCCATCGCGGTCAGCGGATTGACCACCGCGGTCAGCGAGCTGACCGTCTCCTGCAGCGTGCTGATGGCCGGTCCCAGCGCCTCCATCCCGGGGTTCAGCCGGGCCAGCGTGTCGGCGATGTCGGTGAGTTGTTCCAGCGGCCCGTTCTTCGCGGTCAGCCGGTCGATCGGGCCGCCCTCGGCCAGTAGTTTCTCGGCAAGGCCGTCCTCGGCAAGCAACCTGTCGATCAGCCCGTCGGCGGCCAGCAGCTGATCGGCGAGCCCTCCGGGTTGCAACGCCCGCTGCAGTGGGCTGCCTTCGGTGGTCAGACGATCCAGCAATCCATCGGGCTGGGTCAGCGTGTCCATCACGCCGCCGGGACTGAGGACCTTGTCCATGGGTCCGTCGGGTGCCAGGGCGCGCCCGAGCGGCGTGTCCTCGTTGAACAGGTTTGCAACGCGGTTGACCTGCTCCAGTGTTTCGTCGATGCCCAGCAGGCTGGTCAACGTTTCGGCCGGGCTGGCTCCGCTGGTATCGCCAAGTGCTTGTTTGGCCGCTCCGATTGCCGCGCCGGCGAGGTCGAGGCTTGCCTGCGCCGCGGCCAGACCGGCACGTGCGGGGGTGGTTGCCGCGCCGAGAGCGGCTTTGACGAGGTTCATTCCGCGAGTCTATTGGTGATTCGTGTCGACGTTTTCGCGCGGGTGCGCGGGCGAGCCGACAACTGCTGGCGCTGCGAATTTAGTAGACTTCCCAACCGACTCCTGATAACGAAATTGGATGCCCCGTTGGCGGTGGCGGATTGGGCCGATGGCTCTGGACGACTCGAATGCGATGACCGCCCCCGAGGCGCGCGTCCTTGTCGTCGACGACGAGAACAACATCGTCGAGTTGCTCTCGGCGAGCCTGAAGTTCCAGGGCTTCGAGGTCCATTCCGCCTCGAGTGGCACCCAGGCGCTCGATGTCGCTCTCGAAGTCCGGCCGGACGCGGTGATCCTCGACGTGATGATGCCCGGGATGGACGGATTGGAGGTTCTGCGCCGGTTGCGCGCCGACGGCATCGACGCGCCGGCGCTGTTCCTGTCGGCGCGCGACTCGCTGCAGGACAAGCTTGCCGGCCTGACCCTCGGCGGCGATGACTACGTGACCAAGCCGTTCAGCCTGGAGGAGGTCGTCGCCCGGCTGCGGGTCATCCTGAAGCGAGTCGGTAAAGTCGGCAGTGAACCTCGAGCGACGCGCTTGACGTTTGCCGACATTGAACTCGACGAGGAATCCCATGAAGTGTGGAAGGCCGGCGAACCGGTGTCGATGACACCGACCGAATTCACCTTGCTGCGGTACTTCATGATCAACGCCGGCACGGTGCTGAGCAAGCCGAAGATCCTGGATCATGTGTGGCGTTACGACTTCGGCGGCGAGGTCAACGTCGTCGAGTCCTACGTGTCCTACCTGCGTCGCAAGATCGACACCGGAGAGAAGCGCCTGCTGCACACCCTGCGCGGCGTCGGATACGTGCTGCGGGAGCCGCGCTGAGCGCACCCGAAGGTGCAACCGGCACGAGCACGCCCGCGGGAGGCTATCGGCGCGGGATCCCACTGCGGGTGAGCCTGGTTGCCGCCACCATCGCGCTGGTCCTGTGCGTGTTGGTGGTCTCGGCCACGACGGTCACCTACGTCCTGCGGGCAAGCCTGGTCGAGCGAATCGACGCGACGCTGATGGACGCGACTGTCACCTGGGCGAAGTCCCCGTGGAAACACGCCGGGCCGCGGGGTGAGGGACCCGACGCGTCGCGCCCGCCGTCGAAGTTCTTCGTGCGGGCGGTGAGCCCGGATGGCCAGACGATGACCGCCATCAACGACCGTCACGCCGAGCCGGCACTGCCCGCCGACAATGACGTCGGCCCCGTTCCGACGACGGTGGCGTCGATCAGCGGGTCGAGGATCAAGTGGCGTGCGGTCACCGTGCGCGGAGCCTACGGCGGTGTCACCACCGTGGCCATTGACTTGGCCGACGTCGATCGCACCGTCGAATTGCTGATCGCATTGCAGGTGGGCATCGGTGTCGCGGTGCTCGCGGCCGTCGGCTTCGCCAGCTATGCGATGGTACGCCGAAACCTGCGGCCGTTGATCGAGGTGGAACACACCGCCGCCGACATCGCTGCGGGTCGGTTGGATCGGCGCATCACCGAACGCGACCCGCGCACCGAGGTGGGGCAACTGTCGCTGGCTCTCAACGGCATGCTATCCCAGATCCAGAAGGCTGTGGCAGCTTCGGAGACCTCCGCAGAGAAGGCGCATGCTTCGGAGGACTTGATGCGGCGTTTCATCACCGATGCCAGCCACGAATTGCGTACCCCCTTGACCACCATCCGCGGATTCGCCGAACTGTACCGGCAGGGGGCGGCCAGCGACGTTTCGATGCTGCTCTCCAGGATCGAGAGCGAAGCCGGCCGGATGGGCCTGCTGGTCGAAGACCTGCTGCTGCTGGCCCGGTTGGACGCACAGCGGCCATTGGAGATGAACCGGGTGGACCTTTTGGGGCTGGCCAGCGATGCCGTGCACGACGGGCAGGCGTTGGATCCCCAGCGCATCATCACGATGGAGGTGCTCGACGGTCCGGGCATCCCGGAGGTGCTGGGTGAAGAAGCAAGGCTGCGCCAGGTGCTGAGCAATCTGGTGGCCAATGCGATCCACCACACCCCGCACACCGCCGACGTCACGGTACGGGTGGGCACCGAAGGCGAGAATGTCCTGCTCGAAGTCGCCGACAACGGACCCGGGATGGGTCAGCAGGATGCGCAACGGATATTCGGGCGCTTCTACCGCACCGACTCGTCCCGCGCGCGGTCCAGCGGCGGCAGCGGGCTCGGACTGTCGATCGTCGACTCGCTGGTGCGTGCCCACGGCGGCAGTATCACGGTGACAACCGCTCCGGGTGAAGGGTGCTGTTTCCGCGTCACGCTGCCGCGGGTCGACGACGGGTCGGTGGAAGCCGACTGACGACGCGCTGGAACTCGGGCCCGGCCGTGCCGACTACGCCAGAGTGGCCAGTGCCGCCCTTATCTTCGACTGTGCGTCGTCCAGCGACTGCGCCGACGGGTTGCGGTCGACGCGGGCGAAGCCGAAGTCGCCGAGGCTGCGGGTGGGGAACACATGGACGTGCAGATGAGGCACCTCCATCCCGGCGATGATCACCCCGGCCCGTTCGGTATCGAACGCTTTGCACACGGCCCGCCCGATCAGCTGGCTCACTTCCATCACACGGGCGAATACCGGGCCGTCCACATCCTGCCACTGGTCGATCTCGGCACGCGGCACCACCAGAGTGTGACCCTGAGTCATCGGCTCGATGGTGAGGAAGGCGACGACGTCGTCGTCCTCATAGACGAAGCGGCCGGGAAGTTCGCCGTTGATGATCCGGGTGAAGATCGACGCCATCGCCCCAGCATAGGTGCGCCCGGCCCGCCGATCGCCGGTGGCCCCGCGGCACGGTGACGCCGAATCGTTAACGCACGGTTGCGGTGTCGTGGTCGAGCGCGATCAAAATCCGATATGACTCAATTGGCGGGAGTGGAACTTTATGCGATTCCCCAGATCGCTGTTTGCAATTCCGTTTGCCTTGATGCTGGCTACCGCGCTGATGGTCTGTGCGGCGACGCTGATCCCCCCGATCGCACCGGCCGGCGCGGCGGGCGCGTTCGGCCCGTTGGCGCCACCGAACCCGTTCATGGCGCCCAACGGACTCGCTTCGATGCACAATGACGCCGGTTCCGCCGACGCGGGACCGCTCCCCGGCCCCGGTGCCCGCCTGGTTCCGGTCAGTTCGTACCCGCTGCTGGCCGCGTGTCCGACGATCACCCAGGGCACCGACGGTTTGGTGCTGGCACTGTGCACCTCCATCGTCGGGCAGGCTCCGATACTGCATCTGATCGATCCCGGCGGCATCCTGCCGCAGGTCATCCCGCTGGCCAGCTTGCAACTGGCCAAAGGGGGCCTGCTGGGCGGCGTGTACGCCTACCTGGACAACAAGAACCAGATGGTGTTGATCGACGGCACGAATCATCTGTTGCGGATCGCGCACCTGCGGGACCAGAACGGCAAGTGGCTCCTGGTGGTTGCCGAATCCACCGACCTGTCGGGTGTGATCGGGCCCGGCGACAGCTCGGTGGGCCTGGTCGCGGACTACCAGGGCAATGTCTGGTTCGCCACCGCCTTTGGTGTGGTGGGTGTGGCGAAAGCCGGCGGCGGCGTGGCCAGCCTGCACTTGCCGGCCGGAGAGCAGGTGGCCAATAGTATTTCGGCATCTCCGGCCGACCGGGTCGCGGTGGCCAGCACCCATGCGCTGTACGAGATCAACCTGGATCTCCTGGGCAACCCACAGGTCGTGTGGAGTCACACCTACGACCGGGGCCCGTCCCGCAAGCCTGGCATGCTGAGTTGGGGAACAGGCTCCTCCCCAACATATTTCGGCCCCACCGGTTCGGACTATCTGACCATCGTCGACAACGCGGCACCCCAGGTTCATGCGTTGATCTACCAAGCGGGCACCGGCAACCTGATCTGCCAGCAGCCTGTTCTGACCCAGGGTGGGCCGGGCAGTGAGAATTCGCCGATCGGGGTCGGCAATTCGATGTTCATCGCGAGCACCTACGGCTATCCCTACCCGGCGGTGCCGCCGAATGCCGGTCCCGCGGTGCCGCCGACGGCGCCGTTCGTGGGCGGCATGACGCGGGTGGATGTCGATAGTTCGGGGACCGGCTGCCATACGGTGTGGGAGAGCAAGGTTCGCAGCGCCGCCTTGCCGCACTTGTCGACCGGGGACGGCCTGATCTACACCATCCTCCGGATGGGCTTCGACATTACGACGCCCGCCGATCTCTTCGCCTATGCGGCCATCGACCCCAACTCCGGCGCCCTGATGAACCGGCAACCTGAGTCGGCCACCATCCTCTGCGACCCGATTCAAACGTCATCGATGATCCTGATGGGCGGAAAGATCATGCAGGGCAATATCACCGGCATCACTCGAATCGGTTGAGGCTCATTCCCTGCCGAATTTCATCGTCTCCAGATTCCAGTACCCTCGCATGCTGTCGATCAGCCCTTCGTCGGTGACACGGTAGGTGAAGACGCCACGAACCGAGCTGGTGAATCCGCCGTCGAACTTGCTGTCCAGCACCAGGATGTGGGCGATCTCGCGGGGGGAGCTGGAGGGGAACGTTTCTTCGCAGGTGATGGTCAGCTGGTTTGCCGCGATGTTGGTGTCGTAGAAGGCCGCGACAGCCTCTTTCCCCTTCACCCCGGTGCCGTCCGGGTTCGTCACCGACTTGCCGACCGGATCCTCGATGACGACGTCTTCGGCCATCAGCGCCAGCCAGCCCGCCCGATCGTGGGCCTGCACGCACCGCCAAGACGCCTGCGATGCCGTCAGCGCCGGGGATTGGGTTGCCTGCGGTGTGGCCGAGCCTTCAGGGTCGCCCGGGCTACCGGTCGGCGTCGGTGTAGCGGATGACACCGCGGATGTTCCTGCCGTCCAGCATGTCCTTGTAGCCGTCGTTGATCTGCTCCAAGCGGTACTGGGTGGTGATCATGTCGTCCAGGTTCAGCTTGCCGGCCTTGTACATCGACAGCAGTTGCGGGATGTCGTATTGCGGGTTGCCACCGCCGAATATGCTGCCCTGCAGGTTCTTCTGCATTAGGGTGAGCATTCCCAGGTTCAGCGTCACGTCGGTGTCCACCATGCTGCCGATCGCGGTCAGCACGCAGGTTCCGCCCTTGGCGGCGAGGTTCAGGTAGCTGTCGATGTCCCGACCCTGCAGTTCACCGACTGTGACGATCACCCGGTGTGCCATCAGGCCGCTGGTCAGCTCCGCGATACCCAGCAGGGCGGCGTCGGTGTCGGGATAGACGTGAGTCGCACCGAACTTCAGCGCCTGGTCGCGCTTCCACTCCACCGGATCGATGGCGAAGATGTAGCGGGCACCCGCGGCGACGGCCCCCTGCACCGCGGCCATGCCGACGCCGCCGACGCCGATGACCGCCGCGTCCATACCCGGCCGGATGTCGGCGCTGCGGATCGACGAGCCGTATCCGGTGGTGACACCGCAACCCACCAGTGCGGCGACTTCCAGTGGGATCGACGGATCGATTTTCACCACCGAGGCACGGTGCACCACCATGTACGGCGAGAACGTCCCAAGCAGTGTCATCGGGTAGACGTTCTGACCGCGGGCCTGGATCCGGAACGTGCCGTCAGATATCGCAGCGCCGGTTAACAGCCCGGCCCCGAGGTCGCAGAGGTTGCGCATGCCGGTCTGACACGCCGGACAGCTTCCGCACGACGGGATGAACGCGAGGACTACATGGTCGCCCGGAGCGATGTCCTCCACACCCGGTCCGACCTCTGTGACGATGCCGGCACCCTCGTGGCCGCCGAGCACCGGGAAACCTGCCATGGGGATGCCGCCGGTAACCAGGTGGTGGTCCGAATGGCACATCCCGGCCGCTTCCATCTGGATCTTGACCTCGTTCTTGCCCGGGTCGCCGATCTCGATTTCCTCGATGGTCCACGGCTGGTTGAATTCCCAGATCAGTGCGCCTTTTGTCTTCACGATTGACCGGACCTCGTTTCGCATTTGAAATTAGGATTGCGCGACCCATGATGTCTGGAAGTTTCCTTCACCGGTGCCGCGGGACACCCTTTGGTCAGGATAGACCGTTGGACGAAACATCTGCCTCTCGGGGCGCGTCCCCGGGCGGCTGGCCGCCTCCCGCGACCCCGATTGTGCCCGTTGCGGAATCGGGGCGCGTCCCCGGGCGGCCGGCCGCCTCACCACAGCGGCGCGGGTGCCTGACCCAAGGGGTAGTAGCCCGGAAGTTTCTCGCCCGCGAGGCTACGTTCTATACGCTTCTGCATGCCCGCAGAGAGCTTTCCCGTCTTCATCAGATCCAGGTAGAGCGCCTGTACGTGTCCGAAGTCGAAGAAGTCGCGTTGCCATTCGATTTTGACATCCCCGTTGAGCCGGAACCAGCTTCCGCCTATTCCGTAGATTTCCGAGGTGACGCCGTCGGCATCGGTCGCTATCTGCTTCCAGAAGCCGACGATCTCGCCCTGCTTGTCGTCGACGATGACCTTCTGGTAGGGATACTGCCAGTTCTCCAGACCGGCCATCTCCAGACCCAGTGCGATATCGCGGATCTCGTCGATACCGACGCACATCACGTCCTCTTTGGGGCCGATGTTCCACCCGTAGGTGGCGTCATCTGCATAGAAGTCGGCCAGCGCCGTCCAGTCGCCGGTGCGCTCGGCGGACCGATTGGCTTCCAGCCAGCGCTGGACCCAGTCTTCCAGCTCCTCCCGGGGGAATGCGGGCATCAGCAGGATTCCTTCTCGTTGATGAGCAGCTCTTTGATGAACAGCGCTTGAGTCGGGCAGCTTTGGATGGCCAGTTCGATCTCGCCGCGCGCGCCTTCCGGGGGTTCCTCGATGAGGATCTGAACCTGGCCCCGCTTGGGCACCCGGAAATAATCGGGCGCCTCGAGTTCGCACATGGCGTGGCCCTGGCACAGATCCAGGTCCGCTTCGATGCGGAACCCGCCGGGTACGTCGTTTGCCATGAACCGCTCCTATCCGGTGCGCCTGCGATAGCGGACCCTGGCCGGCCTGGCGAGCTGCACAACCATTTTGGAGTGGTCGTTGCGGTAACTATCGGCGGTCTGTGTCATCTCGAATTCATACTCGCGCAACAGAACCGAGAAGATCGCCTTGATCTGCATCTGGGCGAACGCGGCACCCACGCAGCGGTGCCGGCCGGCACCGAACGGGATCCAGGTCCATCGGTTGATCAGGTCTTCCTGGCGCGGTTTATCGTAGCGGTTGGGATTGAAGGAGTCCGGATCCGGGAAGTCCTCGGGGATTCGGTTGGAGATCGCTGGCGACGCCGCGACGAAGTCACCTTTGTGGATCGGATATCCCTCGACTTCGAACTCACCTTGAGCCACCCGCATCAGGATGATCAGCGGGGGATGCAAACGCAGCGATTCCTTGAGGACGTTCTCCAGCTTCGGAATCTGGCGTAGCGCATGGAAACTCACCTCTTGGCCGTCGGCGTAGAGTTTGTCGAGTTCGGCGACCACTTGGGCATAGGAATCCCGGTGGCGCATCAGTTCGATCAGCGTCCAGGCCGACGTTCCCGAACTGGTGTGGTGGCCGGCGAACATCAACGAGATGAACATGCCGGTCACCTCGTCGGCAGAGAACCTGAGATCGCCGTTTTCGTCCTTGATCGACACCAGCACGTCGAGCATGTCGCGGTCGCGTTTGTCCGTCGGTGGGTTGGCCATCCGCTGGTTCATGATTTCCTGCACCAGGGCGACCAGACCCTCGCGGGCCCGGTCGCGCATGCGGAAGCTCTCGATCGGCAGGTACGGGTCGACGTAGCACAGCGGGTCGGTACCCCGTTCGAGCTGGTGGTAGAACTTGGCGAACCGGTCGTCGAGCTGGTTGCGGAACTTCAGGCCGATCAGGCACGCGGTCGAGGTGTAGATGGTCAGCTCGGCAAAAAAATCGAGCAGGTCGATCTCGCCTTCGTCGCCCCAGTCCGCCACCATTTTTCGCACTTCGCCTTCGATGGTGACAGCGTGGCCCTTCATGTGTTCGCCGCGCAATGCCGTGTTGTGCAGCATCTCCCGCCGGCGCTCGGGGCTGGCGTCGAACACCACGCCCTTGCCGAAGATCGGCGTCATGAACGGGTACGCCTCGGCTTGGTCGAGGTCTTCGTCGGGGGCGCGGAAGAAGAATTCGTTGGCGCCGGCGCCGGACAGCAGGGTGACGTGCTTGTCGGCGAGCTGGAACCACCCGACGTCCCCGCATTCGTCGCGGAGTCGCTGCATGAGACCGATCGGGTCGGTGCGGAACTCTTCGAGATGGCCGTGTTCCGCGTCGCCGCCGGACACCCGGGGCACCGTGGCTGTCTGCATCGGGGTCACTCCTTGCTAGTGTTCGAGTCGTGAACGTGTATCGACACGTTGAGCTGTCATTAATTGTCCTCTGTCTCGGGAACTTTCAGTTGGTGTCGCTCCTTGGCGGCGGCCAGTGGAGCCTCGGGCTGCAACTCCATGTTGACCACGACACCTCCGCGCGGCGTCTGGGCGATGAATGCGATTGCCCGGGCGATATCGCCGGCACGCAGGAAATAGTTGTGGCGGGCCTGGCCCCACTTGGCCCAGTCTTCGAGTGCGGGGCCCACCGATTCGAGGGGCAGGTTCCATCCCATGGCGGTTTTGGTGGGTCCGGGATGCACGATAGAGGCGCGCACCCCGGTGCCTTCGAGCTCCATCTGCAGGTTGGTCACCATGGCGACCAGCGCGGCCTTGGCGGCGCCGTAGGCGCCCATGTGCGGACGCTGGCGAAGTGCGACGTCCGACCCGACGAAGATGAGGTCGCCGCGTCTGCGCTCCAGCATTCCCGGCAGTACGGCGGTGGCCAATCGATTCGCCCCGATCAGGTGGATCTGGATCTGCGACTCGAACGTCCCGGTGTCGATTTCGTGGAGTTTGCCGAAGTGGGTGTCACCGGCGCCGGTGACCAGAAGTTCGATGTCGCCGAGCCGTTCGCTCGCCCGGCTCACGAAGGCGTCGACGGATTCCGGGTCGGTGACGTCCAGGGGCAGGGCCACGGCTTCGCCGCCGTCGGCGACGATCTTGTCGACGATCTCCTGACACAGGGCTACCCGGCGGGCGCCCAGCGCCACCGGAAACCCCTGGGCGGCGAGTGCGATCGCGGTCGCGGCCCCTATTCCCGACGACGCTCCGGCTACGATCGCGGGTCGGCGTTGCGGATGCGGGTCGAAGCGCGGCATCACTTGACCTTCACGGTGATCGGCAGGTGGGCGAATCCGCGGACGTTGCTGGAGTGGACTCGCACGGCGCGGGTCTCGTCGACTTCGTAGCCGCGGATTCGCTTGAACAGTTCGGTGAGCGCGACGCGGGCTTCCATTCGTGCCAAATGCGCACCCAGGCAAAAGTGCGCTCCGCTACCGAAACTCAATAACCTGGAACCGATATCGCGGCCGATCAGGTAGTCGTCGGGATTGTCGAAGACCCGCTCGTCGCGGTGGGCCGACCCGGGTAGCAGCAACAGGATGTCGCCTTCGGGAATGGTCGTGCCGTACAACTCGAGTGGTCCGGCGACGGTGCGTGCGAGGATCTGACTGGAGGTGTCATAGCGCAGCGTTTCCTCGACCCACTGGGGCACCCGGGACAGGTCGCCGTAGACCGGGGTCAGCTGGTCGGGGTTCTTGTGACCCCAGAATGCGGCATTGGCAAGTAGTTTGGTGGTCGTTTCATTGCCGGCGATCACCATCAGGAACAGGAATCCGAGGACTTCGTCGTCGGTGAGACGGTCGCCGTCGATCTCTGCCTCCAGCAGCGCCGACGTCAGGTCCTCGGATGGTTTTTTGCGGCGCTCGGCGATCATGCCCTGGTAGTAGACGATCAGGTCGATCGCGGCTTCGATGGCCGAGGCGGGCACGTCGGTGACACCGTCTTCGCGGTGCATGACGCCGTCTGCCATCGCACGCAGCCTGTCGCGGTCTTCGAGCGGTACGCCCATCAGCTCCGAGATCACATCCATCGGCAGCTTGCCGGCGAATTCGGCGACGTAATCGACTGTCGCGCTGGCCCCGGCCTTGTCCATCATGGCATCCAAGTGCTGTACTGCGAGTTCGGTCACCCGCGGCTCGAGTTCACGTATCCGACGCGGGGTGAAGCCCTTTGACACCAAGGCGCGCAGCCGCAGATGATCCGGGTCGTCCATGGCCAGAAACGACATCGTCTTGGACGCGTGCGGCCCGCGGGAGACCGGGTCCAGCGAGACGCCGTCGCGGTTGGAGAGTGTGACGCTGTTGCGGAACCCCTGATGGACGTCGCCGTGACGCGATACCGCCCAGAAGCCCAGTTCTTCGTTGCGGTACAGCGGGGCTTCGTCTCGCAGCCGTCGGTAGTACGGATAGGGGTCCTCGTGGAAGTCGTAGTCGTAGGGATCCAGCACCACCTCGGGCGTCGCGATACGGACGGTCATGCGTCATCACTTTCGTCAGGGGCGGTGGGCGGAGCCCGAGCCGGTCGGATGGTCGGCGCCGGCCAGAATGAGGCCGACCACGCCGGCCAACCGGTCGGCGATTTCGTGATAGGTGAACTCGCCGCTGCCCGCCTGAACCAGGGCTCCGAAGAATGCCATTTGAAGGGCAGCCAGGGTGGCCGGATCCGCACCCGGCCCGATGGCCGATGCGATGCGGCGATGGATTTCCCCGCCGATTCGTTCGCGGGCGGCTCGCACGTCGGGATCGGCGCCGCCGCTGAGCAGTGCCGCCGTGCACGCGGCGCCCACCTCGGGTTCGTCGGCCACCACTAGCGCCAGGTGCCGCAGGGTCTGGTGCACCCGAGTGTGCATCGGTTCGTTGACGTCGGTGAAGTAGGGAGCCTGGCGGACCAGGTCCAGGTAGATTTCGGCGATCAGGTGGTTCTTCGACGAGAAATAGGTGTAGGCGGTCGCCGGCGCCACGCTGGCGCGAGCGGCCACCAGCCGGACCGTCAGGTCGGTGTAGGAATTCGCCCGCAGGGTTTCGATTCCCGCGGCCAGCACTTTGCGAAAGGTCTCTTCCTGACGCCGGTTCCGCGGCGGCCTCCCCCGTTGCGGTTTGGTGTCGCCGGTGATCGACGCCAGTGCATTGCTGGACACCTGTCCAAAATAGCTCACGCTTGCGAACCGAGGCAAGCGACCCTAGCGAAAATGCAGGTACTTGTAATTTTGCCAGGTCTGTTCGACGGCCTGCCCGGCCCTGGCCTTGCAGCTTCACAAATCTTCGGGTTATGGTGCCCAGACCAAATATCGGACAGTTGTCCATCAAATCTACCGGTCGGCTCCGTACGACCGGGCGCACATGGCGGGAGTCGTGGATGGCCCTGTTGGCCGACGGCGCGAGCGCGCTGTTCATAGACGGCAAGCTTGTCGACGGCGGCGCGGGTACGTTTCCGACGCTCAATCCGGCCACCGAGGAGGTGCTGGGCGTGGCGGCAGACGCCGACGCCGACGACATGGGCCGGGCCATCGAGGCCGCCCGGCGGGCCTTCGACGACACCGAGTGGTCGCGCGACACCGCGCTTCGGGTGCGCTGCGTGCGCCAATTGCAGGATGCGATGCGCGCTCACATCGAACAATTGCGCGAGCTGACCATCGCCGAGGTCGGCGCACCGCGCATGCTCACCTCGATCGCTCAGCTCCAGGCGCCGGTCGACGACCTGTCGTTCGCGGCCGACACCGCCGAGTCCTATGAATGGAATCGGGATCTGGGCTCCGCGACCCCGATGGGCATCCCCACCCACCGCACGATCGCCAGGGAGGCGGTCGGGGTGGTGGGTGCGATCACGCCGTGGAACTTCCCGCATCAGATCAACCTCGCCAAGCTGGGTCCGGCGCTGGCAGCGGGAAACACCGTGGTGCTCAAGCCGGCGCCCGACACCCCGTGGTGTGCGGCAGTCCTTGGGGAACTCATCGCCGAGCACACCGACTTCCCGCCGGGTGTGGTCAACATCGTCACCTCCGGCGACCATGGTGTGGGTGCCCTGTTGGCCAAAGATCCTCGGGTGGACATGATCTCGTTCACCGGATCTACCGACACCGGCCGCACGGTGATGAGCGACGGTGCCGCCACCGTCAAAAAGGTCTTCCTGGAGCTGGGCGGTAAGTCGGCGTTCGTGGTGCTCGACGACGCGGACTTGGCCGCCGCCGCGGGGGTGTCCGCCTTTTCGGTCTGCATGCACGCGGGGCAGGGTTGCGCCATCACCACCCGGCTGGTCGTCCCGCGGGCCCGCTACGACGAGGCGGTGGCCATTGCGGCCGCAACCATGGGAGGTATCAAAGCCGGTGATCCACAGAACTCGAAAACTATTTGCGGTCCGTTGATTTCGGAACGTCAACGCGATCGTGTACAGGGGTACCTGGATCTCGCTGTCGCAGAAGGCGGTAGTTTCGCCTGCGGCGGTGGCCGGCCGGCGGATCGTGACGTCGGCTTCTTCATCGAACCCACCCTGATCGTGGGTCTGGGCAACGACGCCCGGTGCGCTCAAGAGGAGATCTTCGGTCCGGTACTTGTCGTGATCGCCCACGACGGGGACGACGATGCCGTGCGCATCGCAAACGATTCCCCGTACGGCCTGTCGGCCACAGTGTACGGCGCCGACCCGGACCGTGCCGCGCGGGCGGCCCGGCGGATCCGGGCCGGGACCGTCAATGTCAACGGTGGCGTCTGGTATTCCGCGGACGCCCCCTTTGGCGGCTACAAGCAGTCCGGCAACGGCCGTGAGATGGGCCTGGCCGGCTTTGACGAATATCTGGAAACCAAACTCATTGCGACAGCGGCTAATTAGAGGAGTTGGACGTGGGAGAGTTCGAAAACAAAGTCGGTATTGTCACCGGCTCCGGTGGCGGCATCGGTCAGGCATACGCCGAAGCGCTTGCGCGCGAAGGCGCCGCGGTGGTGGTGGCCGACATCAACGCCGAGGCGGCCGCAGCCGTGGCACAGCAGATCGTCGCCGACGGGGGCACGGCGATCAGCGTTCCGGTGGACGTCTCCGATCCCGATTCGGCCAAGGCGATGGCCGACCGGACCCTGGCCGAGTTCGGCGGTATCGACTATCTGGTGAACAACGCCGCGATCTTCGGGGGCATGAAGCTCGATTTTCTGCTGACCGTCGACCCGGAGTACTACAAACGTTTCATGAGCGTGAACCTCGACGGTGCACTGTGGTGCACGCGGGCGGTGTACCGGAAGATGGCCAAGCGCGGCGGCGGCGCTATTGTCAACCAGTCCTCCACCGCTGCGTGGCTCTACGCGAATTACTACGGATTGGCCAAAGTCGGGATCAACGGTCTCACCCAACAACTGTCACGCGAATTGGGCGGCCAGAAGATCCGGATCAACGCCATCGCGCCGGGGCCCATCGACACCGAGGCCAACCGGACCACCACGCCGAAGGAGATCGTCGAGGGCATCGTGAAGGGGCTTCCGCTGTCGCGGATGGGAACGCCGGAGGATCTGGTGGGTATGTGCCTGTTCCTGTTGAGCGACCAGGCGCGGTGGATCACCGGCCAGATCTTCAACGTCGACGGCGGACAGATCATCCGGTCATGAGCCGGCCCGTCAAACTCGGCTGCATAGGCCTGGGTAACCAGGGTGCGCCGATGGCCAAGCGCTACCTCGGCTGGCCGGGCGGTGTGACGGTATTCGACGTGCGTCCCGAAGCCATGCAACCTTTCGTCGAGGGTGGCGCCACCGCCGCGGGCAGCATTGCCGAAGTTGCCGACGCCGACGTCATCAGCGTCACCGTCCTCGACGATGCGCAGGTGCGCGAGGTGATCGGCGGGCCGACCGGGCTGGCGGCGCACGCCAGGCCCGGCACCATCGTTGCGATCCATTCCACCATCGGGCACAACACTGCCGTCGAGCTGTCCGCTGAACTCGAGGGGCGGGAGGTCCACATTGTGGACGCCCCGGTCAGCGGTGGCGCGGTGGCAGCCGCCAAGGGTGAGCTCGCCGTGATGGTCGGCGCCGACGATGACGCCTTCGCCCGGATCGAAGAACCGTTTTCCCGGTGGGCCTCGTTGATCGTTCACGCCGGCGAGCCCGGCGCCGGAACCAGGATGAAGCTGGCGCGCAATATGCTGACCTTCGTGACCTACGCGGCGGTCGGCGAAGCGCAGAAGCTCGCCGACGAGGCGGGTTTGGACATCGGGGACCTGGCCAAGGTGGTGCGTCACAGCGACGCGCTGACCGGAGGCGCCGCAGCGATCATGTACCGCACCGACGCCAAGCCGTTGCCGCCGGACCATTTCCTCTACCAGCCGTTCCTGCACACCCGCGCGCTGGCGGAAAAGGACCTCAGCCTGGCGCTGTCGTTGGGTGAGCTGCTCTCGGTCGACTTGCCGTTGGCCCAGGTTGCCCTTGACCGGTTCGCCGCCAATCTCGGTGTGCCGCACGACGATAGCGACTACACGAAGGGGAAGTGATGGACGAGTTGCGTCGCCGGGGCCTGCGCAAGATGAATGAGGTCTACGGCTGGGAGATGCCCGATGTGCAGGGCGACCCGTACTTCGACTTGACCGTGGACCATCTGTTCGGGGCGATTTGGAGCCGGCCCGGGTTGTCCATGCGCGACAAGCGCATCATGACCCTGACCGCGGTGACGGCCCTGGGCAAGCGCGATCTGGCCGAGATCCAGATCAACGCCGCCTTGCTGAACGGGGAAATCACCGAGGCCGAGCTGAAGGAGATGGCGGTCTTTTTGACCCACTATCTCGGCTTCCCGCTCGGCTCGGCGTTCAACGGCGCCGTCGAGACCGTGGTGGCAAAGCGCAGAAAGGCTGCCGCCGAAGGGGCGGGAGAGGACCGGAAGGCCAATGTCGAATCCGCGTTGAAGATGCACACCGGCGAGTCGAGCGGCAGCGGCTGAGGCAGCGGTGGACCGCGGGTGCGATTCTTTCCGGTCGGCAACCAATCGCCAAGCGCCGACCCGCGGCGTATTCGCGCTGTGGCTTGTGTACCCGGCTATGCGGGACTACATTTCCCCATGTGTCGAATTCCATGCACGTTGAATTTCGTTCTGGAGCGACAACGCCGTGACGCAACGCCGCGTGGTCAAGCACACCGGCCGGCGGCCGGGGCCGAACACCACGCGCGAGTTGATCGCCGATACGGCGCGCAAGCGGTTCGCGGAGTTGGGGTACGACCGCACCTCGATGCGTCAGGTGGCGATCGAGGCGCAGGTGGACCCGGCGCTGGTGTCGCATTACTTCGGCAGCAAGTTGGACCTGTTCCTGGCGGTGGTCGAGCTGCCGGTCGATCCGGCAGTGCTCATCGATCACGTGGTCGACGGCACCCAGGATGACGCGGGGGTGCGGTTGGCGACGCTGATCCTCGACGTGCTCGACGACGAGGTGCGGCGCCGCCCGATGGTGGGGCTGATGCGCGCGGCGACCGCCGAGCCGGAGGCGGCCCGGCTGGTGCGTGATTTTTTGACCCGCAACCTGCTGGTGCCGATCGCCCGTCGGTTGGAGGCCGAAAATCCCGAATACCGCGCCGGGTTGGTGATGTCGCAGATCGCCGGAATGACGTTGGCGCGCTACATCGTTGGGATCGAACCGCTGGCGTCGCATCCGCGGCAGCGGGTGGCCGCCGATCTGGGAGCCACCCTGCAGCGCTATCTGCTGGGCGAGTTGAGCCGATGACCACCCGACGGCAGGCTCGGCGCGGGCGCGTACTGGCCCGCTGGTGGAGGGTGCTGCTGGCGGTGGTCG
Source organism: Mycobacterium sp. (assembly GCF_047975165.1). Classification (GTDB taxonomy): domain Bacteria; phylum Actinomycetota; class Actinomycetes; order Mycobacteriales; family Mycobacteriaceae; genus Mycobacterium. Next base: position 74,419 of record NZ_JBKECZ010000023.1, read on the forward strand.
TGATCGCGGTCGCGGGCTTCACCGTGTCGCGGTTGCACGGCATCTTCGGATCGGACAACCGGGTTTCGGCCGACGGCACGCTGCCCAACGAGTCGTCGACGTCCAAACCGAAACGCGTGCTCATCGAGGTGTTCGGCGACCCGGGCGCGTCAGCGACCATCACCTACCTGGACGTCGACGCCCAACCCCAGCGGGTCGACGACGCGCCCCTGCCGTGGTCATACGACGTCACCACCACCCTGCCGGCGGTGTTCACCAATGTCTCCGCCCAGGGCGACGGATTTTCCCTGGGGTGCCGGATCACCATCGACGGCGACGTCAAGGACGAGCGGACCGTCACCATGCTCAACGCCTTCACCTACTGCCTGGAGAAATCCGGATGACCGCCGCCGAAACCGAGCCCCGTCCGCTGGTCGACCGGATCTCCGGAGCCATCCGCGACTGGCCGGTGCCGATCCTGTTCGGGTGGCTGCTGATCGCGGTCGTCACCAACGTGTTCGTACCCCAGCTGGAGACCGTCGGTGCGGCCCACAACGTCGGTTTGAGTTCCCCGGACGCGGCGTCGCTGCAGGCGATGCAACGGATGGGCAAGGTGTTCGACGAGTTCGACTCCGACAGCGCGGCGATGATCGTGCTGGAAGGCCAGCAGCCGCTCGGCGACAGTGCGCACCACTTCTACGACACCCTGGTCGCCAAGATGTCCGCCGACCCACACGTCCAGCACGTCCAGGACTTCTGGGGCGACCCGCTGACTGAGGCGGGTTCGGAAAGCGATGACCACAAGTCCGCCTACGCGCAGGTGTACCTGGCCGGCAACCAGGGTGAAACCTTGTCGCTGGAATCGGTTGCCGCGGTGCGCGACATCGTCGAAGACACCCCCGCGCCACCGGGAGTTCGCGCCTACGTCACCGGGGCGGCACCGCTGTTCGCCGATCAGCTGATCGTCGGCAGCGAAGGCATCGCCAAGGTCACCCTGATCACCCTGGGCGTCATCATCGCCATGCTGCTGCTCATCTACCGCTCGATCGTGGCGACCGTCCTGGTGCTGCTGACGGTGATCATCGAATTGACCGCCGCGCGCGGGGTGGTCGCCCTGCTCGCCGACGCCGGGGTCATCGGGCTGTCCACGTTTGCCACCAACCTGCTCACCCTGCTGGTGATCGCGGCGGGCACCGACTACGCCATCTTCCTGCTCGGCCGATACCACGAAGCGCGGCACGCCCGCGAAGACCGTGCCACCGCGTTCCGAACCAGCTACCGCTCCACCGCGCACGTCATCCTGGGCTCGGGACTGACCGTGGCCGGAGCGGTGTTCTGTCTCAGCTTCACCCGGCTGCCCTACTTCCAGAGCATGGGCCCACCCGGCGCGATCGGCGTCCTGGTCGCCCTGGCCGCCGCGCTGACCCTGGCCCCGGCCGTGCTGACGGTGGCTTCGGCCTTCGGTCTGCTGGAACCTCGGCGCGCCATGGCGACCCGGCGGTGGCGACGGATCGGCACCGCCGTCGTCCGCTGGCCGGCACCGGTTCTGGTGGCCACCCTCGCGGTGGCCGCGATCGGCCTGCTGGCCCTGCCCGGCTATCAGACCAGCTACGACGAGCGTCCCTACCTGCCCGCCGACGCCCCGGCCAACGCCGGCTACGCCGCCGCCGAACGCCACTTCTCGGCGGCCCGGCTCAACCCGGAACTGGTGATGGTGGAAACCGATCACGACCTGCGCACACCCGAGGGCATGATCCTCTTGGAGAGAGTTGCCAAGGCCATCTTCCACACGCCGGGCATCGCCCAGGTTCAATCCATCACCCGCCCCTTGGGCACGCCGCTGGACCATACGTCGATCCCGTTCCAGATCAGCGCTCAGTACGCCGGGCAGATCCAGAATCTGCCCTTCCAACAGGCTCGCACCCGGGATCTACTCACCCAGGTCGGCGAAATCGACAAGACCATCGGCATCCTCAAGCAGCAGTACGCCCTGCAACAGCGGGCCAGTGCCGCCACCGCCGAGCAGACTCGGGCATTTCACGACACCGTGGCCACCGCTGCCGCACTGCGCGACAAGATCGCCGACTTCGACGACTACTTCCGCCCCATCCGCAGCTACTTCTACTGGGAACCGCACTGCTATGACATCCCCGCCTGTCAGGCCCTGCGGTCGGTCTTCGACGCCGTCGACGGTATCTCCGATCTGACCGATCAACTGGGCGCGGTCACCGCCAGCCTCGACGAACTCAACGAACTGCAACCCCAACTACTTGCCCTGATCCCGCCGCAGATCGCCAGCCAGGAAATCAACCGCGACCTCGCCGCTACCAACTACGCAACCCAGTCGGGCCTCAACGCACAAAGCGCCGATGCCCTGCAAGACGCCACCGCACTCGGGCAGGCGTTCGACGCCGCCAAGACCGGCGACTCCTTCTACCTGCCACCGGAGGTGTTCACCAACCCCGAATTCCAACGCGGACTGAAGTTGTTTCTGTCCCCCGACGGGCACGCCGCCCGCATGATCATCACCCACAAGGGCGATCCCGCCACCCCCGAGGGCAGCTCCCACATCGAGGCCATCCGAGCCGCGGCCGACGAAGCGGTCAAGGGCACCCCGCTCGGCGACGCCGACATCTACATCGGCGGCACCGCGGCCACCTACCGGGACATCAGCGTGGCTGCCAAATACGACCTGATGATCGCCGGCATCGCCGCACTGAGCCTCATTCTGCTCATCATGGTGTTCGTCACCCGCAGCGTCGTCGCCGCACTGGTCATCGTCGGCACCGTCGCGCTGTCCCTCGGGGCGTCCTTCGGCTTGTCGGTGCTGGTCTGGCAGGACCTGGTCGGCATGCCACTGCTGTGGATCGTGCTCGCGCTGTCGGTGATCCTGCTGTTGGCGGTCGGCTCCGACTACAACCTTCTGCTCATCTCCCGATTCCAGGAGGAGATCCACGCGGGCCTCAATACCGGCATAATCCGTGCCATGGCGGGCTCCGGCTCGGTCGTGACATCGGCCGGCCTGGTGTTCGCCGCAACCATGGCCGCCTTCGTGTTCAGCGACCTGCGGGCGATTGGGCAGGTGGGCACGACCATCGCCCTGGGGCTGCTGTTCGACACCCTGATCGTGCGCGCGTTCATGACCCCCTCGATTGCCGCCATGCTCGGGCGCTGGTTCTGGTGGCCGCTGCGCGTGCGGACCCGGGGGGCCCGGTGAGCGCCGACCTTGCCGGTGTGGCCACGGTTGCGGCGTTACTGGTCGCCGTATTGTGCGCCGCCGTCGCCACCGTGTTCGTTCACACGTTGGTGCGGCGCCCGGCTACCGAGGTCAGCGAACAACCCCGGGCCGCCACCGTGGTTCTGGGCAAGGTCCGGGCCGGGGACTCCTTGACCGCCGAGGAGCGTACCTTCGCCGCCCAGCTCATCGCCGACCGCCGGAACCCGGCCGCCTATTGCCTGCCGGGTGCGCTGTTCGCCCTCGGCTGTCTGTACGTGTTCGGCTGCCTGTACGAGTTGCACGGGCGCCCGCCCTCGCTGCACACCTGGATCGGGGTGCTGCCCATGCTGGGCGCAACCAACCTGACCGCCCAGATGCTGCACATCGCCCGCCTGAAGAAGCGACTGTCCGACGACTAGAGTGGCCGTCGTGCACGTCCTGGTGATCGGCTCCGGTGCCCGTGAGCATGCCTTGCTGCTGGCCCTCAGCCACGATCCGGCCGTTACGGGCCTGACGATCGCGCCGGGCAACGCCGGCGCCGGCCGGCTGGCCGGGCAGCGCGACGTCGACATCACCTCCACCGACGCCGTAGTGACACTGGCCCGCGAGGTCGCGGCCGACCTGGTGGTGATCGGCCCCGAGGTGCCGTTGGTGCTGGGTGTGGCCGATGCCGTTCGCGACGCCGGCATCGTGTGCTTCGGGCCGAGCGCCGAGGCGGCCCGGATCGAAGGCTCCAAGGCATTCGCCAAGGACGTGATGTCCGCGGCCGGAGTCCGCACGGCACGCTGTGAAATCATTGACAACCCAGCATATTTGGATGAGAGTCTGGACCGATTCGGCCCGCCCTCGGGCGAACCGGCCTGGGTTGTCAAGGACGACTCCCTGGCCGCCGGCAAAGGTGTCGTGGTGACCCCTGACCGGGTGGCCGCCCGCGCCCATGCGGCCGGTCTACTCGAATCCGGACACCCGGTGCTGCTGGAGTCCTTTCTGGATGGTCCCGAGGTGTCGCTGTTCTGCGTGGTGGACGGCGCAACCGTGGTACCGCTGCTGCCGGCACAGGATTTCAAGCGGGTCGGTGATGGTGACACGGGTCCGAACACCGGCGGCATGGGGGCCTACGCACCGCTGCCGTGGCTACCCGATGCGGTATACCGCGAGATCGTCACCGGAATCGTCGAACCGGTTGCGGCGGAACTCCTTCGGCGGGGATCCCCGTTCACCGGCTTGCTCTACGCCGGTCTGGCGATCACCTCCAGCGGTCCCGCGGTCATCGAATTCAACTGTCGTTTCGGCGATCCCGAGACCCAAGCGGTGCTGGCTCTGCTCGATTCACCACTCGGGCAGCTGCTGCATGCCGCCGGTAGCGGCGGGCTGGCCGAGTTCGGTGAGCTGCGCTGGCGGGATGAGGCGGCCGTGACCGTGGTGCTGGCGGCCGAGAACTATCCCGGCCGCCCCCGGGTCGGGGACGTCCTCACCGGCTCGGACGCCGACGGCGTGCTGCACGCCGGAACCGCCCGGCGCGATGACGGTGCGATCGTATCGTCCGGCGGACGAGTGCTGTCGGTGGTTGCCACCGGTGCGGACCTGTCCTCCGCACGTTCCCGCGCATACGAAATGGTCGGGTCGATCAAGTTGCCCGGCAGCCATTTTCGACGTGACATCGCCCAGAAGGCGGCCGACGGCAACATCAGCGTCCCGGTTTCCGGCCGTCACCACCGTTAGCGAACTCGGCTCGCCGGCTCCTCACGCCGTCAGCAGCGGTGCCATCCAGGTGATTTCGGCTGGCAACTGCGAACTCCAGAACCCGCCGTTGTGACCGCCCGGCGAGAAGCCCCCGGCCGGCGGGTTGGGCAGCTGGGCGATGAATTGCTTGGTCGCCGAGTAGAACGGATCGCTGTTGCCGCAATCGATTCGGATCGGGATGGCGCCCAGTGCGGGCATTCCCCAGACCGAGTTCGCCGCGTAATCCCCGGGTCCGTCGAATGCACCGGGTGCGGCCGCACCGGCGGAGGTCCATAGCGCCGGGCTCACCGCGCAGATCGCGGCGGTGCGCCCCGGACCGAGCCGGCCGCCGAGCAGCAGGGCGCCGTAGCCGCCCATGGACCAGCCCAGGAACCCGACCCGGGAAGTGTCCAGGCCCTGGGTATCGAGGAGCGGAATCAACTCGTCGAGGACCATCGCACCGGCGTCGTCCCCGGAGGCCCGCCGGTGCCAGTAACCGCCGCCGCCGTCGACGGCTACCACCGCGAACGGCGGTAACCCCAGATCGACGGACTGGGCGAGTCCCCGTTCGACACCACCGGCCATCACCCCGGCCGCGTCGTTGCCTTTCCCGTGCAGCGCGATGACCGGTCGCAGCGGGCTGGTCTGGCCGGGTGGGCGTGCGATCGCCCAGTTGGTGGATATTCCGCCGCGCGCGGCCGACGCGAACGAGCCGGTCACCATGGTCGGAGCCGTCGGGGCCGCACCGGAGGTACCGGGCTGAGCCAGTGAACCGACGGCGAATGCGCCGACGGCGCCGCCCGCCGCGCCGGCACCGAGGCGCAGCAGCGCGCGGCGGGTGATGTCGGGCATGCGGGTCATCATGCCATCGCGGCACGGTGCAACCGTAAGCTGTGTGATCGTGGGTGACCGAGTGACTGTTCCGAACGTGCTGGCCACCCGGTACGCCAGTGCCGAGATGGTCGCTATCTGGGCGCCGGAGGCCAAGGTGGTCGCCGAGCGGCAGCTGTGGCTGGCGGTGCTGCGGGCACAGGCTGGACTTGGGGTCGACGTTCCCCTCGACGCGATCGCGGACTACGAACGCGTGCTGGAATCGGTGGAGCTGGCCTCGATTGCCGCCCGCGAGCGGGTGCTGCGCCATGACGTCAAGGCCCGCATCGAGGAGTTCAACGCGCTGGCCGGCCACGAGCACATCCACAAGGGCATGACCAGCCGCGACCTCACCGAGAACGTCGAGCAACTGCAGATCCGGCGGTCGCTGGAGGTCGTGTTCGCCCACTCGGTGGCGGTGGTGGCGCGGCTGGCCGACCGGGCCGTCGCCTACCGCGACCAGGTGATGGCCGGACGCAGCCACAACGTCGCGGCCCAGGCCACCACCCTGGGCAAGCGCTTCGCCTCGGCCGCCGAGGAGATGCTGATCGCGCTGACCCGGCTGCGCGAGCTGATCGACCGTTACCCGCTTCGGGGCATCAAGGGGCCGATGGGCACAGCGCAGGACATGCTGGACCTGCTCGACGGGGACAGTGCGAAGCTCGCCGAACTCGAGCGGCAGGTTGCCGAATTTCTCGGAGTCTCACGCTTTTTGACCAGTGTCGGGCAGGTGTACCCGCGTTCGCTCGATCACGATGTGCTTTCGGCTCTGGTGCAACTGGGTGCCGGTCCGTCCTCGCTGGCGCACACCATCCGGTTGATGGCCGGCCACGAATTGGTGACCGAGGGCTTCGCCGAAGGCCAGGTCGGTTCGTCGGCGATGCCGCACAAGATGAACACCCGCAGCTGTGAGCGGATCAACGGGCTGCAGGTGGTGTTGCGCGGCTATTCCGCCATGGCGGGGGAGCTGGCCGGTGACCAGTGGAACGAGGGCGATGTGTTCTGTTCCGTGGTGCGTCGGGTTGCGTTGCCCGACAGCTTCTTTGCCATCGACGGCCAGATCGAGACGTTTCTGACGGTACTTGACGAATTCGGCGCGTATCCCGCGGTGATCCAGCGGGAATTGGACCGGTATCTGCCGTTCCTGGCCACCACCAAGGTGTTGATGGCGGCCGTGCGGGCCGGGATGGGTCGTGAGTCGGCACACCACGTGATCCGCGAACATGCGGTGGCCACCGCGCTTTCAATGCGTGAAACGGGCTGCGAGCCGGATCTTTTGGATCGACTGGCCGCCGACCCGAGGCTGCCGTTGGATCGCGCCGAGCTCGACTCCGCACTGGCCGACAGGAAGGCGTTCACCGGGGCTGCCGGCGACCAGGTCGACCGGGTCGTGCGCGCGGTCGAGGACTTGGCTACCCGCTATCCCGAGGCTGCGAAGTACGCCGCCGGCGCAATTTTGTGAAGCTGGCCGATCTCGAACCATCACCGGATGCGTTTGCCGCGGTGATGGCGACCGGCATCCTCTCGGTCGCCGCGGACAAGCTCCACTTCCGGTGGACCAGTGAAGCATTCGACATAGTGGCCTGCTTCGGCCTCGTCGTTCTGATCGGGTTGGTCGTGGTGACGCGTGCGCCACGACGCTGGGACCTCAAGGATCCCGATGTCACCCTGCGGTTGTTCACGTTTGTGGCAGCATGCGCGGTACTGGACAACCGGATGGCCGCGATCGGCGCGGTGCTGGCGTCACTGAGTGCGGTGGTGCTGGTGTCCTGGACGGTGCTGGCGGTGCTCACGGCCCGCAATATGTCGGGGGAGTCGTGGACTGCGCTGCGTGACCGCGCCCGGGGTGTCTGGGAACTGGGCAGTGTGGGCACCTCGGCATTGGTGATCGTTGCCGCCCAGGTCGCGGCTCACACATCGGAGCACTGGTGGTGGGTCGGCGCGCTGGCGGTCTGGATCGTAGGTTTGGCGGTTTACGGCCTGATGACCTGGCTTATCCTGCGCCGGGCGGCAGCCGAAGGGACAGGGGGATTCCAGCCGGACTCCTGGATTTTGATGGGCGGACTGGCCATTGCAGCCGTCGCGGGTGACAAGCTCCATGGCTTGGCGGCGCCGTGGCTGAGGCCGGTGGTGCAGGCGGTCACGGTGCTGACCTGGGCGGCCGCGACCCTGTGGATTCCCCCGCTGATCTACCTCGTTCTGCGGAGCTTGATCCGCAGGCCGGCTCTGCGGCGGTTCGCCGGGGTCTGGTGGGCCATGGTGTTCCCGCTGGGCATGTATTCGGTGGCCACTACGGCCGTGGCGGGTGAGATCGGCCGGCCGGAGCTGCACATCGTTGCGCTGGCGTTCTTCTGGATTGCAGCGGCGACGTGGCTCGTCATGGTTCTCGCCGGATTGCAGCAGGCGGGGACGGTGGTTCGTGCCGATCGGGGCGGCGGGTGAAGCGCGGGCTCACAGTGAAAGCCGTGAGTTCACACCCTTGTCGCGGCGAGCCGAATCCCGGCGGCCCGCAATTCCAGCGCGGCCAGCTCCCGGATCACCACCGGATCCTGATGGCGCCATCGGCCCACGGGGTCGGCGCTGATGGCCGTCAGCTTGGCCGGCGAGCGGTTCGCCAGGGCGTGTAGCGCGAGTAGTTGCTGCCCGGCGGCGGTGGCGGCCAGTGCGGTAACGGTCCACTTGCGCCGGAAGAATCGGATGCGCAGGAACAACCAGGGCATGCTCACCGCGAGGATGGGTGGCGCGGCAACCGCCAGTGCCAGCACCAGCGCGAGCCAACTCGCCGTGGCATCGAGGCTGTGACCGGCCCCGGCGACATCGAGTGCGGCCGCGCTGGCCGCATCCAGCGGCTTGCTCAGCGCTTGGCCCAGCAGCGGGATCTGCTGGGCGCCGTGACCGGCCGACGCCAGGTTGGCGGCCAGGCCGGTCGAACCGTTCTCCACGTCGCGGCCCGCCTGTGCGATGGCGGCGATGGCGTCGTGGACGGCGATCCCGACGACCACCCATACCGCCGTCCACGCCGTGACGGTGACATCGCTGATCAATTGGGCGAACAGCCGCAGGGGCCGGGTGGAATAGGGCAGGAACCGGGTCATGACACCGATACCAGCACAACTGGTCGCCCGATGGGGGCGGCGTGCCGGATAGGGTGGCCGGATGCGACCCGCCTTGTCCGATTACCGGCATCTGGCCAGCGGCAAAGTTCGCGAGATCTACCACGTCGACGACGACCACCTGTTGCTGGTGGCCACCGACCGGATTTCGGCCTTCGACTACATCCTGGACAGCACGATCCCGGACAAGGGCCGCATCCTGACCGCGATGAGCGTGTTCTTCTTCGGCCTGGTTTCCGAGCGCACGCGGGTGCGCAACCACCTGGCCGGGCCGCCGGACGACTCGCGGATACCCGACGAGGTCCTCGGCCGGGCGCTAGTGGTGCGACGACTGGAGATGCTCCCGGTGGAGTGCGTCGCCCGGGGCTACCTGACCGGCTCGGGATTGCTCGACTATCAGGCCACCGGGGAGGTCTGTGGCATTCGGCTGCCCCCCGGCCTGGTGGAGGCCAGCAAGTTCAGCTCACCACTGTTCACCCCGGCCACCAAGGCCGCGTTGGGGGACCACGATGAGAACATTTCGTTCGATCGTGCGGTAGAGATCGTGGGGGCCGCGCGCGCCGACCAGTTGCGCGAACGAACGCTGCAGATCTATACCCAGGCGGCCGAGCACGCGTTGAGCAGGGGAATCATCGTCGCCGACACCAAGTTCGAGTTCGGTACCGACACCGATGGCAATCTGATACTCGCCGACGAGATCTTCACCCCTGATTCGTCACGCTATTGGCCGGCCGCGCAGTACCGGCCCGGCGTGGTGCAGACCGCCTTCGACAAACAATTCGTCCGCAACTGGCTCACCGGCCCCGAGTCGGGTTGGGACCGCCATGGGAGTGTGCCGCCGCCGCCCCTGCCGGCAGAGATTGTCGATGCCACCCGCGGTCGCTACATCGAGGCCTACGAACGGATTTCAGGATGCAGGTTCGACGACTGGATCGGTCCGAGAGCATGACGGGCCAGTTGGTTCCGCCCGCGGCGAAGCGGGTGGAGGTGCGCCGGGAGCACCACGGGGACGTCTTCATCGACCCCTACGAGTGGTTGCGTGACAAGGACAGCCCCGAGGTGATCGGTTACCTCGAAGCCGAGAACGACTATGTGGACCAGCTCACCGCCCCGCTGGAACCGTTGCGGCAAAAGATCTTCGACGAAATCAAATCGCGAACCAAGGAAACCGATCTGTCGGTACCCACCCGGCGGGGATCCTGGTGGTACTACGCACGCACCTTCGAAGGCAGGCAATACGGTGTGCACTGCCGGTGCCCGGTAGCCGACCCCGATGACTGGCGTCCGCCCGAATTCGACGAACACACCGACATACCAGGTGAACAAGTACTGCTCGACGAGAACCTGGAGGCCGACGGACACGACTTCTTCGCACTCGGTGCGGCCAGCGTCAGCATCGACGCAAACGTGCTTGCGTATTCGGTCGATCTGGTCGGGGATGAGCGCTATACCCTGCGGTTCAAGGATTTACGGACCGGCGAGCGATATCCCGATGAGATCGCCGGTATCGGCTCGGGTGCGACCTGGGCCGCCGACAACCGCACCATCTACTACATCACCGTGGACGAGGCTTGGCGCCCGGATACCGTGTGGCGCTATCGACTGGGATCGGGCGAATCCTCGGAGCAGGTGTATCACGAACCCGACGAGCGGTTCTGGATCGCCGTGGGTCGCACGCGCAGCGACGCCTACGTGCTGATCGCGGCGGGATCATCTGTCACCTCCGAAGTCCGGTTTGCCGACGCCGCCGACCCGCACGCGGAATTCCAGGTCGTGCTGCCGCGTCGCGCAGGTGTCGAGTACTCGGTGGAACACGCGGTGCTCGGTGGCGGAGACCGGTTCCTGATCCTGCACAACGACGGTGCGGCGAACTTCACCCTGGTGCAGGCCCCGGTCGACGATCCGGCTCGGCAATCCACCCTGATCGAGCACCGCGACGATGTCCGACTCGACGGCGTGGACGCCTTCGCCGGCCATTTGGTGGTGAGCTATCGACGTGCAGCGCTACCTCGAATCCAATTGTGGCCGCTGAAGTCCGGCGGGAACTACGGCGCCCCGAAGGAGCTGGAATTCGACTCCGAACTGATGTCCGTCGGCCTGGGAGCCAACCCGAACTGGGATTCGCCCCGGCTCAGACTCGGCGCGGGGTCGTTTGTCACTCCGGTGCGGGTGTATGACCTCGATCTGTCAACCGGTGAACTCGTACTACTCAAAGAACAGCCGGTCCTGGGCGGCTATCGACGCGAGGACTATGTGGAACGGCGGGACTGGGCGGTCGCCGAGGACGGAACCCGCATCCCGATCTCCATCGTGCATAAGTCTGGAATCGAACTGCCGGCGCCGGCCATGCTCTACGGATACGGCGCTTACGAGATGTGCGAGGATCCACGGTTCTCGGTCGCCCGGTTGTCGCTGCTGGATCGCGGGATGGTTTTCGTGGTTGCACACGTGCGCGGAGGCGGCGAGATGGGCCGGTTGTGGTACGAGGGCGGCAAGCTGCTGGCGAAGAAGAACACCTTCACCGATTTCATCGCGGTGGCAAGGCATCTGGCTGATACCGGGCTGACCGGCCCCCGGCGACTGGTAGCGGTCGGCGGTAGTGCCGGCGGCCTGCTGATGGGGGCGGTGGCCAACATGGCGCCGGATTTGTTTGCCGGCATTCTGGCCCAGGTGCCCTTTGTCGACCCGCTGACCACCATCCTGGATCCCTCGTTGCCGTTGACCGTCACCGAATGGGACGAGTGGGGAAACCCGTTGAGCGACCCCGAGGTGTATGCGTACATGAAGTCGTATTCGCCGTACGAGAACGTCGGTGACCGGGACTACCCGGCGATCCTGGCGATGACGTCGCTGAACGACACCAGGGTGTACTACGTGGAGCCCGCCAAGTGGGTGGCGGCGTTGCGGTCGGCCCGCAACGGGGCTGCCTCCCAGGGGAATCCGGTGATGTTGAAGACCCAGATGAAAGCCGGACACGGCGGGATTAGTGGACGCTATGAACGCTGGAAGGAAACCGCGTTCCAGTATTCATGGCTGTTGGCGACGGCCGACGGCGGTGTCGCCTGAGCCGCCTGACCCGGCTGAGCCGTCCGAGCCGGCTGAGTCGCTAGTAGCGAGGGTCGGTAACAGACCTTGGGTGGTGCTCGGTTGATTGTCGGGTTTGCGCGATGCGGGGGTGCGTCTGTTGATTTCGGCGATGGCGGGTTCTTCGAGGTAGATTCCACCCGACGGGTGGAGCGGCGTTACATTGCGCCGAAGGCTCTGGTGGACAAGATGTTTCAGAGGGTCGACCCGGAGGTTGTTGTGGCCGTCGGCGCTGGATGACGAGCTAGCGGCCGCGGGGTGATGGTGCGGATCCTGGTGTATGGCCACATCACCGGGGTGCGTTCCGCACAGAATGCCGACCGGCCGCTACTGGGCAGCTGCCACAACCCGCGAAAACGTTACGGCCACAGCGGGGTCCACGGACTGTCCGGGCTCACCTCCAGCTGAGCACCCAGCCGCTTCACCGTTCAACGCGAGGCTTGGGCACTGACTCTGCGCCGGTGGCGTCGTCTCCCCCGTTCACTCTGCGCCCAGGGCGGCGACACGCCGACCACCACCACCCTGGACGCGGAATGAACTCAACTGCTCCGCCCCGCCCATAGCGATACCGACCCACGCTCCCCAGCCACTACACCGAGCCGGCGGGTTTGCGGGGCAGCAGAGCCGCCGGAATGAGGGTCAGCACCACCATCGCCAACGCGATCGCCAGCACCACCGCGTACGCGTGCGATACGTCCCCGCTTCGGTTGAATTCACTGGTGAGCACCATTGAGGTGAGTGCTGTGCCGATCGACCCGCCGATTTGATGGTTCACGCTGATCAGCGTCGAGCCACGCGCGATCTGGTGCGGAGCAAGCGCCTGTACCGAGGCCCCGGAGAGCGGCATCATCGTGCAACCGGTGCCCATGCCCACTATGGCCAGTCCGGCCAGCAGGGTCGGCAGGTAGGCGAGGCGTCCTGCGACACCGACCGTGAGGATCGCGCACCCAGCGGCAATGAGGGTGATACCGATCAGCACGATGTTGCGTGGGCCCTTGCGGTCGGTGAGAATTCCGGCCATCGGCATGGTTGCCAACGCGCCGAGTCCCTGGGGGATCAGGTGCACCCCGGATTGAACGGGAGTCTGATTCAGGACCTGCTGCAGGTAGCTGGGCAGCAGCAGGGACGAGCCGAAGAAGGCAATCGCGAAGAAGAACGCGGTGACGTTGGCGCGGGCGACCACGGGGTTTTGGAACAGCCGCAGATCGATCAGTGGATGATCCACGCGAAACCAGGCGTGTACCACGAAAATCGCGATAAGTGCGATCCCGGCAAGTCCGGGCACCAGTACCCGGGGATCGGTCAGCGTGCTCCGGCCGGGGAGCGAGGACACCCCGAACAGGAAGATCGCCAGGCCGGGTGACAGCAGCAGCACGCCGACAACATCGAGAGTCTCCGACAGTGCCGGCCGGTCGGCGGGGAAAACGAATGCGGCAAGAGCGAACGCGCACAACCCGACCGGGAGATTCACCAGGAAGATCCATGGCCAACTGAAGTCACTGATCAGCCAGCCGCCCAGCACCGGCCCGCCGATAGGGCCGAGCAGCATGGGTATGCCCAGCACCGCCATCAGCCTGCCGAGTCGCCGGGGGCCGGCAACCCGCGTCAGGATCATGAATCCCAGCGGCATCAACATGCCGCCGCCGACACCTTGGATCATCCGAAAGGCGATGAGTAGCAGGATGTTCGGCGCCATCGCGCATAGCAGTGAGCCGAGGGTGAAGGCCAGTACCGAACCCATCCAGAGTCGTTTGGTTCCGAAGCGGTCGGCAGCCCAGCCGGCTAGCGGAATAACCGTGGCCAACGCGAGCGTGTAGCCGGTCATGGTCCAGCCGACGACGGCCTGCGTCGAGGCGAACTCGAGGATGAACGTGCGCTGGGCGACGCTGACGACGGTGGCGTCCAGGATCGACATCATCGACGCCAAGATGCACACCCCGGCTATCCGCAGGGTGGCGAGGTCCAGTTTGTCGGGGTAGTCATGTGGCAGCGGCTGCCCGGGCGTGGTCAGCGGCGACCCCGTGTCGGCCCGTGCGGGGCGAGCGTCAGGCATGGCGGTGCTGAGCATAGCTATGCGGCGCGCCGGCTCACCAACGCGGACATGGTCGACGGTCGACGGTCGACGGTCGACGGTCATCGGCGGCGCGCCGGCGTGATCCGACGAGGACCTGATGGACGTCTGTTGTCGGTGTCGGCGTTACCAAGAGGACACCTCGCCTCGGCACACTGAAGGCATGGCTGGAAAGCTGCTGGTCTCGGTATCCGGGATCACCGACCGCACCCTGGCGGCCGTCGATGATTTCTGCGCACGAATGGACGCCCGCTCGGTCCCGGTGTCGCTGCTGGTTGCGCCGTGCCTGGGTGAGCGCTACCGCCTCGACGGCGACCCGGATACGGTCGGCTGGATAACTGCCCGGCGCGCCGGCGGCGACGCGGTGGTGCTGCACGGCTATGACGAGGCCGCGACCCGTGGGTGGCGCGGTGAATTCGCCTGCCTGCCCGCACATGAGGCCGGCCTGCGACTCAAAGCCGCTGACCGGGTGCTGGAGCATCTCGGGTTGCGGACCCGGGTGTTCGCCGCGCCCGGCTGGCAGGTGTCGTCGGGTGTGGCGGCAGCGCTGCCGGACAACGGTTTCCGCCTGCTGGTCGGCGCCCAGGGAGTAACCGACTTGGTTCGCGGCACTACGGTGCGGTGGCCGGTGCTGACAGTCGGCGAAGGATATCTGCCGGAACGGTGGCGCTGGCGGAGGGTCGTGATGGCTGCGGGGCGTACCGCCAGACGGGACGGGATGGTTCGGATAGCCGTCGCCGCGCCGCAGCTGCGTCAGCCCGGCTCCCGGCAAGCCCTGCTGGATGCCGTAGACCTCGCGTTGCTGCAGCGGAGCAGTCCCACGGTGTACCGGTGGCAGGCCGGAAAGACCGTTCTCGGGGCGGCCTGACCATTGCACCTGGCGTTGGTCCGGGTAGCCGGCGACGCCGGCCCGGGCGGCTACCCTTTACCGACATGAGCGATACGAAGTCCGGTGCGGAGGGATTCACCGCGGACGCGATCATCGTCGGGGCCGGGCTGGCCGGTCTGGTGGCGGCCTGCGAATTGGCCGACCGCGGGTTGCGGGTGCAGGTCCTGGATCAGGAGAACAGCGCCAACGTGGGCGGTCAGGCGTTCTGGTCCTTTGGCGGCCTGTTCTTCGTCGACAGTCCCGAGCAGCGCCGGCTGGGTATTCACGATAGTCACGAACTGGCACTGCAGGACTGGCTGGGGACGGCGGCGTTCGATCGCCCCGAGGACCACTGGCCGCAACAGTGGGCGCATGCCTATGTCGACTTTGCCGCGGGCGAGAAGCGAAGTTGGCTTCGTGCCCGGGGCCTGAAGATCTTTCCCGTGGTGGGCTGGGCCGAACGCGGCGGTTACGACGCGCAGGGACACGGCAACTCGGTGCCGCGCTTCCACATCACCTGGGGAACCGGGCCGGCCCTGGTGGAAATCTTTGCGCGACAACTGCGAAACCGGCCGAATGTCCGGTTCGTACATCGGCACCGGGTGGACCGGCTGATCGTGGAGAGCGGCACGGTAACCGGGGTCCGGGGCACCGTACTGGAGCCCTCGGATCTGCCGCGCGGTGTGGCATCTTCGCGACATGCGGTGGGCAAGTTCGAGTTACGCGCCTCAGCGGTGATCGTGACCAGCGGCGGTATCGGCGGCAACCACGATCTGGTGAGGAAGAACTGGCCGCGACGGCTGGGCCGTGCGCCCAAGAATATGCTCAGCGGGGTGCCGGCCCACGTCGACGGCAGGATGATCGGTATCGCCCAGAAGGCGGGGGCGCGGGTGATCAATCCGGACCGTATGTGGCACTACACCGAAGGAATCACTGACCACGACCCCATCTGGCCACGCCACGGCATCCGGATCATTCCCGGGCCGTCGTCGCTGTGGCTCGACGGTGCGGGAAACCGGTTGCCGGTGCCGCTGTATCCCGGGTTCGACACGTTGGGCACCCTGGAGCACATTGCCCGGAGCGGATACGACTACACCTGGTTTGTGTTGAACGCCAGGATCATCGAGAAGGAGTTCGCGCTTTCGGGGCAGGAGCAGAACCCCGACCTGACCTCGCGGAGCCTGCGCCGGCTGTTGCGGTCGCGGGCCGGCTCGGGCCCGCCCGGCCCGGTGCAGGCCTTCATCGACCGAGGGGCCGACTTCGTCACCGCGGGTTCGCTGGCGGAGCTGGTGCGGGCCATGAACGACCTGCCCGACGTGGAACAGCTGGACTACGACACGGTGGCCGACGCCGTCACCTCGCGCGACCGCGAGGTCGCCAACAAGTTCACCAAGGATGGTCAGATAACGGCAATCCGTGCCGCCCGCGGGTATTTGGGCGATCGATTGGGCCGGGTGGTGGCACCGCATCGGATACTCGATCCGAAGGCCGGACCGCTGATAGCCGTCAAATTGCACATCCTGACTCGCAAGACACTGGGTGGGATCGAAACGGATCTGGACTCGCGGGTACTCAAGGCCGACGGCACGCCGGTCCCCGGCCTGTATGCCGCCGGCGAAGTCGCCGGTTTCGGCGGGGGCGGCGTGCACGGTTACCGTGCGCTGGAGGGCACCTTCCTGGGTGGCTGCATCTTCTCCGGCCGGGCCGCGGGCCGAGGCGCCGCGTCCGATATCAGCTAAGCGCCCGGACCGTCCCGGATCGGTGCGGGACCCTCAGAACCCGACCGCGTCTTCTTCGGGCAGCACCTGGAAGTCGGCACCGGTCATTTCGGCGAGCCGGCCGTAGTAGATCCCGCGGGCGTCTGGGGCGACTATTCCCTGGTGGATAGGTACCGCGCGGGTGGGGTTCACCGCTCGCAGGTAGTCGACGGCCTCGGAGATCTTCATCCAGGGCGCCGCGGCGGGGGTGGCCAGCACGTCAACCGGCTCGTCGGGCACGAACAGCGCGTCGCCGGGGTGCATCAGCCGGGCCGGATGTTCGCCGTCGCCCACCAGAAACGAAATATTGTCTATCACCGGGATTTCCGGATGTATCACGGCGTGGCGTCCACCGACGGCACGGATGGTCAGCTGCCCGATCGTCAACAGGTCGCCGACGTTCGCCACCCGGCACGGCTCGCCGAGCTGCTGCGCGGTCTGAGGGTCGGCATACAGGACCGCGTCAGGGTTGGCGTCGAGTAGCGCCGGCAGCCGAGAGGCGTCCACGTGGTCGGGGTGCTGGTGGGTGATCAGGATCGCCGACAGGCCGGTGATGCCCTCGAAGCCGTGGGAGAAATTGCCCGGATCGAACAGGACTTTCGATTGACCGAAGTCCGCGAGTAGGCACGAATGGCCGAAGTGCGTCAGTTGCATACTGTCGATTGTGCCCCGGCCGGGCAACCAACGCGGGCGTGCCTGAAAGCGGCGCGAGGATGGATCGTCGGTAGAGTTGGCGCGAACGTCCGGCCGGCTTCTTTGATCGCGTCCCAGCGGCGCCCGCCGCCGTGGCCGGGCGCAGGAACGTAGGAGGAATGCAGTGGCCCGGGTGATCGTGCACGTGATGCCCAAAGCCGAGATCCTGGACCCGCAGGGTAGGGCTATCGTCGGTGCGCTCGGGCGCCTGGGCCATGCCGGGATATCGGATGTCCGTCAGGGCAAGAGGTTCGAGCTGGAAGTGGACGACACCGTCGACGATTCCACGCTGGCCGAGATTGCGGAGTCGCTGTTGGCCAACGCGGTGATCGAGGACTGGACCGTCAGCCGGGACCCGCGGTGACGGCGCGCATCGGGGTTATCACCTTTCCCGGCAGCCTCGACGACATCGATGCCGCGCGCGCCGCACGCCAGGTCGGCGCCGAGGCTGTCAGCCTGTGGCATGCCGATGCCGACCTCAAGGGTGTCGACGCGGTGGTGGTGCCGGGTGGCTTTTCCTACGGTGATTATCTACGTGCGGGTGCCATCGCCCGGTTTGCGCCGGTAATGGGTGAAGTGGTGGCCGCCGCCGGTCGGGGCATGCCGGTACTGGGTATTTGCAACGGCTTTCAGGTGCTCTGCGAGGCAGGTCTGCTTCCCGGTGCCCTGACCCGCAATGTGGGACTGCACTTCGTCTGCCGTGACGTGTGGCTCAACGTCGCCTCGGCGTCGACGGCTTGGACGTCGCGCTTCGCCTCCGGCGCCGACCTGCTGATCCCGCTGAAGTCCGGCGAGGGCCGCTACGTGGCACCGAGCCGGGTGCTCGAGGAGTTGGAGGCCGACGGCCGGGTGGTGTTCCGATACCGCGAGAACGTCAACGGCTCGCAGAACGATATCGCCGGCGTCTGTTCGGCGAACCGCCGCGTGGTCGGACTCATGCCGCACCCCGAGCACGCCATCGAAGCACTGACCGGGCCTTCCGATGACGGCCTGGGCCTGTTCTATTCGGCGCTCGACGCGGTGCTCGCCGCCTGAGCGGTATCGCCTGACGCCCTTGCGCACCCCGGCCCCGCGCCCTGCCCCGGGCGTCAGCCGGCGTCCAGCAGCAAAGGCGGCAACGGCACTTCGCCGGGCGCTGACAACGTGTCGAAGAGGTCGACTGCCGCGGTGATGGCGCGGTCGGCGAAGGCGGCGAAGTCTTCGGCGAAAGCCGCGAAATCGTCGGCGAATGCGGCCGCCTCGCCGGTATCGGCCGCGGTAACCAACCGCATGGATTGTTCGGCGGCGACGCCGACGCGCGACGGGTCCGATGATTCGTGCACCGCCGCCGCGATGCTGTGATTGTGTTCGTTCCAGTGGTCGGTCAGCCGGGTCAGCCGGGGCCGCTCGGTGGCGGGGAAGAAGGCGGCGGGGGTGACCCGGACGGTGACGACCTCGGGGTTCGCGGGCGGATTTTCGAGGTGGACGTGCAGGCCCCGGCCGCTGCTGAGGACGAAGAAGAACTCGCCGTCATGGCGGCCCCGGAAGTACCGCCGACCGCGCGTGCGTAGGTAGCGTTCGATCAGGATGGTGGCCGCCGTTTCGGTCATGGCAGCCATTCTCCTGCCGTCGGCTATGCGACCGCTGTGGGACAAGCGCAGAAATTGCCAAGAACGTACTGAGAATTCGCTGAGTCCCGCACCGGTTGCGGCACGGCCTGCTTCGACCTGCTTCGGCCTACTTCGGCGGGCTGAGCGCGACCGAGGCCTCGGCGGTGTAGCACAGGAACGTCAG
>NZ_JBKECZ010000024.1:0-42072 GCF_047975165.1 Mycobacterium sp.
AGGCAGGGGGGTGAAATGGCAGCGGCGGCAGCGATGGCGGCTGTTCGCCCGGGGTCCCGCCCGGCGGCCCGGCGGCCCGGCGGCTCGTGTGCGGCGGGCGGCGTGCGGCGTGCGGCGTGCTGCAGGCGGCGTGCGGTGTGCGGAGCGGGCCTCCCGGGGCGAACACTGGCCCGCGAACACTGGCCCGCGAACACGCCGACCTCCTATCCTGGAAGGGCTGCCGGTGCAGACCGGAGACCGGAGCCCAGCGCTCGGAGCCCAGCGCCCAGAGCCCAGAGCGCAGCGCCCGGAGCCTGGCTCGTGGGTAGCAGGATGAGTCTCGGCACCCTACGGCTCGCCGGGACACAGAGGGCCCGGATCCGCGTGGACTTGCGGCGATGCGGACCGGCCGGTGTCGCACAGAGGCTAGGAGTCTAGGAGTCTAGTGTCAGCTCGCATTGCCAGGCTACGGCTCGAAGCCTTCGAGCAACTTCCCAAGCACGCTCGCCGGTGTGTCTTCTGGGAAGTCGACCCGGCAACCCTGGGAGAGGACGGCTACCTCGCGGATCCGGAGTTCGAAAAGGAAGCCTGGCTTTCGATGGTCATGTTGGAGTGGGGCTCGTGCGGGCAGGTGGCTACGGCCATCCCCGACGGCCGCAGCCAAGCCGACCCGCCCTGTCTGGGATATGTCTTCTATACCCCACCGAGGGCGGTGCCGCGGGCCCACCGGTTTCCGACCGCGCCGGTGTCGGCCGACGCGGTGCTGCTGACATCGATGGGAACTGACCGGGGCCAAGCCGACGACGACCTGCCGCACAGCCTCATCGCCGCCGTGATCGACGAAATGGTTCGCCGCGGCGTGCGTGCGCTGGAAGCGTTCGGGCGCACCGAGGCAGTTGCCGAGCTGCGGCCGGCGGACCCGGACATCCGACCGGTGCTGGAAGCCCTTGGCGACTGCTCCGTGGAGCACTGCGTGATCGCCGCCGACTTCTTGATCGACGCCGGTTTCGAAGTGGTGGCGCCGCACCCGTACTTCCCGCGGCTGCGACTGGAGCTGGACAAGGGGCTGGGCTGGAAAGCCGAAGTCGAGGCGGCGTTGGAAAGGCTGCTGGAAAACGCGGAACTCGAGCAACCGGTGGGAGCGGCTTCGGCCGGCAACGCGCTGAAGGCAGTCGATCTCGCCCGACCTCGGGGGCGGCGGTGGTGAATCGCTCCGGGGCGAGGTTTAGCCCGCTTGCTCGCGAGCGTAACGCCAGGGCGAAATCCGGAGCGCGAAATCGCAGCCACGTTACGCTCGCGAACGACTTGCACTCACTCCTGGGTCTTGAGCAAAATGTTCGAACTCAGGTCGAGCAACCGGTGGGAGCGGCTTCGGCCGGCAACGCGCTGAAGGCAGTCGATTCCGCGGATGGATACCGTAGTTGACGTGAAAGTTTCGGGCGTCCTGAGGATTTCAGGAGCCGGTTATACGGCTGGTCTGTTCGACGGACATTTCGTGTGCGAGCAGTTCGGCGAAAGTGAATGTGCCAGTGGGCCGGTCGTTCTTGCCCAGTAGATAGAGCCGCTTCACCGCTGCCAGAATCCCTTCGGCGACGACGTCCCGCACCTGTGTCGACACCAGCATGTCGCGATCGCGCGGGTTGGTCATATAGCCAACGTCGACCTGAACGGTGGGCATTCTGGTCAGACGCAACAGATCCCAGGTCCGCCCGTGAACGCGGCAGTCGCGTAGCCCGGTGCGAGCGACTATCTCCCGCTGGATGAAGTCGGCGAGGTTTCGCCCGATCGTGGATACCGACCCGTGGGAATTGCCGAAGTAGAAAGAAGCGACGCCGTTGGCTTCAGGGCGGGTTTGTGTTTCGCAACGGAGGCTGATCATCAGGTCCGCACCAACGGAATTGGCCATACCGGCGCGTTCGGTGTCAGACGGGCATCGATTGACGGCCCGAGAGAGGAATGTCTCCATGCCTATGGCCGCCATCCGGCCTTCGAGTCGACTCCCCAAGTCCCACAGTATGTCTGCCTCGCTGATCGGCCCCGACGAACTCGGGGTGAGCAGACCGTGATCGCTTCCGCCCCGCCCCGGATCGATGATGATCCGCTTACCCGACAGCCGGGGACCGGAGCTGCGAACCAGCTCTTCTTCGCGGATGGCATGCGGGGAACCGCCGCTGACCCTCGAACTCAGAAAGTACAGGGAGCGCAGCGTTTCCGGGCCGCAAATACCGTCCGCGGCCAGTCCGTACTCACGTTGGTAGGACATCAGCGAGCTGTGCGTCTGCAAACCGAAATACCCGTCGACCAAGCGCGTGTAGAAACCCAGATCTTGAAGCCGGGCCTGCAGGGTTGCGATGTCGTCGCCGTACAGGGGTGCGCCGAATTGATGGTAGAGAGTGCGCGCGCCGAGCCGGTAGGAGGCTTCCTTCAGTGCGCGGTAGGTGGCTTCACCGACGATGCCGTCCACCAGCAGTCCGCGATGCTGTTGGAAGGCGCGTATCCCATGGTCGAGTTCGGCATCGAACACATCGGCCGCAAGATGGCGGCCGGTGCTGAACTCCTCGTCGGGAGACTCCAGCATTCCCAGCGCGGCGAGGGCGGCCCGAATCTCGGCGACGGCAGCGCTGCGGTCGCCACAGCGCAGCACGTCGCGGTCCTCGCGGCGCGGACTCGGCATACCGATGGTCCTCCGAAACTAGTCGAGATCGCTGCCACCTGCAGCGCAGTCAACGGGCATTGTCTCAGATCATCAGCGATATCGGGAAACCCCAGGCCGCGCCGGGAGTCGATTCGCCGACGTGATGAGGCCGACGGGAGGCCAGCAGCAGGGATGCCCCCGGCCGCCCGCCCGCCGCCGCGACCGCTAACCGAGGCCGGGGACGGCGTCGGAGAGCTCGCGCAGCAGCGCCGCCTTGCCCTTGGCGCCGACGATCCGTTTCACCGGCTGGCCGTCCTTGAACAGGATCATCGTGGGGATCGAGACGACCTGGAAGTCGCGGGCGGTTTCGGGGTTGGCATCGACGTCGATCTTGGCGACGGTGAGGGTGGCCGAGTGCTCGGCGGCGATCTCCTCGAGCACCGGCGCCACCATCTTGCACGGACCGCACCAGGCAGCCCAAAAGTCAACCAGCACAGGCTTACTGCTGGACAGCACCGCGGTTGGGAAGGAGGTGTCGGACACCTCGGTGGTGGCGGACTTCTCGGAATCGCTCATCGCTTCGCTCCAATCAGGGTATCGGGCCGTCCGGTCGGTTCGTGCTCGGCAAGCCAGCGTTCGGCATCGATCGCTGCCGCACAGCCGCTGCCGGCCGCGGTGACCGCCTGCCGGTAGGTGCGGTCGACCACGTCACCGGCAGCGAAAACGCCGTCCATCGAGGTGCTGGTCGTGCGTCCCCGCGCCAGTACGTAGCCGTCCGGGTCGACGTCGATGGCGTCGCGCACCAGGGCCGAGCGGGGCTCGTGGCCGATGGCGACGAAAACACCGGTCACCGGCAGCGCCGTTTCCTCGCCGGTAACGGTGTCACGCAATCGCAGGCCGGTCACGGTCTGGTCGCCGTCCACCGCGACGACGGCCTTGTTGGTCACAACGGCGATCTTCTCGTTGGCCCGGACCCGGTCGAGCATGATCCGCGATGCCCGGAACTCCTCGCGGCGATGCACCAGGGTCACACTGCGTGCGAAGCGGGTGAGGAAGGTGGCCTCTTCCATGGCGGAGTCCCCACCGCCGATCACGGCGATGTCCTGGTCGCGGAAGAAGAAGCCGTCGCAGGTGGCGCACGAACTGACACCGCGGCCCAGCAGTTCCTGTTCGCCGGGCACGTGCAGATACCGGGGGGCCGCCCCCATAGCCAGGATGATCGCGCGCGCCCGGAATGTCTCGCCCTCGGCGGTGACCACCGATTTCACCGAACCGTCGAGCGACACCGATTCGATGTCTTCCATGCGCAAGTCCGCACCGAACCTGAGCGCCTGCTCACGCATTTCGTCCATCAATGCCGGTCCGGTGATGCCCTCGCGGAACCCGGGGAAATTCTCCACTTCGGTCGTGGTCATCAGCGCACCGCCGAACGAGGTCCCTTCGAAGACCAAGGGCTTGAGCTGCGCGCGCGCCGTATAGAGGGCCGCGGTATACCCGGCGGGACCGGAACCGATGACGATCACGTCGTGGATGGCTGGGGTGGAGTGCTCGGGCATGCGGGCCTTTCCGGATACGGGATCGCTCGGGTGATCTCAGATACTACGAACGCCAGCGTAGGCGGGGGTGTTCCCGGCAGTGAGCCGAGACACCTGGGTGCGGGCCGGCCATGCTCGCGAGCGTAACGTCACGGCGAAATCCGGAGCGCGAAATCGCAGCCCCGTTACGCTCGCGAACGCCGCACAGCCGCCGGACTCAGAACCCGACTACACCCATGAAGAGTCGGCAATCCCCGGGCCGGGCCGGGCCGGGCCGGGTTCAGCGTGGGACGACGGTGCTGGCCAGCAGGCCCGGGTCTGCGGCACTGCAATTCTGTGCCACGGCGTAGGCCACCACGGCTTGGTCGGTGTCCCCGGGCATGACCAGCAGGACACCGGGTTGGGCGCTGATCTCCACCGGCTGGGCGCCGAGCACCGGAGCGGAGGCCGGGTAGCCCAGCCCGTTGAGGCACGACGCGCGCACGGACACCTCGCCGAGAACCCCGAAGTCGGGTGGGCGGTGCAGCAGCGCGAGGATCTCGGGCCGGGAGAGGGGAATCACCGGCACGGCCGCGGATACGGTGATGTGGCCCGCGGTGGGCGATCCGCTCTGCGCGGCTGTGGGTTCGTCGAGCAGCTCCGCGGTACCGATACCGATCGCGGCGATGGCCGCGAACCCGCCCAGGACGCCGACGACGACCCGGGCCGGACGTGCAGCCGACCGCGCGGCATGGGGTGTGCGACCCTCGGCGGATCGCAGCGCTGCCAGGACCCCGGCGACCGTCTGCGGCGGGACTTCGGACGCGGATGCCCAACCGAGTGCGCCGATGTCGCCGCGGACTCGCTGTAGCGCCTGCCACGCCGAGGATGCCCGCGGATCGGTGCGGATCCGGTTGCGCAGGCGGGCCGCGGTGTCGTCGTCGAGTAGACCCGCTTGCAAGTCGGCGAGCAACTCGACGGTCAGTTCGGCGTCGTCGTCGGCGGCACTCATCCGCCCCAGTGTGCGGCATCGGCGTCGAGGTAGCACAGCAGGTGGGCAAGGCGGGCCCGTGCCCGGGCGCACCGGCTTTTGACGGTGCCTTCGGGGACTCCGAGCAATCGGGCGGTCTCGGCGATCGAGTAGCCCTGCATGTCGACCGCCACCACCGCGGCGCGTTGCTCGACGGACAGGCGCAGCAGTGCCTGCTGCACGCTGATCGCAGCCTCCACCCGGCCGGTTTCGTCGGTGGTCGGATATTCGTCGGTCAGCGGAACCACCGGCCGCCGCCGGGCGCTCCGCAGCCTGTCCAGGCAGGTGTTGAGCACGATGCGATGCAGCCAGGTGCCGACTTGTGCTTCGTACCGGAATGTGGCGGCAGCGCGGTGTGCTGCCAGCATCGCATCCTGAAGGGCGTCGTCGGCGTCTTCGGGGCTCAGGCTGGTCAACCGCGCCAGCCGGTGGAGCCGACGGTGGTGGCGCCGGAAAAGCTCGGCGAAGGCGTGTCGGTCGCCGGCGACATGGGCTGCCAGCAGGTCCGCATCGGTGTGTCGCCGGCGGCCTGCCGCACGCGGTCCTACTCCCGGGAAACCCACCGCCGGACCGTAGCGAATCCGGTGCCGGTCGGGCACTTCACCCGGTGGCTCAGGAAGCTGCTTCGACGGTGATTTCGGAGATCTCCGCCAGGCTCATGCCGTTGGTGGTGCCCAGGGTGGAGATCCACACCAGCAGATTCGAGGTCGGGTCGTCGGCGTCGACGTGAATCGTGTTGTGTCCGGGCTGCAGGGCGGCGGCCGGTGCCAGGGCCTTGGTCTCGTCCAGTTTGGACGGGTTCGGTGAGCTTGACGAGCGGAGCTCCACCTTCGTCCCGATGCTGGACACGTCGATGGTGACCACACCCACCTTCGTCGATCTGGGCAACTGCAACATCAGGCCCACACCGTTCTTGAAGGAGGGGAACGGCACCGGATCCGAGTAGACGTCGGTTTTCCACGCCGTCGTCGACTTGCCGTCTATCGCCAGCCCGGCGGTTCCGGGGTTGTCCGCTCCTCCGGCGGGGGAGAAGACGGTGGCCGCGGTGGGCTGGACCATGCTTCCTGGAGCCGCCAAGTCACCGGGCGAATCAGACGCCGACTGGCTCTCGTTGAGCCCGAGCTGGTCTCCCTGGAGTCCGCTGCCGAGGTCGCCGAAGATCCCGCGCACCACCGATGCCAGCACCAGCAACGTCACCAGCAGGGCGACGCCCCCGATAGCGGCGCCGATCACTATGTTGCGTCGGCGCCGCAAGGACGCGTTCGCGTCGCGCTCGTCTCCGCGCTCGGCTGGCCCGGCAGGCGTCTCCCCGCTGGACCCCAGCACCTCTGTGCCGCCTGCCACCGCATTCGCCGGCCGCAGCAGGTTCAGCAGGGTCGAGGCGGTGCGAATCCCGCCGTCCTGCTGCACCGATCGCGTGGCGACGGCAGAGATCTGGAACGGAATGGCGGGGTTTACCCGGTTCGGTTCGACGGGCCGGCCCTCGGCGTCGGTGTCGGCGGGCCGCAGGCCACTGCGCTCGCCCATCTCAGGCAGTGGCCACCGATCGATCAGCAGCGCATAAAGGCAGGCACCGATGCCGCGAATATCGTCCCGCGGGTTGGCGGCGGGCATGGTCGCCGGGTACGCCAGCACCACGTCGCCGTCGATGCTCACCCGTATCCGGCTGGGGTCATCGAGGGACAGCGCGACGCCGGTGTGGTGCGCGGACTGGGCTGCCGCCGTCAGCGCCTGCACGGCGCGGATGGCGCCCATCGCCGGCGGCGAGGTGTCGGCGACTTCCCGTAGCGAAGCGCCCCGGATCCATTCGGCGACGACCAGGCCGCCGGTGTCGATCTGGACGACATCGAGTACCCGGGCGATCCCGGGCTTGTCGATCTGGCTCAACCGTAGGGTGCGGGAAAGAATGTCCTGCACCACACCTTCGGGCAGGGCGCCCTCGGGGTCGACGAAGGTGAGTGCGACTTGACGGTCCAGAGCCGTGTCCAGAGCTTGCCAGAAGTGCAGTGGCGAGGTGCCGCCGTGGGAGATGAGCAGCCGGTAGCGTCCGTTGGCAATGCGTGCGCCGGGGACCAGGCCGGCCTCCTCGGCCGGCATCGGAGAATCGCCGAGACGTGAGTCCCCGGCCGGCTGGCGGTCGGGGATCGAAGGCGGTGGGGCGCTATCCGACGTGCGGTCGCTCACCTCCGGTCCTTTCGCTAGCCCGGCCGGGGTTGCCGGAGGTCGGGGCTGGATCGGCACCCCGCCCCCGCGGTCTCCCGGTGGGGACGAATTTCTCCGATCAGGGTACGCGACGCGGTGGTGCCGTGCCGAGACCGCAGCCTTCAACGGGGTCGGCCGGCTGCCGACCGTTTCAAGGGGGCGCTTGATGACCCGCAGCGCCGCAGTCGCCTCGGGGACCTGCGCACCGATCAGCACCGCGGCCAGGACGGGCACCATGATCACCGCCAGTGCCAGCAGGCGAAGCAGCGAACCCATGCCGCCGTAGGCGGTCCACCGATCCAGCCCGAGCAGCCGGTCGGCGACGAAGGCGATCAGGGCGGCCAGCAACGATGCCGCCGTCGTCACCAGGATCGTGCGAACCTCGGTCATCCCGAGCAGGGCGCCACCGCGGGGCCGTAGGCTGCGCCGTAACAGGATGTGGCCGACGATCGCACCAGCCAGGAAACCCAGGCCGTTGGCCGCTCCGAGCAGGCCAGCAACCAGGTCGCGGTTGGCGGTGAGGTGGGGCGCCAGTATCGATCCGAGGATCTTGACCGCGGTGATCACCACGATGATCGCAATCGGAGTCCAGGGTTGTTCGCGCGCGTAGAACACCCGCAGCTGCAGCAGGACCAGCGCGTAGGGGATCAGGGTGAACGCCGACAGCGCGATCGCGGTGCCCAGGTAGCCGGCGTCGACCTGGCCGAAATTCCCGTAGGCGAACAGCGCGCTGCCCATCGCCGGGCCGCCGACCGTCATGAACGCGACCGTCGGGATCAGGGTGATCATGGTGAGCCGGGTCGCCAGGGATAGATCGGCAAGCACAGCGGGGATGTCCTCGGCCGCGGCGTTGCGACTCAACCGCGGCATGACCACGGTCAGCACCGTCACGCCGATCATGCCGAACGGCAGCATCAGGACCAGCCAGGTGTAGTTATAGATCGCCGGACCGGAGGCGGCCGCCGTGCTGGCGATCTGGTTGCCCACCACCAGCCCGATCTGACTGATCGCGACGTAGAGCACCATCGCCGCCGCCATGGCGCCGAAGCGCTTGAGCCGTTCGTCGATGCCCCACAGCGGACGCAGACTGATGTGCTGACGCCGGATCGCGGCCAGCAGCACCGTAGCCTGGGCGAACACTCCCAGGGTGGTGCCGATCCCGAGCACCAGCAACTTGGGGTTGCTCATGTGCACCGGGTCGACGGAGAGTTCGCCGGGGACCGCCAGGTAGACCCCGAGTGTCGCGATCGCGACGACGTTGTTGACCACGGGCGCCCAGGCGGGCGGCCCGAACACGTTGCGGGTGTTGAGGATCGCCATGAATACCGAGGACAGTCCGTAGGCCAGCACCTGGGGCAGCAGAAGGTAGGCGAACGCAGTGGTCAACGGTTGGTTGACGGCCGGGTCGCGGCCAAGCATGAGGCGCACCAGCAGAGGCGCGGCCAGCACCGACAATGTGCTGGCCAGCACCAGCAGCGCGGTGGCCAGCGTGACCAGCCGCCGCACGAAGGCCGCTCCGCCGTCGGGGTCGTCCTGCTCGGCCCGGGCCAGCACCGGGACGAAGATCGCGGTGAACGTCGCTTCCAGCACCAGTGCAGCGACCAGGTTGGGCAGCTGATTGGCCACCGAGAACGAACTCGACAGGGCGGCACCCAGAATGGCCGCCAGCAGCACGATCCGGGCGAAGCCGGTGAGCCGGCTGATCAGGGTGGCGAACGCCATGCCCCAGGAACGCTGAACCAGGGCCGAGTCGGACAACTCCTCCCGCCGCGGCGCGCGGCTCATACTCGGTGCTCTTCTTCGATCCTGTCGTCCGCCGCCCGCCTGTGGGCATCTCGGTGCGGGATCGGGTGCGGTTGCTCGAATTGCCGGCCCGGTGGACCCGCGAAGTCGCCGGTTCTCTTCGTCGCCGGGCCCAGGCGATCCAGATCGGCGCGGTCGGGCTGGCCGCGGAAACGATGCCACAGCCGTCGCCCGGTCAGCAGCACCAGGATCGCCGCTGCGGTCATCGTGATCGCGAACAGCACCTGGCCGTAGGCGTTGGAATGCACCGACAGCCGCGCCGGCTCACCGAGTGCGGTGCCGTCCGGGGTGCTGAGCCCGACGTCGATGGCCACCCGCTGGGTGAAGTTGACTTCGATCGGCACGCGCAACGGCAGGTACCCCGGCGTCAGCTCGATCTCTCCCAGATCGGTGACCGTCATCCCGGGCGGGGCACTGATCTGCAGGCGCACCCGGATGGGTACCGTCAGGCCGTTGTGCAACACCAGTGGCAGCGGGCTGTGTTCGGTGGCCAACGTGTAGGAGCCGCTCGGTTCGACAATGGTCACCGACCTGAAAATGTCGTCGATCGTCTTCCCGGTGACCGACAGCCGCTGCTGAGCCAAGTCGTCGCGGGCATCGGGCGGAACCGACCGACTCAAAGTCCGGAGCATGTCCTCCAGCAGCGGTGCGGTGTACTGGGCGCCGGTCAGGCCGGTGCGCTCATCGGTCATCAGCGCCGACGTCAGGTCCTGGAGTCGACTCGTCTGCTCGGCGATCCGGCCGACGACATCGGAATCGAACTGGCCCCGTGCCGAGGGGTATCCGCCCGGCGGGTCGGGCTGACCGGAGTGGGTTGGCGCGTCGGCGATCAGTGCCGGCAGGGGGCGTGGCACGGCGAGCCCGGAATGGATGGCAGTGGCCAGGGCGGTCAGGATGGACTGTGCGTCGTCGGCGCGCAGGGTCCACGACCCCGGCGGCACCAGGAGTTCGGTGCGCGGTGAGACCTCCGGAGACAAGCTCCTCCACAGGATTGCACCGAGGGCGTCCTGGCGGCGTGCGGTGGCCGAATCGCGGTTGACGCCCACCGACAGGGATTTGTCCAGATACGCCGGGACGATCGGATTGGTCCCGGCCGCGGCCAGTGCGGCGCCGACGGCGGGGTCGAACGGTGCCACCACCACCCGCGCCGACAATCGGCGGGGCTCGATCTCGATCGGAGCAGCCCCCGCGGGGGCCGGGTCGGCGGCGGCCACTGCCACGGTGTCGTCGTTGGCGTCGAGCAGGGTGACGGTCCGGTCGGTGAGTGGACCGTCAGGCAGGACCGCGGTGCCGCGAAGCGACGCGACATCCAGTATTCGGTCGACGATGTCGGCGGGACTCGCGGTGGCGGTGTACCTGAGCCCGGGATTTGCCACCCGCTGCAACGCATCCAAGTCCGCTTGGGCATAGGGCAGCGCTACCACGCAGGTGTGCTTTGCGAGCGCGCGCAGCCGGTTGAGCCACAGGTTCGCCGCGGCCTGGCCGGTACCCGGATGCGTCGGGGTGCCGGGTAGTTGAGCGGGGCCGTCGGTTGCGTCGGACACCACGTAGCCGGCGGTCATCGCGTTGACGGTGACCAGTAGGTCCGGGTCGACAGCCAGGCACAGCGACTGGTTCACCGCACCGTCGGGATCGACGGCGCGGCTGGTGGCGAGTTCGGCCGAGGCCAGCAGCGCATCCAGCCGCCCGCCTCCGTCGAGCGAGGCAGCCAGTTCGTCATCGACCAGCCGCACCGGGACGGTGCCGCCGGGAACGCCGGGAGCGAGCCGGGGACGGTCGGCCAGCGGCCAGAGCATGGTGATCCAGACCGGTTTGGTGGTTTCCGGAGCCACGGCCGCGGCGATGCCGAGACCTTCCCCGGGTGGAACCCCCACCACGGGAAGCAGGAATCGCGCGTTCGTCAATCGGGAGGGCGCGCCGTAGTCCGGGGTCCCGTTGACATTGACCAGAATCGGGAAGACGCCCGGCCCGTCGATCCGCAGCGACGGTCCGGCCGACGGGCGCAGCGGGGCCGATAGGACGAACCGGGCTTGCTGGCCGCGTTTCAACTCGGGGGCCACCGCCACAACGTCGGCGGCGGGCTCGAAATCGTCGGCGCCATTGTCGAGCGTGGTGCGCAATTCGATCGACGATGCGACGGCGGGCGCGTGTTCGAGCCGGACCATCACATCGCGAACCGGCCGGTCGCCGATGCTGGTCACCGTGCCGGTGACTGTGACAAGCGGGTCGCTGCTGGTGGTGACCACGTCGGGGGTCACCTGGTCGATCCGGACCTGGACGAACGGCGTCGGCGTCGGCTCGCCGGCCTTGGCGCGGGGGGCTGACAGCGGGGCGGTGCACAACATCGCAGCACCGACGACAACGCCGGTCACTGCGGCGCCACGCGTCGCCCGGGGCCACCGAAGTCGGGCCGGCGTCACGGTCCCCGCCCGTTGCCGTTCTCCCGCCGCGCTGCGGAGTCGTTGGCGTGCCGGGTGCGCGAATGTGTCTGCGGGGTGCGGCGCGGCGAACTGGCCGGCAGTGGAGGTAGTGCCTCTTCGCCGTCGGTCTGCAGGGTGTCGATCAGTTCACCGGCGACCTCGGCCAGTTTGCGTTCGTCGGCGTAGGCCAGCCGCGACGGGAGTTCGTGCAGAGGTACCCAGGCCACCTCGGCGACCTCCAGGTCCTCATCGCAGAGCTCACCGCCGAGGAACCGCATCAAATAGTGGTGCACCGTCTTGTGTACCCGCCTGCCGTCGGTGACGAACCAGTAGTCGATGCGTCCGAGAGCCGCCAGGACGGTGCCGCGAACACCCGTCTCCTCGGCCACTTCGCGGATGGCGGTCTGCTCGGCCGTCTCGCCGAGTTCGATGTGCCCCTTGGGCAGGGACCACAGCATGCGGCCGCGCCGGTCGACTCGACCGATCAAGGCCGCGACCTGTTCGTTGCGCGGACCGTCGATTCCGTCGATGACCAGGCCCCCGGCCGAGGTTTCGTGGACAGTGCGCAGGCGTTCCGCTCGGCGCCTGGAGCGTCTCTTGGCCGCCAGCGCCGGGGACGGCGGGGGGCCGGGGGTTGCGGGGGAGTCGAGGTTTTCCGGGGAGTCCGGGTTTGCCGGGGCGGCGGGGGAGTCGGGGGCGGCGGGGGATGCGGGGGATGCGGGGGATGCGGGGGATGCGGGGGATGCGGGGGATGCGGGGGTGCCGGGAAGCCGGTCTCGGGCACGGCGTCCGGCGCTGCCGTCCGCCAGGCGCACGATCCCGCGACCGCGCCGCCGGCTCCGGCGCCGACGTGGTTTGGCCTGCTCGCCCTCCGACACCCCAGCGATATTAGCTGGTACAGCGGGGTTCCCCGGACGTACTCGCCGTGCGGGAGGTCTTGGAGAGGATCGGCGGCGGCACCCTCGGGGCCTGGCGTTCGCGCCGAGCGTGCAACTACTGCGAAAAATGGGCTGTTTTTTCACAGTAGTTGCACGTTCGGCGGGCGGATGCCCCCCACTAGGCTCAGTCAACGTGGCCGAACCCGTCCAGGACGCTGAGCTGCTGACCGCGGCCGCGGTCTCGCTGCACCGGCACGCCCCCCTGCTCAGTGCGCTCGGGTCGGCGTTTTGCGACGCCGGGCACGAGTTGTACCTGGTGGGCGGCTCGGTGCGGGACGCACTGCTGGGCCGGCTGAGCCCGGATCTGGACTTCACCACCGACGCTCGGCCCGAGAAGGCGCAAAGCATCGTCGAGCCGCTGGCCGATGCCGTGTGGGATACCGGCATCGAATACGGCACCGTCGGTGTCGGCTGCGGGGAACAGCGTCTGGAGATCACCACGTTTCGCGCCGACACCTACGACCAGGTTTCCCGTAATCCGGAGGTGCGCTTCGGGAATCGGCTCGAAGATGATCTGGTCCGCCGCGATTTCACGGTCAACGCTATGGCGGTGCGGATATCGCCGGCCGGGCCCGCCGAGTTTCTGGATCCGCTGGATGGTCTGACCGCCTTGCGGGCCAAGGTGCTGGACACCCCGGCCTCACCCGAGGTGTCCTTCGGCGACGACCCGCTACGGATGCTGCGCGCCGCACGCTTTGTGTCCCAGCTCGGATTCTCCGTGGCGCCGCGGGTAGTCGCGGCCATCGGCGAGATGGCTCCGCAACTGGCGCGGATCAGTGTCGAACGCATTGCCGCCGAGCTGGACAAGACACTGCTCGGCGAGCACCCGGTAGCCGGGATCGACCTGCTGGTCCAGACCGGCATGGGGGAGGTGGTGCTCCCCGAAGTCGGCGGTATGCGGATGGCCATCGACGAGCACCACCAGCACAAGGACGTCTATCAGCACTCGCTGACCGTGCTGCGGCAGGCCGTCGACCTAGAGGACGGCGACCCTGATCTGGTGTTGCGCTGGGCCGCCCTACTGCACGACATCGGCAAGCCCGACACCCGCCGCCATGAGCCCGGCGGCGGTGTGAGTTTCCACCACCACGAGGTGGTCGGAGCCAAGCTGGTGCGACGGCGCATGCGCGCGCTGAAATACTCCAAGCAGCTGGTCGAGGACGTTTCGCAACTGGTGTACCTGCACCTGCGCTTCCATGGATACGGTGACGGCAGGTGGACCGATTCCGCGGTGCGCCGCTATGTCACCGACGCCGGGCCGTTGCTGCCGCGGTTGCACAGGCTGGTGCGGGCGGACTGCACGACCCGCAACAGGCGGAGGGCGGCCCGGCTGCGCGCCAACTACGACCGGCTCGAAGAACGTATCGCCGAGTTGGCCGCACAAGAGGATCTGGACCGGGTGCGCCCGGATCTGGACGGCAACGAGATCATGGGGCTGCTCGGTATTCCGGCCGGCCCGCAGGTCGGCGAGGCTTGGCGATTCCTCAAGGAGCTGCGCCTGGACCGCGGGCCGCTGTCCCGCGAGGAGGCCACCGCCGAGTTGCTGGCCTGGTGGCAGACGCGCGGCAACACCTAGCCGGTCCCGGCGGAACCCCCGGCCACGTCGCGGCGTCGAAACCAGATATGGATTACTGCCTCGGCGGCGACGACGGTAGCGCCGCATTCTGGAATCATCAGCCCGATCTGGACCTCGACGGCGACGGCACCCTGGATGCGGTCGGGGTGGATCTCGACGCCGACGGGCTGCTCGACGACGCGCTGGCCGACTTCGACGCCGATGGTCTGGCCGACCACGCGGTTCTCGACCTGGACAACGACGGCAGTCCCGAAAGTTACTACACCGACGATGGTTTCGGGACTTGGGCGGTGGCCGCGGAACGTGATGCACCGATGCGCTGGACGGGACTGGACGGCGCCGATCACACCGGCGGTCCGCTGGTCGACTTCGACGGGTACGGCCGGCCCGACGACCGATTGTTCGACATCGATGCCGACGGTCTGGCCGACCGCGTGCTGTGCAGCGGACCCGGCGGAATTAGCGGATACGCCGACACCGACGGCGATGGCCGCTGGGACATCCGGCTATCCGACGCCGACGGCGACGGATTGGCCGACGGCGCTGCGGTGCTGTGACCGCGCCTCCGGCGATCTTGCCGGCCCGCCGGCCCGCCGGCACCTCGCCGCCGCGAACCGGCGGGCCGCGCCCACACCCCGGCCCGCCGGCTTCGCCCGGCGCATTGTGAGCGACTCGGTGAGCAGCCTCGTCGGCCGACCGTTTGACACCGGCCCGATCCTGGTGTGCACTTGGCAGTCTGTCGAGCTCCGCTGCCGTTGTCGTGGCGGGTGAAGTGACAGCGGGGGGCGAGCGTTCTACTTTTGCGCGGGCCCTTGCTTTGGGGGACGCGAAATATAAAGGGAGACGCAATTCAATGGTGAACGCAACAATTGTCACGCCGGAACTGCTGCGCAGTACCCAGCAGCGGATCGAGGCGCGATTACAGGAAGCTGCCGTGATCGCCAACCAGTACCTGAGCGGACACGAGAACATCATCAGCGCCACCGGATGGGCCGGTGACGCCGGAACCACCTCACTCAACACCGCCGGTCAGATCCACCACGATCTGCAGCAGATCATGACCGGTGGTCAACGGCTGGCGAACGGATTGGGCCGGGCCGCGGTCCTGATGGAGAACCACGAGGCCGACGCGGCGCACAACCTCAACGGTGTGTTCGGCGGCGGCGCCCAAACCGCCTGACACGAACCGCTTCCGTTCCAATCGACTTGACAGCAAGGAATCAACCGCAATGACAGACCACATCGTCTACAACCACGGCGCCGTCGTCGGCTTCGCCGGCGAAGTCGGCACGCAGGCCGCCCAATTGATGGAAATCCACAGCGACGTCCTGAACCTCACCCAGGCTCTCGGCGACTTCTTCCAGGGCAACGGTGCCACCGCGTTCTTCGACGCCCAGCAGCAGATGCTGCACGGCCTCGAGGACATGATCCAAACCGTCAGCCGACACGCCCACACCGTCCACAGCGTCGACGAGATGGCCCGGGCCACCGACGCGCAAATGGGCAACTTGTTCGCCTGACCTTTGCGATAGGCCCGAGACGCGAGGGGTGTCGGGCGGGCCGCGAGGCGCGGATGCCGCCTGCGCCCCGCACCTCGGGCCTATCGCCCACAGGGGGAAATATCGTGCTCACCACCACCGTCGACGGGCTATGGGCACTGCAAGTTCTCGCGGGCATCGAGACCGTTGCCCCCGAACTGGGATTGCGGCCGCATCTTCCCAGCGTGGAGTCCTGGCAATTGGCGCTGCGACACCCGATCGCCACCGACCTGCGCGCCGCCGGCGTCATCGACGACGGCGGCAATGTGGACACCGCGGTGCTGGAATGGCTGACTGTGCTGTCCCGCCGCGACATCGCCCTGTGCATCGACTTCCGGACACCCGGGGACGCCAACCCGCCACGGGCATTGCTGGCCAGATTCGCCCAGTGGTGGGTAGCTCTGGAACGCGACGCGGATCTGATCAGGATCAGCCCGGCGGGCACCGCGCACGCCGAGGACTCGGCCAGTGCGGTGCTCAACGCGCAGATCGAGCGACTGTGCGGGCCCAGCGACGCCGCCCGGCTGCGCCCGGTCACCCTGGACACCCAGGCGCTGCGGGCGGTATCGGCCGGCGCGCAGCCGATGTGCGACTTTCTCGGCGGTCAGGGCCTGGATCCCGACCAACTCCGAACGGTGATGCTGGCCGCGGATGACACCCGTTCGGCGAAGGCGTCCATTGTCGCCATCCAATCGGGTGTGGCGACCGGACGAATCCGCAGAACGCGGATCGAACAGGCCGCGGTGACCATCATCGACACGCCCGAAGGACGTGTGGTGGTTGAGGAAGTCCGGTCCGCCGGACGCGAATGGAACATCATCTCCCCGGGTTCGTGGGGCAACATCGCTGCCGCGGTCGACCACATGGTGCGGCGCCTGCCCGCAGACCGGGAATGGTATTCGTATCGAAAGGTTGTGTAGATGAGGGTAACTCAAGACAGTCATGGTGACACCGCGATCGATTCGTGGAGTGGAACGCCGGCGTCCGGGCAAGGGCAGGATGCCGCGGGGCGGGAGTTGCACCAGCATCAAGAGTCCGTATCGGGGACTTTGCGAATCTCCGACATGGTGTCACCGCGCAAGATTCCACCTGGCTCCGGATGGCGGAAACTTGTGTACCGCTTGTCATTCCAGAATGTCAACCTAGGCGAATCTCCTGCCGAGCGGCACTACCGGGACTTGCAGAATCGTATCCGTCGCCACATCCGCAAGCAGTACGTGATCGGTGTGGTGTCGGGCAAGGGGGGTGTCGGGAAGACGACGATGGCCGCCTGCATCGGTGGAGTGTTCCGGGAATGCCGTCCGGACAACGTCGTGGCGATTGACGCCGCCCCGGGATTCGGCACGCTAGCCGGCCGTATCGACGAATCTCCACCGGGAGACTACTCGGCCGTGCTGAACGACACGGATGTACAGGGTTACGCGGACATCCGAGAACATCTGGGCCAGAACAGTGTCGGGCTCGACGTATTGGCAGGCAACAGAGTTTCCGACCAACCCCGGCCGCTGGCTCCGTCGATGTTCACCGGTGTGCTCTCGCGGCTGCGCCGCACGCACACCGTCATTGTCGTGGACACCTCCGACGACCTCGAGCACCCGGTGATGAAAGCGGTGCTCGAGGCCTGCGATGCACTGGTATTCGTGTCGGGCTTGACCGCCGACACCTCGCTTCCGGTTACCCGGGCGATCGATCTGCTGCGGTCGATGGGCTACCACGAATTGGTCTCGCGAAGCACCGTTGTCCTCA
Organism: Mycobacterium sp.; assembly: GCF_047975165.1. Taxonomy (GTDB): domain Bacteria; phylum Actinomycetota; class Actinomycetes; order Mycobacteriales; family Mycobacteriaceae; genus Mycobacterium. The sequence continues at coordinate 17,382 of NZ_JBKECZ010000024.1, forward strand.
ACGACAGCCGCAACAAATTCGACGGGGATTCGCGTGACTACCTCGCCGAACGTTTCCGTCAATCCGGCGCCACCGTCGAATTCATGCCGTTCGACCCGTATCTGGCAAAGGGCGGGATCATTGACACCCGGCATGAACTGAAGAAGGCGACGCGGCTGCGGCTGTTCGAGATCGCTGCGTCCCTGGCAGACAAGTACATTCCCGATACCGACAGGCCGCGGTGATGACGACGGTCTCGTTCCCGGCGCGCTGTGCCGTCGCCGTTGTCTGCGGTGAGAACCTGCTCTCACAGGTCTATCCGGCATCGGTCGCCATCGAGGTATTCATCGACAATGTCGTCGAATTGGTCAACGATGAGCTGCGCCGCCGCGGGGTGGCCGGGCTGGAGCCGACCACCCGCTATGAATTGCAGAAGGCCAACGGAGTTCGGCTCGACGTAACCAAGACCCTCGGCGAACTCGGGGTGGAAGACGGCGCAACCCTGATCCTGGCGACCGCCGCCGAAGGCGATCCCTTCGAACCGCAATACGAATCACTGTCCACCGGCTTGGCGCGCGTGGGCAGAAGGCTCTTCGATCCGGTGACACCGCAGACAGCAGAGCACACGGCCCTGGCCATTATGGCCATGGTCATGCTCACTGTCCTGGGATTAGCGGTTCGGCAACGTATCTCGTCCGACATGATGGCGCCTGCCCTGGTGGCGGGAGCGGCCGGACTGTCGGCGGCGGCAGCGGCGGCGATGGTTCTGCGGTGGTCGCCGCATCGCACCGGTTTGTTCGACGGCCTGGCCTGGCCGGCCGTACCTTTGATCGCCGCCGGATTGGGAGCGGCTGCCCCGGGTCGGGTGGGGGCGGCTCATCTGTTCATCGGCGCGCTGGCGGCGGGGGTGTCGACGTGGGCAATCGCCGCGACGACGGGCCGTCGGATCACCGCGGCGTCGGCCACGGTGACGCTCTGCGCACTTGGCGGGGCGGTTGCCGCGGTGCGGATGTGGTGGCCGGTACCGGCGCAGTGGCTGGGAATGTGCCTGCTGGTCGCGCTGCTGTGGGTATTGACCCTGGCGCCGACGATCGCGCTGTGGGTGGCCCGTATCCGGCCACCCCACTTCGGTTCGATCACCGGGCGCGACCTGTTCCGGCGGAGCGCCGGACTGCCGCCGGATGCCGTCTCCCCGGTGGCCACGGCGACCGGGGGAGATGTGGAATCCGATATCACACCGCGCGGCAACCGCATTGCGACAGCGGCGATCCGCGCCAACGCCGTATTGACCGGGATGTGCCTGGGCGCCGCGACGACGCTACCCGCCGCGGTATGGGTCACCCTGATGCCCGGGGGTCATCGTGGGGCCGCCGCTGCGGTACTCGCCGCGCTGTTCGTCCTGATCTCCATCACCCGGGGCCGCGCCTTCGCGGACAAGCGTCAAGCTGTCGCCCTGGTCTGTGGCGCGGCAGCGGCAACGTGCACCGGCATAGTCAAATACGTGGTGCATGACCCGAGTTCGTCGGGTCATGCATTGTGGTGGGGAACCGCGCTACTGGGGGTATTCGCCGCTGCGGGGCTGCTTGCCGCATTGCTGGTGCCGGTCACGCGATTCACACCGCTGGTCAGAATGGCCGCCGAATGGCTCGAAATCCTGGCCATCATAGCGGCGTTGCCCATGGCTGCCTGGATCGGCGGACTCTTCACCTGGGTGCGCATGCGATGAAACCCCCTGCCCTCCAGCGCATCTGCGCGTTCGTCACGGTATGCATCGCGCTGGCCCTGTTGAACGGCCAGTCCGTAGCGCTTGCGGTTCCCCCGCCCAGCGTCGATCCGGGACGGGTACCACAGGATGCTACGCCGGCACCGGAGCAGCCCATGCGGCAAAGCAACATGTGTGCCCGGACGATCGCGGTAGCAGAACCCGACATCACGGCGACCGCGCCCGGTTTTGCCATGCTGAATGTGGCCAGCGCCTGGAAGTACTCGACAGGCAACGGAGTTGCCGTGGCGATCATCGACACCGGGGTCACCCCCGGCCCGCGGCTCAAGGTTGTTCCGGGCGGCGACTACATAATGGCCGGAGACGGCCTGCAGGATTGTGACGCCCACGGCACCATCGTGGCATCGGTGATCGGTGCCGCGCCGCAGGGAACGCCGATGCCGGCGCCGATGCCACCCCGGCCGGCATTCGCACCGCCACCTGCGGCCTCGGCGCCCCCACCCCCGACGACATCGCAGCCCGATACCGAATCGGCCAGCGGCACAGGGAATCCAGCCGTCACACCGGATGACGTCCCCGCAGTGCCGGGCCCTGGCGCGGGTGCGCCCGACGGCGTCGTCGGCGTCGCGCCGCACGCCGTCCTCATCTCGATCCGGCAATCGTCGCGGGCCTATGAAACCGTGAATCCGTACCCCGGCGACTCGGAGGTGCGCAGGAAAGCCGGTTCCATCGCCACGCTGGCGCGTGCGATCGTGCACGCCGCCAACCTGGGCGCCAAAGTCATCAATATCAGTGTGACGTCGTGTGTTCCGGCCGCAGACCCATTGGATCAGGCTGCCATCGGCGCGGCGGTCTGGTATGCCGCCACAGTCAAGGACGCGGTAATCGTGGCCGCGGCGGGAAACGACAGCGAGGACGGTTGCGTCCAAAATCCACAGTTCGATCCGCTGGACACCTCCGACCCCCGAGACTGGCACCAGGTGAAGACGGTGTCGTCGCCGTCCTGGTTCTCCGACTACGTGTTGTCGGTGGGGGCGGTCGACAACACCGGCGCGCCGTTGGCCAGAAGCCTGTCCGGCCCGTGGGTGGCGGTCGCCGCCCCGGGAGCCGGCACCATGGGGTTGTCTGCGCAAACCGGGGCGCCGGTGAACGCCTATGCGGCCATCCGCCCGGGCGAGAAGAACATGCCGATCTGGGGAACCAGCTTTTCGGCCGCCTATGTCAGCGGGGTCGCCGCGCTGGTACGCGCGAAGTTTCCGGAGCTTTCCGCCCACCAGATCGTCAACCGGATTCTGCAGACCGCGCACAATCCCCCTCGCGGGGTGGACAACCAGGTGGGCTACGGCGTGGTGGATCCGGTTGCCGCCCTGACGTTCGACGTGCCGGCGGGGGACCGCCTTGCGCCCGCGGCGCGGAGCCGAATCCTGACTCCCGCGGCAGCGCCGCCGCCGCCTGATCACCGAGCCCGCACCGTTGCCCTGGTGTTCGCCGCAGTGGTCGCGGGGGCGATCGCGGCCGCCGCCCTGGTCGCCCGGGCCGGGAGGCGACCGTGAGCGCACCGGCTCGGCTGACCACGATCACCGCCGTCCTCACCGCAGCAGTTGCCGGGTGGGCAATCGGTGGGTATGTCTGGGCCGCGATGGGTGTGGTATCCGGGGCGGCGGTGTTCGTGGTCCCGTGGCGAAGTCAGACGCCGTGGTCGTGGGTGATGCTGTGGTTCAGGCGAAACCACCCGATCGTTCTGGCGCAGCCTCTGACGGTAGCCAACGACAGGGCGGGCGGCGGCCTGCGGTATCAGGACGGGGTAGCCGTTGCCGTCATCCAGCTGTTCGGCAAGGCCCACGCGCCGACGTTCCTCACCGGCTCCAACACCACCGAGACCGAAAATACGTTTGACACACGGATTCTGCAGACCATGCTGCGGCAGAGCCTGGGACTGCGGATCGATTCGCTCAGCATTGTCAGCTCCGGTGCCCGTCGCCGGAGGACCGGTGACTACTCGCGCGTGTACGACACGCTCATCGGCACACCCCCGTACGCCGGCCGGCGTGAGACCTGGATGATAGTGCGCGTTGCCGCGCTGCCCAACGCCGGGTCGATGTCCGGGCGGTTCTCCATCGGATCAGCCACGCTGGCCGCCGCGCAGCGCATCTGCGCCGCGTTGCGCCAGCAGGGAATCCGCGCCAAAGTGGCCACCGCGACCGACATCGTCGAAATCGAGCGCAGGCTCGGAGCGGCGGCGTTGGCTGCCCCGAACCGGCGGTGGGGTTCGGTACGCACAGACGGCGGCTGGCTGACCAGCTACGGCTACCGCCCCGGCGACATCACGACCGGGGCACTCGCGCTTGCGTGGTCCACCGGGGCCGACGGCGTTACCCAGAACATCAGCTACTTCGGCGATGGGACCGCCTGCGCCACCGTAACTTTGCTTACCCCGCAACAGCCCACGGCAGCGCCGAGTGTGCTGTTGCGGCCGCTGTGCGGTGAGCAGGCACGTGGGATCGCCGCCAATCTCTGCGGACCCATGCCGGTGCTGCGAGGTGTCCGGCGGGGCATTCCGACGGGGCCGGTCGCCGTTCCCATCGGACCTTCGGGGGTATTGCTCGGAAAGGCCGGTGCCCGGAACCGCATGACGTTGCCGCTGGACGATCCGGCAGAGTCCAGCCGGGTGCATATCGCCGCGGAGGATTCGCTGGCCAAACGGATTGTGGTGCGCTTGGCCGCGGCCGGCGAACGGGTAACGGTGCACACCCGCGATGCCGGCCGGTGGGCCAGTGTCCGGATGCCCGACGTCATGGTCACCGACCGGGCCAAGCCGATGTCCGGCAGCACCGTCAGCGTGGTGGATGGCACCCTCACCCCGATTCCCCGGCCGAATACCGTGGTTTCCGTCGGTGGCCCGGACGCGCCGCACCGGGGTGCGGTCGATGTGCTCATCAGCCAGATCGGTCCGGCCACCGTCGAGGTCGCTGCCCGCGGCCGCGAATACATCGTGGAGATCGAACTGTTCCGAGCCGAGAACCGGTACGTATCTCCCGAGCCGGACTTTTTCGGAGCCGACGAACCCGCGCTGACGGGCTCGTGATGGCTGCCGTCAGCTCCACACCGGCTGCACGCAAGCGGTTCGATCAGGCAATGACGTTGTTGGACAGTGATTCCGATGCCGCGTTGGTGCGGTTTCGGGAGGCAACCGAGCTCGACCCCGCGATGGCCGACGCCTGGCTGGGCCGGGTCGCGGCCGGTGACGAGGAGCTGGCGACCGTCCAGCAGCTGTATGCCCATGGAGACCGCCTGCATCGGGAAACGAACCGCTTGGGCGTTGGGCTGTCCGTTCCGATCAAAGCGGGCCCCTATCTTTCGATTTCGGTGACCGAGTCTTCCCATGCGGGCCTGGCGCTGGCCAGTGCGCTGGTCGATGACCGACAGTACGAGAGGGCCGAAGCGTTGCTGGCCGACCCGTCGTTGGTGGACAGCGAGGAAAACCATCAGTGGCAGCGACACCTAACCGCCTACCTGATGTTCGCCGCGCAACGATGGCCGGATGTGATCGCGGTTGCCGCGGCGCCGCTGCCCGCTCAGGCGATCATCATGGACGCGGTCACCGCGGGAACCTGCGCCCTGGCAGCCCACGCCGCTGCGCATCTGGGACAGACGCGGGTCGCATTGGAATGGGCCGACAGGATCGAGGTGCGCACCTCGCACCCGAGTCCGTCGGCAAAACTCGGCCACACCGCGCAAACCGCGATCGATTCCGGCGAGTTCCCCTTGATAGCAGCCGATTTGGCCTATATCCGCGGGATGGCCTACCGGCAGCTCGGTGAGGAGCAACAGGCGCAGGTGTGGTTGTCCAAAGCTGCGATCAACGGTGCCCTGGTGGAGCCCGCCAAGCTGGCCCTAGCCGATCCCAGCGTGCAGTTGGTGGTGACCGACGAGGAAACCATCGGCAGCAGGACCGATAGGTGGGACGTCGGCACCCAGCGCACCGCGCAACAGCGGACCGAGGCCCAAGACGAAGACCGCCGCCGCGATCTGCTGGCGCAGGGACGCGCGCTGCTGGACAACCAGGTCGGGCTGGCCGACGTCAAGCGGGCGGTCGCGGAACTGGAGGATCAGATCGAAGTCCGGGCGTTGCGGCTGGCGGCCGGGCTTCCCGTGGCAAACCAAACCAACCACATGCTGCTGGTCGGTCCGCCCGGCACCGGAAAGACGACCACCGCGGAGGCCCTGGGCAAGATCTATGCGGGCCTGGGGATCGTCCGGCACCCGGAGATCATCGAAGTCAAGCGGGCCGATTTCTGCGGGGAACATATCGGGTCGTCGGGGCCCAAGACCAACGACCTCATCGGCCGTTCGCTGGGCCGCGTGCTGTTCATGGACGAGTTCTACTCCCTGGTCGAACGGCACCAGGACGGCCGGCCGGACATGATCGGCATGGAGGCGGTCAATCAACTGCTGGTGGCGCTGGAGGTCCACCGCTTCGACTTCTGCTTCATCGGCGCGGGCTACGAGCGGGAAGTCGACGAATTCCTCACCGTCAACCCGGGCCTGGCGGGCCGGTTCAACCGGCGACTTCGCTTCGAGTCCTACCGCCCGAACGAATTGGTGGAAATCGCGGTGCGCTACGGCACTCCGCGCGCCACCGTCATCGAGGCGCCCGCGGCGGAGGCGTTCGGTGCCGCTTGCACGACACTGGGTGCCTATCGGGCATCCGACGGATCGCACGGCATCGATGTGATGCACAACGGACGCTTTGCGCGCAATGTCGTGGAGCGCGCCGAGCGGCTCCGGGATTCACGGGTGGCTGCGCAGCATCGCACCGACAAGGGTTCGGTGACGATCGAAGACCTGCAGACGCTGCGCACGACGGACATGTTGACGGCGGTGGGCCAAGCCTGCGCGGAAAAACGGGTTCCGGTGGATCTTTGAGCACCGGGTCGGAAGCGGTGCCGTGCGGGTGCCGCCCATCACGGTCAGCAGTGTTTTTAGGGAGCTGCCAGCCAGCGGGTTAGTATTGGCATGTTGGCATGTCAGGCGGCTTTCGTCATATCGTCTAGGTTGCCGAAGCCAGGCCAGGGGCCGCCGTTCAGCGTTGCACGGACGCAGGCCGGGCCGGATTCGTTTTGCGGCCGGCCTGCCGACGGCGTTGGAGGCCGACGGGCCTGGCCGGCAATCCCGGGCGCAGCCCCGTCGATCCGGGACGGCGATCCGCAGGTCGGCGGTCCGGAAAGTCTGCTGAAGGGTTAGGTGGGTATGACGCCCAAGCGTGTCGGGCTATACAACGCCGCGTACGAACACGATTCGTGCGGGGTCGCCATGGTCGTGGACATGCACGGCCGGCGCAGCCGCGACATCGTGGACAAGGCCATCACCGCGTTGCTCAACCTCGAACACCGCGGTGCCGCGGGCGCTGAGCCGCGCAGTGGAGACGGTGCCGGCATCATGATCCAGGTTCCCGATGAGTTCCTGCGCGCGGTGGTGGATTTCCAACTTCCCGAACCGGGCAGCTACGCCACCGGGATCGCGTTCCTTCCGCAGTCGTCCAGGGACGCCGCGGCGGCGTGTGCCGCGGTGGGCAGGATCGCCGAAGCCGAGGGCCTGAAGGTGGCTGGCTGGCGCGACGTGCCCACCGACGACTCCTCGCTCGGCCCGCTGTCTCGCGACGCGATGCCGACCTTCCGCCAGGTGTTTATGACGGGTGCTTCCGGTGTCACGCTGGAACGGCGCGCTTACGTGGTCCGCAAGCGCGCCGAACACGAACTGGGCACCAAGGGCCCGGGGCAGGACGGCCCCGGACGCGAAACGGTGTACTTCCCGAGCCTGTCCGGCCGGACGCTGGTGTACAAGGGCATGCTGACCACCCCGCAGCTCCGGGCGTTCTACCTTGACCTGCAGGACCAGCGGATGACGAGCGCCCTGGGAATCGTGCACTCGCGGTTTTCCACCAACACCTTCCCGTCCTGGCCGCTGGCCCACCCGTTCCGCCGGGTCGCTCACAACGGTGAGATCAACACCGTCACCGGCAACGAGAACTGGATGCGTGCCCGGGAGGCCTTGATCGACACCGACGTCTTCGGATCGAAGGACGATCTGGAGAAGCTGTTCCCGATCTGCACCCCGGGGGCGTCGGACACCGCCCGTTTCGACGAGGTCGTCGAATTGTTGCATCTGGGCGGCCGCAGTCTGGCGCACGCGGTCCTGATGATGATCCCGGAAGCCTGGGAGCGCCACGAGGCGATGGATCCGGCCCGGCGGGCGTTCTACGAGTACCACGCGTCGCTGATGGAGCCGTGGGACGGCCCGGCGTCGATCACGTTCACCGACGGCACCCTGGTCGGCGCCGTGCTCGACCGCAACGGCCTGCGCCCCTCACGCATCTGGGTCACCGACGACGGCCTAGTCGTCATGGCGTCGGAGGCCGGGGTGCTCGACGTCGACCCGTCGAAGGTCGTCAAACGGATGCGGTTGCAGCCGGGCCGAATGTTCCTGGTGGACACCACCCAGGGCCGCATCGTTTCCGATGAGGAGATCAAGGCGGAGCTGGCCGCCGAGCACCCGTATCAGGAGTGGCTCAACAACGGCATGGTTCCGCTGGACAGATTGCCGGCCAAGAAGTACGTGCGCATGCCGCATCACCGGCTCGTCGTGCGCCAGCAGACGTTCGGCTACACCTACGAGGAGCTGAACCTGCTGGTAGCGCCGATGGTCCGGACCGGCGTCGAGGCACTGGGCTCGATGGGCACCGATACACCGATCGCGGTGCTGTCGAAGCGGCCCAAGATGCTCTACGACTACTTCCAGCAGCTGTTCGCCCAGGTGACCAATCCACCGTTGGACGCCATCCGCGAGGAGGTGGTGACCAGCCTGCTGGGTACCACCGGCGGGGAGCGGGACCTGCTCAGCCCGGGCCCGGGCTCGTGTCAGCAGATCGCGCTGCCGCAGCCGATCCTGCGCAATTTCGAGCTGGCCAAGCTGATCAACCTGGATCCCGACGACGTCGTCGACGGGCATCCGCATGGAATGCGTTCGACGGTGGTGCGTTGCCTGTACCCGGTCGCGAGCGGGGGAGCGGGGCTGGCAGCCGCGCTGGACGAGGTGCGCGCGCAGGCATCGGCGGCGATCGCCGACGGAGCGCGGCTGATCATCCTCTCCGACCGCGACTCGAACGAGGAGCTGGCACCGATCCCGTCGTTGCTTGCGGTCGCCGGCGTGCATCACCATCTGGTGCGTGAACGGACCCGCACCCATGTCGGTCTGGTCGTGGAATCCGGCGATGCCCGCGAGGTGCACCACATGGCGCTGTTGATCGGCTGCGGGGCGGCCGCGGTCAACCCCTACCTGGTGTTCGAGTCGATCGAGGAAATGGTCGATCGCGGCGCGATCGTCGGCCTCAACCGCCAGACCGCGTTGAGCAACTACATCAAGGCCGCGGGCAAGGGTGTGCTGAAGGTGATGTCGAAGATGGGCATCTCGACTCTGGCGTCCTACACCGGCGCGCAGCTGTTTCAGGCGGTCGGCATCTCCGCTGAGGTGCTCGACGAATACTTCACCGGGTTGGCCTGCCCGACCGGAGGCATCACCGTCGACGACATCGCCGCGGATGTGGCCACCCGGCACGCGCTGGCCTACCTGGACCGGCCGGAGGAGCGGGCGCACCGCGAGCTCGAGGTCGGGGGCGACTACCAGTGGCGCCGCGAGGGTGAATACCACTTGTTCAACCCCGAGACCGTGTTCAAGCTGCAGCACTCCACCCGCACCGGCCAGTACACGATTTTCAAGGAGTACACCCGCCTGGTCGACGACCAGAGCGAGCGGATGGCGTCGCTGCGCGGCCTGTTCAAATTCCGGGCCGGAGTGCGTTCGCCGGTGCCGTTGGACGAGGTCGAGCCGGCCAGCGAGATCGTCAAGCGGTTTTCGACCGGCGCGATGAGCTACGGTTCGATCTCCGCGGAGGCCCACGAGACGCTGGCGATTGCGATGAACCGCCTTGGCGCACGGTCGAACAGCGGTGAAGGCGGCGAGGATGTCGCCCGGTTCGAACACGACGCGAACGGGGACTGGCGGCGAAGCGCCATCAAGCAGGTGGCGTCAGGCCGGTTCGGTGTCACGTCGCACTACCTGACCAACTGCACCGACATCCAGATCAAGATGGCCCAAGGCGCCAAACCCGGTGAGGGCGGCCAACTTCCGGGCCACAAGGTGTATCCGTGGGTCGCCGCGGTACGGCACTCCACTCCCGGAGTGGGGTTGATCTCACCGCCGCCGCACCACGATATCTATTCCATCGAGGACCTCGCCCAGCTGATCCACGACCTGAAGAACGCGAACCCGTCGGCACGGGTGCACGTAAAGCTGGTCTCGGAGAACGGGGTCGGCACCGTGGCGGCCGGTGTTTCGAAGGCACACGCCGACGTGGTGCTCATCTCCGGCCACGATGGCGGTACCGGAGCTACGCCGTTGACGTCCCAGAAGCACGCCGGCGCGCCGTGGGAACTCGGTCTGGCGGAAACGCAACAGACCTTGTTGCTCAACGGTTTACGCGACCGCATCGTGGTCCAGGTCGATGGGCAACTCAAGACCGGCCGAGATGTGATGATCGCGACGCTGCTGGGTGCCGAGGAATACGGTTTCGCAACAGCTCCGCTGGTGGTGGCCGGCTGCATCATGATGCGGGTCTGCCACCTGGACACCTGCCCGGTCGGGGTGGCAACTCAGAACCCGGTGCTGCGCGAGCGGTTTACCGGCCAGCCGGAGTTCGTCGAGAACTTCTTCATGTTCATCGCCGAAGAGGTTCGGGAGTACATGGCACAGTTGGGCTTCCGCACCATCAACGAGGCGGTCGGCCAGGCCAGTGCACTGGACACGACGTTGGCACGCGCCCATTGGAAAGCGCACCGGCTGGACCTGACTCCGGTGTTGCACGAACCCGAGTCGGCCTTCATGAACCAGGACCTGTATTGCAGTTCGAGTCAAGACCACGGGCTGGACAAGGCGCTGGATCAACAGCTGATCGTGATGAGCCGTGAAGCCCTGGACACCGGGGCGCCGGTCCGGTTCTCCACCGCCATCGGCAATGTCAACCGAACCGTAGGCACCATGCTCGGACACGAGGTAACCAAGGCCTATGGGGGACAGGGGCTCCCGGACGGAACGATCGATATCACCTTCGACGGTTCGGCCGGCAACAGCTTCGGCGCCTTTGTGCCTCGCGGGATCACGCTGCGTATTTTCGGCGACGCCAACGACTACGTCGGCAAGGGGTTGTCCGGCGGTCGAATCGTGGTGCGACCGTCGGAAAACGCACCGAAAGACTATGTCGCCGAGGACAACATCATCGGCGGCAACGTGATTCTGTTCGGCGCCACCAGCGGAGAGGCTTACCTGCGCGGGGTGGTCGGCGAGCGGTTCGCGGTCCGCAACTCAGGGGCGCACGCGGTGGTCGAGGGTGTGGGCGATCACGGTTGTGAGTACATGACCGGAGGCCGAGTCGTCATCCTGGGCCGCACCGGCCGTAATTTCGCCGCGGGTATGTCCGGGGGAGTGGCCTATGTCTACGATCCGGGCGGTGAATTGCCCGACAATCTCAACGCCGAGATGGTTGACATGGAAACTTTGGACGCACAAGACGTCGAGTGCGTGTACGGCCTTGTCACGGCGCATGTCGACGCCACCGATTCCGTTGTCGGCGGGCGTATTCTGAACGACTGGAGCCGCGAGCAACGGCACTTCGTGAAGGTGATGCCGCGGGACTACCGGAAGGTGCTGGAGGCGATAGCCAGAGCTGAACGTGACGGAGCCGATGTCGACAAGGCGATCATGGCGGCCGCTCATGGCTGATCCCAACGGTTTCCTCAAGTACACGCATCGGGAGCTGCCCAAGCGTCGGCCGGTCCCGCTGCGGTTGAAGGACTGGCGCGAGGTCTACGAGGAATTCGATATCGAGGTCCTGCGCGAGCAGGCGACTCGCTGCATGGATTGCGGTATTCCGTTCTGCCACCAGGGCTGTCCGCTGGGCAACCTGATCCCGGAGTGGAACGATCTGGTGCGGCTCGGCCGATTTCGCGAGGCGGCCGATCGGCTGCACGCTACGAACAACTTCCCCGATTTCACCGGGCGGCTCTGCCCCGCGCCGTGTGAAAGCGCTTGCGTGCTGGGCATCAACCAGGATCCAGTGACGATCAAGCAAATCGAAGTGGAGATCGTCGAGAAGGCTTTCGGCGAAGGCTGGGCGGAACCGGTGCTACCGCTGTGCGAAACCGGAAAAGCAGTCGCAGTGGTGGGTTCGGGGCCGGCCGGCCTGGCTGCCGCGCAACAGCTGACGCGGGCGGGCCACAAGGTGACCGTGTTCGAACGGGCAAGCCGCATCGGCGGGTTGCTGCGGTACGGCATTCCCGAGTTCAAGATGGAAAAACGCGTTCTGGATCGTCGGCTGGAGCAGATGGCTGCCGAAGGCACCGAGTTCGTGACCGACGTCAACGTCGGCGAGGACCTGAGCGTGGAGAAGTTGCGATCCGACTTCGACGCGGTCGTGCTGGCCGGCGGCGCCACCGCCTGGCGCGATCTGCCGGTGCCGGGCCGCGACCTGGCGGGGATTCACCAGGCCATGGAGTATCTGCCGTGGGGCAACCAGTACGCGTCCGGTCAGCACGAAGGTCCGCCGCCGATCACGGCCGAAGGCAAGCACGTCATCATCATCGGCGGCGGTGACACCGGTGCCGACTGCCTGGGCACCGCGCACCGGCAGGGTGCGGCCAGTGTCCATCAGTTCGAGATCATGCCGCGCCCGCCCGAAACCCGTGCCGCGTCCACCCCGTGGCCGACCTACCCGTTGATGTACCGGGTTTCTTCGGCGCACGAAGAGGGTGGCGAGCGGGTGTTCTCGGTGAACACCGAGGAGTTCGTCGGGGTGGACGGCCGGGTCACCGCGCTCAAAGCCCACGAGGTGACGATGCAGGACGGCAAGTTCGTCAAGGTCGAGGGCTCTGACTTCGAGCTGGCGGCCGACCTGGTGCTGTTGGCGATGGGCTTCGTCGGCCCCGAGAAGCCGGGCCTGCTCGACGAGCTCGGGGTGCAGCTCACCGATCGCGGGAACGTGGCCCGCGGCCACGACTTCGATACGTCGGTTCCCGGGGTGTTCGTGGCCGGGGACATGGGCCGCGGGCAGTCGCTCATCGTGTGGGCGATCGCCGAGGGTCGGGCCGCGGCGGCCGGGGTGGACCGCTACCTGATGGGTTCGACTGCCCTGCCCGCCCCGATCGAGCCGACGGACGTTCCGCTGAGATAACGAGTCACACCAGCCACTTCTAAAACACTCGAAATTTTGCTGGCGAGCCATCCCGAGTTTGCCGTGTCACGGGTGTCTAATTGTTAGCGGGGCATCGTCACACCGTGGGGCCGGAGAGCAGGCCAGTCGAAGCTCCGAATGAACTGGTCGGTCGCAGGAGAGTTCACCATGTACTTGAATCCCGTTGCTCGGTCGCGACTGGGGCGGATTGCCTGGTCATACGTTCGGCACCCCATGAAGAGGCGGGAATTTCCGGCCCGGAGCGAACGCTTGGTGACGGCCGCGGACCTATTGCGGTTTGGTTGACCGCGTCTGCGGGGGTAGCGCGGGGGTCCTGCGGGGGAAGCGCGGGAGTAGCTCTGTCGTAGTTTGCTCGGCTTCGTCGAGGCGGCAGAAATGTGAGTCGTTCGCGAGCGTAACGTGGCTGCGATTTCGCCCGCCGGATTTCGCCATGGCGTTACGCTCGCGAGCCAGGGAGGCAGAGCCCCGAGTCCCGAATGGCTTCGGCCAGTGGCTCCATGACAGCGGCGTCGTGCGGCGGAAAGATGTAGACGATACCCAGATCCAAACCCACCTCCCCGAGCGCGGCCGCGGTGTCGATGAGTCGCCCATAGTCGCGGTCGGCTCCGAGCACGAGATGGGAGGAGAGGGTGATCTCCCTCGGGTCGCGTCCGATATCGGCGCAGCATGCCGCCAGCACATCGCGTTTGTGTGCGAACTCCTCGGGCGTGCCGCCCACGAAGTTCCAGTGCTGCGCGTAGCGGGCAGTGATCGGCAACGTCCGCCGTTCGCCGCTGCCGCCTATGGCGATCGGCGGGTGTGGCCGCTGCGGCCCCTTCGGTTCGTTGTAGGCATCGGTGAGCTGGTAGTGCTTGCCGGCGAAAGTCGTTTTCTCCTGGCTGAGCAGGCCGACCAGCACCTGGCAGGCCTCTTCGAACCGGTCGAACCGGTCCTTAAGGCTGCCCAGTTCGATACCGTACGCACCCGACTCCTCCTCGTTCCAGCCGGCGCCGATCCCCAGTTCGAGCCGCCCGTTGGAGATCACATCCAGGGTGGCAGCCATGTTTGCCAGCACGGCGGGATGACGGTAATGGATACCGGTGACCAAGGTGCCCAGCCGCAGCCGCTCGGTGGCCTGCGCCAGTGCGGCCAGGGCGGTCCAGCCCTCCAGGCAGGGGCCGCTGGAATCGGAGAAAATCGGATAGAAGTGATCGAAGGTCCAGCCGGACTCGAACACGTCGATGCCGTCGGCGGCCCGCCAGAGCGCAAGCATCTGCGGCCAGGTGGTGTTCTGCGGTGAGGTTTTGAATGCGAAACGCATAAATCCGACGGTAGTCCGTGCCCCTGCCGGGCAACTAGAATCGGCAGCACTATGACACCGGCGATTTTGGGAATCGACACCAGGCTGACGCTGCTGGCGGCCGGACTGATCTTCCTGCTGGCGCTGGGTCTCGGGGTGTGGAAATACCGGCAGATCACCCTTGCCGCCGATCACCGGGCGCACCCCTACACCGACATCGCCCATCGGGCGGCGCTGCTGTACGCCTTCGCCACGATGCTTTTCGCGGTGTTCGTCGAGCTCAGCGCCTGGCCGGCCTGGGTGAACCTGACGGCTACCGGGGTGGCGGTGTTCTTCTTCGTCGCCGCCATCGCGACGTACATCCTGCACGGTGCGCGCCGCGACACCACCAACCAGTTTGCGCACCCGGTCGCGGGGACGGGATTCTTCATGGCCCTGTTGATCGCCGGTGAGATGGGCGGCTTTTCGGTGGTGCTGGCCGGGTTCGTGGCGGCGCAGTTCTTCTGACGCGTTCGGGTGCGCGCCGGCCCCGCAACCCCGGGGATCAACTGTAGATGCTGCCGATCCAGATGTGCACCAGGGTGTCGAGCACATGCTCCTCCGGAACGCGGGCCTGTTCACCGGCGAAGGAGGCGAACAGGGTCCGCTCGTTCATCAGGTTCAGAGCGGTGGCGAGGTCATGGCTGGGCAGGGTGTTCGGCGCCGCGCCCAACTCGCGCTCGGCGTCGATCTGCGCAGCGGTGAAGGCTATCCACTTATTCATGAATGCCGTCCAGAGGCCCCGCAACTCCGGGTTCGTGTCCTTGGCGGCTATGCCGGCTCGGGTCACCGCCCGGTGGCATCCGAACGTCTGGAAGAAGACGTTGATGCCGATCCGCCACTTGTTGCGACCGGACTCACCCAGGTCGGCGCCGAGCGATTCCAGTGCGGCGTCGGCTTCGGTGACCACCCGGCCCAGCAGAGTCAGCAGCACCGCGTCCTTGGAAGGGAAGTAGAAGTAGAAGGTCGGTCGGGAGATCCCCGCACCCTTGGCCAGGTCGTCGACGGAGATGTCGGCCAATGGCCGGGATTCCAGCAATTGCTCGGCGTGAGCGAGAATCGCGGACTCGCGGTCATCGCCGGACGGCCTCGAGTTGCGCCGAACGCGGGGATGCGGCAGTCCGTTCGCGGGGGAAGTCGCAGGGAAGCCGGCCACGGCCGTCAGCCTACAGTGTGTCGACAATTTCGACGTACTGTTGGCGTAATCGACAATGTGTTGATACCTTGGCGTCTATGACTGAGCACATTGATGTCGCCATCGTGGGAGCCGGCATCTCGGGGGTGAGCGCGGCCTGGCATCTGCAGGACCGTTGCCCGAGCAAGAGCTACGCGATCCTGGAGCGACGCCCCAGCATGGGGGGCACCTGGGATTTGTTCCGCTACCCGGGAATCCGCTCCGATTCGGACATGTACACCCTGGGATTCCGCTTCCGGCCGTGGACCGGAAGTCAGGCGATCGCCGATGGCGGACCGATTCTCGACTACGTCAAAACCACGGCCTCGATGTACGGCATCGACAAGCACATCCGTTTCAACCAGCGGGTGGTGGCGGCCGACTGGTCGAGTGCGGACAACCGCTGGACCATCCAGATCGACAGCGATGGCGAGTCACGCAGGCTCACCTGTTCGTTCCTGTTTCTGTGCAGCGGCTACTACAACTACGACGAGGGCTACGCGCCGACGTTCACCGGTTCCGAGGATTTTGCTGGACAGATCATCCACCCTCAGCACTGGCCGGCCGACCTCGACTATCAGGGCAAGAACATCGTCGTGATCGGTAGTGGCGCCACCGCAGTCACCCTGGTTCCCGCCCTGGCGGCTTCCGGCGCCGCGCACGTGACGATGCTGCAGCGCTCGCCCACCTATATTGTGTCGCAGCCGGGAGCCGACGGCATCGCCGACCGGCTCAACCGATGGCTCCCGGATTCCATGGCCTACAGCGCAATTCGCTGGAAAAACCTGCTGCGCCAGGCCGCCGTATATGCGGCCTGCCAGAAGTGGCCACGACAGATGCGGAAGACCCTGATGGGCCTGGTGCAACGGCAGTTGCCGCAGGGATACGACGTGCGAAAACATTTCGGCCCGAACTACGGACCCTGGGACCAACGGTTGTGCCTGGTGCCCGACGGCGACTTGTTCCGCAGCATCCGGGATGGCAAAGCCGACGTGGTCACCGACACCATCGAGCGGTTCACCCCGGAGGGCGTATTGCTCGACTCGGGCCAGCAGCTTCCGGCCGACATCATCGTCACCGCAACGGGACTGAATCTTCAGCTGTTCGGCGGCGCGACCACCGCGGTGGACGGTCAACTGGTGGATCTCACCCAGACCATGGCCTACAAGGGCATGATGCTGTCGGGCATTCCGAACATGGTGTACACGGTCGGATACACCAACGCCTCCTGGACGCTGAAGGCGGATCTGGTTTCGGAGTATGCGTGCAGGTTGTTGAACTATATGGACCACAAGGGATTTGACGCGGTTGCGGTAGAAGACCCGCCAGCCGACGTCGAAGAGCGGCCGTTCATGGACTTCACGCCGGGCTACGTGACGCGCTCGCTCGACGAGCTGCCCAAGCAGGGTTCGCGGACACCGTGGCGGCTGAACCAGAATTACCTGCGCGACATCCGCCTGATCCGGCGCGGACGGGTCGCTGATGAAGGACTGCGGTTCTCCAGAAAACCTGTGGCGGTATCGGCTTAGCCCCGGTGAGCCGGCGGGCCTTCGGTCGCGCTCCCGGCGGCGACGACGACGATGCCGTCGTCGTCGCTGTGGGCAAGTTCACCCGCGCGGAAGGTCACCCCGCCCAAGGTGACTTCGACATCGCGTTCCCCGGCGCCGGTTTTGGTACTTTTCCGAGGATTGGTGCCGAGAGCCTTGATGCCGATACCGATTCCCCGCAGCGCTACGGCGTCCCGAACCGCGCCGTACACGATCAATCCAGCCCAGCCGTTCGAGCGGGCCAACTCGGCGATCACATCGCCCACCAACGCGGTATGCAGTGACCCGCCACCGTCGATGACGAGCACACCGCCGTTGCCCGGTTGTGACAGAAGAGATTTCAGCAGCGCGTTGTCCTGAAAACAACGAACGGTGCGGATCGGTCCGGCGAATTCAGGCCGCCCGCCGAATTGGCGGAATTGCAGATCGCAACTGCGGGCGTCGGGGCCGATGGCGTCGACCAAGTCGGCCGTCGGCCGGAATACCACCACGGCCCGGACTACCTCAGCGCCGGCGCAACTGCCGGACGAGCAGCACGGCGAGCAGGCTCATGACGACGGCCACGGCCCACGGCACCGGGGACGGCGGGGCGCCGGGCTCCGGTTGCCCCTCGGGCAGCGGGCTCTCCGCGGTGTCCACGGCCGACTTCGCCCGCGCCGCCGCATCCTTGGCGGCCGCCGCAACCTGCCCATTGGTCTGCGCGGACGGCTGGACGCCGGAGGGTTTGGCCGCCGTGGGTGCGGGGGGCGTGGCTGGTTTCTCAGCTGGCTTCGCAGCGGGTCCCGCAGCCTTGGCTGCGGCTTTGCCGGTTTTGGCGGGTGCCTTCTTGGCGGTCTTGGCGGGTGTGCTCTTGCCGGGTGCCTTCTTGGCGGCAGCTTTCTTCCCGGGTGCCTTCTTGGCGGGTGCCTTCTTTGCCGGTGGCTTGCCGGCCCGCGGAGCGGGCTCTCCTGGGCGCTGGGGTTGATCCGCTGAATCTGCCATGCGGCCGCTCCTTTGCTGCTTTGTCGTCGGGTCCGGGCTCGCGCAACGATCGGATCCCATCATGCCAGGGCTGACGGGCGTCAGACCCATCGACCGCGGGGGCTCCCCAGGTGCCGAAAGGTGCGGACGCCTCAGCCGACTCCGAGCCGTGCCAGCAGGTCGCCTTCGATTCCGTCAAGTTGCGTCGCGATGGCTGCGTGGGCTTCTCGACGACGTTGGCCGGGCATGCTCTCGGCGGCGGTCACCGCGACGGACAATTCGGATAGCTTTTCGCCGATCGCCGCGACGAACTTCTTGGTCTCGGGATCCTTCGGCTTCTTCTGCCCCACGCTGCGCACGGACTGCTCGGCTCCGGCGATACGCGCCGACAATCTGGCGCCGTCCCCCGAGAACTGCCCGAACGCCGACAGCGGAACACCCAACTGTTCGGCCCGGCGCTGGTCGATCAGGCCCCGAGCCTCGATTGCACCCCGGTAGACCAGTGGGGCCAGCACCGGCGCCAGCAGACGCGACACCGTCAGAGTTCGGCGGAGCCGGGTCGGTGACAGCAGCCTGCCGTCGCGCGCGGCCCGGAGTTCCATCTCGGCGACCTTCACCGCCGCGCGGTCGCTGTCCTTCTGTGCCCTGAGCTGGGCCCTGATGGCCTTGTCGGAAGACCTTTGCGCGGACTTGATGCGACGGCGCTCGTTCTTTGCCGACAGTCGTGCCTCAAGCCTGGCGCGGGTCTTGAGCGCGCGGGCCTCGGCGCGGCGGGTTGCTCGGCTCTTTCGTGTGCGGAACAGGCCCATTGCCGACCGCCTCCCGGCTTCTCGTGAATGATCGCGACGCGTGCGCTACAGCGTGGGGCCAACCCTAATCCCGGTACTCCCGCAGCACATCGTCAGGTCCTGTCCGACCCGGTGGCCCAGCGGTCAGGGATCGAGCCCCGCGGCGCGGTGCAGCTCCTCGATCTGTTCGACGACCATTTGCTGCGCCTCCGCGGTCAGTCCCTGGGCCAGTACCGCGATACGGCGCACCCCGGCGTCGCGAACTGCGTCGTAGAACTGCAATTCCTTGTCGAGCTTCTCGTAGTACGCGTCGTCGACGAAGAATGTCGGCTTGATACGGAAGAAGTTGGCCAGCGCGGTCATGGTCGCCGACGACGGGTTGGTGCGATTGCCTGAACGGAGCTGAGACAGGTACGGGGCCGACATGGTGATGCCTTCCGCCTTGAGCGCCGCGATCACCTCCGCGGAGGAATGCGGACCCCGCCCCGGGGGATACACCGTGTCGAACAAGCGGTTCAGTCGGGCGGCGAACGTCGTGCTCATCGATATGACCTCCACCAGAGCGAAAAACTCCGGGCAGCAACGAAGAGATGTTTGCTGACTATGGTAGCGACCGTAGCCGCCCGCAACCAGACGCAGACCCCGGTGTATGCCCTGAGTTCGAACATTTTGCCCAGTACCCAGCCTCGATTTTTCGCGCCGGTGGGGTTCACGGGCTGTGAGTCGTTCGCGAGCGTAACGTGGTTGCGATTTTGCGCTCCGGATTTCGCCCTGGCGTTACGCTCGTGAGCAAGCGGGCTCGGCCAGCGCGGCGATCAGCGGTCGTTCCGGGAAGTCGGCGACATCGGCCATCGACTGCGCACACGTCTCCCGGGGGCAGCCGGCAGGCCGGTTCAGGCGGCCAGCAGCATCGCCAGGATCGCTGTGTCGGGGTGGCTGATCGGGTCAACACCGACACGGCTGACCATCGAGGTGATGGTGCCGTCGGACTCTGCCTCCACCCACGCTGCCCGATGTTCGAGTCCCAAATAGGGCAGGCCGGGTAGCAACAGACATCCCGACGCGGCCCCGGCGCATTCGGGGAGCGAGGGCGTCGTCTCCGACGGCGGATGCAGCATCAGTAGTGCCGGAGGCTGATGTTCCCCGAAATAACCTGGCTGAATAGCCTTTTCGCCGACCACCGTTCCCTCTGCCACTACCAGGCCCACGGTGTCGGGCCGCGGTTCATCGGGCAGCTCCTCGCGGGCACCGAATACCGTGGTGGTGGACAGCAATCCGGGCAGAGAGGCGACTCGGACCGCGACCATCAACAGTTGGGCCCACTCCTTGGTGGAATCGGGCCAGCGTCCGGAGATCACGAAGCCTTTCAGTGCGCCACGCGCATGAAAGGGGGCTACTCCGATAGGACCACTTGATCCGGCATCCATCTCGCCCTCCGCAACGCTTCCATCCGAAGTGACTACGCTGGTCGATCGACGTAAATCTAGCCTGAATAACCAAGGATGCGCGGCCTTTTAGCGGTATGCAACCCGACACGGCGACGGGACGGCTTCGTTGCGAACCGGTAGTTCGAGGCATTCCCGCCGGAAAACGACGAGGGCGCCGCGCGAGTTCGCGCGACGCCCAGGCCGGTGCGGCGGGTATCAGGGGAAGAGCAGCCCGGAGGTTTTCGAGGTTGCCGCCGTGTAGCGATCCGCAACGTCGGCCCAGTTGACGACGTTCCAGAACGCTTTGACGTAGTCCGCCTTGACATTCTTGTATTGCAGGTAGAAGGCGTGCTCCCACATGTCGACCTGCAGCAGCGGGATGATGCCCAGCGGGACGTTGGCCTGCTGGTCGTAGAGCTGGAAGGTGAGCAGCTTGCCGCCCAGTGTGTCGTAGCCCAGGACCGCCCAGCCCGACCCTTGCAAGCCGTTGGCGGCCGCGCTGAACTGTGCGCGAAACTTGTCGAACGAACCGAACTGGTCGTCGATAGCGGCGGCAAGGTCACCGGTCGGCTTGTCACCGCCGTTGGGCGACAGATTCTTCCACCAGATCGAGTGGTTGACGTGACCCCCGAGGTGGAAAGCCAGGTTCTTCTCGTTGAGGAAGATCGCCGCGTGGTCGTCCTTGGCGCGAGATTCTTCGAGCTTGGCGACCGCGTCGTTCACTCCTTTGACGTACGCCGCGTGATGCTTGCTGTGGTGGATTTCGTTGATCTGGCCGGAGATGTGGGGTTCCAGCGCGCCGTAGTCCCAGTCCAAGTCGGGCAAGGTGTAGTCAGCCACGACATTCCTTCCTTCGATTTGCGGATCGTCCATGGGTCGAATCTTTGACTTCCCAACACAGGGTCGTCTGACGTAGTCAACCCTGCTGCTTGACAGCCTATTCCGTAACGATTCCGCGGAGGATTCCGCCGGGTGTTCCCGGCCGGACCGTGGTCAACCCCGAAAGATCACGTCAGGACGATGAGTACCAGCACGGCCAGCAACGCCAGGGCGATGAAGCCGGCGCGCAGGGCGGCGACGACGTAGGTGTGTCCCCAAGTGGGCGATGTGGAGTTCCACGTAGGCGGATTTGGTCCCGGGCCGAGCGAATGGATGGCCATCAGGCACCTTCCTCACTTGTGTGTTCAGTCCGCGACCGCTGGTGTGGGACCAATCACATCTATAGAGATGCTGACGGTAATCATATCGCCAAGATCACATCTTGAAAAACCCCCGATGAACAATGGCCTGCGGACGTCGCCGGCGCCGGCGGCCCGAAATCGCGGGTCCGCCTTCGCCCGGACGGTGCGTCACCGGGCTCAACGTGGGGCAGGTTGTCCCCAGCAGACCTGAAAACCGGCCGGTCACGGTCATGTTTGCCAACTCCGTCCGCTGTGGATCGATCCAGGGGAATTGTGCAGACCGACTCAGGTCGCCGGGATGCGCCGTGCCCTGACGGCCGGGTAGGTGGCTGTCGCACCGCGCAGGTCCGTCGTGCGTCGTGTGTCGCCCGTCGCGGTTAGGCTGGTCGTTGTGATTCAGGCGTGCTCGCAGTGCGGCACTCGGTGGAATGTGCGTGAGCGTCAGCGCACGTGGTGCCCCCGCTGCCGCGGAACACTGATGCGGCCGCAGGCGGACGTGCCCGCCGGACCATCGGGGGTGCCTAGCCAGCGGCCCCCGGCGGCAGGGGTTGCCGGCAGGGGCGCTCCGCGGATTCCGCCCGGATTTCGCTGGATCGCCCTGCGACCCGGGGTTTCGCGGCGGGCGGGCCCGGGGCGACGGCCGCTGGGGCCGACGCCGCGCTACGCCGCCGTACCGCGTTGGGGCCTGATCGATCCGGCGCGATACCTGGTCCCGGCGCCCGTGGCTGAGCAACAGACGCAGACCGGACCGCCGGCGGAGCGGGTCCGCGCCGTGCTGTTGGCCACCCAGATGGTGTTCGCCGCAGCGGCACTCGTCTATGCCGGACGGTATGTCCTGCTGATCATCAACCGGGAGACCCTGTTGAACTCCGTGCTGGCCTTGACCGCGGACTGGATGGGCATCGCGGCCAGTGGGGCCGCCCTGGTCGCGGCGGCGGCCGCGTTCGTGGTGCTGGTCCAATGGTTACGTGCCCGGCGGGCCGCCGCATTCAGCCACCACGGTCTGCTCGAGCACCGCACGGCCCGCCGGCTCTGGGCCGGATGTCTGCTGCCTTTCGTCAACCTGGTGATGGCCCCGCTGTATGTCATCGAACTGGCGCTGGTCGAGGGCCACTATCGGCGAATGCGGAAACCGATCATCGCCTGGTGGCTCATCTGGGTTCTCAGCTACGCGGTGTCGCTGTTCGCCATCGCCACCTGCCTTTCCAGCGATGCACAGGGCATCGCCAACAACACCGTCGCGGTGACGATCGGGTATCTGGTGGCGGGTGTCACCATCGCCGCGGTGTCGCGGGTCTTCGAGGGCTTCGAACGCAAGCCCGTCGTGCGGCCCGCTCACCGGTGGCTGGTGGTGGAATCCGGTCGGCCGGAGAAATCCACACCATCTGCGTCGTCCGCGGTGGTTGAGCCGGAGGGGCGGCAACCGGCAGCATAGGGCTATGACGCGGCCGGACGAGGCCTCAGCCGGGCACCCTTTCGTGGTTGCCCACCGCGGCGCGTCGTCCGCACGTCCGGAACACACGTTGGCTGCTTATGAGCTGGCACTCAACGAGGGCGCCGACGGCGTCGAATGCGATGTCCGGCTGACCCGTGATGGCCACCTCGTCTGCGTCCACGACCGCAGACTGGATCGCACCTCAACCGGGGAGGGTGTGGTCAGCACGACGACGCTGGCGCAGATGCGCGAATTGGAGTACGGGGTCTGGCATGACAGTTGGCGTCCGGACGGCACCCACGGCGACACCGGACTGTTGACGTTGGACGCGCTGGTCATGCTCGTGTTGGACTGGCATCGGCCGGTGAAGATCTTCATCGAAACCAAGCACCCCGTGCGCTACGGCCCGTTGGTGGAGAACAAGTTGCTGGCTTTGCTGCACCACTTCGGCATTGCCGCGCCGGCATCGGCCGATCACTCCCGCGCGGTCGTCATGTCGTTTTCGGCTGCCGCGGTCTGGCGGGTCCGACGCGCCGCACCGATGCTGCCGACGGTGTTGCTGGGCGAGTCGGGGCGCTACCTCGCCAGCGGCGCGGCCACCGCCGTCGGCGCAACCGCGGTGGGGCCGTCACTGGCCGCGCTGCGCGACTACCCGCAGCTCGTCGACCGTTCGGCCGCGCAGGGCCGGTCGGTGTACTGCTGGACCGTCGATGACCACGACGACATCGACTTCTGTCGCGAGATCGGGGTGGCTTGGATCGCCACGAACCATCCCGGCCGCACCAAGTCTTGGCTGGCGACCAGCGAATCCACCGACTGACTCACGACCCCTATCGGGGGCCACCGGCAACGGGGGGCGCCCCGGGTTCCGCCGATGGCTTCGGAACCTCGCGCGCGACGAAGTTCTCGAGTTCGAACAGATCGGCCCCGGCCCGGTCGGCGACTCGTACCAGCGTCGCCATCAGGGCCACCTCTTCGACCTGCTCCTTGAGGAACCACTGCACGAATTGTTCACCGAGGTAGTCGCCCTCATCGCGGGCCACCGCGGTCAAGCGGCTGACCTGGTCGGTGACGGCGCGTTCCTGCGCCAGTGCGAGCGCCAATGCGTCGCGGGGCAGGTCGAAGTGGTTGCGCACCGGCTCCGCCCCCGGGATTTCCACGGGGAGGCCGCGGTCGAGCAGATGCCGCACGATCATCATCGCGTGACTACGCTCCTCGGCGGCCTGGGAGTAAAAGTGATGGGCAAGTTGCGGCAGATCTTCGCTGTCGAAAAAAACGGCAATCGCCAAGTATTGTTGTGCTGCCGTAAACTCGGCGTAAATTTGGTCCTGGAGTAAGCCGTGAAATTTTGTCTTGTGCTCGTCGCGATCAGTCATACCTAAAAGGTTATCCCTGGTCACCCTGCTGCTGCAACGACGGATGCCCTTAGTCAGGAAAGGTTTTCCTAATTTTATTGGAACACCATTGCCTTTTCCCGAAGGCAGGCTTGCCTAAATTGTATGGCTCGTCATTAGTGAACCTGAATCCGGCGGCTGAATTCACCGGTCTGTTTGGACGGGGTCCGATGCCCGATGCCCGATGCCCGATGCCCGATGCCCGATGCCCGATGCCCGATGCCCGATGCCCGGTGCCCGTTGCCCGGAGCCCGTTGCCCGTTGCCCGGTGCCCGTTGCCCGGTGCCCAGGCTTCACCCTCGGCGCAGTGATCCCCTGCCGGTGGATTCAAACCTGAGATCGGACACGCTCTCCGAGATTCTGCTTCGTTAGGTCTTTGAACTGTGGGTTTGCTTGGTCGGGTGGCCGGTGTGGGGTAGTAGGCGGGTAGGTTCTCGCGGTGGCGTCCGTGCGGAAGGCGCGC
>NZ_JBKECZ010000025.1:0-33965 GCF_047975165.1 Mycobacterium sp.
AACCCGCACCATCACCCACCGCATCGCCCAACTGGTCGCCGGCGGTCATGTCGCGGCCGGGCAGGTGCTGGCGGTGACGTTCACTCAGCGCGCGGCCGGGGAGATGCGCTCTCGGCTGCGCCTACTGGAGGCCGGGGGGCAGTCCGGCGGCGGAATAGGCTCCGTGCAGGCGCTGACGTTTCACGCCGCCGCGCATCGCCAGCTGCGCTACTTCTGGCCGCGGGTGGTCGGCAACACCCGCTGGGAACTGCTGGACTCCAAGTTCTCGGTGGTGGCCAGGGCCGCCGGCCGCTGCCGGCTCAACGTCAGCACCGACGACATCCGCGATCTGGTGGGTGAGATCGAATGGGCCAAGGCGTCGTTGATCGGACCCGAGGAGTACCCGGCCGCGGTGGCCGCCGCGCGCCGGGACACCCCGCTGGATGCCGGGAAAACCGCGGCCGTCTACCACGCCTACGAGGCGCTGAAGGTCCGCGATGAGGCCGTCGCGCTGCTCGACTTCGACGATTTGCTGCTGCATACCGCCGGGGCGATCGAAAACGACGCCTCGGTGGCCGAAGAATTCCGGGACCGCTACCGGTGCTTTGTCGTCGACGAATACCAGGACGTCACCCCGCTGCAACAGCGGGTGTTGTCGGCCTGGCTGGGCGACCGGGACGACCTGACGGTCGTCGGTGACGCCAACCAGACCATCTACTCGTTCACCGGAGCCTCGCCGCGCTTCCTGCTCGACTTCTCGCGGCGCTTCCCCGACGCCACGGTCGTGCGGCTGGAACGCGACTATCGGTCCACCCCGCAGGTGGTCACCCTGGCAAACCAGGTGATCGCCGCCGCGCGCGGCCGGGTCGCGGGCAGCAGATTGCAGTTGATCGGCCAGCGTGAGCCGGGGCCGGCGCCGGTGTTCGCCGAGCATCCCGACGAGCCGGCCGAGGCCGCCGCCGTCGCCGCGTTGATCGCCGAGTTGATCGAATCCGGTACGGCGCCGTCGGAAATCGCCGTCCTCTACCGGGTCAACGCGCAGTCCGAAGTGTATGAGGCGGCGCTGGCCGACGCCGGGATCGCCTATCAGGTGCGCGGTGGCGAAGGGTTCTTCAACCGGCAGGAGATCAAGCAGGCCCTGGTGGCGTTGAACCGGGCGGCGGAGCGCGTGTCCCAGCCGGGCGGCGAAGGCCCGCTGCCTGACGTGGTCCGGGCCATCCTGGAGCCACTGGGGTTGACGGCCGAGGAACCCGCCGGCACCCGGGCCCGCGAGCGCTGGGAGGCCCTGTCGGCGCTGGCCGAGCTGGTCGACGACGAGGTCGCCCAGCAGCCCGACCTGCGACTTCCCGGGTTGGTCGCCGAATTGCGGACGCGGGCCGACTCGCGCCATCCGCCGGTGGTGCAGGGCGTCACCCTGGCGTCGCTGCATGCCGCGAAGGGCCTGGAATGGGACGCGGTGTTCCTGGTCGGGCTGGTCGACGGCACGTTACCCATCTCGCACGCGCTGGCCCATGGTCCCGACAGCGAGCGCGTCGAGGAGGAGCGCCGACTGCTCTATGTCGGCATTACCCGCGCTCGGGTGACGTTGACGCTCAGCTGGGCGCTGGCTCGCGCGGCAGGCGGGCGCCAAAGCCGCAAACCGTCGCGATTCCTCAACGGCCTGGCGGCCCAGACGCGCACCGCGCCGAGGCCGGCCAAGTCACGGCGAAAAAAGGGTCCGTCGCGGTGCCGGGTCTGCAACAAGGACCTGACCAGCCCGGCGGCCATCATGCTCCGTCGCTGTACGACGTGTGCCGGTGACGTCGACGAGGACCTGCTGTTGGCGCTCAAGGCGTGGCGGTTGGACGTCGCCAAGGAGCAGAAGGTGGCGCCCTTCATCGTGTTCAGCGACAACACCCTGGTGGCGATCGCCGAGACATTGCCCGCCGACGACGACGCACTGATCGCGATCCCCGGCATCGGCGCCACCAAGCTCGGGCTGTACGGATCGCAGGTGCTGGAGTTGGTGCGGCAGGCGGGCCCGCGGTGAACTCGCAGGTCAAAAAATCGTTTGGCGGCGACAGCCACCCCGCAGTACCCTCGGAACCGCACTGTGCCGATGGGCACGGAGGCTTTCAGTCAGGCGATAGCACCGGGAGGTAGCCGCGATGTTCGGCAACTGCGCGTCCAGCGTGGGCGTGGCTCCCCGCGCGGCCACCCGCGCGGCCACCCGCGCGGCCACCCGCAAGGCCACCCGCGTGGCCGGCATCGCCCATGCCGCCGGGGCGGCCGGGGTGGCTGGTGCCAAGCATCGCGCCGTCTCCGCCGCGACTGAAGCGTCCGTGGATCGGGGCTCGACATAGCGTCGTAGCAATCCCAGTCTCGCCGAATGGCCACGGACCCGAAGTCACCCGGATCCGTGGCCATAGTTTTTTCGGAGGCGAACCTCCCTGGTCCGGGTCCCCGTTATCCCAGCCGACCGCCCACCAGGAAGCAGGTGCACAGGACATGCCGGAACCGACCGTCGCCGAACCGGCGCTGCCGCCGCTGCCGTGTCACACCGGTGATCCCGACCTGTGGTTTGCCGAAATACCGGCTGACCTGGACCGTGCCAAGACGCTGTGCGCCGACTGCCCGGTCCGGCGGCGCTGCCTACAGGCTGCGCTGGATCGCGCCGAGCCGTGGGGAGTGTGGGGCGGTGAGATCTTCGAGCGGGGCGCGGTGATCAGCCGCAAGCGTCCCCGCGGACGTCCGCGTACGCGAGCTGCCTAACGATCTCCGCGAGCGTAACGTCAGTGCGATTTCCGGGGCCGGATTTCGCAGTGGCGTTACGCTCGCGGGCCGGGGTCGGCGGCTGGGGCAGCATCCGGCACAGCGTCCGGTTCGGTGAAGCCCGGGATCAGCTCCTCGGACAGGGCCCTGATGGGCACCGTGGCGTCGAGTTGACACAGGATCGCCGACACCGAGGCGATCACCCGCATCGGAATCGCCAGTTTGGGCGGCAGGTCCATCTGCCGGGCCGTCTTGATCTGGGCTACCGAGCGATCGAACTGGTCGATGGTCATCCGCTGCAGCCATTTGCGGGTGTAGTGGAACGCCTCGACCTCGATGGGTTCGACGTACTGGCGCAGCATCTCGTCGATTTCGCGCACCGACACCTGCTGGCCCTTTTGGATGAAGCCGATCTTCTCCATGGTCGGCAACAACAGGTCGTAGTTCTTGTCGCGGGCCAGCCGGATGGTCATCCCCAGTTCGACGGGGTAGCCCCCGGGCAGCGGCGCCACGGCACCGAAGTCGATGACACCCATCCGACCGTCGGGCAGCAGCATGAAGTTTCCCGGGTGGGCGTCGCCGTGCATCATCTCCAGCCGGCGCGGTGCGTCGAAGGTGAATTCGAGGAGCCGCACGCCGATCTCATTGCGCTGTTCGGGGGACCCGTGGCGGATGATTTCCGCCATCGGGACACCGGTGATCCATTCCTGGATCACCACTTTGGGTGCGCTGGCGACGACGCGCGGCACCGCGAAACGCGGGTGGCCGGCGTAGGCCTTGGCGAATGCCCGCTGGTTGTTGGCTTCCAGCCGGTAGTCCAGTTCCATCTCGGTGCGCTCGAACAGTTCGTCCAGCACGCCCTGGATGTCGGCGCCCGGTGCGAGCTGTTTGAAGATCCCCACCATGCGCTGCATGGTCTTCAGGTCGGCCCGCAGTGCCTCGTCGGCGCCCGGGTACTGGATCTTGACGGCGACCGGGCGTCCGTCGGACCACACGGCCTTGTGCACCTGGCCGATGCTGGCCGAGGCCACCGGTGCGTCGTCGAAGGAACTGAACCGCTCGCGCCATTTGGTGCCCAGTTGCGCGTCGAGCACGCGATGGACCTTGTCGGCCGGAAGGGGCGGCGCGTCCTTCTGCAGCTTGGTCAGGGCCTCGCGGTAGGGCTCGCCGAACTGTTCGGGGACCGCGGCCTCCATCACCGACAGGGCCTGGCCGACCTTCATCGCCCCGCCCTTGAGTTCGCCCAGGACGGTGAACAGCTGATTGGCGGCCTTCTCCATCATCTCGGCGTTGACGTCGTCTTTGGACTTGCCGGTCAACCGCTTGCCGAAGCCGAGCGCGGCCCGTCCGGCCATGCCGACCGGCAGGCTGGCGAGTTTGGCATTGCGTGCGGCGCGGCCGCGTTTGATCTCTGACACATACACATCATCCATGATGGACAGTGCTTTGTTTAGATTGATTTCACTTCGGTAGCGGAGGAATCACCACAGCAGGTGCATCCCGGATGTGTGGACCAGTGCCGGGCCGTGATCGTACTGGCGTTGAGATCGAATTCCAAGGTCGCGTTCAAGGCCGATGGCGGATCGGCCCGCTGCCCGCGGACCGCGGCGATCACCCGATTCACCTGGCCCAGTGCCAGCGCGGCCGTCGCCAGCAGGGTGGCCCGATCGGCCAGCCCGACGGTGTCGCGCAGCTGCGCGGCAATCGCCGGCCATGCGGGGTCGCGGTCCCGCCGGTGCAGGTCGGCGCACCTCAGGCAGCTGGTAACCCGGGGGATGACCAGCGGGCCGACCAGCCCGGTGCCGTCGCGCACCCGAACCTGCAGGTGCGGCACCCCCGCTCTGTGCAGGTCCGCCACGATGTGCGGATCGGCTGCCAGATTGTCGGTGAGCATCACCAGATCGACGGTGCCGGTGGCTACCGTTGCGTGGGGCCGGCGGCTGTGCACGACGCGTGTCCCGGAGCTGCGCAGGGCCGGTACCAGCAGGTCCGACAGCGGCCCCTGGCCGTGTACCCGGATCGAGGCGGCGCGCCCCCGGGCGTTGCGCTCGCCACCGGTGGCCACGCCCGCGTCGATCAACTGGGTGACCAGATCCCTCAGATCGTCGGAGCATACCGACCCGCGGCCGGAGGATTGCCGCACCAGCTCGGCGATGGAGGTGGGCGACCGCATGGACCGCAGCACCGCCGCCAGGTCGGCCGGAGTCAGCCCGTCGGGCGGGTGGACCAGGACCGCCCGGGTGGGATTCCAGCCCACCTGCACCGCGCCGTCGGGCCGCATCAGCACCGGCATGGCTGGATCCAGCGTGAACAGGCAGGGTGCGGGTCGCGCCATGAGGTGTCAGGGTGCCACGTCCCCGGTACCCCGGGTAGTCAGTTGTCCCCAGGTATTCCGCCATCCCCGGTGGCCCGGCCGTCGGAGCCGTCGGAGCCGTCGGTGCCGACGGCGTCCTGGTCACCGGCGTCGCGGATTTCGCGGTCGAGCGCGGCGATCGCTTCGTCGATTCCGCAGGTGTCCCCGCCGATCACCCGGTCGATGAAGCCGGCCGGATTGTCCAGGTCGTCGGCTCCTGGCAGCAGGTCCGGGTGCTGCCAGACCCGGTCGCGGACGTCCATGCCGCCGGCCTGGGTCAACCGCTCCCACAGTGCGCCGGCTTCGCGCAGTTTGCGCGGCCGCAGCTCCAGCCCGACCAGGGTGGCGAAGGTCTGTTCGGCGGGGCCTCCGCCGGCCCGCCGCCGACGCAACGTCTCGCTGAGCGCGGCTTCGCCGGGCAGCCGGTCGCCCAGTGCCGCGGTCACCACCACCTGCACCCAGCCTTCGATGAGGGCCAGCAGCGTTTCGAGCCGGGTGAGGGCCTGTGTCTGCGCGGGGGTGGCCTTGGGCTCGAACACTCCTTCGCCGATCAGTTGTTCCATCGCGGCAGGATCGGTCAGCGAGGCCGGGTTGAAGTCCCGGGCCAGTTCCTCGATCCCGGTCATGTCGATCTGCATGCCTTCGGCGTAGGCCTCGACGGCCCCGAGCAGCGGGCTGGACAGCCAGGGGACGTGGCTGAACAGCCGGTGGTGGGCGGCCTCGCGGGCGGCCAGGAACGTGAGGACCTCGCTGCGGGGCTGTTCGAGGCCGGACGCGAACGACTCCACCGCCTCCGGCAGGATCGCGGCCACACCCTTGGGGCCCAATGGCAGGCCGATGTCGGTCGAGGTCAGCACCTCGCGGGACAGCCGGCCCAGCGCCTGGCCCAGCTGGGAGCCGAAGGCCATGCCACCCATCTGCGACATCACCTGCATGAGCGGGCCCGCCATGGCCTTGGCTTCCTCGGGCAGCGCGGAGGCCCACACCGACGAAATCTGCCGGGCCATCGGGTCGCACAGCCGCTTCCAGGTGTCCAGGGAGTTGTCCACCCAGTCGCCGGGACTCCAGCCGGCCGCCTGGGTGCTGCCGGCCGGTAGGGCAGTCGCTCCGTTGAGCCAGGTTTCGGCCAGATGGACCGCGTCGGATATCGCCGAGTTGGTGGCGCTGGAGATCGGTGCGACGAAACCGATTGAGCTGGAAGCGACCTGGCGCGCCAGGTTGTAGTTGACCGGCCCGGCATCCTTGACGGAGGCCATCGCCGAGCCTACGCCGCCGAACATCTCGCCCAGTTGGGTGAACAACTGCCCGAGGTTGGCCATGCTGAACTCGCCGCCGGTGTCGAATGCGCCGCCGAAACCGAATGGGTCGGCGCCGGATCCGGATTCCGGATCCTTCTTCCCCTGCCGGCCGGGATCGGGCGAGTCGGGATCTGGGTCGTCTCCGGTGGAGAAGCCGAAGGGCGGGTCAGCCATGACGTCAACGGTACTCACAGCCGAAGCCGGGTGCGCGGTGCGTCGCCATGCCCGTGGCTGGGCTTGTTGTCGGGGCAGCCTATTAGTGTGGTCGGCGTGAACAGGCGGATTCTGACCTTGCTGGTCGCGCTCGTCCCCATCGTGGTGTTCGGCGTCCTGCTGGCAGTGGTGACGGTTCCGTTTGTGTCGCTGGGCCCGGGCCCGACCTTCGACACCCTCGGTGAGGTCGACGGCAAACAGGTGGTGCAGATCGAGGGGACCGAAACCCATCCCACCACCGGGCACCTCAATATGACGACGGTGTCCCAGCGCGACGGGTTGAGTTTGGGCGAGGCGATCACGCTGTGGATTTCCGGTCAGGAGCAGCTGGTACCGCGCGACCTCGTCTACCCGCCGGGCAAGTCGCGCGACGAGGTCGACAAGGCCAACGACGCCGACTTCAAGAACTCCGAGGACAGCGCCGAGTACGCCGCCCTGGGTTACCTGAAGTACCCCGAGGCGGTGACGGTGGCCTCGGTCTCCGATGAGGGCCCCTCGTCGGGGAAGCTCAAGCCCGGTGATGCCATCGACGCGGTCGACCGCCAGCCGGTTGCCGACATCGAGCAGTTCACCACCTTGCTGAAGGGCACCAAGCCCGGCCAGGTCGTCACCATCGACTACCGCCGTAAGAACGAGCCGGCGGGTGTGGCCGAGATCACCCTGGGCAGCAACGAGGACCGTGACTACGGCTTCATGGGCGTTGCCGTGCTGAATGCCCCGTGGGCGCCGTTCGAGGTGGATTTCAACCTGGCGAACATCGGCGGCCCGTCGGCCGGTTTGATGTTCAGCCTGGCCGTGGTCGACAAGCTCACCAGTGGCGACCTTGTCGGTTCGACGTTCGTGGCGGGGACCGGCACCATCAATGTCGACGGCAAGATCGGCCCGATCGGCGGTATCACCCACAAGATGGCTGCCGCCCGCGCCGCCGGCGCGACGGTGTTCCTGGTGCCGGCGAAGAACTGCTACGAGGCGGTCTCCGATATTCCTTCCGGATTGAATCTGGTGAAGGTCGAAACGCTGGATTCCGCGGTGGATGCGCTGCATGCCATGACCTCGGGGGCGGCGATGCCGAGCTGCTAGCGCCGCGCGGGCACCGTGTTCGCCCCGCGGCGATGCGTACAGTTGGAAACGTCGGAAAATGAGCAGGGGAGCGTAGCAAGTGGGAATGCGGCCGGCCGCAAGGATGCCGAAGCTGACTCCGCGTGGCCGGATTCTGATGGTGATCTCGCTCGCCATGATCGTGTTGCTGCTCTTCGGCCCGCGGCTGATCGACACCTACGTGGACTGGCTGTGGTTCGGTGAGCTCGGCTATCGCTCGGTGTTCACCACCGTGGTGGTCACCCGGCTGGTGGTGTTCCTGGTGGCCGGGCTGCTGGTCGGTGGCATCGTGTTCGCCGGGTTCGCCCTGGCCTACCGCGCCCGCCCGGTGTTCGTCCCGAGCAGCGACAACGATCCGGTGGCCCGATACCGCGTCGCGGTGTTGAGCCGACTGCGGTTGGTGGCCGGCGGAATCCCGGTGGCCATCGGACTGCTGGCCGGGCTGGTCGCGCAGGGCTACTGGGTGCGGATCCAACTGTTCCTGCACGGGGGCGACTTCGGTGTCAGCGATCCGCAATTCGGCAGGGATCTGGGGTTCTACGCCTTCGACCTACCGTTCTACCGGCTGGTGCTCGCCTACCTGTTCGTCTCGGTCTTCCTGGCATTCCTGGCGAATCTGTTGACGCACTACCTCTTCGGCGGTATCCGGCTGACGGCGCAGGCCAATGTGCTGAGCCGCGCGGCGCGCGTCCAGCTGATCACACTGGTCGGGCTGGTGGTGGTGCTCAAGGCCGTCGCATACTGGCTGGATCGCTACGAGTTGCTGTCCCACACCCGCGGGGGCAAACCGTTCACCGGCGCGGGTTACACCGACATCAACGCGGTGCTGCCGGCGAAACTGATCTTGCTGGCCATCGCACTGATCTGCGCGGTCGCGGTGTTCTCGGCGATAGTGCTGCGGGATTTGCGGATTCCGGTGATCGGGCTGGTGCTGCTGCTGCTGTCATCGCTGATCGTGGGGGCGGGCTGGCCGCTGATTGTCGAACAGATCAGCGTCAAGCCCAATGCGGCGCAGAAGGAAAGCGAGTACATCAGCCGCAGTATCGTGGCCACCCGGCGGGCCTACGGACTGACACCGGACCTGGTGACCTACCGCAACTACAGCGGTGACGGCCGGGCAACGGCGCAGCAGGTCGCGTCCGACCGGGCGACCACGTCGAATATCCGGCTGCTGGATCCCACCATCGTCAGCCCGGCTTTCACGCAGTTCCAGCAGGGCAAGAACTTCTACTATTTCCCCGACCAGTTGTCCATCGACCGGTATGTGGACGGTCGCGGGAACCTGCGCGACTACGTCGTCGCCGCCCGCGAGCTCAACCCGGCCCGGCTGATCGACAATCAGCGCGACTGGATCAACCGGCACACCGTCTACACGCACGGTAACGGCTTCATCGCCTCACCGGCCAACACCGTGCGCGGCATCGCCAACGATCCGAACCAGAATGGCGGCTACCCGCAGTTCCTGGTCAACGTCGTCGGGGCCAACGGCAGCATTGTCTCCGACGGGCCGGCGCGGCTGGACCAGCCGCGAATCTATTACGGGCCGGTCATCGCCAGCGCGTCGGCCGACTACGCGATCGTCGGCAGGACCGGCGCCGACCGCGAATACGACTACGAGACCAGCGTCGAGACGAAGAACTACACCTACACCGGCAGCGGAGGCGTTCCGGTCGGCAGCTGGCTGGCCCGCGGTGTGTTCGCCGCCAAGTTCGCCGAGCGAAACTTCTTGTTCTCCAACGTGATCGGGTCCGACAGCAAGATCCTGTTCAACCGCGACCCGGCGGAGCGGGTGGAGGCGGTGGCGCCGTGGCTGACCACCGACAGTGCGGTGTATCCCGCGATCGTCGACAAGCGGATGGTGTGGGTCATCGACGGCTACACGACCCTGGACAACTACCCCTACTCCCAGCTCACCTCGCTGTCCTCGGCGACACTGGACTCCAACGAGGTGGCATTCAACCGGCTGATTCCCGACAAGAAGGTCTCCTACATCCGCAACTCGGTCAAGGCGACGGTGGACGCCTACGACGGCACCGTGCGGCTCTACCAGCAGGACGAGACCGACCCGGTCCTCAAGGCCTGGATGCGGGTGTTCCCCGGTACGGTCAGGCCCAAGAGCGACATCACACCCGAACTCGCCGAACATCTGCGCTATCCCGAGGATCTGTTCAAGGTGCAGCGCATGCTGCTGGCCAAATACCACGTCAACGACCCGGTGACGTTCTTCTCCACCTCGGACTTCTGGGACGTGCCGCTGGATCCGAACCCGACCGCCAGCAGCTTTCAGCCGCCCTACTACATCGTCGCGAAAAACATTGCCAAAAACGATAATTCGGCGTCCTACCAGCTGATCAGCGCGATGAACCGGTTCAAGCGGGACTATCTCGCGGCCTACATCAGCGCCAGCTCCGATCCCGCGACGTACGGCAGGATCACCGTGCTGACCATCCCGGGCCAGGTCAACGGCCCGAAACTGGCCAACAACGCGATCACCACCGATCCCGCGGTGTCCCAGGACCTCGGTGTGATCGGCCGCGACAACCAGAACCGCATCAAGTGGGGGAATCTGCTCACACTGCCGGTGGGCCAGGGCGGTCTGCTGTATGTCGAGCCCGTCTACGCGTCTCCGGGCTCCAGTGACGCGGCGTCGTCGTATCCGCGACTGATCCGGGTGGCGATGATGTACAACGACAAGATCGGCTACGGCCCGACGGTCGGTGACGCCCTCACCGGGCTGTTCGGTCCGGGCGCGGCTGCCGCGGCTACCGGAATCCAGCCCACCGAGGCCGGTGCGCAGGCAAACCGTCCGGACGAGCCGCCACCGGCGGCCGGCGCCAAGCAACCCGCCGTCGGTCCGGCGAGTCCGCCGCCGCCACTGCCGGCCGCGGTGCCCCCCGCCCCCGAGGGTTCGGCAACCCTGTCGGCGGAGAGATCCGCGGCGCTGCAGGAGATTCAGGTGGCCATCGGCCAGGCTCGGGAAGCCCAGAAGAAGGGCGACTTCGCGGCCTACGGGTCGGCGCTGCAGCGCCTCGACGAGGCCATCACCAAGTTCAACAACTCCGGGTAGCACCTGCTGCCGAAGCCCGGTGAGCACGCGATTTGGCGAGGTCCGCCGGTGTTGGGTAGCCTTG
Organism: Mycobacterium sp.; assembly: GCF_047975165.1. GTDB lineage: Bacteria > Actinomycetota > Actinomycetes > Mycobacteriales > Mycobacteriaceae > Mycobacterium. The sequence continues at coordinate 10,824 of NZ_JBKECZ010000025.1, forward strand.
CGTTCGCCAACGCGGGGTGGAGCAGCTCGGTAGCTCGCTGGGCTCATAACCCAGAGGTCGCAGGTTCGAATCCTGTCCCCGCTACTAGGTGAAACGGCCCTCGGAGGAGACTCCGGGGGCCGTTTTCGTGGGGGTTGTGAACGTATTTGTCAATGCTCGGCCTGACTTCGGACACAGTCTCCGAGATTCTGCTTCGTTAGGCCTTTGACCTGTGGATTTGCGTGATCGGGTGGCCTTTTGGGGTACTAGGCGGGTAGATTCGCCCGGTGGCGATCCTGGCGCATCTTGGCTCGGCGCATACCGATGCTGAGCTGGGCATTCTGCTCGACCAGGCCCGAGGGATCGTTGCCGGTGGGCATGCCGCACTGGCCGAGCCCGCTTGCTCGCGAGCGTAACGCCAGGGCGAAATCCGGAGCGCAAAATCGCAACCACGTTACGCTCGCGAAGGACCCAGCATCGGCGCATCCGATCCACTCGCTGACCACCGTGGCACTATGGCCGGTCGCGGGCTGGGGGGTATTCATCCCCGCTGGCGTGGCGAGGGCCGGTCCGCTACCAGCGTGTTGCGATTGGATCGTCGAACAGGTCGTAGCTGCCGGTCGCCTTCCACTGCTCTACCGCGGTGTGCGGTGCGCCGAACCAGCGCACGTGCGCGGCCACCTCGGCCGGGGGATGTGCGCCGTCGGAAAGGTGCCCGGTCGGGACTTCCTCAGGGGTTCGGGCAGGGTCCAGGTAAGGGTTCAGAACCCGCACCCCAAAGAGGATCAGGTTGTGGGTTCCCGGTAGCGCGGCGGATGGCACGATCATTGCTGCCGCACGGCCGGTTCGAATGGTATCGGCCAATGCTTGTGTCGGGGTGTAATCGTCACCGATTAGCTCGTCAGCTGTCAGCCCGTATGTGACGCAGTCGTCGAAGTCGACCCGTATGGGGTTGTCCACGTCAATGACTGCGGTCCACAAATTCACGACGACATCATCGGGATTGCCTGTGGGGCCGAGGTTATGGCGAAGCATCTCGGCCGCTGGGCCAAGCGGATGCAGACTCAGGTACTGGACGGTTTGGCTTTTCGCGCGGTGGAAACGGCCGGCGCGCGAGCTGGGGAATGCCCACCACGGTGAGTCATACGATGCGTGACGGAATACCGTTAGTTTCATGCGGTCATGGCACGTGTGGCGGTTGCCGCTCGAAGGAGGGCCGGGTACTGCAGAGGATCATCGAGCAGGTTGATCGGCTGCTGACGCAATACTGGATGTTCCCGATCGAACCAGGCGATGACCCCTGGACCGGTAAAGGAATGGCGCAACTGATTCACCAGCTGCCCCACAACGCGGGTTCGGGCGGCGTCCTCGGCGGCAGGCTCCGCGCCGTCATGAGAGAGCCAGCGCTGAAGCTGACGAACGGAGACTCCGAGTAGCTCGGCAAAGGTCTTCTGCGGGGCGGCGAGGACTTCAGCCGTTTTGCTGAGAATGTCGCGGATCGGAGCATTGTCGCTATAGGGCTGATTCTCGACAATGTCGCGGAGCGCATGGCGGAATTGCTCGAGTGCAACGCGCAGGTCCCGACGTTGCTGCCCGTCGTTGTCGTGACGAAGTGCTTTCTCTGCTCGAAACGCCGCGGCCCACAGCGTTGTCGTCAGATATGGGTCGGCTTGGAGGCGCAACGGCGTCGCCGCGCCCAGTGTCCGCTCGAAACTGTCGACGAGTCGAGCAACCTCGTCGGGAACGGTGGTAGAGCGCTGTAGCAACTTCGTCGCGCTATTGACTCGGCCGAAAAGCGCATCGAGCTCGGATGCCGCGACGACCTCAGTCGTAGTCATGTCGTTAGTATACGACGTATCTACGCCGCACCTCTCAACGCAACCACAGCACTTCGGCGGCCCCATGCCGCCGGTGCGATACCTGCCTCCGGTGCGATACTCGGGGAGTTCACCGAGATTTACAGCGCGGCCGGATTTTCCGGCGGACAACCGACGCGAAGGAAGATTCGCCATGAGCACTGACGCCATGTTCGACGCGGCCCGCGCGGCGGGAGCGCCTATAGAGGAAGCCATCGGGCTGTTCATGCTGCACCCCGAGACGTTCGCCGAGAGCGTCGCGGCCGGCTACACCAACCCGCTGGCGGGCTACGTCGCCGGCCGGGCCGGCGTGCTGGGCGAGGCCAGCGCCGCCGCGGTCGACTCGGCGTTCGTGGTGTTCGAGCCCGCGACACTCGGTGCGCTGTGGGGCGACGGCGTTGCGGTCCACGGTGCCACCGGCGCTGCCGAACGCTACTGGGAGCAGCTGGCCGGGTTCGCCCGCCGCCACCTCACCGGCGCCGAGGGCCTGGGCCGCATCGCCGAGCTGGGGGAGAAGATCATTGCCGCGGTGCCCAACGGAGCCCTTCCGCTCTTCGCCGGCTGGCGCACGATGCCACTGGCCGACGACGCGCCCGCCCGGGCGCTGCAGGTGATGTTCGTGCTGCGGGAGATGCGGGCCGGGGTTCATTTCAACGCCCTGAACCTGTCCGGGATCAGTGCGGTGGAAGCGCACATGCTCAACAAGGGCGCCGAGTACACCAGGATGTTCGGCTGGCCGGAGCCGTTCGCCGACGGCGCGGACAAAAAGGACCTCTACAGCGAGGTCGAGCAGTGGACCAACCGCCGGATGGCGCAGATCTACACCGATGCCCTGGACGCCGGCGAGGCCGCGGAGCTCGCCCGGTTCAGTACCGCGGCGCTGGCGGCGCTGAAGGCCGATATCTCCTGACGGGGTACCGGCGGGAATGCGTCGTGAGTACCCTGCATCGGTGTGCCGACTGACCAGGAGCCGACCCCAGGCGAAGCGAGCGGTTCGATCCGCAGCCTGATCCCGGCCCGCATCGACCGGCTGCCCTGGTCGCCGTTCCACACCCGGCTGGTGGTCGCACTCGGGGTGGCCTGGGTGCTCGACGGTCTGACGATCACCGTGGCCAGCGCGGTGGCCGGAACCCTCACCGACCCCAGGACGCTGCACCTGTCGTCGGTGGCGGTCGGGCTGGTGGCGACGGTGTATCTGGCCGGCGAGGTTGTCGGCGCACTGTATTTCGGCAGCCTGTCGGACAGGCTGGGCCGGCGCAACCTGTTCATGGCCACCCTCGGGGTGTACCTGCTGGGCAGTGGCCTCACCGCGTTCACTGTGGGCAACAGCGCCGGTTGGATCGCCTTCCTCTATGCCACCCGGTTCATCGCCGGAATGGGTATCGGCGGCGAGTATGCCGCGATCAACTCCGCGATCGACGAGTTGATTCCCGCTCGCTACCGGGGCCGGGTGGACATCGCGGTCAACGGTACCTACTGGGCCGGGGCGATTCTCGGTACCCTGGGTACGTTCGTCTTTCTCAAGGTGGTCGATCTGAGCCTGGGCTGGCGGCTGTCCTTCCTGCTCGGCCCGGCACTAGCGGTGGTGATCCTGCTGGTCCGGCGCAACCTGCCGGAAAGCCCGCGCTGGCAGGTGATGAACGGCCGCGAAGCCGAAGCCGAGCAGACCATCGCCGGGATCGAGCGGGAAGTCGCGGCCACCGGGATCGAGCTGCCGACCGTCGACAACGCCGAGGCCATCGAGTTGCGGCCCGCCAAGCACATCGGCTATCTGGCGCTGACGCGGGTGTTGTTCCGGGTCTACCCCAGCCGGGCCGTGCTGAGCGCCACGCTGATGATCAGCCAGTCGTTCCTCTACAACGCCATCTTCTTCACCTACACGCTGGTGCTGAGCAGGTTCTACCACGTCCCCAAAGAGTCCGGCCCGCTGTATCTGATCGCGTTCGCCGTCGGAAACCTGTTGGGGCCGTTGACACTCGGCTACTTCTTCGACACCGTCGGCCGGCGCAGGATGATCACCGGCACCTATGTGCTGTCCGGGCTGCTGCTGGCGGTCAGCGCGGCCCTGTTCGAGGCCGGTGTGCTTAACGCCGTCACCCAGACGATCGCCTGGTGCGTGATCTTCTTCATCGCTTCTCCCGGCGCCAGTGCCGGCTATCTGACGGTGAGCGAGATCTTCCCGCTCGAGGTCCGCGCAAAGGCGATCGCGGTGTTCTTTGCGATCGCCCAGTGCTTCGGGGCCCTTGGTCCGGTCATCTACGGCGCGTTCATCGGTGACGATGCCCAGCCCTCGCCCACGCCGCTGTTCTGGGGGTACCTGCTGGGTGCGGCGGTGATGATCGCCGGCGGGGTCATCGCCTGGTTCCTGGCCGTCGACGCCGAGGGCAAGTCCCTGGAAGATATAGCGACCCCGCTGGCCGCGGCCCGGCAGTGAAGTCCGGGCGGGCTTGGGCGGGGACTGGGTGAGCGACCCCGCTGGCCGCGGCCGGAGGCTGAAGTCCGCGCAGCCGCCAGCAGCGGGTGTGACATTCTGAGCAGTATGGCCAATTTGCGCGGACGACGGGTCGCCATCACCGGTGGGGCACAGGGGATCGGCCGGGCGATCGGGGAGGCGCTGCTGGCAGCGGGCGCCACGGTGGCCCTCGGCGACGTCCAGGAAGACGCGGTCAAGCAGACGGCCACCGAATTGGGTTCGGCAGCAACCGGTTACCGCCTCGATGTGACGGACCCAGCCGGTTTCGAGACGTTCCTGGCCATGGCTGCCGAGGACCTCGGGGGTCTTGACGTGCTGGTCAACAATGCGGGAATCATGCCGATCGGGCCGTTCCTGGAAGAGAGCCCCGACGTCACCCGGCGCACCCTGGAGATCGACGTGCTCGGGGTGATGACCGGCACCCGGTTGGCCGGAGCCCGGTTCGCCGAGCAGGGATCTGGGCACATTGTCAATATCGCCTCGGTGATGGGCACCCTGGCGTCGCCGAACGCGGCCACCTACTGCGCAGCCAAGTATGCGGTGGTCGGCTTCAGCGAGGCGCTGCGCCAGGAATGGCGGGGCAGCGGGGTGCACGTCTCGGCGATTTGTCCGGGCTTCGTGCGCACCGAGCTGATCGCGGGCATGGCGGCGCCGGGGCCACTGGAACGGTTCCTGGTGGTCAATCCCGAAAATGTCGCCTCCGCGGTGGTCTCCGAATTGGCCAACGGCGAATCCCGCACGGTGTTCGTGCCGAAGTCGGTGGGGCTGGTCGCACGGGGGACCGCTGTGATCCCGACTCGGCTCGTCGACACCGCTTTTCGGTTGACCGGGGGTACCAAGGTGACCTCGGAGTTGGATCGGGAAAAGCGGGCGGCCTATCAGGCGAAGGTCGAAGGCCGGGAGGCTCAGGGGTAGCCATGACGCGTGTGGAGTTGACCGGGCTGCCCGGGGTGTCCGAGACGGTGCTCAGCGAGGCGCTGGCGGCGACCCTGCCCGCCAACGAGGCGCCGGCGCCGTGGGAGTGCCGTTGCTCGGCGGTGCTGTGGCTGGGCCGGGGTGGGCGGGCGGCGGCCGCGGTGTTGCCGTCGGGTCTGAGGGGCGGCGGCGCGCTGGTCACCCTGGGTGCGTTCGTCCGGTATAGCGACACGCCCGTCGGCGCCTACGACGAGGTGCTGGGCATCGTGGGTTCCCGCTCCGGTGTGCGGCCCTGGGGCAATGTGGCGTTCATGTCGGTGGATTCGCCGACCAGCCTGGTGGGTGGGCGCACCAATTGGGCGATGCCCAAGACTTTGGCCCGCTTCGACGGCGAGTTGGCCGACGGTAAGCGGTTCTCCGGCAGCAGCAGCGACGGGCCATCCTGGACGGTCGGCGCCACGCCGCGGGTGACCGGTCCGGCCGTGCCGATGAAAGCCAAGGGCAGCGCGCGCCAGCAGTTCGCCGACGGGCGGATCGGCGATTCGCTGCTGAGTTTCTCCGGGCGTATCCGGCCCGCGATCGTCACCGTCGGTGTCTCCTCGGAGGGCAGACTGGCGACGTGGTTGCGTCCGGGGTTTCACATCGGCGCGTTTGTCGAGGACGCTGTGTTTACGCTGGGTGAGCCGAGGTTCGGGTAGCCCGGGGCAACTGTATCGGGTTGCGCCCCAATGTGCTTCGCGAAGTACCACACGGGGTCCGATGGGAACGGGGGGCTCATTGTGAGCTTTGTGGGGTTGCCGCCGGAAATCAATTCGTTGCGGATGTTGTTGGGTGCCGGTTCGGGGCCGATGTTGGCGGCCGCGGCGGCCTGGAACGGCCTGGCCGAGGAGTTGGGTAGCGCGGCCAGTTCGTTCTCGTCGGTGACGTCGAATTTGACCGGTCAGGCGTGGCAGGGTCCGGCGGCGTCGGGTCAGGCCAATGCGGTGGCCAGCGCGTTCGAAACCGCCAAATCCGCCATGATCAACCCGGAGGCGATTGCGGCGAACCGCAACGCTTTTGTGCAGTTGGTGCGGTCGAACTTCCTGGGCCTCAACGGTCCGATGATTGCGGCGGCCGAGGGCATCTACGAGGAGTTCTGGGCCGCGGATGTGGCGGCGATGTTCGGCTATTACGGCGGTGCGTCGGCGGCGGCGGAGCAGTTGTCGTCGTGGCAGCAAGCGTTGCAGGGGCTGCCGGTGATCGGCGGGCTGTTCGGCAGTGGTGCCAGCGCGGCAGCGGTTGGCAGTGCCGCCGACGAGGCCCCCAACTATGGTGCGGGGAACAAGGGTGGCGGCAATATCGGTGCCGGGAACAACAGTGACTCCGCGGATTTGGCCTTTTTGGGCATAACGGGTGGTATCGGGGCGGGCAACAATGGTTTCGGCAATTTCGGCAGCGGCAACACCGGATCCGGCAACCTGGGCATCCAGAACATCGGTGCCGGCAATCTCGGAGAATGGAACCTTGGTAAGGGCAATCTGGGCGATTGGAACATCGGGTCGGGCAACCTCGGTGACGCCAACGTCCTGGGCTGGGGCAATCTGGGCAACGGTAACCACGGGATAGCCAACACCGGGGACTTCAATCAGGGCTTCGGCAACACCGGCAATAACAACATCGGGTTCGGGTTGACCGGGGATCATCTGATCGGGGTTGGTGGCGCCTACTACGACCAGATGACCGGGCAGTTCCACTTCGACGGCAACTCCGGTACTGGCAACCTCGGGCTGTTCAACTCCGGCACGAACAACATCGGGTTCTTCAACTCCGGTGACGGCAATGTCGGCCTGTTCAGTTCCGGTGCCAACGTCGTTCCCGAGGACTTCGGCAAAATTCAGAGCATCGGTATAGGCAACGCCGGCGTCGGCAACATCGGCTTCTTCAATGCCGGGGACGCCAACGTCGGCACCTCGAATGCCGGCAGTCTCAACACCGGTTGGGGGAACGCGGGTTCGGGCAACACGGGCAATGGCAACTCCGGTGTCAGTAACACCGGGAACTTCAACTCGGGTGACCTGAACACCGGGTCGTTCTTCAACATCGATGGGCCGCTGGAAAGCTCCGGATACGGCAACAACGGTCCCGCCGGCATGTCGGGCTTCGGCAATACCGTCAGCGACGATGGGCTGAAGCGCTTTCCCGCGTCAGGCTTCTACAACACCTTCCAGGGTGGCACTGACTCCAACGGAAACGGATCCGGCTGGTTCAATACCGGTGTCCCCACCGTGTTCGCCGGAGATCCGCCCGGCTCTCCCACGGTTAGCGGCCTCTATTCCGGGCTTTTCAACACCGGTAGCTTTGTCGCCGGCTATTTCGACTTCGTCCCGTGGCTGAAGGGGCTGGTGGGCCAGACGTAGGCCGCTGCGGCCGTTCTGCCCGGTCATTCAAACTCGCCGTACTCGTCGAACCAGTGCGCGAGCTTCCCGCGGCGGCTGACCGCGCGCAGCCTGGCCTCGGCGGCGGCCCGGGTCTTGCTGGTCGTGACGATCAGCAGCTCGTCGCCGGTTTCGATCCGGGTGTCCGGTGTGGGAACGAACGTGTGGCCGTTGCGGATGATGAGCGTGATCACCGTGGGGTCGGGCAGGCGCAGCTCCAGGACGGTGACGTTGTGCATGCGCGACGGCTTTCGCACGGTCATGGTCAGCAGCTCGGCGTCGAGCATGTCCAGCGGGGCGGCTTCGACCTGGATCTCGCGGGTCGCCTCGCGGGAGATCAGGCCCAGCAGACGGGCCATGGGGCGCAGGCTGGGCGCCTGGATCAGGGTGAACACCACCACCAGGACGAAAACGATGTTGAGTATCCGGTAACTGCCCGGGATGCCCTCCACGATGGGGAAGGTCGCCAGCACGATCGGCACCGCGCCCCGCAGGCCGGCCCACGACACGAACGCTCGTTCGCGCCAAGGGATGCCGAACCAGGTCAGCGTGGCCACCACCGAGATCGGCCGCGACAGCAGCAGCAATATCAGGCCCACGACGATCGCCGGCAGTATGTCGTCGGTGAGCTCGCGGGGGTTGGCCAGCAGGCCGAGCAGCACGAACAGGCCGATCTGGGCCAGCCAGCCGACCCCTTCGGCGAACGACCGGGTGGCCGAGCGGTGTGGCAACCCCGAGTTGGCCAGCACGACGGCTGACAGGTAGGCCGCGATGAATCCACTGGCCTCGGCGTCACCGGCGACGGCGAATGCGACCAGCCCCAACCCGAAGGTGGCGATCGGATACAGCCCGGACGCCGGCAACGCGAAACGGCGCAGCGCGAAGGCGCCCAGGTAGCCGACCGCCAACCCGATTGCGGTACCGGCCACCAGCTCGTACACCAGGCCGGTCACCGCATGCTGGGGGTCGAAGGCGAACGGCATCACGCTGAACGTCAGCACCAGGATCACGCCCGGGGCGTCGTTGAAGCCGGATTCGGCTTCCAGCAGCCCGATCAGCCGCCGGGGCACCGGCAGCACCCGCAGCACCGAGAACACCGCCGCGGCGTCGGTGGAGGACACGATCGCCCCGAGCAGCAGGGCCAGCTGCCAGGTGGTGCCCAGCAGCAGGTGGGTGCTCACCGCGGTGACGACGGTGCTGACGATCACGCCGATGGTGCCCAGCGCGGCCGCCGGCGCCAGCACTTTGCGGATATCGCCGAACCGGGTGGTCAGACCGCCTTCCACCAGGATCACCGCCAGCGCCGCGGTGCCCACGTTGCGGGCCGTCACCACGTCGTCGAACCGCAGGCCCAGCCCGTCCTCGCCGAGTGCGACACCGACCAGCAGGAACAGCAGCAGGCTGGGAAACCCGACCACGGTGGCCACCCGGGTGCCGACGATGCTGCCCAGCAGCACCAGGCCGCCAAACGTCAAGGTCAGGTAGAGCTGTTCGAGGGGCATTCGTTCCCGTTCAACTCGATCGGTGGTTGCCGCGGTTTGCGCGACGAGGGAGCCGACTGCGGCACCGTGCCAGTAAATCAGCCAAGATGGCCCTGTGACGACGCGCAAGCTGCGGATCGGGATTGCCGGTGCGGGAAACGTCGGCCGTTCGCTGGCGGGTGAGTTGCTCGACGCCGGGCACAAGGTTCTGCTCATCGAGCGGCAACGGCGGGCCTTCGAGCCGCACGAGGTGCCCGCGGCCGATTGGCTGAACGCCGACGCCTGCGAGATGAGTTCGCTGCAGGAGGCCGGCGTGCAGACCTGCGATGTGGTGATTGCCGCAACCGGGGACGACAAGGCCAACCTGGTGGTGGGCCTGCTGGCCAAGTCCGAGTTCGGGGTGCCCAGGGTGGTGGCCAGGATCAACGATGTGCGCAACGAATGGATGTTCGGCCAGGCGTGGGGTATCGACGTGTCGGTCTCGACGCCCGGTGCCATGGTCGCCGGGATCGAGGGCGCCATCGATATCGGCCATCTGGTGCGGCTGATGGGGCTGCGGGAGGGGCGTACCGCCCTGACGAAGCTGACCCTGCCGGGTGACAATCCCTCGGTGGGGCAGCGGGTCGCCGATTTGGATCTGCCGCACAACACCGCACTGGTCACTGTGGTTCGCGGGGATTCCGTCATCGCGCCGCGGCCCGACGATGTCTTGCAGGCGGGTGACGAGTTGCTGTTTGTGGCCGATAACGCCCGCGAACGTGCGCTCTGGGCGGCCGTGAACCGGATAAAACCGTCGGTTCATACGTTGACGCGGCCTAATATCCATTGATACGGATCAAATGTATCGAAAACATATTATTAGTATGTTATGTGCCCTTGTGGTGGATGACACGTTTCGATCAGGTATGCTCGCGGAGATCCACAGCGCGTCAACGATGCCGTAGCCAAGGGAGCGACAATGACAGCAGGACGGACCACCCATGCCAAAGGGTCGGCGAATGCGCTGGCCGATGGCCTGCCGGAGGGCCGCGTCCTTCCCGAGGGTCGCACGGTCAAGGTGCGCGCCGCCGACGGCACGCCGCTGCACGCGGAGGTTTTCGGTCCGCCGGATGGCTACCCGATAGTCCTGACCCACGGCTTCGTCTGCGCCATCCGGGCCTGGGCCTACCAGATCGCCGACCTGTCCAGGGATTTTCGGGTGATTGCCTACGACCACCGCGGTCATGGGCGCAGCGGCGTTCCCCGTCATGACGCATACAGCATCGCGCACCTGGCTTCCGACCTCGATTGCGTGCTGGAGGCGACCCTGGCCCCGGGCGAACGCGCACTGATCGCGGGCCACTCCATGGGCGGTATGACAATCCAGGCGTGGTCGATGCGCCACCGCCACAATGTCGCCCGCCGCGCCGACGCCGTGGCCTTGATCAACACCTCCAGCGGCGATCTGCTCACCAATATCCGTCTGCTGTCGGTGCCCCGCGGGCTGTCCTCGGCCAGGGCGGTCGCCGGCCGGACGCTGATCAACGCGGTCAGCGGGCTGCCCCTGCCCGGCGCGGTCAGCGCGCCAACCAAATACATGGTCTCGAAAATGGCCACCGGTGCAAAAACCCACCCGGCAGTGGTCAAGCTGGTCTACCAACTCTTCGCGGAGACCTCTCCGGTCGGGCGTGGCGGCTGCGCGCGGATGCTGATCGGCGAGGTCGACTCGGACCACTTCAGCCTGGACGGGCTGACGGTGCCAACGCTGGTCATCGGCAGCGAACACGACCGGCTGACACCGATCGGCCAGGCCCGCAGGATCGCCGGTGAACTGCCCAACCTGGTCGGGCTGGTCGAGTTGTCCGGCGGTCACTGCTCGATGCTGGAGCAGCCCGGCGAGGTGAATCGCCAGCTCCGTGTGCTCGCCGACTCGGCGACGGCGACGAACGCCCGCGCCTGCGCGAGCGGCTCATAGCCGGGCGTCGACCTCCCCGGCCGCGCGCAGGCCGGATCTGACCGCGCCGTCGAAGAAGCCGGTCCACTCGTCGGCAGTCTCGGTGCCGGCCCAGAAAATCGGGCCGACCGGTTCGCGCAGCAGCCTGCCGTAGGTTGTCCATGAGGCCGGTGGGACGGCGGCGGTGGGCCCTCCGGGGCAGAAGTCCTCCGTTCCCCAACAGTGATCGGTGTAGTCGAACGGTTCGAGCGCCTGGTCGCCGTACAGCGAGGCAAAGCAGCGCAGAATGTCGTGGCGGCGCTGCTCGGCGGGCTGTGTGTCGAAGGTGCGGGCGTCGACGAACCCCATCAGGATGCCCGGGCCGTCGTCGCCGGGGCTGACGTCGAACGTGATGAAGACCGGGCCGGTGTCCGAGAGTGCCTGCCCGGAGAATCCGCTGGCTCGCCAGAAGGGGGTCGGATAGGCGGCGTAGGCCTTGCTGAGGCGACCCTGCGGCCAGTTCCGGGCCAGTTCGGTGTAGCCGCGGGGAAGTGGGGGATCGAACTCGATGCCGGCGCGCTGGGCGGGGGGGACGGCGACGATGACGAATCCGGCATCGGCGCGGTTCTTGTCGGCGATGACGGTGACGCCCCCGCCGTGGCGTTCGATGCGGTGCACCGGTGCGTCCAGCACGATGCGGGAGCCTAGTTCGGTGGCGATCTTCTGGGCGATCTGGTGGGTGCCGCCGGGAAACCTATCCTGCTGGGCACCGTTTTCGGTGTCGAGCATCCGGTCGAGGCCGCCCGCGGCATGTACGTAGCGGGCGGCGTGCAGCATCGACACGTCATCGGGCTCGCAGCCCCAGGTGACCCGGCACATGATGGCCATCAGATCGCGGGAGGAGGCGCTGGCGCGCATCCCGCGCAGCCACTGGCCCAGTGATACGGAGTCGAGCTCTCTGGCTCCTTCGGCCTCCCAGGGCGCCGACAGCGGCACGCGGCGGGCCAGCCGGTCGAACTGCCATTGCAAACGGCCGATATCGAGCAGGCTGGTCAGCGAGAGCCGGGGAACGGTGCCCCGATAGGTGCGCGCCGAGCCGCGCCAGAAGATCACGTTTTTTCCGTGGTGGTGGGTTGGGGTGGTGGGCACGGCCATCTCACCGGCCAGGGCCAGCACCGCGTCCTGAGTGGGCCCGACGAAGGTTCCGCCCATGTCGACGGGCAGGCCGGCGATGCTGCCGGTGAAGGAGCGCCCTCCGACACGATCGCGGCCCTCGAATACCAGGACCTCGTGCCCCTGGCGCGTCAGCTCGCGCGCAGCGGTGAGCCCGGCGAAGCCGGCGCCCACGACGACGACGTCGGCGCTGGGCGCGGGTTCGTTCACGAGTTTCAGTGAACAGCATGTGGCTGTCATTTGTCACGAGGGTGGGACCGTGGTTGGATCGCCCCCGATTCGGTGCACACCTGGTTACTGGTGTGCAGCCGCGGATCAAATCCAGAGTTGTTCAGACGTCGGCGTGCCTACTATCGGTTTACTCCAAGGTCGGATTTCTGCATGGCGGGAAGCATCACAGTGTTTAAGTCATAGATTATGTATGGTTTACTTAGGATCTAGCCAGTAAGAGCTTGCTTTGGCGTAACTCGCGGCCATCGCTATGTGTATAGCGCTAGTGGGCAGGGTGCGGGGGACGGTATGTGAGCTACACGCACAGTTGCTGGAGGGATTGCGGTGTCTTTTGTTGTGGTTTCTGCCGATGATGTGTTGTCGGCTGCTGCGGCGCAGGTGGCGGGTATTGGTGCGGCGCTGGATGAGGTGAATGCCGCGGCAGCGTCGGTGACATCGGAGTTGGCGGCGGCTGGTGCTGATGAGGTGTCGGCGGCGGTGGCTGCGGTGTTCGCCGAGTTCGGGGTGGCCTACCAGGGTGTGGCTGCGCAGGTGTCGGAGTTTCAGCAGGCGTTCGCGTCGTCGCTGGCCGGTGCGGGGTCGTTGTATTCCGGTGCGGAGGCGTTGTCGGCGGAGACCATGGCCGAGCAGATTTTCGCACCCATCAACGAGCCGTTCCTGACCTACACGGGGCGCCCGTTGATCGGTGATGGTGCCGACGGGACCGCGGGCAGCGTGAATGGTGGGGCTGGGGGATGGTTGTACGGCAACGGCGGTGCGGGGTATTCGCAGACCGCCGCGGGTGCCCCGGGTGGTGTGGGTGGTGCGGCGAGTTTGTGGGGCCGCGGGGGTGCCGGTGGTGCCGGGGGTGCCGGTGGTGCCGGTGGTGCCGGGGGTAATGCGGGCTGGCTGTCCGGGGAGGGCGGTGCCGGGGGTGCGGGCGGGTTGGGGAATGTGGGTGGGGCCGGCGGGCACGGCTGGCTGTTCGGCCGCGGTGGGGCCGGGGGCACCGGCGGTGTGGGTGGTGCCGGGGGTGCCGGCGGTAATGCGGGCTTCTTGTATGGGTTGGGTGGTGCCGGGGGTGCGGGAACGTTCGGTGGCAATGGTGGTAGCGCCGGGCTCCTGGGAGCCGGTGGTGCTGGTGGGGCCGGGGCGATCTACGGCAATGGTGGCGGCGGTGGCGTCGGCGGTGACGGGGGATTCTTCTATGGCGATGGTGGTGCTGGGGGTAGTGCGGGTGCCGGGGGTTCCGGGGGTGCCGGTGGTGATGCGTGGCTGTTGGGGGCGGGGGGTGCCGGTGGTCATGGTGGAGCGGACCCCGATGGTCTCGGGGGCACCGCCGGCGGTTCCGGCGGCAATGGTGGGCATGGCGGCTTCCTCTACGGACACGGTGGCGACGGCGGCAACGGCGGCGCCGGCGGCGGACACGGTGCCGACGGTGCCGCCGGGCGAGCCAACACCACCGGCACCGATGAATTCGGCACCGGTGGCGGCACGGGTGAAAACGGTGGCGTCGGCGGGAACGGCGGTTCCGGAGAGGGCGGCCGCGGCGGCAACGGCGGTACCGGCGGCCTGCTGTTCAGCCAGGGCGGCAACGGCGGCAACGGCGGCATCGGCGGCGGTAACGGCGGCAACGGCGGAGTCGGCGGGGCTGGATGGAACAGCGACGGTACTTCCAGCCTCGATGGCGGTGAGGGCGGTGAAGGCGGCAACGGCGGTGAAGGCGGCACTGGTGTCGGCGGGGCCGGTGGGGCGGCTGGACGCAGCGGCTGGTTCGCCGCGGGCGCCTCGGCAGGCGCCGATGGCGCCAGTGTCAGCGGTGGCCCCGGCAACGGCGGTGTGGGTGGGGCCGGCGGCCACGCTGCGGACGCCACTGGAAGCGGCGTTCCGGGAGGCGTGGGTGGCAGGGGTGGTGATGGCGGCAACGGTGGGCCGGGTGGCGACACCACCGCGGGTGAAGGTGGTGTCGGGGGTCACGGCGGCGATGGGGGGATGGGCGGCCCCGACGGTGGGGAAGGTGGAACCGGCGGTGACGGCGGCGATGCCGGTGATGTTGGTGCCGGCGGAACCTATGTCAACGGAGCCAGGGGCGGCGACGGTGGTGCCGGCGGAGAGGGTGGCAGCGACAACGCGACTACCGGCACCAACGCGGGGACCGGAGGGAAAGGCGGCGAGGGCGGCGTCGGCGGTGCGGAGGCTATCGGCGGCAGAGGCGGAGACGGCGGTCCGGGCGGCCTGGGCGGCACCTCCTCTGGGAGTAACTACTCTGACGGCGGTAACGGTGGTGCCGGCGGTAAAGGCGGTGCCGTCAGCGGATCCGGCACCGGTGGAGCAGGCGGCACCGGTGGCGCTGGCGCTTCCGACGGCGAAGGGGGCCACAGCGATGGGGGTGACGGTGGAACGGGCGGTGAAGGTGGCGCCGCCGGCCCGACCGGCACCGGAGGCGCCGGGGGCACCGGCGGTATTGGAGGAGATGCGACAACCCCTGCCTCAGGGACCACCCACCTGGGGGGCGGCGACGGCGGTAGAGGCGGTAAAGGCGGTTCTGTTAGTGGAGCGGGAACCGGCGGCCAGGGCGGCGACGGTGGTGCAGGTGGGAAATCTGTCGACGGCGAGGATCCGGGGATTCTCTACGTTCACGGCGGTAACGGCGGTCCAGGAGGCGAAGGCGGTGGCGCGGGTGACTCCGGGCAGGGGGGTGACGGCGGAAAGGGTGGCGAAGGCATGGATGCCGCCAACGGCGGCAGCCGCACCAATGGTGAAGCAAATTCCGGTGGCGATGGGGGTACCGGGGGTAAAGGTGGTTCCGCCGGCGCCAACGGCACCGGCGGACGAGGTGGCGACGGGGGCGTAGCTGGCGGCGCCGGTACACCCGAGATCGATGCTCGCGAGGTCAACGGAGGTCACGGTGGTAGCGGCGGCCAAGGCGGTGCAGCTGGTAACGGTGGCACCGGTGGAGATGGCGGTGACGCCCAGGAAGGTGGTGACAACGAATCTGACGGTGCATTGATCAATCGGGGCGGTTCGGGCGGGACCGGCGGCAACGGGGGTGCAGCCGGTGACGGTGGCACCGGTGGACATGGCGGCCGGGGCGGAGACGGTGGTGAGGGCAAGACGCCCGATGTAGTCACTGGCAGCACTGCCAGGGGGGGGACTGCTGGCGCCGGCGGCGCGGGAGGTAACGCGGGCAATGGTGGCACTGCGGGGAGTGGAGGGCGCGGCGGCGATGGAGGTGACGCCGGCGATGGTGGGCAAACGAATCTCGGTGGTGCCGGCGGCGCGGGGGGTGCGGGCGGTGCGATCACGTCGGGATCCACTGGAACTGGAGCTGCCGGTGGTATTGGCGGTAACGGCGGCCATGCCGGTACCCCAGAACTCACCGGCAGCAGCACAGGCGGCACAGGCGGCACTGGCGGCACCGGCGGTGCGGGTCGGGATCTAGGTGGGCCCGGCGGTGCCGGTGGTGGTGGTGGTGCCGGCGCTGGCGGTCCGGGCACGGATGTCGGCGGTACCGGCGGAGTTGGTGGAAACGGCGGCACGGCCAGTGCCGCCGGTGGAACGGGTGGCCCCGGTGGTGCCGGCGGTGGCGGCGGTGGCGGCGGTGGAGGTGCTGGGGGTGCTGGCGGCCTGGCAGATGGTACTGGCGGTACCGGCGGCGGCGGCGGCACTACCCCCGGCGAGGGCGGCAACGGAGGTAAGGGTGGTGTCGGTGGTGCCGGCACAACGCGCGGCAATGCCGGGGCAGGTGGTGGTGGCGGCGGCGGCGGAATCTCTAGTGAGGGTGGTGTCGGTGGTGCGGGTGGCACGAACCCCCCCCTCTCGAGCGGGAATGGCGGCGACGGCGGTGGTGGTGGCGGCGGCGGCGGAACTTCCACTGCAGGTTCCGGCGGTGCCGGGGGCACCACCGCGGGTCCCGGGGTTGGCGGCCCCCCGGGCGCCGGCGGCACCGGCGCAGGTGCCGGCGGTACCGGCGCAAACAACAGCGGTCGTGTAGGTGGAGCGGGTGGAGGCAAAGGTTTGGCCGGGGTCTGATGCCGCAGTGCCCGCCGCTACTGGCAATCGACGGCCAGAGTGCTGCACGGCGCGAAGTCGATGATCCGGATATATTCCCACGAGGTCGCCTGGCGCGCTGTGAGTCGTTCGCGAGCGTAACGGGGCTGCGATTTCACGCTTTGGATTTCGCCTTGGCGTTACGCTCACGAGCGCGCGGGCTCGGCCAGCCCGCCGGCAACGATCCCTCGGGCCTGGTCGAGCGGAATACCCAGCTCAGCATCGGTATGCGCCGAGCCGAGATGCGCCAGGATCACCACCTTGCCCCGGTCTTCGCGTGCGACCCGCGCCGCCACCGCGCCCCAGGGCCGTGCGCGCCTTCCGCACCTACGACACCGTCCGAACCTCCCCGCCCAGCACCCCGAAACACACCACCCGAACAGCAAAATCGGCAGCTCAAAGCCCTAATAGCCCCAAGAACCCGGCAACTGTGCCTGACGTCAGGCCAGGTACACGACTGGGTGCTGGTCACCCTGGATGGCCTGCGGTACTGGCCGCAGATCAACACCGCACTCGGCATCGCCGCCTGATGCGGCACGTGGGCAGGCAATTCTGCTGAACCGTCACGCGGACACCGGCTACGTCGATAGGGTGCAGTCCAGCGGCCGTCGGCGATAACTGGGGTAGGTGAGTGCTGCCGTGTCCTTCGTTTCTGCTTCTCCGGAACTGATGTCGGCCGCGGCCGCCGATGTGGCATCGGTGGGCTCGACGCTGGCGGCGGCGAGCCAGGGTGCGGCGGCGGCCACCTCTGCGGTCGTGGCGGCCGCCGAGGATGAGGTGTCGGCGGCCGTCGCCGCCGTATTCTCCGCCCACGGCCAGGGCTATCAGGCCCTCAACGCGCGGGTCGCGACGGTGCACGAACAGTTTGTGCAGGGTTTGGCCAACGCCGCGGGGGCCTATTCTTGGGCCGAGGCGGCCAATGCCCCGCTGCTGGGGCTGCTCGACGGCACCCGTCCGCCGCTGGGATGGCTCACCGGCAACTCCCCGCCACCGCTGCTGAATCTGCTGCTCGGACAAACCGTCGAGTACGGCGCCTCCGAGGGCATGACCGTCGTGAAGATCACCCCGTCCAACCCGACCGGTGAACACGTCGTCGCCATGCATGGCGGCGCCTTCGTCCTGGGGCCGTCGATTCGACACTGGATCTACTACTCGGCGACGTCATACCAGACCGGGGCAACCTTCGAGGTACCCATCTACCCGCTGGCTTGGCAGGGCGGCACCGCCGGCACGGTGGTACCCGCCATGGCCAGTCTCATCTCGTCGCGGATCGCCCAGTATGGGACTTCCAACGTCAGCGTTTTCGGCGACTCCGCGGGCGCCAACCTCGCGCTGGCCTCCAACCAGTACCTGGTGAGCCAGGGGCAGCCGGTACCCGAGGCCATGGTTTTGCTGTCGCCGTGGCTGGATGTGGGCACCGGGCCGATCGCACGGGCGTGGGCCGGCGGCCTGCCCGTCACCGACCCCCTGGTGAGCCCGCTGTACGGGTCGCTGGCCGGGTTGCCGCCGACGTATGTCTACGCCGGCATGCGGGATTCGGCCCTGCAATACGCCGTCGCCCTGCAGCAGGCCGCGACCAACCAGGGTGTGCCGATCAATTTCGTGTTCGCCGAAGGTCAGGGCCACAACTGGATCCTGCGCCCGCTCAGCGGTTTCCGGTACTGGCCGCAGATCGACGCCGAGCTCGGCATCGTCTAGGCATCGCCGACCGACGGCCGGCACCTCCTCAGCCAGCCGCCCGCAGGGTGATGTCGGAGATCGCCATGCGGTTGCGCCCGTCGGTGGCGCCCAGGGCCGAGATCCACACCAGTACATCGGAGGTTTCGGTGCGCTCGCGCACCGCCAGCCGGTTGTGCCCGGGACGCAGCGAGGTGACCGGGGTCAGCGCGGTGGTGTCGTCCAGCTTGCCCGGGTGCGCCGAGCGGGCCGCGCGGATCTGTACCTGCGACCCGGTGCTGGATACGTCGATGCTCACCGAGCTCAGCGCCGTCGGATGGGACAGGTGCAACATCAGCCCCATGCCTTCGATGAACTTTGGGAACGGGTTGGCGTCGTGGTAGGTGACCGTCGACCATGCGGTATCCGGGTTGCCGTCGATGGCCAGCCTGGCGTCGCCCGGATTGTCCGGGGCGCCGTCGGGGGAGAACACCGATGCGCTGACGGGTTTGACGACCGGTCCGGTGGGCGCCCAGATGCCGAACCCGTCGGTGAAGTATGCCGCCGCGGCCACAACGACCGCGAGTACGGCGGCGGCAGTGGCGAGCAGCACGCCCCGGCGCCTCTTGCGTTTGGGCGCAGCGCTTTTCGCGAGCCGGTCCCGGCCCGGCGGGGTGCGCGTCGGGGTGCTGCTGCGTTGCGCGGGCTCGGGGGCGGAGAAGTTGATGACGGTGTCCGCGTCGAGAATGTCGCCGTCCCAGACGCCGCTGACCTCGACCTCGTCCCCTTCGGTCAGCTGCCCGGCCAGCAGATCGGTCTGGATCTCCACCGGAAGCGGGGTGCGCCGGTTGCCCGGCAGGTCGTAGGGGACCACCTCGAACGACAGAATTCCGACCTCGTCCTGCCCGCCGACCGAGCGCCGCGTGAGACCGCGGGCGCGGCCCTGCATCACCATCCGCTGCAGCCGCTGGGTGATGGGACGAGCCCCTGCCCCTGCGCCTGGCTCTGATGCCGCCCGCGGCGCACCGGTGTCCAGGATGCCGGCCCGGCCGGCGCTCCGCTGCCCGAGGGCCTCGGCGAACTCGACGCAACTTCGGTACCGCTGGCCGGGGTCCTTGGCCAGCGCCTTGGCCAGCACCGTATCGAGGTGGACGAGTTCGGGCCGGCGCTGGGATATCCGCGGCGGCGTCGTGCTGAGGTGATGGCTGACCACCACGGCGCGGTTGGAGTCCTGAAAGGGCGGCGCACCGGTCAGCAGAAAGAACGTGGTCGCAGCCAGCCCGTACTGGTCGGCCCGGCCGTCGAGCGGCTTGCCCAGCAGTTGCTCGGGCGCCACATAGCTGATGGTTCCCACCGCGACGTTGACCTCGGTGAGGTTGCTGACGTCGTCGATCCGGCGGGCGATGCCGAAGTCGGTCAGCAGCACCCGGCGCCGGTCGTCCTCGGCGTCGGCGACCAGGATGTTCTCCGGCTTGACGTCACGGTGCAGCAGGCGCCGCTCATGGCCGAAGTCCAGCGCATCGGCCACCGCCGCCACGATCTCGGCGACATCGCGTTCGGGCAGGCCGCCCGGGTGCTGTTTGCGCACCAACTGCCCCGCGTCGGTGCCCTGCACGTACTCCATCGAAATCCACAGCCGGCCCTTGAACTCGCCGCGATCCAGAACGCTGACGATATGCGGGTGCCACAGTGTCGCCGCCAGCTCGGCCTCCCGGTTGAAACGGGCCCGGAATTCGGCGTCGTCCGTCGCGGGCAGGGACAGGATCTTCAGCGCGTCGTGCCGCGGCAGCCGGGGATGCTGGGCGAGGTAGACCTCGCCCATACCTCCGGTGCCGAGCAGACGCTCGATCACATAGCCGGCGAACACGTCACCGCTGGCGAACGGCATGCCCGAAAGCCTACTGATACCGGCGGCTAAATCGCGGATTGACGGTTGAGCGTCTGGTAGCCCCAGGCCAGCACGAACCAGGGGGCGATCAGCCACGGCGAGTTGAGCAGGATGAACTTCACCCCGACGTCGAAGAAGCTGGATGTGTTCACGTTCTCCAGGCCACCCATCAGCTCGGATCCGTAGTAGTACCACGTCAGAACCGTGTGCGTCACCGCGGTCGCCATCAGCGCCAGCGTGCCCCGGGCGTCGGCGAACTTCGACCTGAACAGCAGGATCAGGCCGGCGACGCCGATGCAGCCGTTGATCACCGAGAGCACCTCGATCATCAGGAAATGGGCGGTGGGGTCCAGGTAGCGCAGGTCCCCGCCGTCGATGTAGCCCCACCAGGGGTAGGCCCACGCCTGATCGCGTGCCGCAGCGATCGGTTTGTGCAGGATCAGCCAGGCCAACTCCCAGGTCAGGTGCGTGGTGTAGGAGCAGATGACGAACGGCAGCACGGTGGCCTGCAGGCGCTCGTATCGCGTCCAGCGGCGCAGGGCCGGCAGCGGCAGCCAGGCGGCGAAGATGCCCTGGAAGTAGGCGATGGTCACCTGGGCGGCCAGCGGGTTGGCCATCAGGTGCCGGTCGGCGCCGGCGCCGAACACCAGGTAGGTGTAGAACGGGAAACCCACGATCAGCGATCCGAAGGCCAGAATCCACACCAGCCGAAGCGAGCGCGCGGCCGGCACCCCGTCGACGATCCGGGGCGGGCCCGGGGGTGATGCTGCAATGGTCATTGTTCCGCAGAACATACACCGCAATCGCGGGGTTTCCGGCCATACCGTCCCGGGACGGCTGTGTGTCCGCATAGGCTGCCAGACCGGCGGCCGGAATCGGCCGGGCGCCCTGCGAGGGTGCCCCCAAGGTGCAGGAGTGGTGCGTTGTCCTATGTCTTTGCGGTCCCGGAAACCATGTCGGCGGCGGCCGGAAACCTGGCGTCGATCGGTTCGGCGGTCACCGCGGCGAACCGGGGCGCGGCGAGCGCCATCACCGGAGTGCTGGTGGCCGCCGACGACGAAGTGTCTGCCGCCGTCGCGGCCCTGTTTTCCGCCCACGGCCGGGAATACCAGGAGCTGGGCTCCCGGGCAGTGGTGTTTCACGAACAGTTCGTCCTGGAGCTGACCGGGGCCGCCGGCGTCTACAGCACCGCCGAGGCAGCCGGCGCGGCACCGCTGGCAGCCTCCGAACAGGCGCTGTTCGCCCTCGGACAGGAGATTCAGCAGATCCCCGGCGAGCTGGCCGCCGGAATCCGCCGGGTGTTCGACACCGTGTTCACCACGATCTTCGGCGCGCCCGCCCTGCCGCCGTTCCCGGCAACACAGCCGGGAGGGTTCAGCGGCACCCCGTCACTGATCAACCGGCTCGAAACCGCCGCCATGTATCCGGTGCAGCCCCTGCTGAGCCTGACCGGGCTGCAAGCCCAGCTGGGAAACCCGGGCAGTCCGCTGCTACAGATCATCGCCAGCGACATCCCGCCGCTGTCCTGGTTCATCGGCAACTCCCCGCCGCCGCTGCTGAACTTCCTACTCGGCGAAACGGTGCAGTACAGCAGCTACGACGGCATGCGCGTCGTGCAGATCACCCCGGCCAATCCCACCGGGGAGTACGTCGTGGCCATCCACGGCGGCGGCTTCATCTTCCCGCCCTCGTTCCTGCACTGGATCAACTACTCGGTGACCGCCCACATGACCGGCGCGACCTACCAGGTGCCCATCTACCCGCTCATGCAGGAGGGCGGCACCGCCGGGCTGGTGGTCCCCACCATGGCAGGCTTCATCTCCTCCCAGATCGCCCAGCACGGGGCGGCCAATGTCAGCGTGACCGGCGACTCCGCCGGCGGCAACCTCGCCCTGGCCGCGGTCGAACATCTGGTCGCCAACGGAGATCCGGTGCCGTCGTCGCTGGTCCTGCTGTCGCCGTGGCTGGACCTCGGACTGACCAACCCGAACATCGGCTTCGTCCAGGACCCGATCCTGCCGGTCGGGCTCGGGCAGCAGATCGGCCGGGTGTGGGCCGGCGGCCTGCCGCTGACCGACCCGATGGTCAGCCCGCTCTACGGCGGCGCGCTGCTCAGCGGCCTGCCGCCGACATACGTCTATTCGAGCAACCTCGACATGCTCTCGCCCGACGTCTTCCGGCTGCAGGATTTCGCTGCCGGGACGAACGCCCCGATCAACTTCGTGCTGGCCAACGGCCAGTTCCACGACTGGGTGCTGCTCAGCCTGGACGGGCTGCGGTACTGGCCGCAGATCAACGCCCAGCTCGGCATCGCGGCCTGAGTGATACCGGCCAGTCCCAGCTGGTCCGGGCCGGTGCGGTTGGGTGGCGTGAGACCATCGGTCCGGTGATCCTCTCGGTAGACCTCGGCAAAACCTGGTGCCGGGCCGCGTGTGGCGGCCGGCGGGTGCGGGGGCCGGGTGCGCCGGGGCTCGCCGCTCCCGGCGGGGTGCGGGCCGGGGTGGCGGCGATCCTGGCCGCGGCCGGCCGGCTGGATACCGGTCGGGTCGAAGAGGTGATCGTGGGTGCTGCCGGGGCGCTGGGGGCGCCGGAGGCGGCCCGCGAACTCGGCGAGACGCTGCTGGGTTCGCTGGGGGTGCAGCGGGTCGCGGTGACCAGCGACGCCGTCATCGCCCACGCCGGCGCGCTGGGCGGGCGTCCCGGCGCCGTGCTGGTCGTCGGCACCGGCGTGGTGGCCTTGTCGATCAGCGCCGACGGCACACTGCGCACCGCCGACGGCCTTGGTCCGCTGCTGGGCGACGAGGGCGGCGGCGGCTGGATCGGTGCGGCCGGGCTGCGGGCGGCCCTGCGCGCATTCGACGGCCGCGGCCCCGCGACGTCGCTGCTCGACGTCGCCGTTGCCCGCTTCGGCCCACCGGGCACCTGGCCGGGCCAACTCGCCGACGCGGCCGCCGTCGCATCGTTCGCACCCGACGTGCTGGTCGCCGGCGACGACGCCGTGGCGGCTGGGATCGTCGGCACAGCGGTCGAGCTGTTGGCCGCGGCGGCGCGCGCGGTCGGCGACGGCCCGGTGGCGATGGTCGGCGGGCTGGCTGGGCCGGCGGGGCCGGCGGGGTCGGCGGGGCCTGCGGGGAC
>NZ_JBKECZ010000026.1:0-16780 GCF_047975165.1 Mycobacterium sp.
GCTATGGCCACGATGGGCCTCGCCACATCCGACGAGCTCCCCGCAAACGCGGGGATGATCCCATTTTCGGAGTGTATGCGGCGAAAGGTGGTGGGTGCTCCCCGCAAACGCGGGGATGATCCTTCTGACGCCGCCCTCACCGCGGACACTGCCACCGTGCTCCCCGCAAACGCGGGGATGATCCGGTCTTGACGGATAACAACAGCAGACGATTTCGGTGCTCCCCGCAAACGCGGGGATGATCCGAGCGCCTTGACAAATCCGTATGCGGTTTCGACGTGCTCCCCGCAAACGCGGGGATGATCCGCAACAGGATTTGTCAATGGCCATCGGCAACTGCCCGTTGGTGGCCAATAAGAACTGCCCGGTGGCGGACACGGATCTGCCCATGGTGGGGATGCCCGCTACCGGTTGTTCGTGGGTCGTTGGGTCAGGGCTTTGACCCCCTGTCCTTGCAGTGCCTGTGTCAATCGGACGGAGTTTCCGCTGGTCTGGCACAGGTGGGCGTGGTGCCGCAGTCGGTCGACGGTGGCGGTTGCCAACGTCTTGGGCATCAGTTCGTCGAATCCGCTCGGATGCAGGTTTGATGACATCGCCACCGATTTGCGTTCGTAGGCGGCCTCCACGATTGGGTAGAGGCCTTCGGCGGCGTCGGTGCCCACCGGAAGCAGTCCGACGTCGTCGATGATGACGAGTGCGGCGCGCATGATTATGGTGACAGCCCTGCTCAGCGAGTCGTCGGCGCGGTGGGCGCGCACCAACACCCCTATCTGCTCGAGGGTGAATCAGGCTACCGGCATACTGGCCTCGATGACCTGGTAACCGAGAGCTTCGAGGAAGAACGTCTTACCCGTGCCAGCCGGGCCGCAGACCACCAGGTTTTCGCGGCGGTGCACCCATTCCAGGGTGCGCAGCGCCTGCTGGGCGGGCAGCGGGATCGACGAGGTGTTTTCGTCCCAGGCATCGAAGGTCTTGCCGGTCGGGAATCCAGCGGCCTTGCGGCGCGAGGCCAGCATGGAGCGGGCCCGCCCTTTGGTCTCCTCGATCAGCAGGGCTTTGATCACCTCGCCGGGGTTCCAGCGTTGGCTACGCGCGGTGGCCAGTACCTCAGCGGCGATGAGGCGGGCATGCGGTAGCCGTAGTTGGCGCATCAGTGTCTCCACGTCGGCGGGCAGCGGTGCCGTGCTGGGCAGCGCGTTCACCCCAGCGGCCCATCGCTGGTGGTGATGTTGGTGCCCAACGTGTTCCAGCCGCTGGGTCCCTGGGCCAGGGAGGTGGATTCGGTGGTGCGTCCGCGGGTGGTGTCGATGCCCTTAGCCGCCAGGATCGAGTCGAGATCTTCGGTGGCGACACGGCCATGCACGGCGGCATGTCCCAGTGCCCAGTCGACGTCGCCGCCAGACGCCAATGCGGACAAGGCCACCGCGTGGGCCATCTTCTGGTTGATCCGCTCGGCGCCGGCCGCGGCCGCTTCCTTGAGCCATACCGCAGCGCCGGCCCCGATCGCCAAGAACGCTTGCTCGGCGGCGGTGCGGGCACGCAGGCGGTAGTCCCC
Source organism: Mycobacterium sp. (assembly GCF_047975165.1). Taxonomy (GTDB): domain Bacteria; phylum Actinomycetota; class Actinomycetes; order Mycobacteriales; family Mycobacteriaceae; genus Mycobacterium. The sequence goes on from NZ_JBKECZ010000026.1 coordinate 1,556, forward strand.
GGGCACCTTATCGTGGTGGTCGGGGAAATGCGCGTCGTCGATGGCCGGGTTACCCGGGGTGGTGCGGCGGTGCCGGGCGACTTCGCGGGGGCCACCGTCATCGATTGGCCAAGGCGAAGTAGTACAGGCCCCACGCGCTCACTCGGTGTGAGGTACCAGCTCACGCTTCGCGCTCACCATTGCGTGAGGCGCCTCGGACGTGCTCCCCGCGAGTGCTGCAATGATCCCCAGCGCACAGCACCATCCGGGGAACCGAGCACCGGCAGCTAAACTACGCAGGCGTGGTGTCACACCGGTGTGACACTCATTGTCAATGCCGACAAGTCGCCGCCGTCACGCCATCACCGAAACACCGCCCGTCGAGGCCGCCCTCGATGAACTTCGCCGTGAGATCGGCGCGGATCACGTCGAGCTGAGCGAACTTGTAATTCTCGGCGCCGCTGCGAAGCTCGCCTCGATCCGCGCCGAACGGGACAGCGAGGCAGCGCTTCGTCGCCGACTGGCCGACCGGGTACGAGCGCGCAACCTTCCGGTCGATATCGGCGCCGCGGAACACGCCCGCCAAGCTGGTTGGCTACGCGGGTGAGTGCAGAACTCCTGCTGGACAACTCCGCGTTCGTACGCCTCGCGACGCCCACACTCCCCGACGAGCGTTCCCGCGAAATCGCCGATGCGATCGAACAGCGCCGCGTCGCCGTGTGTCTGCCCTTTCTGCTCGAAGCCGGCTACTGCGTCCGCACCGCTGCCGACCACGATGAACTGCTCCGCGAGCTGCTGGTACTGCCGATGCTGCACATCGACCCCGAGACCGAGGGGCGCGCCGTGGACGCGCAACACCAGCTCGCCCGCGCCGGGCACCACCGGCTTCCGCCGGTTGACTTGATCATTGCCGCGCTGGCCGATCGGCACGGCGTCGGCGTACTGCACTACGACCATGACTACGACACCCTCGCGACGAGGACGGACCTGCGCTTCTCCAGCGTGTGGCTGGCCGGGCGCGGCACACTTTGACCCTTGACACCTTCGTGCGGCACCGGCTTCGCTTCGGCTATGCCGTCTTCTGTCAGCGAGCCACCTTCGCCGAGCGAGCCGCCTACACCGAGCGATCAGACTCCGGAGTTCCAAACCCTGCTGTACACAACTGCCGGCCCGGTGGCCACCATCACGCTGAACCGCCCGGAGCAGCTCAACACCATTGTGCCGCCGATGCCCGACGAGATCGAGGCGGCCGTCGCCCGGGCCGAACGGGACGCGGGGGTCAAGGTGATCGTGCTGCGCGGGGCAGGCCGCGCCTTCTCCGCCGGCTACGACTTCGGCGGTGGCTTCCAGCACTGGGGCGAGGATATGGCGACCGACGGCCGCTGGGATCCGGGCAAGGACTTCGCCATGGTGACCGCGCCCGCGCTGGCGCCCGGCCACAAATTCATGGCGATCTGGCGGGCATCCAAACCGGTGATCGCGCAGGTTCACGGCTGGTGTGTCGGCGGGGCCAGCGACTACGCGTTGTGCGCCGATCTGGTGATCGCCAGCGAGGATGCGGTGATCGGCACCCCGTATGCCCGGATGTGGGGCGCCTATCTGACCGGCATGTGGATGTATCGGCTGAGCCTGGCGAAGGTCAAATGGCATTCGCTGACCGGCCGGCCGCTCAACGGCGTCCAGGCCGCCGAGGTCGAGCTGATCAACGAGGCGGTGCCGTTCGATCGCCTCGAGGCGCGGGTCACCGAGATTGCCGCCGAGCTGGCGCGGATACCGCTGTCGCAGCTGCGGGCGCAGAAGCTGATTGTCAACCAGGCCTACGAGAACATGGGTCTGGCCTCCACCCAGACGCTGGGCGTGATCCTGGACGGACTGATGCGCAACACCCCCGATGCCCTGCAGTTCATCCGTGCCGCCGAGGCTCACGGGGTACATGAGGCGGCGCGGCGCCGGGACGGTCCGTTCGGCGACTACAGCCAGGCCCCGCCGGAGCTACGGCCGAACCCGTCACATGTCATAGTCCCGGATGACCAGGGGTAGTAAGATCGGCTAGGCAAATATTGGCCAAGCTATTCGCGACCACGAAAGTGTTACGGTAATCGATATGTCTCGGGTTAAGAACATCCTGCGCACAGGCGCGGCTTGCCTGGCCTTCGCGGCCACTTTCGGCTTGGTGGCAACCGTCCTCCCGGCGGCTGCCGGCGCCGACTCCACCGAGGACTTTCCCATTCCGCGCAGGCAGATCGCGACAACCTGCGATGCCGAGCAGTATCTGGCCGCCGCGCGCGACACCAGCCCGATCTACTACCAGCGGTACATGATCGACATGCACAATCGGCCGGAGGTAATCCAGCAGTCCGCGATCGACCGTATTCACTGGTTCTACTCGCTGAGCCCCCCGGACCGCAGACAGTACTCCGAGGACACCGCCACCGACATCTACTACGAGCAGGTGGCGACCCACTGGAGCAACTGGGCGAAGATCTTCTTCCACAACAAGGGCGTCGTCGCCAAGGCCACCGATATCTGCACCGGGTATCCCCGAGGTGACATGTCGGTTTGGAATTGGGATGAGTGATAGCCGCTAGCGGGGTGGGTCGGTAACCCGCGCGGCGGGGCGCGCTCCTCACGAAATCCTGCGCCTATGGCCCAACCGTCCCGTTGACCCTGCACTGAGGGCGCCCTCCACTCGCACTTTTGCGCCACCAGCGCAGAGTGAACACGCAGGGGGCTGGGCGGTGATATTGATTCTGCGCTCACGGCGACGCCACGCCGACGAACAGCGCCCTGAATGCAGGATGAATTCAACTACTCCGCCCCGACCCAAGTGTTACCGACCCGCGCTCCTGCCGACGCCGGGTACCGAATTATCGGCAGTACGGGGGGGCTTGCAGCGAACGGGCAACGGTACTAATAATAGAGGTCCGGGTGTTGGTGCATTCGTCTGGTAGCCGTACCAATTGAATGTGACCGGAGTTTCCGGGTGTTGGAGGTGGTCGCATGAGTCAGACTACTGGCAACTGGATTCCCCGCGCGCTCGCCGCCCTGGACTGGCAAACGATCACCTGTCAATCGGAATCCGGCTGCAAGAACCGGGCCGCCTACATCGTTCATCGACACGCGGTGGATCACTGCAACGACCATCATCTCGACCCGTTCGGCAACGTTGTCGAGATCCTGTGCATCGTGTGCCTGTGGCAAGCCGAGGCCGAAGCCCTGGTGCGGGTCGGTCAGCTCAAGCGCTCACCGGATGTTCGCTGTTTGACCTGTGGGGCGCCGGTCTCCGAGCTGCATGACGTCATGCGCGAAGTGGTGGAGATTTAGCTCTGTAGCAGGTCCCGCACCGCAGGTCGCGGCCCGAACGGCCGCAGCATCTGGCTGGCGGGCCGGGTGCGCACCGGGGTCGGCCACCAGAACCAGCGTCCCATCAGCGCCGCGACCGAGGGCATCATGAACGAGCGCACGATCAGCGTGTCGAACAGCAGGCCCAGCGAAATGGTGGTGCCGACCTGCCCCATCACGATCAGCGGACCGAATACGAAGGACGCCATGGTGGCCGCGAACACCAATCCCGCGGACGTCACCACCGCGCCGGTTCCGGCCATCGAGCGGATGATCCCGGTGTTCAATCCGGCGTGGATCTCCTCCTTGAACCGGGACACCAGCAGCAGGTTGTAGTCCGATCCCACCGCCAGCAGCAGGATGACCGACATCGCCAGCACCATCCAGTGCAGCTCGAACCCGATGATGTCCTGCCACACCAGCACCGAGAGCCCGAACGAGGCGCCCAGCGACACCAGCACCGTGCCGACAATGGTGATGGCGGCGACCAGGCTGCGGGTGATGATCAGCATGATGATGAAAATCAGGCTGGCCGCAGATATCCCGGCGATCAGCAGGTCGTATTTGGACCCCTCCGCCATGTCCTTGTACACCGCGGCGGTGCCGGCCAGGTAGATCCCCGCGCCCTCCAGGGGCGTGCCCTTGATGGCTTCCTTTGCCGCGTTCTTGATCGGGCCGACATGCGCGATGCCCTCGGGTGTGGCGGGATCACCCTCGTGGGAAATGATGAAACGAACCGCACGCCCGTCGGGTGACAGGAACATTTTCAGGCCCCGCTTGAAATCGGGGTTGTCGAATACCTCCGGCGGGATGTAGAAGGAATCGTCGTTGCGGGCCGCGTCGAAGGCCTTGCCCATCGCCGTCGAGTTCTGGCTCATCACATCCATCTGGTCGTACAGCGACGACATCGAGCTGTGCATCGTCAGCATCATCGTTTTCATCGTTTTCATCGTTTCGATCTGCGGCGGCAACTGTGCCAGCATCTGCGGCATCAGGACGTCCATCTTGTCCAGCTGGCCGGAGAGTTCGGTGATCTTCTCGCTCAGCTGGTCGACACCGTCCAGCGCATCGAAAATCGAGCGCATGGTGAAGCAGACCGGGACGTCGTAACAATGCCTTTCCCAATAGAAGTAGGAGCGGATCGGCCGGAAGAAATCATCGAAGTTGGCGATCTGGTCCCGCAGTTTGTCGGTGATCTTGACCATCTCGTGCGTCAGCAGATCCATATCGTGGGTGACGGTGACCGTCTGCACCATGATGTCGTACATGTGCTGCATGGTGTCGATCGATTCCTGCATGGCGTCGGCCTGCTTGAGCATGTCGTCCATGCGCTTGTGCATGTAGTCCTGATTTTCGACCTGCGTGGTGTTCTGCATGCTGATCTGAAACGGAATCGAGGTGTGCTCGATCGGGCGTCCCAGCGGCCGCGTTATCGCCTGCACCCGCGCGATTCCCGGTAGGTGGAAGACGCCCTTGGCGATGCGGTCGATCACCAGCATGTCCGCCGGATTGCGCATGTCGTGGTCGGTTTCCACCAGCAGCAATTCCGGATTCATCCGGGCGTTGGAGAAATGGCGCTCGGCGGCGGCGTACCCGACGTTCGCCGGCGACGACGACGGCATGTAGGGGCGGTTGTCGTAGTTCGTCTTGTACCCGGGAAGCGCGAGTAGACCGACCAGCGCGATCCCGATCGCAACGGCCAGGATCGGGCCGGGCCAGCGCACGATGGCCGTTCCCACCCGTCGCCAGCCCCGGACCCGCATCGCCCGCTTGGGATCGAACAGGTGCAGGCGACTGCGACTGCCCACGGCCAGGATGGCCGGCCCCAGGGTCAGTGCGGCCAGCACGGCGACCAGCATGCCCACCGCGCACGGCGCACCCAGTGACTGGAAATACGGCAGCCGGGTGAAGCTCAGACAGAACATTGCGCCGGCGATCGTCAGGCCCGAGCCCAGCACCACGTGGGCGGTCCCGTGGAACATGGTGTAGAACGCCGTTCCCCGGTCCTCGCCCACCGAGCGGGCCTCTTGATAGCGGCCGATGACGAAGATCGCGTAGTCGGTGCCGGCCGCGATGGCCATCAGTACCAGCAGATTCACCGCGAAGGTCGACAGTCCGATGACGTTGTTGTAGGCCAGCAGCGAGACGACCTGGCGGGCGGCGGTCAGCTCCAGCAGAACCATGAGCAGCGTGATGAACACCGTGACCAGCGAGCGGTAGACGAACAGCAGCATCACGATGATCACGACGAAGGTGATGAGGGTGACCTTGGCGACGCCCTTCTCCCCGGCCTCCGACTGGTCGGCCGTCAGTGCCGCCGCGCCGGTGACGTACACGTCGAGTCCCGGCGGCTTGGTGGTGCCGTCTACCAGCTTGCGGACCGCCTCGACCGATTCGTTGGCCTTGGTCTCGCCCTGATTGCCGACCAGGTAGACCTGCACGTAGGCGGCCTTGCCGTCGTTGCTCTGCGCACCGGCCGCGGTCAGCGGATCTCCCCAGAAGTCCTGGATGTGCTCGACGTGCGCACGGTCGGCTTCGAGCTTTTTCAACAGCGAGTTGTAGAAGTGGTGGTCGTCGTCGTCGAGCGGTTTGTTCCTGTCCTCCAGGGCGATCATGACCGCGCTGTCGGTGTCGAATTCTTCGAAGACCTTGCCGACGCGCTTCATCGCCTGCATCGACGGCGCCTCTTTCGGGCTCATCGACACCGTGTGTTCCTTGCCGACGATGTCCAGCGATGGCACGAACACGCTGAGGGTGACGGCCAGGCCGACCCAGGCCAGGATGATCAGCGGGGCGAGCTTGTACACCGCGTGCGCGAAAACCGGCCTCGGCCCTCGATCGGCGGCCGGATCGGCAGCCGGCTGGGGGGCCGGAATCCAGCCGGGGCCGCGCGTCTGCCCGGTGGTCATGCGGACTTTACGATGCAGAAGGTTTGCGCGCTCACCCCGGCGACCGTCCTCTCGGCTTTGACCTCGTCATTGACGATGATCCGGCAGCCGACCAGGTCGGTATCGACCTGCGCGATCACGTTGACACTCACCGACGGCAGGGTGGTGGTGACCGACAGGGTCCACGGCAACCGCACGCGGCTGGCCTTCTGGGGTTGGGCGTTGATGTCGAGGTAGTTGATGTTGGCGATACTGCCCGGTGCGCCCCACACCTCGTAGACCACCTTTTTCGGGTTGAACGGCTTGATCTCGTCGAGACCGGAGCCGGTGACCGCACCGTTGCCGTGCCCGCCGAAGAAGGACCGGAGCCGGATCACCGAAAAGCCGGCTACCACGACCACCACCGCGACGACCAACGCGATCCACGTTCGCTTCAACACGCCGGCTACTGAGGGCTTTGTCATCCGATCACCTTCCGCCGTACCGGAATTCGATTCGTTCGTCTTGTCGGAACTTCACCGTGGCTCCGCGTTCAGGCCGATGCATGTCGCCGTCAGCACGCGGGTGAGCGCGGAGGCGAAGTCGATGTTCCATTCCGGCGGCAGCGCCTCGGGCTCTTCGGCGTAGACGTCGGAGATCCGCTCCGGGGGATTGGCGATCTGCCAGAACGCGGAGGCCATCGAGTAGGCGGCGATCACGATGTCGAAGGCGCCGGACCGTCCGAGCGCGGGCAGAGCCGCTTCGATGGCGTCCGCGAGGGCGACGGCGGCCGCCGCGCTGGTCCGCCTGATCTCGATGACGCGCTCGATCTGCACCTCATGTTCCAGATGCAGGTGCAGGTTGGCCAACAGGTCGCAGAACAGCGGGTCGGCGGCCAGGCCGGCGGCCAAGGTCGCGGCCACCCGCTCCGGGGTGGTCGATTCCGCTTCGCGCAACTCCCGGCATACCCGGTCCGACCAGCGGACCCAGCCTTCGGCGGCCAGCTGCAGCAGCACTTCCTTGTGCGAGGTGAAGTACCTGCGCACCGCGGAGTAGTGGATTCCGGCTCGATTGGCGACGGCGGTCAGTGTCACCGACGCCACGCCAGTTTCCAGGGCCAGCGACCGGGCGGCTTCCACGAGTGCCGCCGCACGCTGACGCTTGTTCTCCTCGGTGCGGGCGCGGCGAAAAGCGAGTTGCGCCACGGGTCAGAGCGTAACGCACACAATGTGATTAGCGTAGGCCGGAACGTCCGGCCGGTGTGGCGGAGCGACCACGCAAAACTCCTGTTACGCACGGGATATGCGTTAGAATCCGGTGCGCGCGAGAAGGTAATCTGCGGACCGGACGACGAATTCCGACCAGCAAAGGGGTGTGGCGATTTTCAAGCTGCTGTCCCGTGTGTGGATTCCCCTGGTCGTCCTGGTCGTCGTCGTCGTCGGCGGATTCACCGTGTACCGGGTGCACGGCTACTTCGGCTCGGGAAAGCGGGAGTCCTATTCCGACAGCAATCTGGAGAACCCCGACCCGTTCAACCCCAAGCGGATCACCTACGAGGTGTTCGGGCCGCCCGGCACCATTGCCGACATCAGCTACTTCGACGTCAACGCCGACCCGCACTGGGTCGAAGACGCCCGGCTGCCCTGGACGCTGCGCATCAGCACCACCAATGCGGCAGTAGTGGGAAACCTTGTGGCACAGGGAGATAGCGACAGCATCGGCTGCCGCATCCTGGTCGACGACGAAATCAAGGCGGAGCGCGTCTCCAACCAGACCCATGCCTTCACCTTCTGTCTGGTGAAGTCGGCGTGAAGCCACCGCCTGCCGGCGCCCCCCGCCTGCTGATCCCGAGGCTGATCCACGCCCTCGCGGTGCCGATCATCCTGTTCTGGCTGGCAGCGGTGGTCTTGATCAGCATGTTCGTTCCGTCACTGGAAGTCGTCGGGCAGAATCAGTCGGTTTCGCTGAGTCCCAAGGATGCCCCGTCGTTCGTGGCGATGCGCGAAATCGGCAGGGCATTCGACGAGGGGGACACCGACAGCTTCGGCATGGTCGTCCTGGAAAGCGACACACCGCTGGGCGATGACGCCCACCGGTACTACGACGAGGTGATTCGCCGGCTGCGAGCCGACACCACGCACGTGCTGAGCGTCCAGGATTTCTGGGGGGACCCGCTCACCGCCCCCGGCGTGCAGAGCCGCGACGCCAAAGCCGTCACCGTCCAGCTGAACCTCGCCGGCAATCAGGGCGAACCGCTGGCCAACGAATCCGTCGACGCCGTCCGCGACATCATCGACGGGGTCGAACCGCCGCCCGGGCTCAAGGCCTATGTCACCGGGGCGTCGGCACTTGCCGCGGACATGCACAAGACCGGCGACAAATCGATGGCGAAAGTCACCATCACCACCTTCGTGGTGATCCTGACCATGCTGCTGTTCGTCTACCGGTCGATCCTGACGGTGATCCTGCTGCTGCTCACCGTCGGCATCGAACTGAGCATCGCCCGCGGGGCCGTCGCCCTGCTCGGGCACACCGGGCTCATCGGGTTGTCCACCTTTGCGGTCAGCCTGCTCACCTCGCTGGCGATCGCGGCCGGCACCGACTACGGAATCTTCATCATCGGCCGCTACCAGGAGGCCCGCCAGGCGGGCGAGGACCGGGAATCGGCCTTTTACACCATGTACCACGGCACGGCCCACGTCATCCTGGGATCCGGCTTGACGATCGCCGGCGCCACCTTCTGCCTCGGCTTCGCCCGGATGCCCTACTTCCAGACCCTGGGCGTCCCGTGCGCGGTGGGCATGCTCCTGGCGGTGGTGGTGGCGCTCACGCTGGGCCCGGCGGTTCTGGTCGTCGGCAGCCGCTTCGGAGTGTTCGACCCCAAGCGGGTGCTCTCGGTGCGCGGATGGCGCCGGATCGGCACCGCCGTGGTGCGCTGGCCGCTACCCATCCTGGTCGTCGCCTCCGCGATCGCGGTGATCGGGCTGATCACCCTGCCCGGATACAAACCGAGTTACGACGACCGGGCGTACCTGCCCAGCTTCGTCCCCGCCAACCAGGGTTTCCTGGTCGCCGATCGGCACTTCTCCCAGGCCCGGATGAAGCCGGAGCTGCTGATGATCGAATCCGATCACGACCTGCGCAATCCGGCGGACTTCCTGGTGCTGGACAGGCTGGCCAAGGGCATCTTCGCTGTTCCCGGGATCTCGCGGGTCCAGGCGATCACCCGCCCCGATGGAACGCCGATGGACCACACGTCGATTCCGTTTCAGATGAGTATGCAGAACGCCGGCCAGCTGCAGTTCATGAAGTTCCAGCGGGACCGCATGGATGACCTGTTGAAGCAGGCCGACGAGATGACCAAGACCATCGGCCTCATGCAGCAGATGTACGCCCTGATGAGCAAACTCGTCGGGGTCACTCACAAGATGGTCGGCGACACCGAGGAAATGCAGGCGATCACCAATGAGCTGCGGGACAAGATCGCCAACTTCGATGATTTCATCCGGCCCATTCGCTCGTATTTCTACTGGGAGAAGCACTGTTTCGACGTTCCGGTCTGCTGGACGATCCGGTCGCTGTTCGATGCGATGGACGGCATCGATGAGTTGGACGAGAAGCTGACCGCCATGATCGGCGACATCAAGGAGATGGACCGCCTGATGCCGCAGATGATCGCCACCTTCCCGCCGATGATCGAGACCATGGTGAGCATGCGCACCATGATTCTGACCATGCACAGCACCATGTCCGGGATCTTCGATCAGATGGACGAAATGGGTGACGACGCAACCGCTATGGGCCACGCGTTCGATGCCGCCAAGAACGACGATTCGTTCTATCTGCCGCCCGAGGTGTTCAAGAACGCGGACTTCAAGCGTGCCATGAAGAACTTCCTGTCCGCCGACGGCCGCAAAGCCCGATTCATCATCCTGCACCGCGGAGATCCGGCATCGCCGGAGGGCATCGCCAGGATCGACAAGATTCAGACAGCCGCCGAGGAATCGCTCAAGGGGACCCCGCTGGAGGACGCCAAGATCTACCTCGCCGGAACCGGAGCCGTCTTCAAGGACATCTCCGAGGGATCGATGTGGGACCTGGTGATAGCGGGCATCTCCTCGCTCTGCCTGATCTTCATCATCATGCTCATCATCACCCGCGCATTCGTGGCCGCGTCGGTGATCGTCGGCACCGTCGCGGTGTCCCTGGGTGCGTCCTTCGGCCTGGCAGTGCTGGCCTGGCAGCATATTTTCGGGATACCGCTGCACTGGCTGGTGCTGCCGATGTCGGTCATCGTGCTGCTGGCCGTGGGGTCCGACTACAACCTGCTGCTGGTCTCCCGGTTCAAGCAGGAGATCTACGCCGGCCTCAACACCGGTATCATCCGGTCGATGGGCGGCACCGGAAAAGTCGTCACCAACGCCGGGCTGGTGTTCGCATTCACCATGGCATCGATGATCATCGGCGACGCCCGGATGATCGGACAGGTCGGAACGACGATCGGCCTCGGCCTGCTCTTCGACACCCTGATCGTGCGAGCCTTCATGACACCGTCGATAGCCGCACTGCTCGGCCGCTGGTTCTGGTGGCCGATCCGAGTCCGGTCGCGTCCGGCCCGCAATCCCGCACCGGGGCGCGCCGAGGCGGCCTCCGGTGTGACATGAGCTACGACCTGCTGCTGCGCAACGGGACCATCGTGGACGGTCGGGGGGGCGAGCCGTACGTGGGCGACGTCGCGGTGCGCGACGGCGTGATCCAGGCGGTGGGTGCGCTCAACGGCGCCGGCGCGGCCCGGGAAATCGATGCGGCCGGGCTGCTGGTCACACCCGGTTTCGTCGATCTGCACACCCACTACGACGGCCAGGCCATCTGGTCGGACCGGCTGACACCGTCCTCGGCGCACGGCGTGACCACCGCGGTGATGGGCAACTGCGGGGTCGGCTTCGCACCCTGCCGTCAGGACGATCACGAGGTGCTCGTCGACGTGATGGCCGGCGTGGAGGACATTCCCGGCGTCGTCATGACCGACGGCCTGCCGTGGACCTGGGAAACGTTTCCCGAATATCTGGACGCGCTGGAAGCCGGACGGCGCGACATCGATGTGGCCGTCTATCTGCCGCACTCGCCCCTGCGGGTGTATGCGATGGGCCGGCGCGGCGCCGACCGGGAACCCGCCACGGCCGACGATCTGGCGACGATGCGGGCGCTGGCCAAAGAAGCCGTCGAGGCCGGTGCGCTCGGATTCGCATCATCTCGGCTGATGATCCACAAGACCCAGAGCGGTGCCCAGATTCCCAGCTATCGGGCTGCCCGCGAGGAGATCGAGGAAATCGCCCGCGGTGTCGTCGACGGCGGGGGAGGGCTGCTGCAGTTCGTGCCGGACATCCCGGCCGGGGGTTATCAGCAGGTATTGCAGACGGTGTTCGACGTCGCCGCGGACGTCGGGCTGCCGCTCACCTTCACGCTGGTGGTCGCCAACATGGGTGACCCGACGTGGCCGGAGGCGGTGGCCATGATCGAGCAGGCAAATACCGGCGCCGACGGCGATATCCGGGTCAGCGCCCAGCTGCTGCCGCGCCCGATCGGGTTGATCATCGGCCTGCAACTGTCGGCCCATCCGTTCGTGCTGTACCCGAGCTACCGCGAGATCGCCGACCTGCCGCTGGGCGAGCGGGTCGCCGAGATGCGCAAGCCGCGGGTCCGCGCCCGCATCCTGGCCGACCAGCCCGGCGCCGGGCACCCGATCCTCTACGCGGCCCAGATGTGGGACTGGATCTTTCCGCTGGCCGACGATCCCGATTACGAACCGGATCCGTCCGACAGCATCGGGGCGCGCGCGCGGGCTCGGGGAGTGGACCCGAAAGAAGAGGCCTACGATCGGCTGCTCGACGACGACGGCCGGGCGATATTGCTGGTCGCGACCAGCAATCTGGAGAACAACTCGCTGGCTACCGTCGGCGACCTGCTGCGCCGGGACGACGTGGTACTCGGGCTCGGCGACGGCGGCGCGCACTACGGCATGATCTGCGACGCCAGCTATTCGACCTATTTCCTGACGCACTGGGCCCGGGACCGGGCGTCAGGCCGGTTCACGGTGGCCCAGGCCGTCCGCGAACTGACCTCGGTGCCCGCCGGTATCGTGGGGCTGGCCGACCGCGGGCGGATCGCCGTGGGATACAAGGCCGACCTCAACGTCATAGATCACGCCGGCCTGCGGTTACACAAGCCGTTCATCACCTACGATCTACCCGCGGGCGGGCGGCGGCTTGACCAGACCGCCGAGGGCTACGTCGCGACCGTGGTCTCCGGAGAGGTGATCGCCGAGCACGGTGTGCCCACGTCCGCCCGGCCGGGAAAGCTGATCCGCGGCCGCCAGGCGGCACCAATCCGGGTCTGACAGGGAGGTTGTCACAGGTCACATTGGCCTGGCGGGTCGCTGGTCACCGTCGTATCCGGTCCGGCAGAAGGTGCGACTCGCTGAGATTGCCATCACCAGTCTTGCCGAACCGCCCACGCCGATGCCGCCCAGCAGGTAGTTTGGCCTGGTGACAAGCCCGCATTTCGCGTGGTTGCCGCCAGAAATTAACTCGGCACTAATGTTTGCCGGTCCCGGTGCGGGACCGCTAGTTGCTGCTGCCACCGCATGGGGCGGCCTAGCCGAGGAATTGGCGTCGTCGGTGGCATCGTTCACCTCTGTCACTCAAGAACTGACCACCTCGAACTGGCTGGGGCCTTCGGCTGTCGCGATGATGTCCGTGGCGACGCAGTACATGTCGTGGCTCAGCGCGGCGGCGGCCCAGGCCGACCTGGCAGCGTCCCAGGCCGCTGCGACGGCGTCGGTATTCGAGGCCGCGCGGGCCGCCACCGTGCTCCCCGCGGTGGTGGAGGCCAACCGCGGCCTGGTGCAGATGCTGGCGTCCACCAACTTGTTCGGCATGAACTGGCCGGCCATCATGGACACCGAATCCGCCTACGAGCAGATGTGGGCGCTGGATGTGGCCGCAATGGCGAATTACCACCTCGGAGCATCCGAAGCGGCCGCCCAGCTCGAACCCTGGCAGGAAGTGCTGCGCAATCTCGGAATCGATATCGGCGAAAACGGCCAGCTCAACCTTGGTTTCAACAACACCGGCACCGGTAACTTCGGCAATGAGAACGTCGGTAGCTACAACACCGGTTCGGGTAATACCGGTAGCGGCAACGTCGGTTCGGGTAATACCGGTAGCGGCAACGTCGGCACCGGCAATACCGGCAACAGTAACGTCGGCTTCGGCAACGTCGGCAGCGGTAACTTCGGCTTCGCCAACGCCGGCAACAATTCGTTCGGGTTCGGGCTGACCGGCGACCACCAGCTCGGCTTCGGCGGCTTCGAGTCGAGTAGTGCCGCCGACGGAGGCGCTGCCGCCAGCGCCGCGGCCAGCCACCCCGGCATTTTCAGCTCCGGCACCGGCAGCGTCGGCCTCGGAAGCTCCTTCTCGGCGGACACCGGCCTCGGCCTTCCGGCTGGCGCCGATCTGGCCAGCGCGCCGACCCCGTGGGGAGCGGTGCCGGTCGACAGCGCCCTGACCGCCGATATGGCGCCGGCGCTGATCACTACCACCCACTACACCGCCGGCGGCCTGGGAGCAGCCGCACTGAATTCGGGCCTGCTCAACTCGGCGGTTACCGGTACCGGAGGACTCAGTCCCGCTCTGACCAGCACGTTGAGCGCCGCGCCCCTGGTCGCCCCCGCGGCTTCGGTCGCCATCGACTCCAGTGCCCCGAGTCCCATCACTGCCAACCCGACCAGCAGCGCGGCTGCCAACGCCGGATTGCGGACGACCGCCAGCGGCGCCCCGACCGGCTTCTACGAGTCGAACGGCAGCGCCGAGACCGGCGTGCGGGCCCCGCTGGGGCGTGAACCGGGCCTGGGCAACCCGAGCGTGCCGGGTGCGGACTCCCCGGGTTCGAACGTCTACCCGCTGGGCGAGGACGATACCGGTAATCAGAGCCGGATCATCCAGTTCCCGATCAAGCCGGAGTAGCACAGGGCTATCCTCGACTCGTGGCTGCCGAGACCGCGAAAAGAGTGGATTTCCCTCGGCTGGCTGCCACGCTGGCGGACTACCGTTGCGCGTACCTGATCACCGTCGACGACGACTACCGGGCGCACACCGTGACTGTCGAGCCGATGCTGCGAGGGGAGGTCTTCCACCTTGGGCTGATCGGTGGCCGGACCCGCAGGAACCTACGCCGGCGACGCGACGTGACCCTGCTGTGGCCGCCGTCCGAACCGGGCGGCTACTCGCTGATCGTCGACGGCCACGTGGAGTTCCCCGACGTGGGCGGAGCCGCCTCCGGCGACGGTGCCGGTGATGCGGACGACGGCGACGCGGACGAGAACGTGGCTGCCGAAGTCGTCGCAACCCGTGCGGTGCTGCACCGCAACGCCGACGCCCCGATGCCGGGCAAAGGATGTGTGCACGACTGCATGGTGCTCGGCGTCGCCGGCGATTGAGCGGCATTCCCGGACTCCGGGGTACCCGCGATGTGTTCGCGAGACACGAAAAACCCCGGCCCGCTGTATGCGAGCCGGGGTTTTCCAGAGGTACCCGGACCGGAACTAGAAGTCCATACCGCCCATGCCGCCGGTCGGGTCGGCTGCGGGAGCGGCCGCCTTCTCCGGCTTGTCGGCAACGACGGCCTCGGTGGTCAGGAACAGCCCCGCGATCGACGCTGCGTTCTGCAGCGCCGAACGGGTCACCTTGACCGGGTCGGCGACGCCGGCCTTGAGCAGGTCCTCGTACTCACCGGTCGCGGCGTTGAGGCCGGTGCCGGCGGCGGCATTGCGGACCTTCTCGGCCACCACGCCGGGCTCCAGCCCGGAGTTGAAGGCGATCTGCTTCAACGGGGCTTCCAGCGCCACCTTGACGATGTTCGCGCCGGTCGCCTCGTCGCCGGAGAGCTTCAGCTTCTCCAGGGAGGGAACCGACTGCAGCAGGGCCACGCCACCACCGGCGACGATGCCCTCCTCGACGGCCGCCTTCGCGTTGCGCAC
>NZ_JBKECZ010000027.1:0-6503 GCF_047975165.1 Mycobacterium sp.
CCGCGCCAACCCTGCCCGCTGACCCGTGCACGGTGACCCTGAACTCGCAGTGACATTGACTCTGCGTCTGCGGCGCATTCGTGCGAGTAGACCGCGCCCTGTGCGCAGAGTGAAAGTTCAGGGGACACGGCAGCGGCATTGATTCTGCGTCTGTGGCGCATTCGTGCGAGTAGGTCGCGCCGTCAGCGCAGGGTCAACGGAATCAGACCGGCTGCGCTCCCCCGGTAGGACTCGAACCTACAACCCTTCGGTTAACAGCCGAATGCTCTGCCAGTTGAGCTACAGGGGACTATCAGTCCAGCCAACGCTGGTGCTGACCGCGGAACGACTCTAGCGTACTGGGAGGGGGGCGGCCCAACTGGATGCGTGCCTCATCCCGCCGGGCGGGATCGGCCGCGACGGCGCCGGCCGGATAGGGCAGGATAGGAAGAACCGCACTTCTCGTCGGAGGGATCGCTTTGATCGGGTATGTCGCCGTAATGGGACTGGGTTACGTGCTGGGTACGAAGGCCGGACGCCGCCGGTACGAACAGATCGCCGGCACCTATCGCGCCGTCACCGGCAGTCCGGTGACCAGGTCGCTGATCGAGGGGGGCCGTCGCAAGATTGCGAACAGGATCTCCCCCGACACCGGGTTCGTAACAGTCGGCGAGATCGACGGGCAGACGACGGTGGTCAGCAGGCCCGGCCATCGAATGGAGCCGTACGTCGAGGAACTCCGGCCCGATATCCGGGTGAGCAGCCCCCGCTGAGCGCGCCGACCCACCGGCGACCGGCGACCGGCGACCCCGAAACCGCTTCACACGGTGAGATCATCCCCGCTGGCCTGCTCCAGCAGGCTACGACGATAGGCTTCCATCGCGACCAGATCGCCGAACAGTGCGTGGTATTCCTCGGCCTGCTCAATCGGTGACATGCGCTGCAGCTTGGATTTCACGTCTGCGATCTGCCGGCCCATCCACACCTCCTGCAGACGGGCGAGCACCCCGGCGATGTAGCGGGGCATCTGCTCGTCATCGGCGCGGATCGGTTCGACCCCCAGTTCGCTGACGAGTCGGGCGGTCGCCGGCGAGTCGACCTGCCGGCCCACCAGATCCAGCCATTGCGCTCCGCTGACACCCTGACCGCTACCGCCGGCTTCCGCGATCGCGGCGCGCACGGCCGCGTAACCCGGGTGCGTAAAGCTCTCGACGGTCAGGCTGTCGAACACCGGACCGGCCAGGGCCGGAAACTGCAGGGCCGATTTGAGCGCTTCGCGCTGCGGCCACAGTGCCGGATCGCGCGGATCGGGGCGGGCGGGCGCCGACGGTTCGGCAACCGTCGGCTCCTGCGTGGGCTCCGCCGCCCGTCGCGGCATCTTCGCACCGGCCGCCGCACGGCCGGAACGCACCGATTTCCGGGCTTCTCCGCGGACCCGATCGAGCACCTGCGCGACATCGTCCCAACCAACCCAGCCGGCGAGTTGCCGCGCGTACTCGTCACGCAGCGTCGGGTCCTTGATCCGCCCCACCATCGGTACACACCGACGCAGCGCGGCTACCCGGCCCTCGGCGTTGTCCAGATTCATTTCGCCGAGGGCACTGCGAATTGCGAACTCGAACAGCGGGGTTCGCCGGGCCACCAGGTCACGCAGTGCGCCGTCGCCGGACTTCATCCGCAGTTCACACGGATCCATGCCGTCAGGTGCGACCGCAACGAACGACTGTCCGGCCAGGTTCTGCTCACCGTCGAAAGCCTTCAGTGCGGCGGCCTTGCCGGCCTCGTCGCCGTCGAAGACATAGATCAGCTCGCCCCGGAAGAAGCTGTCATCCATCATCAGCCGCCGCAGCATCGCCAGGTGGTCGTCGCCGAATGCGGTGCCGCACGAGGCGACCGCGGTCGGAACACCGGCCAGGTGCATGGCCATGACGTCGGTGTATCCCTCAACCACCACCGCCTGATGCCCCTTGGCGATGTCGCGCTTGGCGAGGTCGATCCCGAACAGCACCGAGGACTTCTTGTACAGCGGGGTTTCGGGGGTGTTGACGTACTTGGCCTCCATCGGGTCGTCATCGAAGAGCCGGCGCGCACCGAACCCGATGACCTCACCGGCAGAGGTTCGGATAGGCCACAGCAGCCTGCGGTGAAACCGGTCCATCGGGCCACGTCGCCCCTGCCGGGAAAGGCCCGCAGCTTCGAGTTCCTTGAACTCGAAGCCCTTGCGTTGCAGGTGCTTTGTCAAGGTATCCCAGCCAGAAGGTGCGAATCCGCAGCCGTACCGCCGGGCAGCCTCGGCATCGAAACTCCGCTCGGTCAGGTACCGTCGGGCCGGGGCCGCCTCCGCGGACTCCAGCGCCTCGGCGTAGAACGCGGCAGCTGCCGCATTGGCCAGCACCAGCCTGCTGCGGCTCCCGCGGTCGCGCTGCACGGCGGTGGCCGGGCCGGTGTAGCTGATCGTGTGGCCGACGCGGTCTGCCAGCAGTTCGACGGCCTCGACGAAGCTGACGTGTTCGATCTTCTGGACAAAGGCGTATACGTCACCGCCCTCGCCGCAGCCGAAGCAATGAAAGTGGCCGTGATTGGGTCGCACGTGAAAGGACGGCGACTTCTCGTTGTGGAACGGGCACAGCCCCTTCATCGAGTCCGCACCGGCACGCTTGAGCTGGACGTAGTCGGAAACAACATCCTCGATGCGGGCCAGTTCGCGGATCTCGGCGATGTCGCGGTCGGAGATCCGGGACCGGCCACCGGAACGGCCCGCATCCCTTGACCCCACCGGATTCGACATCGGCTCAGTCTAAGCCGTGGCCCCGACGCGCTTGGCCAGCATCGATTCGCTCCAGCCTGCCCTCGGTGCAGGAGGCGATCTGATCGACGATCACCCGCGACCGCGCACCGTCATCGGCCGCCGAGTCGAACGCCGCCGCGAAGATCGGATCGAGCGTCGCGGGCGCCCCCGCGTGCAGCCACTCGGCAACTCGATGGATTCGTTCGCGCTGCCACTCCTGGGTTTTCAAGTGCCGCGGATCGGACATGATGAACTGCAATGCCAGGATTTTCAGCAGCGCAACCTCGGCACGAACCAACTCCGGCACCTGCAGATCAGCCCGGTAGCGTGCCAACGGCCTGGGTCCGGCCGCGGCCCGGGTGGCGGCAAGAGCAGCGGTGGCGAACCGCCCGACCAGCTCGCTGGTCAGCCGTTTGAGCGCCACCGACGCCGCGAGGGTGGCATCGAATCTGCCGACGCCGACAACCACCGGCAGGCTGGACAACCGCTTCGCTGCTGCCATCAGGGCGTCCCCCCCGACTTGGGGAAATTCACGCTGCCCCAGCTCGGCCAACGCGGCCACCTCGGTCTCGTCGGAGAGCACGCGCAGGTCGATACGGTCGGAGACGACTCCGTCCTCCACATCGTGTACCGAGTAGGCAATGTCGTCGGCCCAATCCATAATCTGCGCTTCCAGGCAGATTCCGAACGTGGGTGCCCCGCAGCGGGCCCAGGCGGCAGCCTGCTGATCCTCGGTGTAGAAACCGAACTTGCCGCTGCGATTCCCGGGACCCTCACCGCGAAACCAGGGATATTTCGTCACCGCGTCCAACGCGGCCCGGGTCAAGTTCAGCCCGGCACTACGGCCTTGAAGATCAACCACTTTGGGTTCGATGCCGGTCAGGATGCGGAAGTTCTGCGCATTGCCCTCGAAACCGCCGAAGCCGGCGGCGATCTCATCGAGGGCTCGTTCTCCGTTGTGCCCATAGGGCGGATGGCCGATGTCGTGTGCCAGGCCTGCCAACTCGACCAGGTCCAGATCGCACCCCAGTTCGATTGCCATTCCGCGCCCGATCTGGGCAACCTCAAGCGAGTGCGTCAGCCGGGTGCGCGGCGTGTCACCTTCGCGAGGGCCGACGACCTGCGTCTTGTCGGCGAGTCGCCGAAACGCCGCACTGTGCAGCACCCGCGCCCGGTCACGGGCAAAGCCGGTGCGGTGCTGGCCTTGGGCACCCGGCAGGCCCGCGGTCTTGGGGACCTCCGGGACCCGCCTCGCGCGGTCGGCGTCGGCGTATGGGTCGTACTGATTCGCGCTCACCGATCCACAGTCTGCCAGGGCCGACATTGCACATTCAGCGGTCTCCCAAATAGCAATATCCGAGCCGAACCAGGCTAGATTGGCCAACATGCGCATTGTCCGCCCGTTCACAGCCATCCTGGCGATCATCGCTGCGGGGCTGACCGCAGGGTTATTGTCGGCCACACCCGCCCTGGCGCAGCCACCGTTGCGATTGCCGGGCTACGTCACCGACGACGCAGGAGTACTGTC
Organism: Mycobacterium sp.; assembly: GCF_047975165.1. Lineage (GTDB taxonomy): Bacteria > Actinomycetota > Actinomycetes > Mycobacteriales > Mycobacteriaceae > Mycobacterium. The sequence continues at coordinate 4,296 of NZ_JBKECZ010000027.1, forward strand.
CAGCAGCGACCGGGCGGCGGTGAGCTCGGCGGTCAGCAGGCTTTACGGCGAACGCCGGACGCGGCTCTGGGTGGTCTATGTCGATGACTTCTCCGGCCAGAACGCGGTGAGCTGGGCGAAGAACACCATCCGGCTCAGCGACCTCGATGATGACGACGCGTTGCTCGCGGTATCCACTGCCGGCAGGTCGTACGCCTTCATGGTGCCCACCGGGATGCGAGGCATCACCGAAAGCCAGGTCCGCAGCTTGCGCCGCGACCGGATAGAACCCGCGCTGCGCAGCGGGGATTGGAAGGGTGCCGCGATCGCCGCGGCCCAGGGCCTCAACGTGGCGCCCAGTTCGACGGGAAGCACCGCACTGCTCGTAGCGCTCGCCGCCATCGCCGTCGCGGCGGTGGTGTTGCTGTTGCTGGCACGCCGGCGTGCGCGACGACGACGAATCAAAGGGCTGGCGGCCGCTCGACGCCTAGACGCCACCGATCCGGCCGCGCTGGCTACGGTACCGCTGGACATTCTCGACGAACTGTCCCGAGCGAAGGTGGTGGAAGTCGACAACGCGGTACGCACCAGCTCCAACGAACTCGAACTGGCCGTCGAGGAGTTCGGCTCGCAGCGCACGGCGGAATTCACTCAGGCGGTGAACAACGCCAAGGCCGCCTTGACCGAGGCCTTCACGGTGCGCCAGCAACTCGACGACGACAAGCCCGAGACTCCGGCACAGCGGCGCGATCTGCTGACCCGGGTGATCGTCTCGGCGGCCACCGCGGACCTCGAACTGGAGTCGCAGACCGAAGCATTCGAACAGCTACGCGATCTGGTGATCAACGCGCCATCCCGGATCGAGGCGCTGACCAGACTGTACGTCGAACTCACCGCCCGGATCGCCCCCGCCCAGCAGCGGCTGGCAGAGCTGAACGCTGAATTCGGGTCCGCGGCACTGGCGTCGATTTCGGGCAATGCGGCCGCCGCCCAGGGACGGCTGCAATTCGCCGACCGCAACATCGGCGCGGCCCGTGAATCGGTCGGCGGGGGGTCGGCCGGACAGCAGTCTCGCCTGGTCGACGGCATCCACGCCGCCGAGTCCGCGCTGGGCCAAGCGCGCTCCATGCTGGATGCGATCGATTCTGCCGCCGGCGATATCCGGCACGCCGTGGAACACTTGCCGGCGTTGCTGGCCGAGGTCCGAGACGATATCAAGCGGGCCAATGCCCTGCTGCGCAGTGGCAGCAACAAGTCGGCGTCCACCGGGCAACTGATCAGCGCGCGTGACGCAGCAGCCAGGGCCCTGGACCATTCCGGGGGCCACGCCGACTTGCAGGACACAGCCGATCCGCTGAGCGCTTTCGGCCTGCTGACCAAGGCCGACGCCGAACTTGACCGAGTCCTGGCCGCAGTGGCCCAGGAGCAGGCTGACATCCAACGGCTCAACCGCTCGTACGAGCAGGCGCTGTTCACGGCACAGTCGCGGGTGCACGCGGTGTCTGAATTCATCGACACCCGGCGGGGCAGCATCGGCCCCGACGCCCGTACTCGCCTCTCCGAGGCCAAACGCCAACTCGAGGCAGCCCAAGCAAAGGAATCATCGAACCTGGCTGAGGCCATCGACCACGCCAACAGCGCCTCGACACTGGCCGCTCGGGCTCAGTCGCTGGCCAATGCCGACGTGCAGGCGGAGCGGCGTATGTACACCCGCCGAGGGGATGCCAACACCGGTGCGGTGCTCGGCGGCATCATCATCAGCGACATGCTCGGCGGGGGCATGCGGGGCGGGTTCGGCGGCGGTAGCGGCTGGAGCCCCACCTCCTTCGGCGGATCCGACGGTGGCGGCTTCATCGGCGGTGGCGGCCGCTTCTGACTCGCTCGCGAGCGCAACGCCACGGCGAAATCCGGGGCGCGAAATCGCAGCCCCGTTACGCTCGCGAACGACTCACGATGTCCGAACCAACGACGTACGCCCACCAAAAACGACGTACGCCCGCCCACGGTGAATACCGTGCGCGGGCGTACGAAGCCGACGGTCGTGACGGGGATACGGGCTAGCCGTACCCCGCCACGGGCCGCGGATTGATCTCAGGCCCAGCTGGAGCCGACGGCGTTGTCGGTCTGCGCCATGTTGTTGCCGGCGTTCTGGATCTTCATGCCGTGGGTGTTGGCCTGCTCGTAGATCACCTGGAAGTTCCGACCCAGCTGGGTGATGAACTCCTGGCA